>DGQF01000033.1:0-1764 GCA_002389675.1 Gammaproteobacteria bacterium UBA4421
TTCAACACCCAGTCATCACCATCGCGAACCGCCTTCAGGCGTATACCGCCGAGATCAGAACCCGCCGAGGGTTCTGAAAACAACTGACACCAGACCTCCTCGCCGCGCAGTGCAGGCTTCAAATAACGCTGCTGCTGCGCCTCGGTGGCAAATCGGCGCATAACCGGTATCGGCATCCCCAAACTGATAGCAAAGAACACCGTTGGGAAGTTGTATTTTTCCTCTTCCTGTTCATAGATAACCGCCTGCATCGGCGTACCACCCATACCACCCAGCTCCTGGGTCCAGGTTATTTTTGCATAACCTCGCTCGGCTTTGCGGGCCTGAAATTCGCGCCCCAGACTGAGTTGCTGCTCAAAACTAAGATCATCGAAACTTTTCAAGCTATAGGCCGAAGCCTGCTCGGCAAGCCAACTCCTGACTTCAAGCCTGAACTCGGCTTCTTCTGGTGTATCATCGAAATCCATGGTCTCTCCAATGGGATAGTTTTAGTCTTGGGTCAGTGATGAAAACGGTTCAGCGGTGAAAACGGACGTCAAACAAACTTGCGTTCCAGCTCACGGGTCACCTGCTTTTTCCACAAACCTGAGCTACCAATAAGCAGTGCCAACGACCGAGAGCGGCGCAGATACAAGTGACAATCGGCCTCCCAGGTAAAACCCATACCACCATGTACCTGGATATTTTCAGAGGCGGCATACTCATAAGCCTGTATAGCACTAACACGCGCCACGCTCGCAGCCAAAGGCAATTCTTCTGCACCCGTAGCCAGCGCCCAGGCACCATAATATGCATTACTGCGGGCCAGTTGATTACCCACATAGACATCGGCAAGTTTATGCTTGATCGCCTGAAATGACCCAACAGGGCGACCAAAGGCGTACCGCTCGCGGGCAAATTCAGTGGCCGCGGCCAAGCAGGCATCGGCACCACCGATCTGCTCAAAGGCAAATAGCACTGCTGCAGAGTTCAATACTCGCTGAAATAGCTGCCAACCACTATTACCAGATCCACCCTCAAAAGCAGTCAAACTCTCAGCCTCTGCGCCAAAAAATTCCAGCCCCCCCTGACCGCGACTCGGGTCGACAGATTCCAGCTGACGGCGGTGCACAGGCTCCTGATCAAGGTCTAGAAAACACAGACAGGGTTCATTATCCTCGTTGACCGCCAGCACCACTGCAGCATCAGCTATCATCGCATCAGCTACCGGCCACTTGTCACCGTAGAGCTTCCCCCCTTCAAAGCGTACACCGATACGGTCACGGCCAGGAAAACCAAATCCCTCCGCAAACGCCATCGTCCCAACCAACTTACCCGTTGCCACTTGCGGGAGTATTTCTTGCTTCAAGGTTTCACTAGCCCCATTTAACAGGGCCTCACAGAATAGGTAGAGGGTTGATGAAAAGGGCACCGGGGCTAGAAAGCGTCCCATCTCCTCTGCCATTACACACAACTCCAGATAACCCAGACCGATGCCGCCGTATTGTTCAGGAATCGCAATCCCAGCCCAACCCAACTCAACCATTTCCTGCCAAACAGACTCTGAATAAGCTTGCTGCTGATCATCCAGCACTATGCGTGCGACTGACAAATCGCAGCGATCACGCAAGAAACGATGCGTTTCATCCTGCAAAGATTTCTGGTCATCCGAAAAATCAAAATTCACTATTGCGTTCCCTAGTTAAGGCTAGAAATAGCCAATTATTCAGTCAGGTAAAGATGAAAATAATTACCTTAACTAAGGCCGGCTGAGCGCCTTTCCAT
>DGQF01000033.1:1863-3720 GCA_002389675.1 Gammaproteobacteria bacterium UBA4421
AACCGACCACCAATTTTTATTAGGGAGCGTTTAAATAAAGAGCTTCTAAACAAGAATTTTTCTAAAAAAGAGAATTTATATGAACGAAGTATGGATTATAGATGCAGCGCGCAGCCCACGGGGTTTAGGCCGCGCGGACAAAGGCAGCTTGGCGGGCATACACCCTCAACGATTACTTTCTCAGGTGTTGAGCGCACTGGAAAACCGCAATCAATTGACCCCTGCCAACATCGAGCACGTGATCATCGGCTGCGGCAACCCTGCTGGCAAACAGCGCGGCGATATAGCACGTATGGCAGCTCTCGACTCAGGCTGGCTGCACAGCAGCGGCACAACACTCGATCATTTTTGTGGCTCAAGCTTGGTGGCCACCATGTTTGCCGCCAATAGCATCGCCAGCGGCATGCATGACCTGGTGGTAGCCGGTGGCGTTGAAATGATGTCGATACCAGAAGGCCCGAATATGGCCACCGACCAACACAACCTCCATCTGCGCAAAAAACACCCTATGACCAGTGTCGGTATTTCTGCCGATGTCATCGCCACCGAGGAAGGTTTTAGTCGCAGGGATGTCGATGCATTTGCGGCAGCCAGCCAACAGCGTGCTAGCCAGGCTATAAAAAACGGCTATTTTGACAATAGCCTGATTGCCATCAACCACGATGATGGCTCACTAGCACTGGCAAAAGATGAATATCCCAGGCCCGGCACCACGGCCGAGAAGCTGGCCGAGCTGCAACCCGTCTTCGACCAATTTATGAACTACCCCATGGATGACACCCACAGCTTTGGTGAAGTCGCCCGAATGAAATGGCCAGATCTTGAGATCGACCACGTTCACCACGCAGGCAACGCCTCGGGCATTGTCGATGGCGCCGCGGCTATTGTGCTCGCCTCACCAGAATACGCCCAAAAACACAATCTGAAGCCTCGGGCAAAAATTGTCGCTTGCGCAACGGCGGCAGGCAGCCCCGAATACAACTTAAACGAACCCGTACCTTCAGCACGCAAAGCACTCGACAATGCCGGTCTCACGGTAGATGACATTGACCTGTTTGAAGTGAATGAAGCCTTTGCCGTGGTACCACTTCGATTTATGAAATTAATGGGCGTCAGCCACGACAAGCTCAATGTGAATGGCGGCGCTATCGCCCTGGGCCACCCGATCGGTGCCACCGGTACCATTTTGCTAGGAACGCTGCTCGACGAACTGGAACGACGCGAGCTACAGCGTGGCTTGGTAACACTGTGCGCAGCGGGCGGTCAGGCTCCCAGCATGATTATTGAAAGGCTGTAACGGGCCACTATTGACTAAACCACATTAAGTACAAAATACAAAAGGCAAACTATGTCTGAACAAACACAGGATCAGCAGCAGAACCAAGATAAGACCTTGTCTGCACCGGTACGTGTAGNNGTGTAGAGCGGGAAGGCCCTATTGGCCTGGTAGTGATGAACCGGCCGGAAAAACGCAATGCGCTGGATCTCGCCATGCGTAGAGGTATTGCCAGCGCTTTTCAAGAACTGTCTAATGATCCCAATATTCTCGTCATTATTGTCACTGGTGGTGATAAGGTCTTTGCAGCAGGTGCAGACTTGAAACTGCTAGTAGACAAAGATTCACAGCAAGTCGCTGAACTCAACTTGCCCGGTTACTGGGAGCCAGTAGCCAGTTGCCAGAAACCGGTTATCGCTGCGGTTAATGGCTACTGCCTGGGTGCCGGCTCCGAACTCATGATGATGTGCGATATTATCGTTGTCGACAAGAGTGCCCGCATTGGCCAGCCCGAAGCCAATGTTGGCATTATGCCCGGAGCTGGTGGCACCCAACGGCTAGTCAGGGCCATCGGTAAACCC
>DGQF01000033.1:3845-3998 GCA_002389675.1 Gammaproteobacteria bacterium UBA4421
GATCGAGCCCGCCAGCTGGCACTCAGAGTGACAGCAATGCCGCCCAAAGCTATCGGCTCCATAAAGCGCACCTTGGCACAGGGGCCAGATCTTCCCCTGCAAGAAGCCTTATCGCTTGAGCATCAAGCATTTTTACAGCTATTTGATACCGCC
>DGQF01000033.1:4029-4150 GCA_002389675.1 Gammaproteobacteria bacterium UBA4421
CGTAAGCCCAACTTTACTGGAAAATAAACCGAGCACATCAATAATGACAGACGAATCAAAACCAACTATAGCGGTTATCGGCGCAGGCACCATGGGCCGAGGGATTGTGCAACTGTTTGCC
>DGQF01000033.1:4183-5254 GCA_002389675.1 Gammaproteobacteria bacterium UBA4421
GCAACGAAAGCAGCCAACACCTTCGTCACAGACATGTTTCAACGTAAAGCCAATAAGGGTCGTATTAGTCCACAAGAGGCTGACGCAGCCATTGGCAATCTTGTGCCCTGCACCGAGCTCTCAGATATCGCCGATTGCGATATTGTCGTGGAAGCCATCATCGAAGACCTCGACATTAAACAGCGCCTTTTCGCCGACCTTGAAGCGGTGGTTGCCCCTTCTGCAATACTCGCCAGCAATACCTCCTCACTGCTGGTAGCAGACATTGCCGCACAGTGTGAACACCCCGAGAGGGTGGTGGGTTTGCACTTTTTCAACCCGGTGCCGGTGATGAAAGTGGTGGAAATCATCTCTGCCGTACGCACCGTCCAATGCACAGTGGATAGACTCAAAGAGTGCGTAGAAACCACCGGACATCGCGCGGTAATCGCTCAGGATCAGCCCGGGTTTCTGGTCAATCATGCCGGTCGAGGTCTTTACACCGAGGGCTTGAGAATTCTTGAGGAACAAGCCGCAAGCCATTCCCAGGTTGACCGCTTGATGCGCGAAGCGGCCGATTTTCGTATGGGGCCTTTTGAATTATTGGACCTGACCGGATTGGATGTCTCTGGCAAGGTCATGCAATCCATTTATGAGCAATTCCAGCAGGAACCGCGCTTCCGGCCCTCTTCACTGATACCCCCCAGAATTTCAGCCGGACTGTACGGGCGCAAAACGGGCGCTGGTTGGTACCAGTATGAGGAGGGTAAAAAAATCGATTCAGAGCCCCCCGTCCCCGCCCCACTCAGGCCTGACTGCAAAGTGTGGGTAGACCCCGCTGCCGACCGCCATGCTGAACTGACAGCACTGGCAGCTGAAGCTGGTGCACAAGTCGTCGACCAACCTGACCATGCCTCACTGCTTCTGATACAGCCCTGGGGTATTGATGCCTCACAGGCCTGTGCCGATCTCGGCCTCGATGGTCATCGCTGTGTCGCTGTCGATCCGCTACCAACACTCGATACACATCGCACCCTGATGTTAACCGCTATTACCTGTACCGCAGCGCGTGATGATGCCGCGGCTATTCTA
>DGQF01000052.1:0-2153 GCA_002389675.1 Gammaproteobacteria bacterium UBA4421
TTCGAATCCCTGCCCCTCCGCCATCCTAATGTTCTTCCCATTTATCAGGCCCAAAACAGTTTTAGAAAAATAACCTAAGTCATTGAAAAAGATAAATATCTTGCTTTACGGAGCATAGTAAGTTCTGCGATCAATTAGTAGGTTAATTAGTAGTGAAACGCGGGTGTTGACAACTTTTAACTCAGCATCAAAACGCGGTTATAGTTCCTATTCCTTGGAAATTGAATTAAGTTGAATTTTACCAGATAAACATACGGGTTATGGGATCGTGAGCAGCAAGAATTGGGAAGACTTGGTAGCGTTAAATTCTCAGAGCGAGCCAGTTTTCAATTTACTCGAGCCGGCTAAAGCATATGAGGCTGGAGATAAAAGACGCGAGTGGTTCAGAGACCTCGATTTTGCGAACGCTCTTGAAGCTGACATATGGCCACTGCCTGAAACCAAAGACCGAGAGGGCTACTCTGGTCCACATCACTTTGCATACTGGGCCAGCGGTTTCCGCGACGCTTCCAACCTTCTTGAGGCCGCGAAGAACCACGGTACAGAAATCAGCTCTTATCTTGACCTTGGTTGCGCTTCAGGAAGAGTGATCCGACACCTGCCGCATATCGACCCGTCAATCGACACATGGGGTTGCGATATCAACCGCTTGCACGTGGAATGGTGCAATTTAAACTTGGGTCCAGAAATCAAAGTGTTCCAAAACCATTCAATTCCAAACCTTCCAATGGCCGACAATAGTTTAGACATGATCTCAGCATTCAGCGTTTTAAGTCATATTGAAGCATTTTAAACCGCCTGGCTGATGGAAATGCGCCGTATCCTGCGTCCCGGTGGTATCGCTTGGATCACAGTGCACTCGGAGCACACGCTGGCGGATATGACAGAAGACTGGCCATTATGGCGACCCGTTATGAGCCATCCTGAGATCTACAACTTGATTAACCAAGATCGCACTTTTGACGGAAACCGGCTGACGGTGCGGTGGCAGACTGATGGATCTTATTCGTCCAATGTTTTCTATAAGCAGGATTATCTGAAAAAGGTATGGGGCAAGTTTTTTGAGGTGTTGGAAGTGCGCCGCCAATTCCCACAGTACCAAGACGCTATGATCTTGCGTAAGCGAGAATAGGTGAGTGTTCCGCCAGGCCTTAACATTTCAATGACGTTTACTATCGGAGGCGCGATAAGGCATCGGTTGTCACGCTGCGACGATCTTAGGTCTCTTACAAATATAGATTAATAAAACCACAGGAGTTCATAATTCGGGCATAGATGCACTCGGCTTGAATTCCGCATTTGCCAGGCAATGGCCTGCGCTAATGCCTGCGAATCGCCAACCGGCGCGTGGGACCAACGGTTAACACTGCAAACCAATTATTGCGAATGGGAAACGCGCGTGTTGGCGACTCTTAACTCAGCATCAAAAACGCGGTTATAGTTACTGTCCGCTCGGACTATTATTTTATAAGATCAATTCTGTTGATTACGAATCAGTCGCTCATTCTCCCTTTGAATCGGACGTTCCAATGCAGCTCTTAACTATTGCCCGTCACTTCTCAACGCATGCTTTTGCCCTGGGCGTGGGTTTTATCTTGGGTATTTATCTTCTGCCCATTCTCATCGAACCCGATGCTCCGGATACGAAAGCCATCACTGCTGTCGCAGCTCAATCGACTTATAGTGCGGTCTTTAGTCGTGATCGAATTGACAGCGACCAGTTGCATTGGGGCGAAGGCACCGTCAGCATTTCAGAGCAAGGGATCGCATTTGCAGGAGAACTGGCGCCGGGACCGGATTATAAACTCTACCTCTCACCGGTGTTTGTGGAAACGGAGGAAGACTTCAAATCGAACAAAGCCTCTATGGTACGTATCGCAGATGTTAAAACCTTTAGCGGCTTCCTTGCTGATATTCCGGGGTCGGTCAATATTCACGAATACAATACGGTCGTTGTCTGGTGCGAGACCTTTTCACAGTACATCAGCTCGGGCCAGTACCGTTAATTGCGCACGGCAAACTGCACTATGTACTCAAACGCCCCCGCTTACTGCCATGCGCTCAGCCTTCTTGCATTCCAAAGCCATCATGGCAATTGCTCGGCTTTGAATCTGCATACACTCTTGAGATAAATCGCTCTCAATGCTTCTTGC
>DGQF01000052.1:2297-4241 GCA_002389675.1 Gammaproteobacteria bacterium UBA4421
AAGGATATTCATGCATGGCTTTGGTCGGGGCTTTCAGTGGCGTGCTCGATGCTGCGTTCAAGTGCCGGTTTTCTTGATCTGTTAGGTAAACGAAAGGGGGCACGATGATATTGGCCATCGTTTTGGCAAAAAAACTAATGACCTAAGACCTGTCCAGCCGGTTATAATCGATTAAGAAATATCGTAACAATACTTCCTGGAGAATCATTATGGGCGAAGCACTGATCATTGATACCTGTCGGACACCACGCGGCATCGGCAAAGCGGGCAAAGGCGCCCTGTCACATCTTCACCCGCAGCATTTGGGCTCCACCGTACTGCGCGCCTTAGCGGACCGTACAGGCATCGACACGGCTGATGTTGACGATGTTATCTGGGGCACCAGTTCACAGGTTTGTGAACAAGGCGGCGATCTAGGACGCATGTCAGCGCTCGACGCGGGCTACGACATTCGTGCCAGTGGTGTCACCCTAGACCGTTTCTGTGGATCAGGTATCACCAGCGCCAACCTTGCGGCTCAGGCTGTGCTTTCAGGCATGGAAGATCTAGTGGTTTCGGGCGGCACCGAAATGATGTCCCTGCCCAAGAAAGGGGTGCTACCGATGGGTGCCAATAACCCTCACTTACAGGAGCTTCATCCGCAATCTCACCAGGGTGTCTGCGCGGATGCCATTGCTACCTTGGAAGGCATTTCTCGCGAAACGCTAGATGAACTTGCCGCTTTGTCGCAAAGTCGTGCTCAGCGTGCGATAGAAGAAGGTCGATTTGATCGCAGCGTCGTCCCCGTCTATAACGCCGACGGCACGATTGCACTTGATCGTGAGGAATTCCCTCGCCCTGGCACTACAGTTGAATCTCTATCGTCTTTGCAGCCCAGCTTCCCAAAAGTTGCAGACTATCGGCACACAGAGGATTCAAAAACGTTTCGCGAGCTGATCAATCAAAAGTATACAGATCTTGATATCAAGCACGTGCACCACGCTGGCAACTCATCGGGTGTTGTTGATGGCTCAGCGGCCATTCTCTGGGCGAGCGCCGGCTATGCCAAAGCACAAGGCCTCAAGGCGCGAGCGCGTGTGGTTGCCTGTGCAAACATGGGCGATTGCCCAACCTTAATGTTAAACGCGCCGGTGCCGGCGGCCCACAAAGTGTTGCAGAAGGCGGGTCTTACTATTAATGACATCGATGTCTGGGAAATCAACGAAGCCTTTGCAGTGGTTTCCGAAAAGTTTCAGCGCGACTTAAATCTTGACCGAGAGAAGGTCAACATTAACGGCGCGGCGATGGCTTTAGGGCATCCCATCGGCGCTACTGGTGCCATGCTCATTGGCACCGCGTTGGATGAACTTGAACGCTGTGACGGTCAGTTTGCGTTGATTACTATGTGTGCCGGTGGCGGCATGGCGCCCGCCATTATTATTGAGCGAGTCTAGGGCTAAAAGCCTTAACCTGATCTGGGTGGTGCGAGATGGTATAAGTCTCGCACCCTGGATCGGATCAACTAATCGCGCATGGCAAAGAAGCAGAGCGCCAAATGTCTAAACTCTGCTGCGCTTAAAGCAAAACCCGGCGTAGCATGCGAGGAGGCGCTGATATTGCGCGGCGGAGTCTGTACTAGGGCCGGTTCAACGACGGATTGTGCAAAAACCGGTTTACCAAAGCTGCGATAAAGGACTCTAAATCGTCAAATCCATGGGCTTGTGGCGTAATTCTTCCTTCGATCAACAGGTTTGTTAGGCCATAAACCTGCCCCCAAGCCAGAGGAATATCAAGCTGCTGCTGCTCTGAACCAAAATGCGAGAGCGGCGAAACGGCGAGCGCGTTGGCCATCATCAGGTAACCTTCTGTCAGAACCTCTGGCGCATCGGCTATGTCCGCGGTGGCCTCAGATATATCTGTTGTGCTCATAAGACGAAACAGTGCGCGATGCTCGAGTCCAAAACG
>DGQF01000053.1:0-16612 GCA_002389675.1 Gammaproteobacteria bacterium UBA4421
CCCGCTAGCGTCAGCGGAATCACCGGATGTTTGAGGCCACCGAGCCATTCAATCAAACCGTTGGGAAACGGACCTAACCGACCATCCGGCGTCGGCACGCCTTCGGGAAACACACAAACTAATTCGCCCGCATCCAACGCATCAGCGATTTCTCTTGCCATTAACCGGTCTGCAAGCATCCCATCATTCGCGCCTTCTTGAACAATAGCGCCGCTCGAGCGCAATACAAAATTGCGCACAGTACGCTCGGCTAACGATCCTTGTACCACAAAACGCACCGGTCGCTTCACCGCAGCGGCGATCAACAACACATCAATTGAAGACACATGATTACACAGCAGAAGGGCCGCGCCTTTTTCAGGAATATTTGCCATGCCTCGAGAGACCAAAGGGCATAAGGTATGCGTGAGCGTCCATACGACAAAACGCACGGCAAATTCAGGCACCAACAGCACAAGCAGCAGCGCAACAGCCAAATTCATTAACATCACAATCAAGAAAAAATCGGGTATCGTCATGCCAAGAGCGGTTAAAAAGACAATGGCAAAAATCGCGCCTGAGACCATAAAAAGTGCATTGATGATATTGTTCACAGCGATAATCCTTGCCCGCCATGCCACCGGCGTTCGCGACTGAATCAACGCATAAAGCGGGACAATGAAGAGCCCGCCAAAAAATCCGACCAGCGCAATATCAACTAAAATTCTGATTGATCCAACGGCAGCAATAAACGCCCACCATTCCCGGGGTACATCTGCGTCAAAGCCGTTAATCGCCAGACTCAAATCAATCCCACCGATACTCAGCCCCAAGGCGGCAATCGGCACTATGCCCAGCTCAACGCGGCGGTTCGATAGGCGCTCACATGCAAGCGAACCCGCAGCGACCGAGAGCGTGAAAATTGACAGCATGAGCGTTACAACGGTCGGACCACCATTTAGAAACGTTTTGCTCAGATTCGGAATTTGCGCCAAAACAACAGAACCCAGTAACCAAAACCAAGAAATACCCATCACCGACATGAGTACCGTGCGATCATTTTGGGCGCCGCGAATCAGACGCCAAGACTCGCGCCATATATTCCAGCCCACTTTCAGCTCAGGGTCAGTAGGGGGGCACTCCGGAATGTAGCGGCTAGACAGATAACCCAAGACAGCCACCGCCACTACAAATCCGGTCAACAAGAAGTTCGCCTCAGCTTGGACCGCGATAATACCTCCGGCAATTGTGCCCAGTAAAATCGCAACAAAGGTTCCCATTTCAATTTGCGCGTTGCCGCCCACCAGCTCATCGGTTGATAGCTGAGCAGGCAATATTGAATATTTCAACGGACCAAAAAAAGTCGATTGAACACCAAGCAGAAACAAGACCGTCAACATCGCATAGACATTCTGGGCGTACACCGCAAGGCCAGCCAACAGTGCAATAAACACCTCTGCTATTTTTATGATCCGCACAAGCGCCGCTTTTTCGAACTTATCCGCCAACTGACCCGCCGTCGCTGAGAATAAAAAATAGGGCAAAATAAATAGCCCAGCGGCCAAATTTACAAAGAGATTAATACTGTCCGCGGCCATCAATCCACCATAAACAAAAAGCAGCACTATCGCCTGTTTGAAGACGTTGTCGTTAAAAGCTCCCAGAAACTGGGTATAAAACAGAGCCGCAAAGCGTCGTTGTTTTAACAAGGCAAACTGCGATCTACTCACCGCTTAAAAGCTCCATTAGCGAGGCACATCTCCCTGGATCGTGACTCGATGCAGCCGACGATGCTGCGGGAAAAAATCATTGATTGGCTTGTGCTGCGTCGAACGATTGTCCCATACCGCAATTGTTTCGGGCTGCCAATTCAAGCGCGCGGTAAACTCGTCCGTCACTATATGCCGAAACAAAAAATCTAGGACCTGTGCACTTTCGTTACGACTTAGCTGATCAATAGCCGTGGTAAAAAGCGGATTAACGTACAGAGATTTCTGGCCGGTCTCCGGATGAGTGCGCACTACTGGATGGCAAATCGGTGGATTTGCAGCCACCGCACCCGCCAAACGGGCTTTGCCCCCATCCTCAGCGAGACTCTCAGCAAAGCCATGCCTGAAATCGTGCGTCGCTGTAAGCGTGTCTAAAAAAGCCCGATACTGTTCTGACAAACCTTGGTATGCAGCCGTTGTGCTCGACCACAGCGTATCTCCGCCATAGCCGGGAATTATTTTACCGTGCAAGATCGTAAAGCTCGGCGGTGTGGCGCTAAAAGTCATATCTGAATGCCACATTTCAATCTTCGAGGGCACCTCAGCGGTGCTCTCCAAAATTTGTACCTCCGGGGCTTCTGGGACCGTGTTATACGCGTCATGTGGCAAAATTTCCCCAAAAGTTCGCGCAAAACGAGCAAAGACGGTCGGACTGACCGATTGATCACGAAAAAAGATTACCTCGTGGGCAAGTGCAAGTGCTCGAACTTCATGCACTAAACCTTCGTCAGCGATGACATCCGCCAGGTGGACCCCCTCAATATAGGCACCCAAGGCGCCCGCGGCTTTTGATACTTTCACAGCTTGACCTAACTAAATTACTACCCAACGACATCCCGGCGCCATACCCATACCATGCAACCCAAAATCTGGGGTTTTTCTTAGACTTAAACATGGCATGCTAGCGCTTTTCCACTGTGGATTGTAAACCGTGTCGCAAACAGAAGGGACCATTCAATTTGCCTATCAGTTAACCCACGCTGAAGACGTTCCCATGGGCGTCACCCAATTTGCAAATCTGGCCGCATGGCGGTCCATTCTCTTTGAGCTTCAGTTGCTTGGGCAAATGGCCACCAAATATGAAGGTTTTGCCTTCGGCAATATCAGCGTCCGCTGCCAAGACGCACCAGGTTTTATCATAACCGCCAGCCAAACCAGCGGAGAAACACAGCTGCATAGAAACCATTTGGTACACATCAAAAGCTGCAACTTACCCCGCTTTTGGGTAGATGCGAGCGGTCAGGAGCCGCCCTCTTCAGAGTCGTTGACACATGCCATGATCTACGCCGCTGATGCAAACATTAAGTGCATATTTCATGCACACAATCAGGTGATTTGGGAGAATCGAACCCAGCTAAACCTACCAGAAACCGCCGCAGATGTGGGTTACGGATCACCGCAAATGGCAGAGGCTGTTAGGGAGTTAATGCAGTCCCATCCGACCAGACCGCTGACTTTTGCCACCGCCGGCCACGAGGATGGCTTGTTTGCCTGTGGTCAAACTCCGCACGACAGCGGCGGGCTTTTGGTTAACTATCTGGCCCAAGCACGTTCGCGGGCCAATGGCCTGTCTGCGCAATCTTTCGGACCATAAATCATGACAGATCAACTACCCGAATCGCTGCGCTGGGAAAATCAGCAGTTGTACCTGCTCGACCAGCGCCTGCTACCGCACGAGATCGTATATGTTGCGATATCTTCACTGCCCGCGGCGTGGGAAGCAATTAATACATTAACGGTTCGAGGCGCACCGGCGATTGGCATCGCCGCAGCTTATGCGCTTGCACAATCCATGAAAGAGGTCGCGGCGCCCGCATTTACGGCAACCCTGAAAAAAAATGCCGAATACCTAAAATCAGCACGCCCAACGGCTGTCAATTTGGCCTGGGCAGTGGATACACTGGTTAAAAGCGGACTGCAAAACCCGGATGTCGCGGCCCTGATTCAACAAGCGAAAGAGATTCATCGAGCAGATATTCGCCTGTGCGAAAACATTGGCCGACACGGATCGAGTCTCATTAAGCCAGGCATGAACCTGCTGACCCACTGCAACGCAGGCGCCTTGGCTGTCTCACGGCACGGTACCGCAACGGCGCCGATGTATCATCAGCATCAGCGTGGCGTTAATTTCCACGTTTACGTGGACGAAACTCGGCCGCTGTATCAAGGTGCTCGCTTGACAGCTTGGGAATTAGACCGCAGCGGCATACCCGTAACGCTCATTTGCGACAATATGGCGGCCACGTTAATGGCCCGCAATAAAATTGATTTAGTGCTTGTCGGCACCGATCGAGTCACCGCAAATGGCGACGTGATCAATAAAATCGGCACGCTCAATCTGGCCGTTTTATGTCACCATTTTAATGTGCCGTTTTACGTCGCTTGCCCATCAACGACGTATGACGCCAACACACTTGCCGGAGAAGATGTAGAAATCGAGGAACGCGCGGCCGATGAAATCAAGCAAAGACACGCAGCAGACGTTACCGCATTTAACCCTGCGTTCGACGTCACTCCAGCACAACTGGTCACCGGTATCATCACAGAGCAGGGCATCGCCCATGACGCACGGTCACTCAGTGAGCTGATCGCCCGTCAAAGCGCCCCCCGAGGCATCCAATCTTGAGCACACCGAGCAAAATTGCCAATGCAAAGGTCATCTCATGCTTACCGAGGCGTTAGACGCTTTTTTTCAACCATTGTTGAACAATCACCATCATTTATACGTTGAGCACGACAAACAGTGGCCGTCCGTCTGCGAGATTGGAGAACCACGCCGGGACGCTGAGGGTTTGTGTTGGACACAATGGCAGCCCGTCAGGCGGCATATCCCGGCCAACGACTTTGCTGGACTTGAAGCGGCGCTGGAAATACAGCTGCATCGCGACATCAAAACCTATTACAGCCGCTACTGGTCGGCCAACCTTGACGCAACAGCCCCTGAGGGGCCCGTCAACCTCTTGTTTCTTTGGAGTCCCAAGGACGCTGAGCGAATGGTAGAAAACCTGATTGGCCACGCAGTCGCTTGTCGCCACAACCGCACGCCATTTTCCGTATTTTTTGCCTGCACCGAGCCCGATTCAGACCTCTTTCTCACCATCAACAATGACTCAGGAGAGGTGCAACTCGAAACGCCTGGAGAGAGCCCTTTGAGGAGCGTCGCACCCTCTCTGGAGGCCTTCATGACTCAGCTGATTCCCGCGCCAGTGGGCCCCGCACCCCAATTTAGCCTTTGACACAAACCGCAAAAATCAGCTCTGCAGGTGCAGATTGATCCAATACCCGCACGCGCTTGAGGTATTGTTATCACTCCACCCTTGTAAGTGACACTATGGCACCAATGAAAGTCATTATTGACACCGACCCTGGCATCGATGACGCCATGGCGCTGCTGTTTGCGCACTATGCCAACGACATCGAACTGTTGGGTATCACGACAGTTTTTGGCAACGGCACCATAGATACCGTCACTCAAAATACATTGACCATTTGCGAACAATTCCAGATCAATGCCCCTGTGCACCAAGGCGCCGGCGCACCCCTGCAAGTCGCAGTCGACCCGCCCCCGGCGTTTGTTCATGGTAACGATGGATTAGGTGATATTGATGCCCCAAAACCCAAAGGCGCAGCGCGCAATCAATCAGCGGCGAATTTTATTGTCGAAACCATTTTAAAACATCCAAACGAAATCACCGTCATTGGAATCGGTCGGCTGACAAACCTGGCAATCGCATTGCAACAGCATCCCGCCATTGCCCAACTGGTCAAAAAAGTCGTGATTATGGGAGGGGCCCTGGGGAGCAATGCGCATACCGGTAACGTGACACCCGTGGCAGAAGCGAATATCTACGGCGATCCACACGCCGCAGATCAGGTACTTACCGCACCATGGCCGGTGACGCTTGTTGGCCTGGACGTCACCATGCAATGCATTATGCATCGACCTCAGCTGCAGAAAATTTGCTCGGCAGCAGGTGCGGCAGGACGTTTTATGTGGGCCATTTCCCGACACTTTGAATCTTTTTATTCTGCATCTCGAGGCATCAATGGCTTCCCCATGCACGACACTTGCGCCATCGCTTATGCGCTCGCACCGCATTTATTTACAACCCAATCAGGGGCCATACGAGCCGTTACTCAGGGCATCAGCCGAGGCCAAACCATAATGGTTTCGCCCGACAGAAAATTTCCAGCCGGCGCATGGACGGACGCCCCAATTCAACAAGGGTGCATCGATATCGATGCCGCTGCTGTTTTGAATCTATTTCAGCGAGTGCTCACCAGACCCTAACCCTGCTGCAAATTCATAATGCTAAATCCAACGCATCTGCGTGCTTGCCTTCCAAACAAAGCAACGCGCGTTTATTGTCTATTCCCCCGGCAAATCCCACCAAAGCACCATTGCTGCCAATCACCCGATGACAGGGCACAATGATCGCTAGCGGATTTCGACCAATAGCGCTGCCGACGGGACGAGCGGCTCTGGGTCGGCCAATATACTGAGCAAGCTCCGCATAAGTTCGCGTTTGGCCATAGGGTATATCAGCCAGCGCGGCCCAAACCGCAGATTGAAAAAGCGTACCCTGCGGTGCCAGTGACAAATCAAAGTCGGATCGACGTCCCGCAAAATATTCAGCCAACTGCTCTTTTTCAACAGCAAAAGCATCATCTTTTTTTTGCCAGTGCCTTTCAGGCCGCTTGGCTTGTGCACCGGCAGTCCAATACACACCCTGCAAACCCGCAGCCGAACGATGCAGCAAGAGCGTGCCCACCGGGCTGTCAAAAAAGCTAAATAAATTGATAAATGGCTCCTCGAACTTTAGTCAAAACAGCGCCTGCCTCAGCTCCGCCAACTTCCCCGTCGATATCAGACTATACTAGGTGCCCATGACAAACACTTCTCGGATAGAACTCGGTGTCGCGCCAACTCAAGATTAACCCTACACAACCGGTCAAACTAATTCCGGTAAATATTGCCAAGCCCTGGGGGCAGGAGATTTGGTTCACCGCAATCGAAGACAGAGGGGAAAGCCAGGTACTCATTGATGGCATACCCGTGCCACTGTCTGATTATCTCAATGGCAACCGGCATCTACTCACGCAAAATACCGACGTGCTCCTACTCAAAGTACTCGATCCAAAACCTCACGCCATTCATGGCGACTTATACTTTGAAGTGCACGAGCAAAAACAGGAAGTCTACGTAGTCACGCATATCGATCGCACCGCATGGCCAGAGGGCGTCGGTGCAATTCGTCTCGGGATGCGGCAAGAAAAGCGCCGTCACTACCCAGACGATAAAATATTTCGCGCCGCCTACCTTAAATCTGTAAACCGCTACGAAGACATTCGTCAGAGGATCGATGTTCATGGGGAACACGTCGCGCCTGAGGTAGAGCGCGAAGCCCGCGAAGCGATGAACGACTTTTCCGCAATTCGCAGTCTTCGAGTAGGAGACGTCATACAGGTGCCCACTTGGACCCCGCATTCGTTGCTACACGGTGTACGCGTTGTGGAATTTCAAACTCCAACCTACGAGCGCTTTATCATCTCTTTCGCGCAAAAAGTAACCACGCAAAGCCACTGGGACAGCCATCACGCGGTGGCAAATATGCATATCGATGCCCCGAAAAAGGAGTCGTTTGAGCCCATCACCCGCGGTGTTGAGCGAGTTGCCAAATTCGACGATTTCAACGTTTGGCGAGTCGATCTCGACAAGGCCAAGACCATTTCATTACCCTCGCATCTTGCCTACGCGGTCTGCATGGCACTGGCGGATGATATCTGCGTCGGCAATCTTAAGCTCAACGCAGAGCAAGCGTGTTTTTTACCTCACCAAAGCATGCCGACCAATCAGCTCACGGGATCCGGGCAAATTCTGATCGCAGCCCCCAATCTGTGAAGCACGATCACGCAAAAACCGATTAATCTGGCTGCCACCTCCCCCTGATCAGACATTTTTCAACACCTTGGTTTACACTGGCGGAAACCATCTAGCCGCATCGGAGAAAACATATGAAAACAACAGGTTGGCAGGCTCCCAGCGAGTTGATCATCGAACAAATTGAAATTGGCCCGATGCAGAATTACACCTACATCATTGGCAGCAGAGAAACCCGTGAAGTCGCCATCGTAGATCCCGCTTGGGATATCGATTTATTGGTCAAACATCTGCAGGAAAAAGACTACACCCTTGCCGCTGCACTGGCGACCCACTACCACCCTGATCACGTTGGCGGATCTTTCAGCGGGCACAACGTTGAAGGTGTTGCCCAATTGCTTGGAGTCAATCCCGTAAAAGTCTACGCCCATAAGTCGGAGGCCGACGGCATAAAAAAAGTCACGGAAATATCCGAAACCGATCTTGTACGTGTTGAGTCAGGAGACACACTCAAACTAGGGAACATCCAAGTAGAATTCTTGCATACCCCGGGCCATACGCCCGGCAGCCAGTGTTTTCGGGTCAACAATACGCTCATTTCAGGAGACACGTTATTCATCAACGGCTGCGGTCGAGTTGATTTACCCGGATCAAATTCCAACGACATGTATCACAGCCTGCAAAAGCTATCTGCACTACCAGACGATACGTTGTTGCTACCGGGCCACAATTACGGCCACGTCCCTAACGCCACCATGGGCGAAACCAAGGCTATGAATGTGCACCTGCGCGTCAATGACCTGGATACTTGGCAAAGCTTTATGGGCGGCTGATTCAACTGGGCGAAAAAAGCGCCGTTAGGGACATAACCGGCTCATGAAAACCGATCTTTGCGCTATTTTGCGTTCCGTGTCAGCGCAAAACAGGCGCGCAGTTCATCGACAAACACCTGTGGCTGTTCAAAGGCCGCAAAGTGACCGCCTTTACTCAATTCGTTCCAATAAACGATATTTTCATATCGACTTCCAGCCCAACTACGCGGCGTAACGACTATTTCTCGAGGAAAAATGCTACACCCTGCGGGCAACTTCACCGTATTGTTTTGTCCCTCGCCAAAAGCTTGATTAAAACTCTCCCAGTATAATTTCGCCGACGATGCACCATTGCCCTGCAACCAATAAAACATCACGTTATCCAACAGCTCATCTTTACTCAGGACATTTTCCGGATGACCATCACAATCTGTCCATTCGTAAAATTTCTCGAGGATCCACATAGCCTGCCCTACCGGAGAATCAACCAAACCATAACCCAACGTCTGCGGCCGTGTGCTCTGCTGCTTTGCGTAGCCCGCCCCCCACTGCTGATAATACTTGGCACCCGACAGCGCGCGTTGATCAGCTTCATCGGGATTTTTCAGGGCTGCTTTGGGCGCCCTAACATTCGGCATATTGACGTGTATGGCGGCGCACGCACCCAAGTCTTGTATACCTATCGCAGTGGTTACGGCAGATCCCCAATCACCGCCTTGCGCAAAATATCGCGTATAGCCCAGACGACGCATCAGTTCATCCCATGCGCCCGCAATTTTTGGAACCCCCCAGCCTATCCCCTGCGGCTTGCCAGAAAAACCGTAACCGGGCAGTGAGGGACACACAACATGAAACGCATCACGGGCGTGACCACCATAGGCCACCGGATCAACCAGCGGATCAATCACTTTTTGGAATTCAACCACCGAGCCTGGCCAGCCGTGCGTCATTATCAATGGTTCAGCCTGCGCGTGCGGACTGCGCACGTGAATAAAATGCACGCTTAAACCGTCCAAACACGTCACATACTGAGGATGCCGGTTTAAATAAGCTTCTCGCTGGCGCCAGTCGTAATGATGACGCCAGTAATGCACCAGTTCACGCGCATACTCCACCGGCACCCCTTGGTCCCAACCTTCGCTAGTTTGCGACTCCGGAAATCGGGCTCGGTCAAGACGGCAATGCAGGTCTTCGAGTGCAGCCTGTGAAACTGCCAAGCGGAATTCATCAATCACGGCAATAAATGTGCCACCGCATCTCTTTCTTCTGCCAATTCCTGAGCCGTTTCATCCATCCTTTGGCGACTAAAACTATTGATCTCGATATCTTTAACGATACGCCAATCGCCACCAGCACAACGCACAGGAAACGAATAAATCAACCCTTCGTCGATACCATAACTGCCATCAGAGTAGACACCCATACTGACGATATCGTCGCTACCCAGCGCCCAATCGTGCATATGATCAATCGCTGCATTGGCTGCAGAGGCAGCACTAGAGGCGCCGCGCGCCGCAATAATCGCTGCGCCACGCTGCTGAACCGTGGGAATAAACTCTCCTGCATACCAATCCATGTCAACTTTATTCATGGCACCTTCACCTGCAACCGTTGCGCGATGTATATCCGGGTATTGTGTCGCCGAATGATTTCCCCAGATACAAACACCATCCACGTCGGTGACATGTGTTCCCGACTTGGCTGCCAACTGCGCCATCGCGCGGTTGTGATCCAGTCGAGTCATTGCTGTAAAGTTGCGTGGATCCAGATCCGGCGCATTACGCTGCGCAATTAAGCTATTCGTATTTGCTGGATTGCCAACCACCAGAACTTTGACACCACGAGCGGCATGGTCGTTGAGCGCTTTGCCCTGCACCGAAAAAATTGCTGCATTGGCTTCCAACAGGTCTTTACGTTCCATGCCCGGACCGCGGGGGCGGGAGCCAACCAACAAAGCGTAATCGGTATCTTTAAAAGCCACATTGGCGTCGTCCGTTAACACCATACTGTGCAGCAGCGGAAAGGCACAATCGTCTAGCTCCATCGCAACGCCTTGCAACGCATCAAGGGCAGGGGTTATTTCCAGCAATTGCAAAATGACCGGCTGATCGCTACCCAACATAGCGCCCGAAGCCACTCTAAACAAAAGCGCATAGCCAATTTGACCGGCTGCACCGGTAATGGTCACTCGAACGGGGTCTTTCATACTGCTTTCACCTTTTTTTAGTTTTATGTGGCTTGCTACGCGAGCGCTTATTGTAGTTCCATATTGCCCCTTCGAACAAATCTACCCGCACCTGCAGCCAACAACCACTCGGCGACACCTCGATCAAACCATTTGCAGCATTCAGGGACCTTGATTCTGAGGCGTTTTTTTGAGATCTTTCGCACTGGAAACCGCTGCAACACCTTTTGCTTGCATTTAAGCGCGTAAAAACAACAATTTACTCAGCGCAAGCGTAATTCCACGGCCACAGCAAAGCCCAAAACGCCGGGTAAACTGCGCTTATCGGTCCTACAAAAGCGCTGTAGAGGATTGGCACTCACCAATTTGCGGAAAGCCTAAGGACACCTTTAGACGCGAACAACGTCAAGGTCGATGGAGCACCATCTTGCGTGAATGCCAGCGCTCGAATGGGCTTAGCAGCAAGCTCCGACCACGAAAGCGTGCTCAAACCATAGCCTTA
This sequence comes from Gammaproteobacteria bacterium UBA4421, assembly GCA_002389675.1. Lineage (GTDB taxonomy): Bacteria > Pseudomonadota > Gammaproteobacteria > Pseudomonadales > Azotimanducaceae > UBA4421. Next base: position 11,129 of record DGQF01000053.1, read on the forward strand.
CAGGGCCAACGCCACGACGTTTGCCTGAGAAGAGAGAACGATATGACTTGGATGACAAATGGCGGGCTACCGCAAAAAAGCGGCCTTTACGACCCCGCAAATGAAAAAGACAGCTGCGGCGTCGGCTTTATCTGTGACATCCATGGTCGGCCAAGCCGCAAAATAGTTGCCGACGCGGCGCATATGAACGGCTGTATGGAGCACCGCGGCGGCGTGGGCTACGAAAAAAATACAGGAGATGGTGCCGGCATTCTCACCGGGCTGCCTCATAAACTCCTCGCAACGGCTGCGGCCGCAGACCTAAGTATTGAACTACCCGAACCCGGAGCCTACGGCGTGGGTAATCTGTTTCTGCCACAAGACCCTGACCAACGCGCGCACTGCAAGACGCTGATCGAAGAGGAAATTACTGCTGCTGGTCAAGTTTGCCTCGGCTGGCGAACCCTACCCACAGACCCCGATGGGGCAGATATCGGGCGCGCTGCACGAACCGCCATGCCTCACTTTGAGCAACTCTTTGTCGGCGCAGTGAATGTCAGCGGCGATGACTTTGAACGCAAACTTTACGTCATACGAAAACACGCCACCCACTTGTTGCGCGCAGATCCAGAGCTTACCCAAGGCAAGATGTTTTTTGCATGCTCCTTGTCCGCGAGAGTCATTGTCTATAAGGGCATGTTGACGCCCGACCAATTGTTCCCATTCTACGAGGATCTGCAAAACGACGATTATGAGAGCCATCTTGCCATGGTGCACTCACGATTCAGTACCAACACTTTTCCTTCGTGGGACCGCGCACAGCCAAACCGATTCATGAGCCACAATGGCGAGATCAATACCCTGTTAGGCAACGTCAACGCAATGAATGCGCGTGAGGGCGTCGCCAGCAGCGCTTTGTTTGGCGACGACATTAAAAAGCTTTACCCCATTTGTGAAGCCGATTGCTCAGATTCCGGCAGTTTCGACAACGTTTTAGAATTTTTATTAATGTCCGGACGCAAGCTACAAGAAGCCGTCTTGATGATGATTCCTGAAGCGTGGCAGCAACATCAGACGATGACAGCGCAGAAGAAAGCGTTCTACGAGTATCATTCTAGTTTCATGGAGCCTTGGGATGGACCGGCCTCCATTGCTTTCACTGATGGCAACTGCATCGGCGCCGTCTTAGATCGCAACGGATTACGCCCCTCTCGTTACTACATCACCGACGACGATCAATGCATTATGGCCTCCGAAGTTGGTGTAGTCCCAGTGGACCCCGCACGCATCGTCAAAAAAGGGCGACTGCAACCCGGGAAAATTTTCCTCATCGACTTCGAGAAAGGGCAAATGATTCCCGATGAAGTTGTGAAAAACGATCTAGCAAAGCGCCGCCCTTACCAAGCATGGCTAGACGCACAACGCCTAGACCTTGATGAAATTCCCCACGAAGCGGGCAAAGGGCTTGACCAGGCAAACCTCACTCAACGCATGCAAGCCTTTGGATACACCCAGGAGACTATGCAGTTCATGCTACGCCCTATGGTCAGTGAATTACGCGACCCTCTAGGTTCTATGGGCAACGACGCCGCGCTGGCTGTCATGTCTGATAAGCCGAGAATGTTGTACGACTACTTCAAACAACGATTCGCCCAAGTCACAAATCCACCGATAGACTCAATCCGCGAAGAAGTCATCATGGCGTTGGACTGTTATATCGGGCCTGAACAGAATCTGCTTGAAAGCACCCCGGAACACGCCAACCGCCTGCGCGTTCCGCACCCGATTTTGACGAACTCCGAATTAGCCTCCCTCAAGCAGATGAACTACCGCAGTTGGCGGTCCAAAACCATTGACATCACCTACCCGGTAGGCTCCGGCAAAAGTGGCCTGCTGGATGCTTTAGATAGAATTAACACAGAAGCCCGCGCCGCCATCGCAGACGGCTTCAGCTTGATCATCTTATCCGACCGAGCCACCGACGCAACGCGCGTTGCGGTAGCATCCCTACTCGCCGTTGGCAGCCTCCATCACCACTTAGTTGAGCGTCATGCGCGCAGCCGCATTGGCATCGTTTTGGAAAGCGGAGAGGCCAGAGAGGTTCATCACCATTGTTTACTCGCCGGTTATGGGGTTGACGCCATCAACCCTTATCTTGCATTTGAAGCACTATGGGATGCCCGCTCAAAAGGGCACTTTGACGCCGTCGCCGACATCCTTAGCGATGATGACGTCGTGCACCGTTATAAAAAGGCGGTTGCAAAAGGAATGCTCAAAGTGATGGCAAAGATGGGCATATCCACCCTGCAATCCTATAAGGGCGCACAGATTTTTGAAGCCGTTGGTTTAGCCGTCGAAGTCGTCGATATCGCCTTCCGTGGCACTGCCAGTCGGGTTGAGGGGATCGGCTTTGACGTCCTCGCCACTGAAATGGAAAAGCGCCATCAGATAGGCTTTCCAGAGCGCAATGTTGTGCCCTTGACAGTGTTGCCAAATCCTGGCGATTTCCACTGGCGGCGCAATGGCGACACCCACATGTGGGACCCAGAATCCGTCACCAGTCTGCAAAACGCTGCTCGACAGAACAACGAGGACGCCTACTGGCGGTTTGCACGGCATACCAACGAAGAAAGCACCAAGCAGGCCACCTTGCGAGGCCTATTAAAGTTTACAACGGGCCGCAAATCGGTTGACTTAGCCGACGTTGAGCCCGCAAGCGAAATTGTCAAACGCTTCGCTACGGGAGCCATGAGCTTCGGCTCGATCAGTGCAGAAGCCCACGAATCGCTGGCAATCGCCATGAACCGCATTGGTGGTAAGTCAAACACCGGCGAGGGCGGCGAGGATGCTGCGCGCTGGGTACCCATGGCAAATGGCGATTCAAAACGCTCTGCCATCAAGCAAGTAGCCAGTGGCAGATTTGGCGTCACCATTAACTACCTTACCAATGCCGACGAACTTCAGATTAAGATTATTCAAGGGGCTAAACCCGGCGAGGGCGGTGAGTTACCCGGCGGAAAAGTCGACGATTACATTGCCAGCTTACGACACTCAACTCCCGGCGTTGGCTTGATCAGTCCGCCTCCTCACCATGACATTTACTCCATCGAGGATATGGCGCAGTTGATCCACGATCTTAAAAATGCCAACCCACAAGCCCGTATCAGCGTGAAACTGGGGGCTGAGGTCGGTGTCGGTACTGTCGCAGCAGGCGTCACAAAAGCTCGCGCGGATCATCTGGTTATTGCCGGCGATTCTGGTGGCACTGGCGCATCACCGTTGACCTCGATCAAACATGCTGGCGTCCCATGGGAACTCGGTATTGCAGAAACCCATCAAACGCTGGTGCTCAACAATCTACGCTCACGAGTAGTTTTGCAGACTGACGGGCAAATCAAAACCGGCCGCGACGTCGCAATCGCTATGCTTTTGGGCGCCGAAGAAATAGGTTTTGCGACCGCGCCACTTATCGCACTGGGCTGCATCATGATGCGCAAATGCCACCTGAACACTTGCCCCGTCGGTATTGCTACTCAAGATCCAGAACTGCGGAAAAAATTTAAAGGCTCACCAGAACACGTTGTTAACTACCTGTTCATGGTCGCCAACGAACTGCGTCAAATCATGGCCGAACTTGGTATCACCAGCGTCAACGACATGGTTGGGCGTGTCGATCTACTGGAGACTGATGCGGCTATAGACCACTGGAAAACCAATGGTCTTGACCTGACCGAAATACTGCAGCCCGCCACGTTACCGCAGGAATTCTTGGGGGCCTATGCAATACATCAGCAGGATCACGAACTGGATAAAGCGCTTGATAACCAGCTAATGGCACTTGCAGAACCCGCGATTGTTCGAGGCGAGGCCGTTCATGCTGAGCTGCCTATTCTGAACACGAACCGCGTCGTTGGCGCCATGCTCTCCAACAAAATTATTCGAGAAGTTGGCCCAGACATGCTACCAGAGGGCACCATCCACTTTAAATTTCACGGGAGTGCAGGCCAAAGTCTCGGATGCTGGCTAGCCCGAGGCGTGACGCTTGAAGTGGAAGGCGACGCCAATGACTTTGTGGGCAAAGGCCTCTCCGGCGGGCAAATCGTCATCTATCCACCTAAATCAAGTGCCTTCAAAGCTGAAGAAAATATCCTCATCGGCAACGTTGCACTGTATGGCGCCACCTCTGGCGAAGCCTACTTCAGAGGAATTGCAGCGGAACGATTTTGTGTTCGCAATAGCGGTGCGGCTGCGGTTGTAGAGGGTGTTGGCGATCATGCCTGTGAGTACATGACGGGCGGAAGGGTTGTCATTCTCGGTGAGACAGGGCGGAATTTCGCCGCAGGCATGAGCGGTGGTATTGCTTATGTTTGGAATCCCAAACAAACGTTCAAGACACAATGCAATATGGAGATGGTTGAACTGGAATCGGTAACGGCACCTGAGGACATTGAAGAACTCCACCGACTCGTCAGCAAACATCAACGCCTTACCGGTTCAACGGTAGCCGCCAACCTACTAAACAATTGGGAAGCAGCATTGGGTGAGTTCGTCAAAGTCATGCCAACCGATTATAAGCGCGTCCTTGAAGAGCGAAATCAACAAGTTAGCGCCGGCTAACCCGTTTCAACAGTAAATAAGATCAAGAGTTATGGGAAAAGTAACAGGCTTTATAGAATTTCCGCGCGATGCAGCGCCTTATCGAGCGCCAGCTGAGCGACTATTAGACTTTAACGAAATTTATGTCGACCACGATGCTGGGCGTTTGACCGATCAAGGCGCAAGATGCATGGACTGCGGCGTACCGTTTTGTCAGTCTGAGGAAGGCTGTCCAATTCACAACTTAATTCCAGAATGGAACGATTTAATTTATCGGGATCAATGGCGAGAAGCGCTTGATCGCTTACACAAGACCAATAATTTTCCCGAATTCACCGGCCGGGTCTGCCCTGCCCCCTGCGAGGGAGCTTGTGTATTAGGCATCACCGATCCTGCGGTCACCATTAAAAATATCGAAATGGCCATTATCGATCGAGGCTTCGCCGAAGGCTGGGTGGTCCCTGAACCGCCTGCATCACGCACAGGGCGATCAGTCGCCGTGGTTGGTTCGGGACCTGCCGGACTGGCTGCTGCCGCCCAACTCAATAAAGCCGGGCACAGCGTCACCGTTTACGAACGCGCAGACCGCATCGGCGGCTTGCTAATGTACGGCATCCCAAACATGAAACTGGCTAAAAATGAAGTAGTCGAGCGTCGTGTGCAGTTACTTCGCGATGAGGGCATTACATTCCTTACCGGCGTCACGGTCGGCGACGGCAGTGAGGGCAGCACATCGGTTCATCAACTTCGGGACGAGCATGATGCGGTTCTGTTGACAACCGGAGCAAGTGTTCCACGTGATCTTCCCATCCCCGGACGACAGTTCAAGGGCGTCCATTTCGCCATGGATTTCCTCACGGCCAACACAAAGAGCCTGCTTGACTCAAACCATCAAGACAACCACTTCAT
>DGQF01000053.1:16678-19934 GCA_002389675.1 Gammaproteobacteria bacterium UBA4421
ACCTGGCCACGTATTTTTCGAACGGACTATGGCCATCAAGAGGCCGACCACATTCAGGGCAGCGACCCCCGCGTCTACTCGATCTCATCTCTCAACTTCATCGGTGACGAAAACGGTCAAGTCACTGGTGTCAGAACCGTTGAGGTAGAAATGATTGAGGGTAAAATTGAAAACATTGCAGGCACGGAAAAAGATTGGCCCGCAGATCTAGTACTACTGGCGATGGGATTTTTAGGACCGGATCACAACGTCAGTGATCCACTGGCCTTGGAATACGACCAGCGTTCTAATTTCAAAGCCGAATACGGCCAATATCAAACCAGTGTCGACAATGTATTCGCAGCAGGCGATTGTCGACGGGGTCAATCACTGGTCGTCAGGGCCATCAACGAAGGGCGAGAAGCGGCTCGAGAAATTGACCGTTTTCTGATCGGCAGCACACAGCTCCCTTAACACGAGATGATGTTGAGCGTCTCAGGACGGCTCCCGACCCTCTTTTTTTATGGCTTTATGCAGTTGCGCGAAGGACCTGACCCACGTGTCCATGCCAGCCAATTCACCGGGCAAGCGCGAGGTAGCGAGCTCCGCTGCTGCTCGCGTTGGAAACACGCCATAGGTCACGACGTAAAAAACCGATCCATTACGCGTGATCGAGTGAACCGCAAAGTTTTGCGCCTTCTCTTGCCGGTTAATAAACGTGACTGCACGATCAAAACTGGACAGAGACATCAATTGCAGTGTAAATCCTTCGGCATTCTGTCTTAACAGCCAATTTGCGTTATTAAACCCATCATCCTGCGCAACTTCAGCAGGAATTTCGCTCGTTGCAACCACCGGCTCCTCGTTTGACTCGTGCGGCAACGTCGACTCGGGTGGCAAAGCCAGCGTCGATACACTGAGATTTGACGGCTCAGATAAAGCCTGTTTTGGCACCGGGACATCAGTCTGTGCTATTTGAGCTGGGGCTTGGGGGTTTGGCTGTTGTTTTTCGTCCGCTTGGGAGGTCACACCAGCATCGACATCTGGTTCTATCTCGACTGTTTCAAGTGCTGGGCTAACAGGCCTTTGAGCAGGCATATCTGACTGGGGAGCCGCCAATGTATCAACTGTGGAAGTCGCTGCCATTTGATTTTTGTCGATCTCGCCCCCGTCGGTAAAAAGGTATACAAAGCCAAGCAGGCTCAATATCGCACCGACAACTGCGACATGTTTTATGGGCAGCGAAGGCCTGCTCCTGTCAGAGCCGCCTTGCAGCCAGCCGCTAACCATACGATCAATCTCTCCGGGGTTCCCTTTGGTGGCTTTTGCGAGCGCAGCTAGATTTTTATCAGAAAACGCCAACGCCTCCTTTTCATCAACCTGCGCAAACCGCCACGCAATATATTCGCGAATTTCTGCGTCCGGAAATCCTGTTAGGCGCACTTCAAACCACTCTAAATCGTAACGATTCACGGCTCGGTCCAAAGCGTCGACCATATGCGCCTCACCAAAAAGCAACACTCGTAGGCCGCAGGCCTGAATTAATGTAACCAAGCAAGCAAGTGACTGCGGTTTGAGCAAATGAGCATCATCAATCATAACCACACATTTACGACCGAGCGCTTCTAGCCGGTCCACGTGCTCAACAATCAAGCCATCCAGATTATCCTGCGGTGCCTCAGGGTTAATCGACAAACCAAAACCCTGCACAATGCCTTCAAGGATTTCATGCTCAGTGTTCACGCTCTCCCCCGAGAGTCGCGCGGCCTTAGTGTCGGCCTCCAAGCTGCTCGATAGCTCAGAATACAGAACCGTCTTGCCAATACCCAATGGACCGGTGACCACCAGTATGCGCCTGGACCACTCACTCAAATGCCGCAGGTGCTCCAGATGAATCTGACGATCACCGCCAGGAAAAAAACCAGACCGAGGTGAGGCAAAGGGGTCACGGGTTAGCCCGGTTGTGTTTTTTGTTTGCATAACTACCCTTGGAAAAACTCGGTTAAAACTCGCTTGAGTGACTGATCAGAAAAAGAATCAATGACTTCTGCCTGACCAAAACCGGAAGTGACAACAAACCGCAGTTGCCCATCAGCGGCTTTTTTATCCATCCCCATGGAGCCTAACATTTCATCTACCGAAAGCGGTGAGTCCAGCGCCGTCGGCAAATTAACCGCGTCCAGACACTTCTGGAGCCTTTCCGCCTGCCCGTTTTCAAGAAGCTTTAATTCTTCTGAAAATCGCGCAGCCATAATCATGCCTACCGACACGGCTTCACCATGCAACCAAACACCATAACCCGACAGATTTTCCAGCGCATGGCCAAAAGTATGGCCGAAGTTCAGCAGCGCCCGCACCCCTGTTTCAACTTCGTCTTTTGCAACAATTTCAGCCTTAATCTCGCAAGAGCGCTTGATAACCTCTCCGAGCAGCGTCGAATCACGCCGGTTTAGCGCCTGGGTCTGCGCCTCCAGTCGCACAAGAAAGTTATGATCTGCAATGACGCCGTATTTGACCACTTCAGCTAAGCCTGCTGCATACTCCCTTGCGGGGAGCGACTTAAGCACCAATGGATCAATCACAACCGCTTTGGGTTGATGAAACGATCCGATCATGTTCTTACCCAGCGGATGGTTAACCGCGGTTTTTCCACCTACAGAAGAGTCTACCTGAGCAAGCAACGTCGTCGGCAACTGCACAAAATCGACCCCCCGTTGAAAAGTCGCTGCAACAAAGCCGGTTAAATCACCCACAACACCACCACCCAGTGCAATTAAGCAGGTTGTTCGGTTATGGCGTTTTTCCATCAGAAAATCCATCGCCGCACGATAAGTATCCAGATTTTTAAATGCCTCACCATCCGCCATAGTAAATACGTCAACCGCATAATCTTTTAGGGCGTCGTAGACAGTTTGGCCATAAAGCCGAGCCACGGTATCGTTTGTGAAAACGGCGACCTGGCGACCTTGTATAAGCGGAACAAGCAGCGCCGAGAGCTGCGCAGAATCGGTCAGCAGGGATTCACCAATATGAATAGGGTAAGTGCGAGCCCCGAGATTTACCGAAACCGTTTGCATGTTATCCCTTAAATAATGCCATCGTTGCGTAATGTTTTTACGAGATGTTGAACCAAATTTTTTGCGCCTTGACCATCGGAGACAACCCTATAATCCGCGATTTCCGCATATAAAGGCGCCCGTTCAGCCATCAGGTTATCCAATATTTCTTTACGGTTATGACCCTGCAAAAGCGGCCGGGTTCTGTCGTTGCGTGTTCT
>DGQF01000053.1:20044-64396 GCA_002389675.1 Gammaproteobacteria bacterium UBA4421
TCATCGATCACTTGCTCTTCTCGCTCCCGAAAACCAAGCTCTCCCTCTACGTCAAAAATCCAACCTATTTCGGCGCCCGCACGCGCCTCTATTTCATCATCCGAATCATAAAACGGCCGATGCAATGCTTCTGCCAGTAGCCTGCCCACCGTACTTTTGCCGACTGCCATCAGGCCAACAAGGAATATATTCTGATCACTCATCGATGAACTCACTGTTCTTTGGCGCCGTGCATCCACCCTATATCCGACCCACTTCGCGCCCAGCCCTAACGGCCTGTCAGCGTATCGGAAATGATGCGTGGCGTAATAAAAATCAATAATTCTTGTTTGTCATCTCTTTCAACCGTGCGTTTAAAAAGCCGCCCCAAATAAGGGAGGTCACCCAGTACCGGCGTTTTTGTTGTTGAAATATTCTTGTCCGTCTGAAAAATGCCGCCTAAAACAATGGTCTGCCCGTTATCAACCAATACCTCTGTCTGAATTTCATTGGTGTTAATAGACGGTACGCCGTTAAAAACGGTCCCCACCGTATCTTGCTTGACGTTTAACTGCATGATTATGCGATCATCAGGAGTAATTTGCGGTGTGACTTCCAGCGATAAAACGGCATCTTTGAAGGATGTCGATGTTGCGCCACTACTGGTAGCTTCCTGATAAGGAATTTCTACCCCAGACTCAATTAACGCCGGGCTTTTATCTGCAGTGATTACTTTCGGGCGTGCAACCACCTCTGCGTGCCCATCGGTCGCAAGCGCAGACAACTCCAAATCCACCAAATAGTTGGTTCCCGTCACTCCCAAGCCTATGCTGGACGCACCCGCTTGACCAACCCCCAAATCGACCAACAAATCACCGGGCGTCGATATATCCCCTGAGCCATCAGCCAATATATTCGACAACTCACTGAGTGTCTCCAACGACCCGCCATAACGAATCGCCGTATCACCATTAACCTTAAACCCCCCTCCGCCCCAAGCTATGCCTAGTTGCTCAGCAAAATTGGCATTTGCCGTCACAATGCGTGCTTCAATCAACACTTGGCGAACGGGCACATCTAATTGGGCAATGACACGACGAAACGCTTCCAATCGATCGGCCGTATCCGTAAGAATAATGGCGTTGGTTCGCTCGTCTACAATGACACTGCCACGGGCAGACAGCATCGTCTGCCCATTGCTACCCGATGCATTGAACAAATTAAACAGCTCGCTAGCTGAGGCGTAACGAATTTGAACAAAATCAGTGCGCAAGGGCGCGAGTTCGGCAATTTGCTTCTGGTTTTCCAGCTCTAGCTTTTCTCGCGCTGCAATTTCTGCAGCAGGAGCCACCAACAGCACGTTACCTACTTGACGCTGATCTAGGCCTTTCGTTTTCAATATCAACTCAAGCGCCTGATCCCAAGGCACGCCTTTCAATCTCAGGGTGATTCGACCACTCACTGTGTCACTGGCCACCAAATTCAAATCCGTGAAATCCGCAATCAGCTGCAACACTGAGCGAACCTCTATATCTTGAAAATTTAATGAAAGCTTCTCACCACTGTATTTGAAAATATCATCACGCTGATCCACCTCTTCAGCGCTGACAAGCGCAACATCCACCGACATGGTGTTGTCAGCTTGGTAGGCTAAATAATCATAATCGCCCGAAGCGGCGATGGTGAGCACGGTGTTGGCGCCTTCTTGGATCGCATCGATAGTCTGGACGGGCGTCGCAAAATCGGTAACGTCTAGCCGGCGCTGGAGCGCTTTGGGCAGGCGCGTATTGCGCACTTCAATGCGTATTTCGTCACCCTCTCCAGACACGTTTACTGCAGCTTTGGGGTCACTAAGAGTCAAAAGCACACGGCCCTCACCGTCTTCACCACGTCGAAAATCAACCTGCTCGATACTCGATGAACGTTCATCGAGAGAGCGAACCCCCGACACACTTGTCACAGATTGGATTTGTCTACTGGCGGAGGGCGGCACTTCCTCGAGGTTGCTTTGGCTTGCAGGCCGTGCGCCGACCATCAAGAATAGGGTCTTACCGTCTATTTCGGTGTCGTAAGCAACTAGTTCTGTAAGGTTCACAATCGCACGAGTACGATCCTGAGCGCTCAGCACTGAAACGCGGCGCGCGTTGCCGATACCGAGCTCGTGGTGTTTTTCGCTTAATCCGCTGACAACACCGGGCAAATCTAAAACAATCCGAGCAGGCTCCTCTATGGTATAGCCACTGGGTTCAGGGGGTACGCCATCAAAATTCATCCGAATTTCAACTCGATCGCCAGACAGTGAAGAGAACTCAACACTGTTCAGTGTGACCGCATTCACCGAGGTTGAACACAGACTCAGAACGCCCAGCAAACTCAACAAACGGCTACGATATTTCACTCTCGTTCTCATCCTTTAAACTCCGCTTGTCAGTGATACCGCACGCTCGCGTTCTACCCATCCGCCGATACCGTCGGGAACAATTTCAATGAGATTGATCCTGATATCACTGATGCGCTCGATCTGGCCATGGTCGGTGCCCATAAAATCTCCAGATTGGACTCTATGCACACCACCATCAGCGTCCTGAATCAGGCCATAAATTTCTGCACCCTGCGCAAGCGTGCCGACCATAGAAAGCTGGCCAATTGGATATTGCTCTAAAAACTGTTTCACGCGATTCAGATCAGGCGTCACCTTCGGACCACTTTGGCGGTCCACCCGCTTGAGCACAACAGGTGGCTCAAAAGGACTACGTTGTGTGCTGGCCAAATAGGAAAAAGGAGCAACTGTCTCGATCGGAGGCAAAGGTTCTGTTCTGGGCGGCGGCCGGGCATCCACCTGCGCCATAAACTCTTGGAGATCAGAATAGTCTGTGCTCGGGGCACAGGCAACCAACATCAAACAAACCCAAACGCCAAAGACGGTCCTAGCCGGCCTCATTGCGCCGGTTCCTCAACGTAGCGGTAGGTTTTTGCAACAATCTCCATGCGCAATTGCTGCAGATTTCCCTTGAGCGGCTCGATCATAAAATCATGCAGGGTCACGATGCGTGAAAGGTTCGCCGCGCCACTCACAAAAGCCCCGATTTTATGATACCCACCCTCCACAACTATCTTCATCGGCAGTTCAATATAGAACTCAGTCCTTTGCTCTGGCTGCAGATCAATACTTTCGATTTGCAGATCATTATCAATCGCCGTTCGGGTGATGTCTTCAAGCAGACCCGGCACCTCTGTGTCACTAGGAAGCTGCCGTAAAAGAGCACCAAAAGCTTCTTCCATCTCTCGCTTTTGTATACGCAGCGCATCCAGATTTGCCGCGAGTTGCGCTTTATCCTCATAGGATTTACGCAGCTTAATCTCTTGGCTCTCTGCACGAGACAACTGCGCTTGTTTGTCGGTAATGAACCAATAGTAACCCGCGCTCAAAATAAGCAGGAATAGGCCCACAACCATCACAGCTTTAACAGCCCCGGGCCAAGAACCCATATTGCTGAAGTCTAGATTGTTAACATCAATCGACTTGAGTTGATCAAATGAGTCTTGCAGCGCCACTAGGGATTCTCCGCCATCACTTCGTTAGGATTGGTTTGAATAAAACTCAGGTCAAAAGTAGAGGCTTGCTGACCATAAACTGAATTGCTCGGCGCCTCCTTGATCCCTTTCAGATTGGGTTGCGCAAACCAATCTGATCCGTCCAAGTTCCGCATCAGGGTAGAAATCCGGTTATTCGACTCAGCAACACCGGATACCGTTAGGCTAGATCCCGTCATTTGCAGCTTTTGATAATGGACGCCCTTTGCAAGCGTTTGGACCATCTCGTCAAACACGCGCACAATCACCGGACGGTTACCCTGCAATTCATTAATCACGCGCATTCGCGCCAAGAGGTCTTCGCGCTGCGCACGCAAGTTTTGAATCTCTGCTATTTTTGTATCCAGCACCGAAATCTCTGTGCTTAAAAAGGTATTGCGGCCTTTCTGGCCCTCGATCGACATATTAAGGTAGGTAACAAACCCGACAACGAGCAATACCGCCAGACACAAAACGGCGGCAACCAACCCCAGAAACTCTTTCTGCCTGCGTTCTCGCTCCCAATCGCGCCACGGTAAAAGGTTTATATTAGCCACTAGGCAAAACTCCTCAACGCAAGCCCACAGGCAATCATCAAAGCGGGCGCATCATTGGCCAATGCCGACGCATCTACTCTTGCCGCAAGCGACATGTGCATAAAAGGGTTTGCGACAATGGTTGGCGTCCCCAGTTTCGTCTCAAGCATTTCGGCAAGACCATCAATGGACGCAGTCCCACCCGCCAATGCGATATAATCTACATCGTCATACTGCGATGAAGAATAGAAAAACTGCAACGAGCGCGTGACTTGCTGGAGCACAGCTTCTTTGAACGGCTGCAGAACCGATTCAGCATAATCCTCCGGCAACCCGCCCTGTTTTTTTGCCAAACCTGCCTCTTCGAACGACAAACCATATCGACGTTGAATCTCTTCGGTGAGTTGTTGCCCGCCAAACATCTGCTCCCGGGTGTAAATCGCTTTATCCTCAGCCAGCACAGACAACGTCGACATCGTCGCGCCAATATCAACAATGGCAACAATCAAATCATCCGGATTTTCGCCAAGCTGCGTTTTAATTAGATCAAAAGAACGCTTGGTTGCATGCGCCTCAATATCCACAACCGCCGGCTTCAGCCCACCCAAATCGAGCGCCGCTTCGCGCATTTCGACATTCTCTTTGCGACACGCGGCTAACAAAACTTCAACTTGGTCCGGATTACGCTCCGACAGACCAAGCACCTCAAAATCAATCGCCACCTCATCAAGCGGATACGGTATGTACTGATCAGCTTCCAGAGTGATTTGGCTTTCCATCTCGTCATCAGACAGCGCCGCATCCATCTCGATGGTTTTGGTAATGACCGCTGAGCCAGCGACGGCAACTGCCGCAAATTTACTGCCTGCTTTGGATTTCACAATCGCCCGCTTTACTGCGCCGGCAACCCCTTCCACGTCGCTGATATTCTTTTCAACAATCGCATGCGGCGGCAACGGCTCCACGGCATAAGATTCCACGCAAAATTCGCCGTCGCGTCGAGACAGTTCCAACAGCTTTACGGACGTTGAACTGATATCTAGCCCAAGCATTACAGTGGCTTTCTTTCCAAATAACCCCACAATAAAATTCCTTTTCTGGCGCGGGAACTTAGGTCTTATTCATACAGCAATTCATTAGATAACAGACGCGCCATCAGAGCAATCAGCGCCTGTCCAATTTTGCTGACGACTTCTCTTTTAACGACAACAACTTTTCTTTTTTTTTGGTGTCCGACAAAGTTAACATTCAATATAAGCGATAGCGCGCGGCATTTTGAGAATATACTTGACGAATAATTCTAAATTTTGGTCTCACCCACTGGTCCTCTCGACCTTAGCGGCGACCTGTGCCGGAATCCTGACGCTCACGGGCATCTTTCTCTATCTGGACCCGCAAATTCCCGAGGCGAAATCCTATCGCAATGTCAAACTCGTAACGCCACTGCGTATTTATGCGAACGATGGCGCATTACTGGCAGAATTCGGAGAGCGCCGAGTCATTCCAATTACACTTGATCAAGTACCCCAGCATTTTATCAACGCACTACTCGATACAGAGGACAAGCGTTTTTATGAGCATAGCGGCATAGACTTCATCTCTTTAACTAATGACATACTGAGTCTGGTCGGGACTTTTATGAGCGCCGGTGAACTCGGCGGTGGTGCCAGCACAATCACAATGCAAGTTGCCCGGAATGTCTCATTTTCTCTGGAGCGGCGCTTTTTACGAAAATTTAAAGAAATGCTACTGGCATTGAAGATAGAGCGAGAACTCAGCAAAGATGAAATTCTCGAGCTCTACATCAACCTTGTGCCTTTTGGCAAAAGAGCCTACGGCGCTCAAGCTGCAGCACAAACTTACTACGGCAAGCCGCTCGCTGAACTCACCCTGCCCCAGCTTGCAATGCTCGCCGGCATTCCCCAAGCGCCCACCGCTGGCAATCCAATCAACGGGCCAGCGCGCGCACTGGCGCGACGAAATCTTGTTTTGATGCGCATGTACAGCCAAAACTCAATCAGCCAAGAAGCCTTCGAATCGGCAAAAAATGCGCCCATCACGGCGCAAATTTACGCCAGAGAACTGGACCAACCCAGCCCCTACCCCGCTGAATGGGTGCGCCAACAAGCCGCATCGTTGCTGCCTGACCTATATACTGGCGGCTACAAGATCAACACTACTCTGGACACCAATCTGCAATCCGAGGCGATCGCTGCCTTAAGACGCGGACTACATCTATATGACGCTCGCCACGGCTGGCGCGGGCCAGAAAGGCGCGCAGACCCCGCCCTGTTATCACATCTCGAGGCATCCATTGAGTTGGACCCACAACCGGCGGACACAAGCAAGTCCAGCGGCGCCGAGCACGAGGACCTTCAGCTCGCCATCACTCGTGCGTTAGCCGATATCCCCACCTACGGGGAGTTGGAGGCGGCCATGGTCATTAGCACCGACAAAAATCAGGCAGCAGTGCAAAGAATTGACGGCTCAACTGTGACCTTGCGTCTACAGCAAACTCAATGGGCGCGACCCTATATTTCTGCAGATCGACGCGGGCCAGTACCTCTGTCCATGCAGGATATCCTTCGTTCAGGCGACATCATTCGTCTGCGCCGAGAAGGCGCAAACTGGCTTCTGTCCCAGCTCCCGGAAATACAGGGGGCCTTGGTCGCGCTCGATCCTGCTAACGGCGCCGTACGCGCGCTCGTCGGCGGCTACGACTTTTATCGCAACCAATATAACCATGCAACACAAGCAGCACGCCAGCCGGGCTCGGGCTTTAAACCCTTTGTCTACTCCGCTGCGTTGGCCTCTGGCATCTCTCCGGCAGACGTCTTCATGGATGCACCTCTTGTATTTGATGACAAAAATTTAGAGTCCCAATATCGCCCAGGCAATGACAATAACCGGTACAACGGACCCACCCGCTTAAGAGAAGCGTTGTATCGGTCGATTAACCTGGTATCGATGCGCGTTCTGCTGGAAGTGGGTGCTGGTCAAGCATTAAACCATGTGGCTAAGTTCGGTTTTGACACGCGCGATTTTCCGCGCAATACACAGCTGGCGATTGGTGGCGGAACGATGGCTGTCACACCCATTGATATGGCCAGGGGCTACGCCGTTTTAGCCAACGGCGGGTATCTTATTGAACCTCATATCATCAAGAGCATCGTGGCAGCTGATGGTACCGAAATTTTTCGCACAACCCCCCCTAGCATCTGCAACGATTGCGCCCCTGACAGAACCGGCCAACCCTCCGCGCAACAGAATGTCGAGCCGGACTCTCTAGAGGCACTGCTGACCGATGACGTCGCGCTCGCAGCACTGCAAAGCTCATCGCCAGAGGGCGATTCAATTGATTTACAAGCCACATCAATGCAACCAACAACACCTGCAGATAAACGACCCGAACCATTGGCAACTGCTGCGCCGAGGATCATTGATGAGCGCAATATATTTATCATGAATTCTATGCTGCAAGATGTGATCAAACGGGGCACCGGTCGCGCCGCGCGCCGTTTAGAGCGCTCGGACCTAGCGGGCAAAACCGGCACCACCAATGATGCCGCTGACACTTGGTTTAACGGCTACAGTCCAGATCTGGTCACATCCGTGTGGGTTGGCTTCTCCAACCATGCCCCTCTGGGCGCGCGAGAATATGGTTCGAACACGCCGCTGCCTATATGGATCGACTTCATGGAAGATGCGCTGAGCAACCGTCAGGAGCGCGCTCCCACTCAACCCCCAGGTCTCGTTACCGTCAAAATTGACCCCAAAACCGGCGAGGTAGCCCATCCGAGCCAAACCAACGCAGTATTTGAATATTTCCTGCGCGAGCACGCTCCGGAAGCCGAACTCATCAAAGAGCCCAGCCTTCCCTCTACTCAAAATGATGACATTAACGCTCTCGACATTTTCAGCAATTAATCAACAGCACCAATCGCCTGAATCTCCACCGATCAGTCGATTACTTTTACGTAATCTCCAGCGAGCGGCTCGCCTGTGGGATAGTGGCCGTTAAGCATCCGTAGCATTTCTGCCCCATAACTTTTAGCCGGCATGCCCTTGGCCAGCTGCGCATAAGTTTGGCCCGGCTCAGCAATCACCACCTTGAGCTTCTGATTGTTGATGACTCGCAGGTCTGCCGCTGTCATTGCCCGGAACGACAGTACCGTTTCTCTGAACTGAGTTTCAAAGTCCTCCGGGTCGCCTTTTTTACCCAACTCGCCGTTGAACAAATAAACGCCACCATCTTTATATACGACCGCAATCTTGCGCTTCTGGACTTCCCCAGAGGTCACTTCAATACTGGCCATATAACCCGCATAAGGTCCCACCTGAATTTCTTCGCCATCCTGCAGGTCATCTCTTCTAAGCGTTAACGTAAGATACTCTTCAGGGGTTTGGGCTTCATCTGGCGGCGCTTGTCTTTTCACCCCGATTTGGCTGTCAGCGCCGCCGGCAGGTGGCTGCCCGAAGACTTCCGACGAAGTCGCTTGAACCTCCCAATTCTCCGGAAAACGAACAATCAAGCGCAGCGCGCCGTGATAATAAGTACCTTCTTTGACCACACCGGCTGAGGACTCATCTCCGTAACTCAACCCAGACAACATCGCGTAAAAATCACGCTCTGTTTCGCCAAGCACTTCCGGAAAAAGATGCTGCGATTGGGAGACCAACTCGTTTAATCGTTTCTCATGAGCCGGATGGGAGCCCATGATTCCATGATAAACCGCCGGCCGATTTTTGTACTTTTGCTCGAAGTCTTCGTTGTCCTGCAGCATCTGAATACTGTCTAGCAAGGCTCTGGGGTTATAGCCCGCTTGAGCCAACCAAGCCGCGCCGTATTCGTCAGCCTCTAACTCATACTCTCGACCATATCCCGCCAAGGAGGCTTGCGAGAGCGTGTTGGCCAACCCATAAGTTGCCGTGGTACCGGTCGCAAATGTACCTAGATAACCCAGCAATTCACCCATACGGCGCCGGCTCATCTTACGTTTGCTGTGCCGACCAACTACGTGCCCGATTTCATGTCCGATGACCGCCGCCATCTCATCTTCGCTGTTGAACCGCGCAAGAATACCGCGCGTTAGGAATATGTAGGCATCCGGCGTTGCAAATGCGTTGACCATCGATTGGTCGGTAACCGCAAAGGTATAGGTTTTCCCCGCGTGAGGCGTTACGGCCAAGATCCGTTCACCGACCTCGGTGACATAGTCCTGCCACTCCTGATCGGGGTAGATAAGCTCTTTCTCAAGAAATTCGTTATAAGTTTCCGCACCGGGGCCAGCCCAGACCAGCCCCTGCATTGCCAGCAATACCACCAGCAACCATGCTTTTGGAGGTGGAAAACCCGTTGTAAAACCAAAGCGCATCGCAGACTCCCTATTTCTTGCTCTTTTGACTACAAAAAAGCCGATAGGTGCCCAGTACGCCGCTAGCTTTTGGCGCCGCCTGTGCCGCGGCTACCGAAACGTTTGCGGAAACGTTCAACGCGGCCACCCGAATCTATGGTTTTCTGCTTACCCGTGTAAAACGGGTGGCAAGCCGAACATACGTCTAAGTGGATATCTTCAGCCAGCGTTGAGCCCACTTCAATAACGTTACCGCAACTACAGGTTGCTTTGACCTGGTTGTATTCTGGGTGTATTTCCGGCTTCATGTCTGGCCTTTAAGTAATCGTTGAATTTCGGGCGACGAATTCTATCAGACAGTTTCGAAATGACAAAGCGCAGTAAATGACAAAAGACAAACCCGAAACCAAACACAGCCGCGTCATACAAATTGCCGTCCCCAGACCCCTGCATGCCGTTTACGACTACAGCGTGCCCACTGACCTGGACATTCCCGTAGTGGGCAGTCGCGTCAAAGTGCCTTTCGCAAGAACTATAACCATAGGCATTTGTGTTGCCACTTGTGTAGAAACCCCCCACGCAAAGCTCAAGGACATTCACGAGGTGCTTGATGACGAGGCAGTGGTGCCCGCCGAGCTCATGGCACTCGCCCATTGGATGACCGACTACTATCACTACCCCTTAGGCGAAGTTTTAGCCACAATATTGCCCGCCGCTGCTCGCAAGGGTGCGATCTGCCGCATTGACCCACCCGACCACTGGCGCACAACAAAGCCCGTATTTTCCAACCCAAGAGCCAAAACACAGCAGGCATTGTTTGACCATCTCAAACAAAACGGCACCTGCGCAGGTCCCGACCTAATCGCCAGCGGATTTTCTCGACAGACCCTGCGTAAGCTCCTCGAACAGCAGCAAGTTGAACGCTGCTCACCGCCCATCGCGCCGATTGATGAAACGCCGCCCATACCCACGGATGCTCAGCAACGTGCCATCAGCACAGTCACCGCGCGCCTCGGGGCGTTCCAACCTTACCTATTAGAGGGTGTCACAGGCTCCGGTAAAACAGAGGTTTATCTGCGCACCATCGCACCTGTGGTTGAAGACGGAAAACAAGTACTTGTACTCGTACCGGAAATCGCACTGACACCACAAACGCTGGGCCGCTTTGCGCGCCGATTTCCCGGTGTCGGCATGCTACATTCAAATATGACCGATCACGAGCGGCTGCAAACTTGGCTCAAATGCTCAGCCGGCGAACTCAACATCGTTATTGGCACCCGTTCAGCAGTTTTTACACCCTTTGCCGAGTTAGGCTTAATCATCGTTGATGAGGAACATGACAGCTCCTACAAACAACAGGAGGGGCTGCGCTACTCTGCCCGGGATCTGGCCATCAAGCGCGCGCAAACCAACAAATTACCCATTGTCCTGGGCAGTGCCACGCCATCACTGGAATCACTTTACAACGTGCAGCTAGAACGATCGATCAAGCTGCCGCTGCCGACTCGCGCTGGCGGGGCCCAAATGCCGAAGTATCGACTCATCGACATGCGCGGACAAGAGCACCGCGATGGCATTTCAACCCCACTGGAGCGGGTTATTCGCACGCATCTTGATGCGCAGGGGCAGGTTTTGGTCTTTTTGAATCGGCGCGGTTTTGCCCCAACCTTGCTGTGCGCAGGCTGCGGTTGGCAAGCTACATGCTCCGATTGTGATGCGCGACTCACGCTACATCGCGCTCCCCGCGGATTAGTCTGCCATCACTGCAGCCTGAAATTTCAGGTGCCAGAAAATTGCGAAGCGTGCCGCAAAAACAGTTTACTGCCTGTCGGTTTGGGGACCCAAAGAACCGAACAGGGACTTATGGACCTATTCAAAGCTACCCCCATCTACCGCGTAGATCGCGATACAACACGCACCAGTCAACAGCTTGAGGCCCAGTTTGCCAAAGTAAACCAAGGTGACCCCTGCATCATGATTGGCACACAAATGTTGGCCAAAGGCCACCACTTTCCCGACGTCACGCTGGTGGCCGTGCTTAATGCTGACGCCGGCTTTCTCAGTCCAGATTTCCGTGCGCCTGAGCGATCGGCACAATTAATTGTGCAAGTTGCTGGACGGGCAGGGCGAGCCAAACGGCCGGGAGAAGTTTGGATTCAAACCTTCCAACCTGAAAACCCCAATTTGGTGCGTCTTATCGAGCAGGGCTACGCCGGCTTTGCGCAGATGGAGCTGCAAGATCGAATCAAAATGGGTCTACCCCCTGCCAAGCCAATGGCCTTGTTGCGCGCAGAATCACCAAATGCCAAAGACGCACAAGAGCTACTGACCTTATTTAAACACCAGCTATCAGTCCACAAGACAGAACACCCGGCTCGCCCAACAATTGAATTACTTGGACCCGTGCCTGCGCCCCTGACACGGGTCGCAAACCGCTATCGATATCAATTAATGGTGTTGACTACTAACCGCAAACAACTGCACCAAGCACTGGCAAGCATCAAAAAACCCAAAACACATTATAGCCTGCGTTGGTCTATTGACGTGGACCCTTACGACAGCCTTTAGCTGTGCTGTTATACTGCCGGTCTGAATTCACTCGGCTGCATGAACATGCCCAAAGATTTTGCGGGACGCACGCCAGCACCGACCCGCCGAGCCAAAAAATCCAGGTCTACCAAGACCTCACCAAAGCGCAAAAAAGACCAACCGCGGCTGCTGTTTCATGGGCCAAGTTTTGCAATTGGCACGTTAGTGGGCGCGGCTCTGATCACCCTTGCCGCATACGGCCCGGAAATTCTTGAGCGTGCCGGTGGTGCACAACGCATCGCCGATCAGACGGCAACACCGAACGTCGAAAAAACACAGGAATTAGAATTTAGCTTTGACAAAATATTGAAGCGTGCTGAGGTACAACCTGACCCAAAACCCTATGCTGTGCCTGCCGCAGAAACACCGGCAAGCTATACGATACAGGCGGCTTCCTTTAGGCAACAACAAGATGCTGATCAACTTCGTGCACGACTATTGCTTGAAAATTTACCCGCACACACCGCATCTAGCGAGGCCAATGGTGCTCTTTGGTATCGAGTGACTGTGGGGCCGTTTGCGCGCAAAGTAGATGCCAACCGAGCAATGCAGCACCTCAGGAACCAGGGTTTGCAACCCATCATGCGCGGATAACCCTCAAAACCAGACCATTTTAAAGGTATATCATGGATCAATTTCACGGCACGACCATTGTAAGCGTGCGCGACAACAATCAAGTAGCCATCGGCGGCGAT
Source organism: Gammaproteobacteria bacterium UBA4421 (assembly GCA_002389675.1). GTDB lineage: Bacteria > Pseudomonadota > Gammaproteobacteria > Pseudomonadales > Azotimanducaceae > UBA4421. The sequence continues at coordinate 32,771 of DGQF01000053.1, forward strand.
GGACAAGTTTCGCTGGGCGACACGGTGATGAAAGGCAACGCCGTTAAGGTTAGGAAGCTCTATCAAAACAAGGTCATCGTCGGCTTTGCTGGGTCAACCGCTGACGCTTTTACGCTGTTTGAGAAATTTGAAGGCAACCTTGAAAAGTACGGCGGCCAGCTCACCCGGGCCGCCGTAGAGTTGGCGAAAGAATGGCGCACAGACCGGGCACTGCGCCGGCTTGAAGCCATGCTTATCGTCGCTGATCCAAGCGCGACGTTACTCATCAGCGGTAATGGTGACGTCATCGAACCGGAGGCTGGCGTACTTGCGATCGGCTCTGGCGGGGCCTACGCGCGCGCAGCAGCTACGGCACTAGCCGAGAATACAGATTTACCCGCAGCCGAAGTGGTCGCCAAAGCCTTGGGCATCGCTGGAGAGATCTGCATCTACACCAATCAAAACCACACCATCGAAACAATGGCACTTTAAATGGCTACAGCAATTATGACTCCTCGCGAAATTGTTCACGAACTTGACAAACATATCATCGGCCAAGACGAAGCCAAACGCGCTGTGGCAATCGCTTTGCGTAACCGATGGCGTCGAATGCAAATCGAACCGGATTTGCGCGATGAAATCAGCCCCAAAAATATCCTCATGATCGGACCAACCGGCGTCGGTAAGACCGAGGTTGCGCGCCGCCTTGCCAAACTCGCCAACGCACCGTTCATCAAAATTGAGGCCACCAAATTTACCGAGGTTGGATATGTCGGCAGAGACGTTGACTCAATCATTCGAGATCTGACAGAAATAGCTGTCAATATGCTTCGCGATAATGAGATTGCCGCCGTAAAACACCAAGCCGAAGAGCGCGCCGAAGAACGTATTTTGGACACCTTGTTGCCCGAACCCCGAGCAGCGGGTTTTTCTGGAAATGATACCGGACAAAGCGACAACAGCTCCACCCGCCAGCTGTTCCGCAAAAAACTTCGTGAGGGAGAGCTCGACGATAAAGAGATAGATATCGAACTGCAGCAAACCCCAGTCGGGGTAGAAATCATGACGCCGCCAGGCATGGAGGAGATGACCAGCCAATTGCAGAATATGTTTAGCTCGCTCGGCGGTGGCCGCAAAAATAGCCAGCGCATTAAGGTAAAAGACGCATGGCGTAAGGTCCGTGACGAGGAAGCTGCTGCGCTGATCAACGATGAAGAAATCAAAGCCCGCGCCGTCGATGCTGTCGAGCAAACCGGCATCGTTTTTATTGATGAGCTCGATAAGGTTGCAAAACGCACCGAGAATACCGGGGGAGATGTTTCGCGAGAGGGTGTGCAGCGAGACCTGCTGCCACTGATTGAAGGCTGCACCGTGAGCACCAAACACGGAGCCGTGCGCACAGACCATATTTTATTCGTCGCATCCGGCGCATTCCACTTGGCCAAGCCCAGTGATCTGATCCCAGAATTACAGGGTCGACTACCTATTCGCGTAGAACTAAAAGCACTCACCCCCCAAGATTTCGAGCGCATTTTAGTTGAGCCCAATGCCAGTTTGACCGAACAATATCAGGCCTTACTCAGCACCGAAGGGGTAGATCTTGAATTCACCACCTGCGGCATTCAACGCATCGCTGAGCTGGCCTGGCGAGTTAACGAGGGCACCGAAAACATTGGCGCTCGGCGCTTACATACCGTTATGGAAAGACTGCTTGAGCAAATCTCATTTGAGGCGGGTGACGGCGCTAAAACACATATCCAGATCAATGCATCCTACGTTGAAACCCAACTATCAGGACTAGTCAGCGATACCGATCTGAGTCGATTCATTCTATAAAGTGCACCAAAAATCTATGCAAGCCCCAAAAAAAATCACCTACCATAAGATCGCACATACGCTAGAGGTCGCTTGGCCGACTGAGCATTACGCTTTGCCCGCAGAACTACTTCGCGTATACAGCCCTTCTGCAGAGGTTCGCGGCCATTCAGAAGACGAACGAAAACTGCAAAGCGGCAAAAAACACGTCGGTATTCGCCAAATCGAGCCCATTGGTAATTATGCGATTCGCATTATCTTTGACGATGGTCATGACAGCGGCCTATACGCCTGGGCATTCTTGCAAGACTTAGGCAAAAATCAAGACCAATACTGGCAAGACTATTTAACCGAACTGAAAATCAATAATGCCTCTCGCCTGCCTGCAATTCCGGTTGGGCAATGGACCCCCGCGGGCAAAAGCTAACCTCGGCACACAAGACTATGGACAATCAAGAACAGGTTAATTTCGGATACAAGAAAGTATCACCCGAGGAAAAAACTGCGCTCGTAGGTGAGGTCTTCGCACAAGTGGCTGAGCGCTACGACATCATGAATGATCTCATGTCACTCGGAACACACCGGCTGTTCAAACGTATGGTCATACACATGTCGGGGGTGCGCCCAGGCCATCAGGTTTTGGACCTAGCTGGTGGGACCGGCGATATGTCAGCATTGTTCGCCCGCAAGGTGGGTCCTGATGGTCGCGTGATTTTAACCGATCTAAACCAACCCATGATGACGGTCGGGCGCAACCGACTGCTCGACAAAGGTCTGTCTCAGGTGGAATTTTGCCATGCACCCGCCGAGGCACTGCCTTTTGCAGATGCCAGCTTCGACTGCGCCTGCATCAGCTTCGGCCTGAGAAATTTCACCGACAAAGATCAAGCACTGAACGAGCTGTTAAGAGTGCTTAAACCCGGCGCCGCGTTGCTTGTGCTCGAATTTTCCAAACCGGAGCATCCCGCCTTAAGTGCCGCTTATAAGGCTTTTCAGTCGCTGTGGCCCTCTGCCGGCAAAGCCGTCGCTGGGGATTCTGAGCCTTACAAATATCTGGTTGAATCAATTAGCGTACATCCCCAGCAGCGCGCACTAAAACAAATGTTTGAGGATGCAGGCTTTGAGACAGTGACCTACAGCAATCTTATCGGCGGGGTGGCAGCTATTCATCGTGGCGTCAAACCACAGCCATGAATACGCCAACAGAGCAGCTCAGTGAACGCCTTGCTGCGCTTGCGACAACCCTAAGCGCCGCAACTTTTGCAGCGGATCCACAGGCAGCCGCACGGCTACAACAACTGCAGGGAAACCATCTCGAATTGCAGTGCACTGCCCCAAAAACCACATGGCATCTCTTAATCTCAGAGCAAGCTCTAGAGGTTAGATCCGGACCCAGCCCGGCACCCCAGGCGATTGTCAAAGGCACAGCCTTTGATTTGTTGACTTGGCTACTGCCAGGTCAACACGGCAACGTCGAGATAGAAGGTGATACCTCACTACTACTGGAATTGGTTGCGGTCATTACTCAACTCCAACCCGACCTCGCCCTGCCGCTGAGCCGAGCGTTCGGCGCTGAGCGAGCATCAAATTGGGTTGGCAACGCGGAATTGGGCTTGAAAGGTTTCAATACGTTGATCGACGGATTGGGACAAACCGTGCAGCAAAAGCTCGGCCTTGTGTTCATGCAACAAAGCGAAATGGAATCATTTCTGCAAGAGATCGATGTGCTGCGCCTGCAAGTGGATCGATTGGCGGCAAAAATAGATCTGCAAGAACGCATCAGGACCCGGGTGAACACCTAATGCCGGCGCGTAGTGGCCGATCGTCTCGGCGGCAACTGTCTAAAATCCTTCGTCAAGTGTGGCGACAACGTCTCGACTTGCTAGTACCACTCGAATCGATCACTCACGCACCCACGCGCGGATTGCTCAAATGTCTTCGGTGGCTAACGCTTGGCACACAGCGCCCACGTGGCATCCGGGTGCGCGACACCTTTCTCGCACTCGGGCCAGTTTATATCAAACTGGGACAATTACTCTCCACTCGGCGTGATCTACTACCGGCGGACATCGCTGATGAACTGGCGACGCTACAAGATCAAGTCCCCCCTATTGCCAACTTTGATCTTGGCGATTTTCTCAGCGAGAGTTTAGGTCACTCTTACGCTGAGGTTTTCAAAGAAATTGACCCTGTGCCACTGGCCAGCGCGTCTATCGCTCAGGTTCATACCGCTAAATTAAACACCGGCGAAGAAGTTGTACTCAAAATCGTTCGCCCGCATATTCAAGATCAAATCGATGCCGATATGCAGCTGCTGAGCCTACTTGCAAATAGAGTCAACCACTACATTCCCGCCGCCCAACGCCTACATCTGCCAAAAATTGTTGCCGACCACCACCGTGTCTTGCTGCAAGAACTGAATATGTTCAGCGAGGCACGCAATCAGATCAAGCTGCGACGTAACTTTGCTGAATCAAACCTGCTTTACGTGCCCCGGGTCTATGCCCAACACACCCGCGAGAAGTTGTTGGTTATGGAGCGTGTCCACGGCATTCCAATCAACCAAGTACAAACGCTCCGCGAGCGTGGGGTAAATCTTCAGGTGCTTGCGCATAAGGGTGTTGAAACTTTTTTCAAACAAGTTTTTGAACACAATTTCTTTCACGCCGATATGCACCCTGGCAATATCTTGGTGGCCATCCAAGACCCTCATAATCCGTCTTATATTGCACTTGATTGCGCCATCATCGGCTCCCTTACAGATGCCGACCAGCATTACCTAGCGCAAAATTTGCTCGCTTTTTTCAACCGCGACTATCGCCAAGTGGTCATGTTACATCTCGCCTCGGGTTGGGTACCTGCGGAGACCGACCCAGACGCTTTTGAAGCCGTAATTCGGGCACTCTGCGAACCCATTTTTGCCAAACCTTTAGACGAAATCTCATTTGCCGAATTCATTGCCGAGTTACTCGACACCGCTGGCCAATTCAACATGGAGCTCCAGCCGCAGCTGGTGCTGCTGCAAAAAACGCTCCTATATATTGAAGGCGTCGGACGTCAGCTTTATCCGCAGCTGGATTTATGGACCACCGCAAAACCCTTTATGGAAAAATGGGCGGTACAACATCTCGGCCCAGCGGCAATCATTAATAACTGGATCAGCGCGGGGCCAAAATTATGGCAGCAACTACCCTATTTACCGACAATGTTGACCCAAAACGAAGATACGCTGAGACTACTGAAAAGCACAACCGCCCAACAAAGTAGACGTCTTAGCCATCTGGAAAGGCAACTAAAGCTCAATAGACGGCGCCGGCGCGGTCGAACAATCGCTGGGCTGATATTTGTTGGCATCAGTTTTTGGTTGTTGTGGACACCGCTGGCGCTTTCGTTGAGCGGCGGGAATTTCATCTTGCTCACCGGGACCGCTTGCGCGATAACGGCCACAGCGATGTTGCTTAAATCATAACTACAACAAAGAGGATCGCATGAGCATTTTGCAAGACCTAACCGAAGTACTGGAGCAGCGCAAACGCCAGCGACCAGAAGATTCTTACGTCGCAACCCTTTATGCGGCGGGGAATAATAAAATTTTAGAGAAAATTGGAGAAGAAGCCACAGAAGTGATTATCGCGGCAAAAGATGCCGAGAAGACCCCCGAGTCCAAGCAAGAATTAGTTAAAGAAGTTGCGGACTTATGGTTTCACTGCCTCGTGTTGCTGGCCTCTAACGACCTGAACAGCGACGACGTACTGCAGGAATTGGCCGCTCGCTTTGGGCTCAGTGGCCACGATGAAAAAGCAGCAAGACCTTCACAAACGCATGTTCCTACCGAATAAAACCCTAACCGCAACATTTTCTTTACCCACAAAACCTCGCAATGGCATTTTCATAGGCAAACAGGCCTATAATGTATTTCTTTTTCTCCAACCTGGAGTTGATTATGTTTGGACTCGGCATGACCGAATTATTGGTGATTCTCGCCATCGTGCTACTAATTTTCGGGCCTAAAAGACTTAAAAATATCGGTTCCGATCTGGGCGGTGCCATTAAAGGATTCCGCAATGCAGTCGCCGAGGAGGAAGAAAAGCCCGACGCGCAGAGCAAAGTCATCGAAGGAGCGGCGACCAGCTCCAAGGCAGCTGACGACAGCAGCGCCGCAAAATCCGCCGCCCAAAAAACCGAAACCTAGTCCGCACCTATGTTTGATATCGGCGGCCTAGAATTGATGTTGATCACAGTAGTGGCGCTACTGGTCATAGGGCCTGAGCGGCTACCCGAGACCCTGCGATCAATGGGCCTGTGGTTTGGCCGATTGCGGCGTTCCTTCACAACCATCAAATCTGAAATCGAAAAAGAAATTGGTATGGATGAAGTACACCGGCAACTCCACAACGAAGCGGTTATGGAAGAAATGAAACGAATTGAGCGCGAGGTACAGCACGCCGCAGACCTTAGCACGGCGGCGCCATCTGCCAACCCCGACCTGCAATCAACCGCCGCTTCACCGGACCCCTTAAATACAGCAACACCCCCCGCCTCTGCTGAGGCCTCTATTTTACCGCCACCCACCAAACCGAGAAGCGAAGCTGAGTTAGAGGCCAATCACGCCAGTGCAGCCACTAAATTTCGGGCTAATCAAGAAGACCCTCGCTGATGCCAAGCGCGAAGCCCAAATCGCCAGAAGATACTCACGACGCTGCGGTGGATGACAATGAACAGCCTTTTCTTGATCATCTGATAGAACTACGTAGCCGTATTCTCAAAAGTTTCGTCGCGGTTGGTATTATCTTTCTACCGATCTATTTTTTCGCCAACGACCTTTACGCCTTTCTCGCCGAACCGCTGACCGCTCAGTTGCCCGCGGGCTCAACAATGATTGCCACCCAGGTTGCCACGCCTTTCACCACACCGTTTAAGCTCGCAATCTTCACCGCCATTTTTGTCAGCGTTCCTTACCTGCTGCATCAGCTCTGGGCGTTTATCTCTCCTGCCCTGTATCGACACGAGAAAAAATTCGCCATGCCTTTGCTGGGCTCAAGCATATTCCTGTTCTATTCAGGAATGGCCTTTGTTTACTATTTAGTATTTCCGCTGATCTTTGCTTTTTTCACGCAGGTTGCGCCCAGTGGGGTCGCCATCATGACGGACATCAATCAATACCTAGATTTTGTCATGAAGATGTTTCTTGCTTTTGGCATCGCTTTTGAAATACCAATAGCCACAACATTACTCGCTTGGTCTGGCCTTGCAACCGCTGAAAGCATGGCCGCCAAGCGGCCTTATGTGATCGTGGGGTGCTTTGTTGTCGGGATGCTGCTCACCCCACCTGATGTCATTTCTCAGCTGCTGTTGGCCGTGCCTACATGGTTACTCTTTGAGTTGGGTATCATCATGGCGCGCATCACTCAGCGCAGGGCTGAAGATTAAGGTGTACGCTCTAGCATAAACGTCACTGGTCCATCGTTGACCAAAGATACCTGCATATCCGCACCAAACCTACCGGTCTGCACAGGCAGCACAGCCGACAGATCATCTACAAATTGATTATACAAAAGACGCGCCTGCTCAGGTGGCGCCGCACATGAATACCCCGGGCGGTGGCCTTTAGCGGTGTCTGCAACAAGCGTAAATTGAGATACCACCAACAGCTCCGCAGCCGCATCCATCACGTTGAGGTTCATAACCTGTCGAACATCAGGGAACATTCTCAGGCCGAGCGTTTTTCGCGCCAATATATGCACTTGCTCCGGGGTATCGCCTGCCGCGATTCCCACAAAAACCAAAGCGCCGATACCAATCTTACCAACGGTTTCACCATCGACCTCAACCGAGGCTCGCTTCACCCGTTGCAGCAGGACTTTCATACGCCCAAGCAGACCAGCGCCAACCTTCTAGGCTCGCTTGCGCTGGTTCTCTTTCAACAATGCCTTACGAACTCGTATCGCCGCAGGTGTAACCTCAACTAATTCGTCGTCATCAATAAACTCTAATGCCTGCTCCAAGGTCAGCTTTAATGGCGCAGCCAACGCTATCGCTTCATCGGTGCCAGAAGCACGCACATTGGTCAGCTTTTTCTCTTTCATTGGATTCACCGTGAGATCGTTGCTGCGGTTATGTAATCCTACAACCATGCCTTCATAAACAACGTCATTAGGGCGCACCATCATTCGGCCGCGATTTTGCAAGCTAAACAACGCAAAACCCACTGCTTTGCCTGCAGCATTTGAAATCAAAACACCATTATTTCTCTGCCCAAGAACATCGCCCAACTGCGGGCCGAACCCGGCGGAAGCAAAACTCATAATACCCGTACCAGAGGTTTGCGAGAGAAAGATTGGGCGATAGCCCATAATACCCCGAGTTGGAATACGGAACTGTAAACGTACACGCCCCTGACCATCAGGTGCCATCTCTTGGAGCTCACCACGGCGATCACCCAAAGACTCCATCACCTTGCCTTGATGCTGTTCTTCAATATCCAGATTCAGTATCTCGTAAGGCTCAAGTGTTTTACCGTCCTCTTCACGGAAGATCACCTGAGGACGGGAGACCGCCAATTCGTATCCTTCTCGACGCATGGTTTCAATTAACACGGACAGATGCAGTTCGCCACGACCCGTGACCTTAAAGCGATCAGGATCTACCGTCTCTTCAACACCCAATGCCACATTGTGGGAAGCCTCAGTAAACAGTCGTTCGCGTAATTGACGAGACGTGACGAACTTACCCTCTTTGCCACACAGCGGCGAATTGTTGACGCAGAACATCATCGACAAAGTGGGCTCGTCGACAGTAAGCGGGGGCAGTGCGACGACGTCTTCGGGGTCGCACAATGTATCGGATATACCCAAGTCGGCCACCCCGGTGATACAAATAATGTCACCGGCACTGGCTTGCGTACGCTCCACCTTCTCTAAACCGCTATAACCATAAACCGTCATGATTTTCGCTTTACGTTGATTGCCTTGCCGGTCAACCACAACAACCTGCTGATTGCGTCGCACGCTGCCTCGCGTGACGCGACCGACGCCCATCACTCCCTCATAGGTCGAATAGCCCAAAGAGGAAATCTGCATTTGCAGCCCGCCATCTTGATCCACCGCTGGCGGCGGAACTTCATCGACGATCAAGTCAAGCAGCGGGGCCATGTCTGACGACATCTGATCCGGTTCGCGCCCGGCAATGCCTTGAATAGCCGACGTATAAACTACCGAAAAGTCCAGTTGCTCGTCTGTGCCACCTAGGCTGTCGAACAAATCAAATACGCCATCAATCGCTCGATAAGGTTCGGCACCTGGGCGATCGATTTTGTTGACCACTACAATTGGTTTGAGGCCGAAGGCAAACGCTTTTTGCGTGACAAAACGAGTTTGGGGCATCGGGCCGTCCACCGCGTCAACCAGCAGTAAAACCGCATCAACCATCGACAGAATTCGCTCCACTTCGCCACCAAAATCGGCGTGCCCGGGTGTATCTACGATATTGATTTGCGTACCTTGATAAGAGATCGACGTATTCTTCGACAGAATCGTGATACCTCTTTCTTTCTCAAGATCGTTACTGTCCATGACTCGTTCAGCGGCGTGATCCGCCAGCAGCCCGGTTTGCTGTAACAATTTATCGACTAACGTAGTTTTTCCGTGGTCAACGTGCGCAATGATTGCCACGTTACGAACATTAGGATTGGACACTGGATTATGCAACCTCTTGAATTGTAAGGGACCCTTGCGGCGATGCAGGTTCGAAAGCGGGCGATTATGGCCGAACAAATGCCACCTGTCGCGTTAATATCCAGCAGATTGAGCACCAATTCAGACGGCTAGCCAATAAACTCCAACGGTTGTCCAACAAAGATCCCTAAATATGCCGCCGGTTGCGCCTTTCTTTGGTGCGTAATAGGGATCATTCGCACTAAAAGTGTGCAATGCCTAGGAAAATACCCCAAAATAACCGTTTATATCGCGCTTTCAGCGTGGCACACTTTTTGCTGCATTTAGGCAGAGAAAAACTGCTACGAAATAAGCGCCAAGCAGGCCGCTCAACACACACTTTAAAACTGAAAAAGTTCGCGTAAAAAATAAGGAACGTACCCAAAATGAACTCAAAACTAGAATACATCTGGCTAGACGGCTACCAGCCCACGCAAAGCCTGCGCAGCAAAACTATGGTTCGTAGCAACTTCGGCGGCACCCTCGAGGAATGCCCCGTCTGGTCATTCGACGGCAGTTCCACCGAACAAGCCGAAGGCAACGACTCTGACTGCTTACTCAAGCCTGTCATGATCATTCCCGATCCTGATCGAAGTAATGGCTACCTCGTCATGACTGAGGTCCTAAACGCGGATGGTACACCCCACGCCTCCAATGGCCGAGCAACCATTGAAGACGACGACGACGATTTTTGGTTCGGTTTCGAGCAAGAGTATTTCTTGTGGGATACCGAGACCAACCTGCCTCCAGGTTTCCCAGCCGGCGGCTACCCTGGCCCACAAGGCCCCTATTACTGCTCGGTCGGCGCTAGCAATACCTATGGACGAGATTGTGTAGAAGAGCACCTTGACCTGTGCTTAGAAGCAGGTTTGAACGTTGAAGGTATCAACGCTGAAGTGGCTGCAGGCCAGTGGGAATTTCAAATCTTCGCTAAAGGTGCACAACGCGCTGGGGACGAGATTTGGCTTGCTCGCTACATGCTCGAGCGAACCGGCGAACGTTATGGTTACGCCATCAACTGGCACCCAAAACCCCTTGGCGATACAGACTGGAATGGCAGCGGCATGCACGCTAACTTCTCAAACGGTCCGATGCGGGACTCTGGCAAGGAAGAAACCTTCACCGCAATCTGCGACGCCTTTGGCAAAAACATCGAGCGTCATATGTCTGTATACGGTGCGCACAACGATCAACGTCTAACAGGCAAGCATGAGACCCAATCCATCGACATGTTCAGCTACGGCATCTCAGACCGGGGCGCGTCAATTCGAATCCCTGTATCTACGGTAACCGACGGGTGGGTCGGTCGTTTGGAAGACCGTCGAACCGCTTCCAACGCAGACCCCTACAAAGTGGCTGCTGTGATTATAAAAACGACCAAAGAAGGGTTGGCGAATTTATAATCGTTGCTGACTAACCATCTGAAAGAAACCCCGCTTATTTGTGGGGTTTTTTTTAGGCGGCCATCAACATATCCTGCCGAACATCATCTCAACCCCGAGGCTCTGACCCGATGCACGCACGATCATATTTGCCTTTTATACTGACAATCTGGGCCTGCTGTGCCAGCTCCCTGTGCATGGGGCAAATTTACAAAACAACAGATGCGCAAGGCAATACGCTATACACAGACCAACCCGCCGAAAAAAACCCAGATTCAAATATCCTCACAATTAATCAGACCAACGTCTATCAGGGCTCAACCCCATCCTCGGATGAACCGCCTGCCAGCGCCTACGTTCCGCCCAATGCCAGTCCTACCCGCTATCAAAACATCACCATTATTGCGCCTGCAGACGATGAAGCGATCCGCGACAACGCCGGCTATGTAACGATACACATCAGCACGCAGCCAATCCTTGACGTGGGTAACTCACACACCATCGACGTGCTACTGGACGGCAAGCAAGCCGGAACAATTGACGGTAATACGTTGCGTCTGAGCAACATCGATCGAGGTACGCACCAACTTGATGCCCGCATTGTGAACCGCTCAGGCGAGGTGCTTTTACAAAGCTCACCTACGCGCTTTCACATGCTGCGCGCCCACCGCAACAGCTCCACCAATTAAGCCATCGCTTTGCCACCTCCACTTTTAGAACTATTTTTCGATACACGCACTGGTTCGGTGCGTATCATAGGCTGAAAGGACTGATTTCGCCGCAGGCCCGCAAGGACCGGTAAATTGTAATTTACAAGTTAGGTGCCCACGCTACGCGGTCAAAACGACTGTCGCAGGGAGATTTTGTACATTGCACCTAAAACGGCTCGAAAATTGCTAGAACTCGTTGGCAGTAAAAGAAAATGAAAACATCCATGAACGAGCCCCAACATCTATTCGATTCGTTAGTCACCGCGGTGGTTGTACTTACCAAAGATTTCTATGTTGAAAAAATGAATTCTGCGGCCGAGAGTCTGCTGCATATTTCTGCGCTTAATGCACGAGGCAAGCCGTTAAGTGACATCATTTTGCATTCTGAGAAAATCTATCCACGTCTTGAAGATGCCAGGGACAATGCACAATCGTTCACGGAACGGGATTTTGACTTGTACTTGCCCGAAAATATCACCGAAACCGTGGACATTACTGTTTCGTTTCTAGAACGAGGCGCCCACCAGCCGCCTACCCTACTTGTTGAATTACACGGCCTGAATCGACTCAAACGCATCAATAAAGACGGCGCCTCGATCACTCGCCAAGAAACCGCTCGCCAACTCATCCGAGGACTTGCACACGAAGTCAAAAATCCACTAGGGGGTATACGCGGCGCAGCGCAACTACTAGAACGCGAACTCACTGCAGATAATTTGCGCGAGTATACAACCATCATTATCAGCGAAGCAGACCGCCTCAAAACGTTGGTTGACCGCCTGCTCGGTCCACAAAAGCTAATGTCCCTGGCGAACATCAACATCTTTGAGGCCCTGGAGCGTGTCGTCCAACTGATCGAAGCTGAGCGACCCAATACCATTCAATGGATTCGCGACTACGATCCTAGCTTGCCTGATCTCGAAGCCGATGAATCGCAGCTGATTCAGGCGCTGTTGAATATCTTGAGCAACGCATCACAAGCATTGAGCGAAGCCGATGACCCCAAGATAACGCTACGTTGTCGCGTCATCCGGCAATTTACCATCGGCTCAACACGACACCGAATGGTGCTTCAGGTGGACATCGCAGATAACGGGCCCGGAATTGACCCAGAACTTGAAGAAAGAATTTTTTTCCCCATGATCAGCGGCAGAGCGAGCGGAACCGGACTTGGGCTTGCCATAACGCAAAACATCATCTCCCAACACCAAGGATCCATTCAGGTCAGCACGCGCCCGGGCTCAACCTGTTTCTCTATCTACCTACCCTTCACCCAGCCCGTTAAAAGCAAAAGAGAACCAACAAGATGAATAACCATGTTTGGGTCATAGATGACGACCGCTCAATTAGGTGGGTGTTAGACCGCGCACTGAGTCAAGCGGGCATTCCAATCAAAGCTTTTGACTCGGCCGATCAAGCCATGCATCACCTTGATGATGACGAACCCGTTGCGGTAATCACCGACGTGCGCATGCCGGGAATGTCTGGGTTAGAGCTTTTAGAGGCACTCGGCAACAGATCGCCATCGGTACCCGTTGTGATCATGACCGCACACTCGGATCTACAAAGTGCGGTCGACAGTTTTGAGCGTGGGGCATTTGAATATCTGCCCAAACCTTTTGACATCGACGAAGCGGTCGCGGTGGTTCAACGTGCCATCGCGCACTCAAAAGAAAAAAGAATATTGGAGGTGCCAGACAACGAACCCGAACCCGAAATTATCGGTAAAGCGCCCGCAATGCAGGAAGTCTTCAGGGCTATTGGGCGCTTATCGTCGTCGGACGTCTCGGTGCTCATTAACGGCCCATCAGGATCCGGTAAAGAGTTGGTCGCCAAAGCGCTGCACAAGCACAGCCCGCGCGCAAACAAACCGTTTATTGCACTTAACGTCGCTGCTATACCGGACGATCTTATCGAAAGTGAGCTGTTCGGACATGAAAAAGGCGCATTCACCGGCGCCACGCAATTGCGACAGGGCCGCTTTGAACAAGCCAACGAGGGCACCTTGTTTTTAGATGAGATTGGTGACATGCCCGCAACGGCTCAGACTCGTTTGTTGCGCGTTTTGGCAGAGAACGAGTTTTACCGAGTCGGCGGCCACCAGTCGGTCAAGGTGAACGTAAGAATTGTCGCTGCTACCCACCAGAACCTCGAAGCTCGAGTTGAACAAGGTAGGTTTCGAGAGGATCTATTTCATCGACTGAACGTCATCCGCGTGCACGTGCCCGCCTTGGCGGGGCGACGAACCGACATTCCCGCATTGGCCCGCCATTTTCTCGACGCAGCAGCCAAAGAACTTGGCGACGAAGCCAAACGGTTGACACCGGAAGCCGAAAGCTACATCTCTTTGTTGCCTTGGCCAGGCAATGTCCGTCAGCTCGAAAATACCTGTCGCTGGCTACATGTAATGGCCAGCAGCAGAACCATCCTCATCGAAGATTTACCCCCTGAACTTCAGACCTCCGCGTCCCCAGTTGGGCACGCAGACTGGGAAAGCAGCCTAGAAATCTGGGCACAGCAATTTCTTGAGAGCCAAAATGAGACGCCGCTGTTAGATGCGGCAACACCGAGATTCGAGCGCGTTATGATCAATGCCGCGTTGCGCAAAAGCGGCGGCCGGAAAAAAGATGCCGCAGATCTGCTAGGCTGGGGCCGGAATACGCTAACTCGAAAACTTCAAGAATTGAATTAAACGGCCAGACTCAGCATTAACAAAAGGCGGCTCAAGAGAAAGACTTCATCTTTCAAACGCCCTTATCCCACCGTTGTGAATATATCTAAACGCACCTGTGTTTGATGCAAGAAAGTGGCAATTGGTAAGGTATTACCAGGCGTAGAGAGGATGTTTTGCAGCAAGTCGTTTTTATCTTTCCCACTAATTTGCAAATACAACGCCCGCGTGTTGAGCAATCGCGAAGCCGTTAGCGTTAATCTTTCATGAGGCGCATCCAAAGGAGTCACAGCCACGACGGCGCACTGGTTATTTGGATCAAGCGCCTGCGCAACGCCTTGCGCACCCGGAAACAATGAAGCGGTATGGCCATCCATGCCCATGCCCAAGACCACAACATCAAACTTCGGCAGGTCGCCAAAAAAGGTGTTCAGGCGCCGTGCATGCAGTTCAGCCTCTACACCCTCCGCATACATCGGTAAAAACTCTACCTGGGCAGCCGCACCTTGCATGAAAACAGTTTTTACCTGTCTAGCATTGCTGTCAGGATGATCAATATCAACCCAGCGCTCATCACACAAATAGACAGATAAGTTCGAAAAATCGATATCGGCCTGACTCAAACGGCGAAATAGACCCAGTGGGGTACGCCCGCCCGATACAACCAAGCTGGCGTGCCCTCGCATCCGAATCGCATGCTGGAGCCGACCACACAGCTCATCCACCAGTTTCGCTTCCAATACATCAGGATCCTGATAGGTGCCAATGCGATAGCTCATTCTTCGAACCAACTGCGTTGATCTCGCTCTATAAGAAATTCTGCTTTGGCAGGTCCGGTACTACCAGAACTGTACCGGTGTACCTTTAACGATTTAGCTTGCCATGCTTGGATCAAGCTGTCGCACCAGTGCCAAGACGCTTCAATTTCTTCACGGCTAACAAACAGCCACTGATCCCCCTTGAACACCTCAAGCAATAAACGTTCATACGCGTCAGGAATTCGCTCCTCTCCGGTCGCATCGAAGAAATCCAGATTAAGCACCCGCTTTTCAAGGCTCAAGCGATCTTTCAAACTCTGCTTTTTCGCCACCATTTCAAGCTGAATTCCCTCATTGGGCTGAAGACGAATCACCAAGCGGTTCATACTGGTATCCGTGCGATTTGGGAATATACCGTGTGGCTGATCTTTGTATGTAATGACCACCTGAGTCACTTTTTCTCCCAGTCGTTTACCTGTTCGAAGATAAAACGGTACACCTGACCAACGCCAGTTATCGATATGCGCTTTGATGGCAACAAAAGTTTCTGTTTTTGAAACCTCATTTTTACAATCTACTTCTTCGGTATAACCCCTTACAGGCTGGCCGGCAATCCAGCCCGCCGAGTACTGTCCCCGAACTGCATGCTCTTCAACCTTAGACTCATCAATGATCGTCAATGCGCGAAGAATCTTTATCTTTTCAGCGCGAATTTCATCAGCCGCAAACGAATTGGGTGGCTCCATAGCAACCATGCATAGTAGTTGCAAAAGATGGTTCTGGAGCATATCTCGCAGCTGGCCTACTTGATCGTAATACCCCCAGCGCCCCTCAATGCCCACAGTCTCAGCGACCGTTATCTGTATGTGGTCAATACAGGTATTATCCCACTGTGAGTTAATCATCCGATTTGCGAAACGCAAAGCCAGCAGATTTTGCACAGTTTCTTTGCCCAGATAGTGGTCAATACGGTAAATGTTGCGCTCGCTAAAATATCGACCGACCGTATCGTTAACTTGACATGAGCTTTCCAGATTGTGGCCAATCGGCTTTTCGAGAACGATGCGGGTCGATTCCTGAATACACCCAGCATCAAACAAATGCTGACTGATCGCACCAAACAAACTCGGCGGAGTGGCCATATAACAGATCAGCAATCTATTGGGATCGGTCCACCCCTTCAACCGCGAGAAATCTTTCTTATTAGAAAAATCAATGTTTAGGTACGAAAATCGTCTAGCCAGCTTTTCCCATACGGATTCAACCCACTCCGCAGAGGGTATTGCTTTGCGAATTCGTTGCTCGGCATAGGCAAGAAAGGCTTTTGTCTCAATATTCTCTCTGGCCACTACCGCCAAACGAATGCGCTCAGACAGCAAACCGGAGCGCTCTATTTGATAAAGTGCCGGCAGCAGTTTGCGACCTGCCAAATCTCCCATTCCACCAAAAATCACCAAATCGATATTTTGCTCGTTCACTGGCTGTCCTTAGATTTTTCGGTCGACCCATTCGGACCGAACCCCAGCGCGGCTGACATTGCAGTCGCCCTTCGGGCAAGATCCGTTATGTCCTGCCAGCGCCCGGCTTGCACAAGGGAAGCAGGCACCATCCATGACCCCCCCACTGCAATCACATTCGGCGCCGCAAAGTATTGGGCCAAATTTTTATCGTTGACTCCTCCGGTTGCACAAAAACGCAAAAGTGGCAAAGGCGCAGAGATCGAACGCAGAAAATCTGCTCCGCCAAGCGCCTGCGCAGGAAAAAATTTTTGCACAAAAAATCCCGCATCTGCCGCCCGCATCATGTCACTGGGACTACTCACGCCAGGCAAAAACAAGCGGCCAGAGGCTGCTGCCAACAAACTTTCCGTTGCCCCTGGCGAAACAAAGTAAGACGCACCTGCACGCTCGGCCGACTCAAGCATTGCGGCCGTCAGGAGGGTGCCAGCACCAACGGTGGCCTGCGGAACCTCTGTGCAAATGGCTTCGATTGCCGCCAAGGCATCAGATGTGCGAAGAGTAATCTCTAAAGATGATAGCCCTCCCTCAACTAAAGCCCTAGCCAAGGGCACCGCATCCTGCAACCGTTCAACGGCAATTACCGGAATGATCGGGTGTTGTGCTAAATGATCAAACATGAGGTTTATTGTCCACTGTCAAATAACGCGAGGCACCAAACAATCCGATGTCCGTTTTCGTCACAAGATAACAAGGAATATCGCTGAGATACCCTCGAAACCTGCCTTTGTCTTCGAACGCACTGCGAAAACCACTATTGCTTAACACCGCGCTGAACCGGGGCAAGACGCCGCCCGCAATATAAACCCCGCCCTTAGCGGCAAAGGTTAGCGCCAAGTTACCGGCAACCGCGCCCGCGACATTACAGAAAAAATCTAAGGTCTCTAGGGCTAACTCATCTTGATCAGCAATGGCTGCAGCAACAATTTCTGCAGGTGTTGTAAATTTGACAGTGCGTTGTTGAATAGAGCCCAAAGCACGGCAAACATTGACCAACCCCGGACCGGATAGCACCCGCTCGATACAAACACGATTAAACTGCGAACGCAGAATGCGCTTAACTTCTATTTGCAAATCGCCGATGGGGGCATAATCGGCATGACCGCCTTCGCTTTCTAGTATCAGGTAGCGGCCTGAATCGGGAATCAGAGCAGCAACGCCTAATCCCGTCCCGGCGCCAAGGACAACTTTAGCCTTGTTTTGCAACTCGCTCCCTCCACCCAACTGCAGTGTATCGGCGGGATTAAGCGCAGGAATAGCGTGAGCTACTGCCGCAAAATCATTAATGATCTCCACGGAGCAACCCGGCAACGCTGACTCAAGTTCCGCTGCCGAAAAGTTCCAATGGCTATTGGTAAACACCATTCTTTCTATATCTGTTGGGCAGGCGACCGCAAAACAAGCTCGCTCAGGCGGACCCACTGCTTTTGTACTGTCAGCCAATTCGGCCAGCGTATGGGTGATGACCGTCAAAAAATCAGGACAGTCTTCGACCAGATACTGGCACGCCCAAAATGGCTGGTCCGTGCCTGGCGCCAGCGCCCAAAATCGCGCATTCGTGCCCCCAATGTCAGCAACCAGCCACCAAGACTTCATGTTTGTGCAGCCTCAAATAAATAGCTCGCACCCGATTCAGCATCGGACAATTTGCCGCGATTGAAATTAAACATGAATCGTCCGCAGCTTTGATTAGGACGCAATTCCGGCTGCCATTCAGGCCTGCCCGTCAACTCATCGATCTCCATAAGCACCTCCAGACTCCCTGCGCGCGCATCCAACCTGAGGCGATCGCCCGTTTGAAGGCGTCCAATAAGTCCGCCGTCCAGTGCTTCTGGGGTCAGGTGAATCGCTGCGGGCACTTTGCCCGAAGCACCACTCATACGCCCATCAGTGACCAAGGCTACTCGATAACCTTGGTCCTGCAGCGCGCCCAAAAATGGAGTGAGTTTATGCAGTTCCGGCATGCCATTGGCTTTTGGCCCTTGTCCCCGCACCACAACAACACAATCTCGATTTAAGGCACCCCCCACAAACAGCGCCTCAAGCTCATCTTGGTCCTCTACAACAACGGCAGGAGCTTCAATCAGCCAATTTTCTTCGGGTACTGCGGAAGTCTTTATCACACTGCGACCCAGATTGCCCGTGAGCAAATCGAGCCCGCCGTGCGCTGAAAAGGGTAAATCGCAATTTGTGAGCACCGCTAGGTCTAAAGACGCCTCTGGAGAGGGTTGCCAGCGCAGCTGATCATCGCGCAGGCACGGCTCCATCACATAGTCCGCCAAGCTCGCACCCCAGACCGTCTGCGCATCACCGTGCAACAAGCCGGCCTTAAGCAAGGCGCTAAACAGAGAGCCCGTACCTCCGGCCGCCTGAAAATGATTCACATCCGCCGGGCCATTTGGATAAATCCGACACAACAAAGGTACGGTATTGGACAACATCGAAAAGTCGTCCCATGTCAAAATCAAACCCGCCGCGCGTGCAATCGCGATCAAATGAATTGTATGGTTAGTGGAGCCACCCGACGCCAATAAAGATACGACCCCGTTTACTATTGCACGCTCATCAACAATCGAACCAATCGGTCGATAGTCATTCCCCAATGCAGTAATTTTAGTGATTTGAGCACTTGCGGCCTGAGTCAACTGCGTTCGCAGAGCATCATCGGGGCTCACAAAAGAACTCCCTGGCAACTGCAGGCCCATCGCTTCTAACATGACTTGATTGCTATTGGCTGTGCCGTAAAAGGTGCACGTACCCGGGCTGTGATAAGAGGCCGATTCTGCTTCGAGCAAAGCCTCCCGCGTCACTTCTCCCTTCGCATAACTTTGGCGGATTTTCTGTTTCTGCGGGTTCGGCAAGCCAGAAGACATCGGTCCAGCAGGAATAAAAATTGCGGGTAAGTGACCGAAGCTTAACGCGCCCATGAGCAATCCCGGCACAATTTTATCACACACGCCAAGCGCCAAAACGCCATCAAACATTTCATGAGATAAACCCATCGCGGTGCATTGAGCAATCAAATCTCGGCTTAGTAAACTCAGCTCCATACCCGGTCGCCCCTGAGTAACCCCGTCACACATCGCGGGCACGCCAGCGGCGACCTGTCCGGTCGAGCCCATACCTCGCAACGCAGCTTTGATCACGTCGGGGTAGGTTTGGTAAGGCTGGTGAGCCGAAAGCATGTCGTTATAAGCCGTAACGATGGCAATATTGCTACTTTGCATCAACTTCAACTGCTGTTTATCCGGCGCTGAGCAAGCCGCAAAACCATGCGCCAAGTTGCCACAGCTCAAGCGTTCTCGGCGCGGCTTTTCCTGCTTGGCATCAGCAATAGCGGCTAAGTAATCCGATCGTAAAGTACGGCTACGATCACGAATTGCCTGCGTCACAGCAGCTACCGTTTGATTAAGTTCCGGCACGATAGAAATCTCCACCTAGAGTCTAAAATGTTCGCTCTTTTATATTTTACAGCCCTTCAAAATGTAATAAAACTACACTTTTTAAGCAAAAAATACCTTTCAATCCTATATATTGTAATAAAATTACACAATAATCCACTCATCGCCACTCACAGCCTTGTGTGAAAACCACACTATCCAAACAACTCATCAATCGGCCAAACGTCTGTGGTATTGTGCAGCCCTTCAATCATTCTGCCGCTTGGAAACCCTATTATGTTGAACATCACCGCTACCGCCATTCGAACGCTGAGTTGCGCGGCATTGTTACTGTTATTAGGTTGTGCTACTCCTGTGAGCTATCAAGAGGACTACAGCACAGCAACCGATTTCTCCAACTATAAAACCTATCGATGGCATCGCCCCAACACCCACAACCAAGCCACCCAAGCATATCTATCCAGTGACATCGTTGATGAACGCATTCGCCAGGACATCAATCAACAGCTTGAAAACAAAGGGTTCATACAAAAAGAAGATGGCCCCACTGATTTTCTCGTTAATTATACGGTTACCGTAGATGAGGATCTCGAAGTCCACACCTACAATACCTACGACACAGATTTCGCCCGTGCAGGCTATAACAACTTCTACGGCTACAGAGGCGCGTTTGGTTCTCCCTACCGCTCATACAGCGCGGCATACCCTCCCATTCGCTCAGAAAGCCGTCAGCGCATCGAACGCCACAAAGTCGGCACGCTTATCATAGATATAATCCAGACCTCTGGCGGACAACTGGTGTGGCGCGGTACTGCAGAGGGTGAACTCGATAAAGCTAAGGTGACCGCTGAGCAAAGAGATCAACAACTCAACGTGATCATCGAAAAAACGCTTTACGATTTTCCACCAAAAGCACAATAAATCCCTATCTTCAATTAATCTGTGACCTCACCGGCATAGGTGAGGCCGTAACCCGCAGGAAACAGGTTAGCAGCTTCAACCCGCGCTTGACCCGTTCCCGCCTCGTCACTCATCCAACTAAAGGATAAGCAAGCGCTAAAATCAGCGTCGCCAAATAACACATCGGCCACGCCCGCCCCTTCAGATCCCGGCAGCCAAGCCGCAACAAAACCATCCGCTAGAGCTAATTCAGGCGTGACAACGAGCGGGCGCCCCGACAACATAACCGCAACCACTGGCACACCCTGAGCGACGATGGTTTTGATGCACGCTAAATCTTCGGGATGCAGCTGGGCAAGGTGTAAAGACTGGCCATACGGTTGCAGTACTTTCATTAACCCCTGCACCTGAGATCCGGTCTCAATCACCGCATTATCATTCGCACGAATATCCCCAAAACCTTCGGCATAAGGCGTTTCGCCGATCACCACTAGAGCAACATCATGCAAATCTTGATTGGCCTCTTGACCTAGACCGGCGTGACTGAATTGGGCATTCGGCGCGCAGGCTTTTATCGCCTCCCAGATCGTTGTGCTGCCTATCAATCCATCTTGCGACGGCACCCCCTGCCACCCGATCGTAAACCCTCCGCATTGGTTGGCTATATTATGAGCACTCTTACCCGCAACTAAAATTCGAGCGGACCGATTCAGCGGCAGAATTGAATTTGAGTTCTTCAACAGCACCAGAGACTTACGCACGGCTTCACGCGCAACCTGACGGTGTGCATCACTACCAAAACACGAACTATTCGACCACTTTCGCAGCGCAGGACTCGGTTTATGGAATAGTCCTAAAGCAAACTTGAGACGCAGCATGCGCCTTACGGCATCGTCCAAGCGGGTCATTGACACCACCCCAGCTGCGATTAAATCTTCCATCGCACGCAAGAATTCCCGCCAGTTTTCGGAAACCATAAATACGTCAATGCCCGCATTCAATCCTTGCGCTATCGCCTCTGGATAATCCTTGGACAAATAGTCAATACCATCCCAATCAGAAATAACCACTCCGCCAAAACCTAAGGTGCCTTTGAGATAGTCCGTTATTAAGAAGCGATGTCCATGGCATTTTCGCCTATTCCAACTGGAAAAAGACACCATCACGCTCAGGGCGCCCGCCTGAAGACCCGCTAAATAGGGTGTGATATGCGCTTCGTTTAGCTCATCCCACGTTACGCTGGTATCACCTTGGTCAATGCCAGCGCGTGTGCCACCGTCACCCACCCAATGTTTCAAACAAGCCGCAACACTGTCATCGTCAAGAGCGCCTTGCAAACCCTGCACAACGGGCCCTACTAGACCGCTGGCGATCTCAGGTGTTTCGCCATAACTCTCATACATCCGGCCCCAATGAGCATCTTTTGCTACAGCAATCGTCGGCGCGAACGTCCAGTCAACGCCAGTCGCCAATATTTCTCGCGCTGTTGCCTGAGCAATTCGATGCATCAGGTCCGGATCATTTGCAGCCCCCAATCCAATATTATGAGGAAAGATGGTTGCGCCCTGTACGTTATTGTGACCGTGAACAGCATCGACACCGTAGATTATGGGGATATTGACCCTCGCCGCACTCGGCTTCATTGTCGCCTGCCAGTAGGCTTCGTTCATCGCAACCCAATCTTCAACCCGATTATCACCTGGCCACGAGCCACCACCACTCAGAACAGATCCTATGTGATACTGCGCAACTTCCTCAGCGGAGACTGCCATGCGCTCGGTTTGAACCAATTGGCCTATTTTTTGCTGAATCGACATTTGCACAATTAACGCGTCGATGGTGTCCTCGTTTGCAAACAATTTAGCCGACATAGTTTTCCTTTACGTCCAATAAAGTGCATCCATTGGGACCGACAAGCGGCCTGTCCAGCGCTCCAAGCTGATTGACTGTCGGCCCCCGCAACATCCACGCCCAAATCTTGATCCGGCCGGGTCGACCCTGTTTTAGCAATCGTCTAGCCAGGCAACTGAATTCGCACATCAGCGATTGAGAATACGAGTACCCCGTCTGACCATACGAGCAATGGTGTATCAATCGCGGACAGATCAACGCCAGCCGCCTTAAACTGGTGCAGCTTGAAACTGACTGGGGCCCACTGTCCAAGCGGCAATCCGCGGAACAAATCATCACCATCTATCTCGCCAACACTGGGATACCCGCTGTCCATCCGCACACGCACTTCGCCTGTCGGTCGTGTCTCAAGACGAATCTGCATGGTCAACTCAGCGTCTAAGTCTGAAAGCCCACTCAAATCAACCGAATAAGGCGCCTGCAAGAACAATTGGCCAGCGAAGTTCCCAGACCATGAGCATCGACGCGCATCCTCTTGAAGTAAACGATCAACAGCTTCGACGTGCATCCCACCGGCTGCGCTGAGAAAGTCATTCGCCACAACGGGTTGTTTCCAATTGTCTTGTTCACCGACATACAAGCGAAACGGCGCAATCGGCCGGCGGTCGTATATCCGAACACCAGCAGAAGTATCCAGCTCGCGCGCACTGTCGACTTCAGATAAAGGGGCAAACTTAAGCTCGAGATCGCTCGCTGAATAGTTCAACCCGAATCCGTAGGGATACAGAGGGTTATAAACTTGATCATCCCTATTGCAGTTGGTTTGCAGCGCATCGGCCGGCCAAGAACAAGCCAGACGCCCAACAAAATCCGAGACAATATTGCCTTGTTGATCTTTAAACAACACCTCAGCAACACCGCCACCTTCCCCACCAGGCAACCAGGCCACAACAAATGCATCAGAACTATTAAGCTCGGGATTGACCCACATGGGCCGGCCTGTCAGAAATACCACAACTACTGGAATGCCTGCAGTAGACAGCCGCCGCAATACCGCCAGATCTTCCGGCGAGTCAGCGCTATAGCTTAGGTGCGTGCGATCTCCTTCACCCTCGGCATACGGTTCTTCTCCGAAAACCACAATTGCAACATCCGGACGATCATCAAAACTACCGTCAACGCTTAATTCGACCCGACCGCCCGCGTTCGTAACCACGCTTTGAATGCCACTATAAATGGAGGTCGCACCGGGGAAATCGCTATTGCTATTATCAGTACCCTGCCAGGTCAGCGTCCACCCTCCGCATTGTTGGGTGATATTGTCAGCGCCAGCACCCGCCACCAGCACCTTCTGGCGCGGTGACAGAGGGAGAAGTCGGTTTTCATTTTTCAACAGTACCAAAGACTGCCTAACTGCATCGCGAGCAATCTCCCGGTGTGCAGCGCTACCAACCACAGACCGCGACGCGCTTTCCAATCGCTCGGATGGCCGTCCACCGGCAAATAGTCCAGCGCGAAATTTCACGCGTAAAATCCGCCGAACGGCGTCGTTTATTCGCGATTCCTCAATCTCCCCTCTTGCGACTTGGGCGAGGGTTACCCCAATTAGCGGCTTCCAATCTTCGGGTGCCATAATCATATCAACACCAGCGTTAATACAATTTTTGCAGGAAAGCTGGTCCGCCCTTTCAACTTGCTTGAATCCGTTCCAATCACTAACAACAAGCCCGTCGAAGCCCATTTGCTCCTTGAGCACCTCCGTGATTAGATAATAGTGTCCATGGACCTTCTCGCCCTTCCAGCTATTAAACGTCGCCATCACCGTCTGAACGCCCGCGCCTAACGCGGTAAAATAACCCTGCGCGTGAATATCTCGTAACTCGACCTCACTGGCGATGTTGTCTCCCTGGTCAATCCCGTCCTCAGTACCCCCATCACCTAAATAATGTTTTGCGGTGGCCAATACGCGGCCTTTGCCTAGAAAGGTTTCATGCTCTCCCTGCAAACCCAACACCATTTTCTCTGCGTATGCTTTTACAATATCGGGCGATTCAGAATAACTTTCATAACCCCGCCCCCAGCGATCATCTCGAACCACCGCCAGAGTAGGGGCAAAACTCCAGTCAATTCCTGTCGCGGCAACCTCAGCCGCAGTAATTTGAGCAATACGGTAGATAAGGTCCGGATTATTGGCGGCACCCAACCCAACATTATGAGGAAAGACAGTTGCGCCATAGACATTATTATGCCCGTGCACTGCATCAACACCCCAAATGACCGGTACAGGCACATGGCCGTCCGCAGGCCGCATCGAGGCGTCATAGAACTCATCAGCGAGTGCGACCCACGCGGAAATACCGGCGTGTTTATTGTTGTTTGGAAACGAGCCGCCACCGTTGAGCACAGAGCCAATATGGTAGGCCCCTACTTCTTCAGGCGACACGTGACGGATCTCTGGCTGCATCATCTGGCCGATTTTCTGGGCCATGCTCATCTGATCCAACAATCCACTGATCTGCCCTTCAACCTCGGCATCGAGCCCGCGAGCGGAGCCACATTGAGGCCAGATCGAGTTATCTCTTGGCGAGACTGAAACCGCTTCAGATTTGGGCTCGGCGCGATACGCTCTGTTTAAATTAGGCAAAACAGCCCCCTCCCTCTTAATCAAACAAATAACTGAACAGGGTTTGACAAAAAAAGAGAACAATGCCTTTAAGAACGCCAACCGCAGGCAGATTATCCTCAGGATGACAACGCTGTCAATACGCCATCGAAATCTGCGTGGAAATGCTGCTAAGGCAGATTGTACGCCCTACCATGGGTGGTTAAAGAGAAGTTTAAGACGGCCAAGGTGTGACATGTCATTCGAAGGCGTATACTTTGTTCTGGCTTCAATAAAAGAGGGGAAAATGCGGGGATTTATTACGGGGATATTCTGTCTTTGGATCAGCGGATGCGCGCTTGAGCGGTCCGATAATCAGGTTAGTCTCACGTCGTCACCTGAAGACGATCGCTCGCAAGGTTACGAGCCCCCCAACCAACTGAATTTTGGGCCCGCTATAACCTTTTCCTCCGATAAAGATATCGGCCTTGCGGCACGAGTTCATTTTGCAACACATACACCCAATTTCGATCGCGCCTGGGCCTTTTACCAAATGTTGGGATATAGCACCGGCCAGAGCGGTTTTCCGTTAACCAATACCCACGCTATGGCCCGCGCTTTGGGCATGTTTGATCTGTGCCAGTATGAACTGGCCAAAGGTGCGGTCATCGATATTCCAGGTAGCATCAACACGGTCGACATCGACCTGCTCCAGTTCAAAACCCCGTTTAACGACGCGCCACCATATGCCTTGCCGAACCACCTCGGCATGGCTTACGCGGCCATGCTAAGTACAGACTTGGATGCAGACTATACCTTTCTGCGTGAGCGAGGAGTTGAGTTTTTTACGCCACCTTTTGGTAGACCTGGCAAGCGATTTACATTTTTCAAAGACGTGGACGGCGTCTTGTACAAATTAATGGAAGATCCAGCGCACCAGCAACCGGCGCAAAAGGGAGCAACCACAGCCCACATAATCGCAATGCCATACATTGGCATCAACGTCAGCAGTCTTGACGCATCGTTGAATTTTTACAAGGCATTGGGCTATGACGACATAACCCTCCTGCCTCAACGTCGAAGCTCTCTCGCCGAAGCACGGGCCTACGGCCTAGATGAGCCATTCGAGTTTGTTGGAGCGGACATTGGGCTTTCCCGGGGAGACAGACACCGCCTGCGGTTGCTACAGTGGATAACACCTTTCAACCCGGAACCGCCGTATCCCGCGCCCATTAATCATATTGGCATCCACCGCATCGCGGTGGTCGTTGCGGATATGGAGCGCGCGGTCGACATCCTTAAAAATCAAGACGTCGAATTTCTTTCGGAAATCGCCCCTTGCTGCAGCGGCACCAACGAGGATGCGATGGCCATCGTCCATGCCATCGACCCTGATGGGGTTTTTGTCGAGCTGGTTGGCCCAATAACACCCCGCGAACCAACACCGCAGCCCAGCCACTGCGGCCCATTGGAGATCAAATATCCTGATCCGGCAGACCTCGAAGACTTCCTATAGCCGTCAGTTCGTAACCCATGTAAAGCCGAGCGGGGCGGCATCAACAACTTGACCATTACTAAACGTCACCCGGCGAGGTGACGCGTCAAAGTTATACACAACATAAGTCACAACACCTGACTTATTAAAGGCCATCGCAGCGGGATAATCAGCCGTCAGATCGCCGGTTCCCGTAATCATCTGGCCCAACGCTTGGAAGGTATAAAGCCAATGGAATGTATGCGCCTTGGTTTCTCCGGCCTCCGGAATATAGCTCCCAACGGATTCGTAATCTGCAATTGCCGCATCGGGGTCTTGTAAAGCCCACAAATTCCACCATAGATCGCGCCATTGGTCATTAGGCAAACCGGATGGGCGTTGGTTAGAAGACTCACTTAATCCGAGCGCAACGTAATCTGCCAAATAATCCGGGTATTGCCCCACATGCAGAATTAGTGGGTTAGAAGGCAACCCTTGAATACCCAATATGTGCGCAAAAGCGCCGCTGAAAAATGTAGCAAACGCTGACCCATCGCCCCAGATGATCGATGTTGTTATCCGGCTGTAACCGGGGGGGAAATTATCTGTCTCAGCACTGAGCTGATTGAACCCATCAAGATTGTTCCAATATTCCCAATAAGCAGCCGCGGTGGAGGCATGCAGATACATACCGCGGTCCACAATGTCATCTTGCTGGGTAATTAATCCATACAAAACCATCGCGCCATATGCATTGGCCGCCTCAGAAGTTGATTCATTATTATTTCCCCGCACAAAGTTCACTTTACCCGATGCCCAGGAAAATCCATTCGCCGGATCGAAGTGACGAAGATAAGGGAATAGCGGATCATCTCGACCAGCAGCGTAATCACGAATCAACAGCTCAATCATTGGACCGTATTGCGTTTCGCTACACCACTGCACATCTTGGCGGCAAATTTCCGCCGCCGCGCGAATAAAATAGCCATAGTGGAAGTGATGATCATTAAGTTGCTGATGAGACCCAAAAGCCTCTTCCAATCCCAGCAAAGTATCCCACCGGTCGTCATAAACAAAGTACTTAACTTCATCCAGGGAGCCATTTGTATTGGCGGTAAACCAATCTGCCAACTCAATCTTCAACCAAGCCAACAGCTGATCGGCTTCCGTTTCTAGGCCACTGGCATCAGCGATTGCAATTAAGTCGGCAACCTTACCGTAATTTTTACCTGCCCAATATGTATTCGTTTGTGAGTTCCAAGATGGTGGCCCTGCATCAATAAATTCTCTCACGAGCGCGCTGAATTGATTTAGGTCAAAGGTCCCGGGTAACGTCGGTAACGCAGGCAGAACGCCGATCGCGGGTAGCGAATAGGTAAAACTGTCGGTCGCCTGGAATTGAATTACACCCCTTGCACTGCGGATGGAAAATTCTGGAGCAACGCTGGTAACTTGATTTTTCCAATGCATGGGCATCAGTCCGGCGTAGGTCTCTATGGCAAGGCCCTGCTGATCAAGATATTGATGGGTGATCGCTACGCTATTAGTGGTCCGATCGACCTGATAATCCACTGTCACGGAGGCCACGACGTTTCTCGCAAGCGCTGCTACGGCGTTGATCAATTCCGTTGTCGGTGTTTGATTCTTGATCGGTATTAACGCAACGGTGAGCTCTCCGGCAGCGTTATTCACCGTCATGGCGTTGCTGGCAACGTTGCTAAAGGTTGTTTCACCTTCTCCGGTGATCAAAAAGTGATTATAAACCCCAGCAACATTGGTCCACACACCTAAGCTATTGTTTTCGTTGAAAAATATTCCTTTTTCGGGGCCGTCTGAGCGTAGCGTACGCACCTGCAAGTTTCCCTGCAGTACGGTAAAGTAGGCGTACGGTGAGCCGTGCACAAACGTCGCATGCATAACTGTTTCGCCGTTTACGTGCCATAGCGCTGTCACGGATCCGTCGCTGTGATCGCTTAGCGAAACTTGCAAATTTGCGTAGTCTGTATTGCCGATCGCTAACCCGTCGAATACCTCTGAAAAAGGATCGGGAATTGGAAAACCGAAACCTTGGGAGGATGCCCCTAGTCCAGCTGGAAGCCCACTGATTCGCGCGCCGCGATCAGAGATTCGAGCAATCATGGGATCAGGAGTGATGTAAGCGGCGTCGTTAGGGTCTCCGACATTCATCTCACCAAGAAACGGAATAGAGCCCCACCATCGATGAGTAGGCACTTTAGATTGCAGTGCCGGGCCAATTAACTTGGGAAATATTGGCGCCGGCGATCCCACCGGTATTCCCGTAGAAACATTACACCCGGCGACAGCGGGTTCAACCACTCCAGCGTTATAGGCCCAAAAACCAAAATCTTCGACACAGCGGACGCTACCGGGGTTAATCGTGTCCGAGACGTTTCCAGCGCCAAACGGCAATAATTCAAACGGGCCCGCGTATCCACCACCGCCGGGGTCAACCGGCCCATCAAATCCCCCGGTGAACTTAATATTGTCGACTTGAAAGACAGTATTTGTTGCGCCAGTCGCCCAGATGACAATACCGGTGTTCACCCGAGTTAAATCCAAACCTCCGGTCACCAGCTGGGCAACTGATAGCGTTACCGTTTGCCAATCTCCACCAGAAAAATCGGCAAGATTTTGATCACCAGAAGTACACGGGAAAAAACAGTCTAACTTGGCCGTCAAACGCCCGTCGCCGCTCACGATTTTAACGTCGAAAGATAAAGCGCCTTGAGCAAAACTAGATATATTGACGCCAGCGGTAGAGGCGATAAACACACCCGCAAGCTCGCCAGACGAGCCATGGGTAATCTGCAGCACGTCGCCACGGACCGAATCCGTGATGAATTCCCAACTGATGCTTGGGCACGCCGCGCCATTGTCGTTAACACAATCGGCAAAATCGATGGCCTCATCAAAAGCACTCAGGCCAATGTCCCAGTCGGGACCAATAATACCGCCGAAAAGGACACTCAACTCCCGCTCCTCATCGCCAGCCGCCTGAACCTCAACATTACGTCCAACCGAGGCGGAATTGAGCGCGGCATCGGTCGCGGTGTAGGTTAACTCGTATACGCCGGGCGACTCAGCAACGGCACCGGTCACTACAACGGCAACCTCACCGTCAACGCGGTCCAACGCCGTAGCTCCGGCATCAACGAATGCGTCACCCTCGATAATGGTCAACGCCGATGGACCATTGAGGGTGATCACCGGTGGCGTCGTATCGCTAACTATCACTGTGCGCGAGACACGCGCTACGTTACCTGCTGAGTCGGACGCCGAATAGTCCAGCGTATACGTTCCAGCGTCAGCGCCCACTTCATCGGTGCTGAAAACGTCTGACAAAACCCCATCGTCATTAGCTTGGGCTCCCGGATCCACGAAGTCCGTTCCTTGCTCATGCGCGATGTCAGCGGCGCCATTGAGCGTAATCGAAGGTGCTGTAGTATCTACGGGCACGGGGGGAGAATCAGAGCTTGAACCTCCACCACCGCATCCGCTCGCCCCTAAAAGGGCAAACGCTAACCATATAAATCCAGTAGATCTCATACATATACCTCTGATCAAAAATAAAATGCCCTTGGCGATACCAAAGGCGAAGGCTAAAGCGGCGGGCCTGACGATCCTCGAATAATCACCTTGCAATCAAAATGCAGGCTCGACGCCTTTTGGTCTGGGCGCTGCAGGCGGGCAATCAGACTGCGCGTTGCGTGTTCGGTCATGGCCTCAATGGGCTGTCTAATCGTCGTTAGTGGCGGCCATGTATGCGACGCGAGAGGCGTGTCGTCGAACCCTGTGACCGATAGGTCTGCAGGAACGTTCAAGCCACGCTCGCGCGCCTCAAATATCACACCGGCGGCCATATCGTCGTTGCTGGCAATAATCACGGTCGGGCGATCGGTCTTCTCTAGGAGCGACGCAGCGGCGGTAACCCCGGATTCAAAGCTGAAATAGCCTTGGGTAACCCAATCGGCACGCAAGGGTAATCCGGCGTCAGTCAAAGCTTGCTGGTATCCCATCAATCGTTTTAACGACACGCTGTGGTCTGGGTGCCCCTTAACAAATGCGATTCGCCGGTGGCCCAAAGCGATTAAATGCGCAGTCATGTCATAGCTCGCCTGCCGGTCGTCACAGAATACGTTTACGCCTGAGGCGGTACGGAGGCTCGGCCCGATAAATGCTGTGGGCACCTGCAACTCATCAAGCGCTTGTCTGACCTCCGGGTTGTCTACAACTGGGGCGGTAAGCATGATTGCATCAACACGAGTCTGCAGAACGAACTTGCGCACCTCCGGGACCAGGTCCTGCCCAGGCAGAGTAACAGGGCGTAATAACAGTGAATAACCCAATTCCTCGCATGCACTCAGCGCGCTCTTTAACACCGCCCCGACATAACTGAATTCACGCGGGTTTTCATAGATGAGGCCCAAAGCATATGAGCGTTTTCCGGAAAGACCTCTTGCCGCAGCATTCGGTTCGTATCCCAGCTCGTTGATTGCTGAAAGCACTTTGTCGCGGGTGGCGGTCCTTACATTCGGTTCGTTATTAACCACTCGGGAAACCGTCTTGATGGATACGCCAGCCTGAGCAGCAACGTCAAAAACGGTAGATTGAGACTTTCGCAATCCCATTAAGCAAACAACAAGAATAAGAATTCACACATGACTACGCTCGCTCCCGTATGGCAACCCTACGCAAAAAGGTTTTAAAAGAAAAGCCGGCCAATAACGGCCGGCTTGAATCCACAATAGCTAGAGGCCGCGAAACATCCTCGCAAACAGCAGCCAATCGCCAGGCGCTAAGGGGCTACGGCAAAGTACCAGTTATCAAAGAATA
>DGQF01000043.1 GCA_002389675.1 Gammaproteobacteria bacterium UBA4421
ATCGGTTGAATGCTCTGCTGGACAGATACGGGGACGACGTTGTAAAAGCGGCCATTGCAGAATTGAGGGTTCGTTCAGACACACAGATGCAAGCGTTTATCGAAGAAATTCCCGATGGAAACTATAGCTCGACTGCTTGGATCGACAGTGACGGCGTAGTGAATGAACCTCTGGAAATTAATTTGAAGATCAAGAAAACAAGGGGCCACTTGCAATTCGACTTCTCCGAAAGTAGTCCGCCTTGCATGGGGCCGATGAACTCAGTTCTGGCCACGACGCTTTCGTCCGTTTACCTCGCGATGCGACACATATTTCCAGAGGTGCCAATCAGTGCTGGCGCGTTCACACCCTTGGAGATCTTGCAGCCTAAGGGCACATTCTTGGATGCAGAATACCCGCGTCCCGTATCAGGGTGCGCCGCAGAAGTCAGTCAACGCATTGCAGAGGCCGTTTTTGCAGCCCTTGTAGAAGCGCTCCCGCACCGCGTAACCGCCGCACCAGCAGGTACAAGCGGAAATTTTGCACTGGGTGGGTTTGATCCTGAAACGGGGCGTGATTTTGTGATGTATCAACTGTCAGGGGGGGGGTACGGTGGCAACATAGATCACGACGGGCTGTCCAACGGATGTTCGACCATCGGCATATCCAAGGCACCGCCCGTAGAGATCATGGAACAGAATTTCCCGGTCCTATACCACCGCTACGCTCTGCGCGAAGGATCAGGTGGTGCAGGACAGCATCGCGGCGGCCTAGGGCTGGATTATGAGGTCGAACTGCGACGTGGTAACGCCCGTGCAAGTTTTGTTATGGATCACGGCCGCTTCGGCCCGCAAGGGGCGCTGGGGGGCGCAGACGGCGCCGTAAACGAGGTCGAGGTTTGGCGCGAGGGCGTCAAATACATTCCCGAACACTTGTCCAAGGAACAAGATATCCCGCTGCAAGCAGGCGACCGCGTCCGGGTGAAAACACCCGGCGGCGGTGGCTATGGCCCCGCATTAGAGCGAGACTTAGACTTGATTAAAGAAGACAAGCGGCTGGGACGGAATTAGGCGTTTAATCGGTGTGCCTAACAATTTAAAAATCCATGACCCGTTTAGATGATAAGACGATTATTGATGACCGAAGCACATTGTTCTCTATAATCTGAGAGCACATTAAAAAACTGTATTTATTTAGAAAAATACCAACTCAAAAATGGTAGTCCTATCGCATTTTGTACTGATAAACATACTGTGTTCCGCGTTCCAAAACCCAATCAAAACATGTCTGGCATGACGCGATTTGGCCTATTGCTCGCGGAGCTAAACATATTTATCCTTTGTTCAAATAGCTCGCAGGCTAAAGGCCACCTCCAGCACGCAAACCGCATGGCGCTGGATCTGCTGGTCAAAGAGTTGCGGTTCGCGTAAATGAACTGGTTGTGCTTGCCGGCCTTAACCCAGACCAACATGCCCATCGCCTGAGGGCACAGTCAGGTAGACAGCGCCCGCGCACGCTCAACCGGAAGCTGATGTTTTGTGATGAGCGTGTAAGCGCAGTTGATGTGTCAACCCAAAGCTAGATTCTCAACCCACTCATGCAGTTGCAAAACGAGTTAAGCCTGAGCTATTTGTTCACTGCATATGACCTGTTGGTCGTCCGTCATACTTTGGGCCGTGCCGCAGTGATGTATCGGGGAGTTGTTGCCGAAGAAGGGATAGCAGAAGAAATTTTCTCCTATCCTGTCCATCCCTATATATATCGAGGTTATATGGTCCGCGATCCTGGTGCCGGATCCAACGTTGCGCGTCAAACGCTATCGCATCATTCCTGACGCTGACATACCAAGCCTGTTGCATCCAGTAAGGGGCTGTCTTTTTGCCACCCCCCTGCCCATTGGGCGAAGAAAGCTGTAAAAATGAAAGCCGCAATTGATATAAACCTCGCCGGGGCATCAGATTTTGTGTCCGGTCCGAGTGTTCCAATAAGTTCAACAAACTGCGTTATGCGTTTTCGCGCCACTCCGGCTCAAAGTGAAATGCTGCTTAAACAATCTGGTCGGGTATCTACAAATTTAATTTATTACAAGTAATTTAGGCTGTTTTAGGCGAAAGAGATATGCGCACAAAACCTAGTAACGCAGAAAAAACAGGTGCTGACATCTTCAACCATTGGCACAACAATTGAATATATAAATAAAAGCTTGACAGAAATTTTTCCGACCCTTCTACTCATTATGAGTCTAAGAACAAGCTGCGCGGCGTGCCGGACCCAACTCTGTTCTTTCGGGGCGTAGGAGATAAAAATTAATTAAGAGGCATTTACATGACTTGGTTTATCGTTGGTGTTTTGCTTGTTATTACGGCAGTAATTTCGGTTCTTTTTCTAAACCGGTATTACCGTAAGGCATCGCGGGAAATTAGCGTTGTCCGTACCGGCCAGGGTGGACAGAAAGTTGTGCTAGATGGAGGCTGTCTTGCCTTGCCCTTTCTGCACAAGGTCGCTGAAGTAAACATGCGCACCTCAAAGCTTGACATTGAACGCGCAGGCTCGAAATCGATGATCACAAAAAATCGACTGAGGGTTGATGTGGCCGCTGAATTCTATGTTCGGGTGCGGGACAGTACCGAAGGTGTGGCCACGGCCGCCCAGGCCCTCGCCGGTAAATCATTTCGCGCGGCCGATCTGGAGGAAATCCTTGAAGGTAAGCTGGTCGACGCTATGCTGTCGGTCGCGGCGCGCTATACTATGGACGAATTGCAGGACAATCGGGCCGCTTATGTCAAGGAAGTCAGCGATATTCTAAGCAACACCCTGGCACAAAGCGGTCTAATGCTGGAATCCATGTCGCTTACGCGGATCGACCAGACGCCGTTTCATACGTTAGACGAAAATAACGCTTTCAACGCGCTGGGGATGCGGCGGTTGGCCGAAATCATCGCCGTGAACAAAAAAGAACGTGCTGTCATCGAGGCAGACGCCGATGTGTCTGTGCGTCAAAGCCAGCTTGATGCGACAAAGCGCAAGCTGACGATCACACGTGAGGAAGAAGAAGCAATGATCACCCAGCAGCGTGAGATCGAAATAGCACGCTCTCGCTCTGCTGCAGAAACAGCAGAGGAACAATCAGTCTCGGAGAGACGCCGCGAGGCCGCACGCATTGATCGCGAGCGTGAAGTCCGTTCGTCAGAGATTGCGCGTGACACTGAATTGCGTCGGCAAGCGCTTGAATCAGAGCTAAAATCTTCCCTCAAGCAATCAGAGAACTCCATCACGATGGCGGAAAAGCGTGGTGAAGAAGCTAAGGCCGAAGCCGACGCTATTGCAGCAAAGGGTGAGGAGGCAGAAGCCGAAGAGCGTGTGCGCACCATTGTCGAAACTGCCGCTGCTGAACGAGCCAAATCCCTCGCTCTGATCCGTGCAGCGCAGCAAGCAATGGTGGACGACACACGCGTGAAATCTGAAGCGGACACGATTACTTCAACTGCACAGGC
>DGQF01000050.1:0-534 GCA_002389675.1 Gammaproteobacteria bacterium UBA4421
GTTTTCGCGCAATACGATACAGGGGGTCAACAATGGTGTTCAGTATCTCCGCGGCGATGTGACCGATTCGGGTGATGTGCGGGCGGCCGTCAGGGGTATGGATGCTGTTGTGCTATCGCTGGGAGTGCCGCTGGATCTGCGCATGTTGACCGGCCCGATTTCCGTATTTTCGGCAGGCACTCGTATAGTGATTGACGCCATGCAAAACGAGGGCGTCGAGCGTCTGGTGGTGGTCACAGGATTTGGTGCGGGTGATTCACTGGCTGCGATTCATCCGCTGCAGCGCATTGGATTTAACTGGGTGTTTGGGCGCGCTTACGCGGATAAAAACCTGCAAGAGCAACACGTCCAATCCAGCGCTCTGCAGTGGACCATCGTCAGGCCGGGTATCCTCACCAACGGCCGGTGCAATGAGGCGCATCAAGTGTTGGTTGCGCCTTCGGTGTGGCGTAATGGCATTGTTTCCCGGGCCAGCGTGGCGCATTTTATTTTGCAGACAATACAGCAGGGTACGCACGTCCACCAAGCGCCGGT
>DGQF01000050.1:594-3584 GCA_002389675.1 Gammaproteobacteria bacterium UBA4421
GTAGCGGTCCAATTCCGCTAGGTGCGGATGCAAAGGCTCAATAGTGATGCACGGTCTGCGTGACACCAGCGGTTAGGTTGAAGAAATGTGAATTCAGGAGTGGGCTGAGCGAGTGATCAGGCTTTGTTTACAGCGTTATATCGATTTTGCGGCTGCATTGAATCATCGCATCGGCGCAGCCGTGGTTTACGGGGTATTTCTGATCATGTTCATTCTGCTTTGGTCGGTTGCGGCGCGTATCTTCGCAACGCCGTCGTTGTGGACCCTGGAGGGCGCGCAGTTTGCATTGGTGGGATATTATTTTTTAGGCGGTGCCTATGTCATGCAACAAGATGGGCACGTACGTATGGATCTGCTCTACCACCGTTGGAGCGTTCGCCGCAAAGCGTGCTTTGATGCATTGACCAGTTTTTGTTTATTGTTTTATCTCGGGGTCATGTTTTACGGGGGTCTAGACAGCCTGGAGTATGCGCTGCAGTACCAAGAGCGCAGCGCCTCTGCATGGCGCCCCTATTTGTGGCCCGTGAAGATGTTGATTATAGCGGGGCTGGGTTTAATGCTGATACAGAGCCTGGCTTGGCTGGCTAGGGATCTATTGTTGTTGTTGCCTCGGCCTGTCGCATGAGCTACGAGTTTATCGCGCTTATGATGTTTGGCGGCATGATGTTAATGCTGTTGACCGGTCAGCGTGTATTTGCCGCGATTGGGTTTGTTGCTGCGCTCGCGGCGGTGTTGCTATACGGCACGGGTGGTACCGATATTCCTTTTGCCGCGGCGATGAAAATAATGAAATGGTATCCGCTGCTGACGTTGCCGATGTTTGTGTTGATGGGATATACGCTTTCCGAAAGTGGTTTAGCGGAAGATCTGTACCAAATTTTCCACGTGGCCTTTGGCGGTGTGCCGGGTGGTTTGGCCATAGGCACCATCGGATTGATGGTCCTGATTTCCGTGATGAACGGTCTGAGCGTCGCCGGCATGGCGATCGGTGCATCTATAGCGCTGCCTGAATTGCTGCGTCGCGGCTATGACAAAACCTTTGTAACGGGTGTGGTTCAAGCTGGATCCTCATTGGGCATTTTGGTGCCGCCGTCTGTGGTTTTGGTGCTGTATGCCATGATCGCACGCCAGCCCGTTGGGCAATTGTGGCTTGCCGGTGTACTTCCCGGTTTACTCATGGCGGCGCTGTTTATTGGATTAATTGCGGTGCGCTGCTACGTTAATCCAAAGCTTGGACCGGCCACACAGGTATCACCAACAACAGCTGCACAGCGCAGGCGTATGATTCGAGCGGGGTTGGTCCCGCTTGTGATTTTTACGGTCATGATTGTGCCTTTTCTCAACGGCTGGACGTCGTTGGTTGAAAGCGCTGCGGTCGGCGCGATGGCCTCGCTGCTGGCGGCCGCAACAACCGGGCGTTTGTCGAGAGCAGTTCTCGATGCGGTGCTTAAAAAAACACTGATAATTACGTGTATGTTTATGTGGATTATTTTGGCAGCGATCGGTTTTGGCGCTGTTTTTGATGGTTTAGGCGCTGCAAAGGCGCTGTCTACTTTTTTTGTGCAGGATTTGGCGCTGAGTCCGTTGACCATTCTGATTCTCATGCAGTTAAGTTTTTTGGTGATGGGCACTTTTTTAGACGATACGGCGATGTTGGTGATTGTTGCGCCGCTCTATATCCCGCTGGTTGATTATTTGGGATTTGATCTGGTTTGGTATGGTGTGCTGTACACCATCACAACGCAAATTGCTTACATTACCCCACCATTCGGATATAACTTATTTCTGATGCGCGCAATGGCGCCTGCGGAGATTTCACTGAGCGATATTTATCGCTCGATTTGGCCGTTTGCCTTGGTGATGTTGCTGACCCTTGTGTTGGTGATCTTTTTCCCGCAATTGGCGCTTTGGTTACCCGGAAAAATATACTAGGGTTGAAAACTCAATAAGGATTGACGCCGATGCAAAAGACAAGCCGCCGCTCGCTCATTAAAGCCGGGGCGTTGACCACAGCTGCACTATCAGCACCCACACTTGCCAAAGCTAAAATACGCTGGCGGCTGCAAACTTATGCGGGGTCAGCGCTTGCCGCGCATGTGATCAAACCCGCCATTGATGCGTTTAATGAAATTGCCGGCGAGCGGATGCAGATTGATCTATATAGCGCGGATCAACTGGTTCCGACGGGTGAATTATTCAGGGCGTTACAGCGCGGTACGATAGATGCGGTTCAATCAGATGATGATTCGATGTCCGCGCCGACTGAGTTGTCGGTATTTGGGGGTTATTTCCCTTTTGCGTCGCGTTATTCGCTGGACGTGCCGGTCCTGTTTAATCAATACGGACTGCAGGAAATATGGGGTGAAGAATATGCAAAATTAGGCGTCCAGCATATCAGTGCCGGTGCGTGGGATCCGTGTCATTTTGCGACTAAAAAGCCGATCCGTTCGCTGGATGATTTGCGCGGTAAGCGTATTTTTACATTTCCTACGGCAGGGCGCTTCTTAACCCAATTTGGTGTGGTGCCGGTAACCTTGCCGTGGGAGGATATTCAGACTGCGTTGCAGACCGGGGAGCTTGATGGTGTCGCTTGGTCAGGCATCACTGAGGACTACACGGTAGGTTGGGCGGATGTAACCAGTTACTTTTTAACCAATAATATCTCTGGCGCATGGGCAGGTTCTTTTTTCGTCAATATGGCTCGTTGGCAAGCGTTGCCCGCGGATCTGCAGAGGTTGTTCCGGGTATGCTGCGACCAGTCGCATTATTACCGTCAATGGTGGTACTGGGGGGGAGAAGCGAAACTAAGAGTGCAAGGGGATAAACTGCAACTAACCCGCATTCCAGATGAGCAGTGGGTGCAAGTCGAGCAGGCGGCTGAAAAATTCTGGGATCAGATAGCGATGGGTTCGGCCTTGCGAACACGAGTGGTGTCGATTATCAAATCATACAATCAAGATATGCTCAAAGCTGGCCCGCCTTATCGTTAC
>DGQF01000050.1:3639-4810 GCA_002389675.1 Gammaproteobacteria bacterium UBA4421
TAGATCCAGTCGTTGCCATCGGGTGAGGTTGGCTGCGATGAATCCTCAAGATACAAGTTAAGGAGTAGACAATGGAACTTGTCAGAACGTTAGTCGCTGATCTGAACGGTTTGGTGTGGGGTATACCCATGCTCGTGCTCATTCTGGGCACCGGCTTATTTCTCATGTTTGGGCTTGTTTTTATGCCCCTGCGGCGACTGGGTTATGGCTTTCGGATGTTGTGGGTAGGCCGGCAATCGAAAGATGCAGGGGATATTACGCCTTTCAACGCGTTGATGACCTCGCTCTCCGCTACGGTTGGAACCGGCAATATCGCCGGCGTTGCTACTGCGATTGCGTTAGGTGGTCCGGGAGCGATCTTTTGGATGTGGTGTACCGCTTTGGTTGGCATGGCGACTAAATACGCGGAAGCGGTTTTAGCTGTTAAGTACCGCGAAACAGACGAGGCAGGCCAATACGTTGGCGGCCCCATGTATTACATTAAAAACGGATTGGGATCTAAATGGGCTTGGCTGGGCACGACGTTTGCTGTTTTTGGTGCGATTGCGGGCTTTGGTATTGGCAATATGGTGCAGGCCAATTCTGTCTCTGCGGTGCTACATAGTAATTTTGGCCTTTCTCCCCTCTGGGTTGGTTTGATCATGGCTGCGCTGGTTGCAGTGGTTTTAATTGGCGGAATTAAGCGCATCGCACAAGTGGCGGGCGGCATGGTGCCATTTATGGCGATCGCTTATCTGGGCGGCGGCCTGTGCATTTTATTAATGAATGCATCTGCGGTGCCTGGCGCGCTATGGTTGATTATAGAAACCGCCTTCACCGGCACGGCTGCGACAGGCGGTTTCGCGGGTGCGGCGGTCGCCGCGGCGATACAGTTTGGTATTGCAAGGGGGATTTTTTCTAACGAAGCGGGGTTGGGCTCTGCGCCGATTGCGCATGCTTGTGCACGCACGACTGATCCTGTCCGCCAGGGTTCCGTGGCGATGTTGGGCACGTTTATTGATACGCTATTGATCTGCACGATCACCGCGCTGGTAATTATTATATCGGGCCTTTGGACCACGGGTGAGTCTGGAGCCGCGTTGTCCTCAGCGGCGTTTGATCAATCTTTGCCCGGCGGCGCAATTATTGTGACCTTGGGTTTGGTTGTTTTTGCGTTCACAACTATTTTGGG
>DGQF01000004.1:0-20863 GCA_002389675.1 Gammaproteobacteria bacterium UBA4421
CAAGTAGAGCACCGTTAATCTGTCTGAGTGCACAAAACAGGGCAGAAAACAAAACAGATAAATATTTTATTTAACATAATATATATTATGCGCAAAATTGGCTGGCCCGCGAATCGGTTTGGCAAACCTGCGCCTACTGCGACGGTTGCTCTGCACTCCCGCAGGTTTCCGCTAACATACCGCACCAATCTGCCCACAGCAGAATCCGGTTAACGCGTCGATTGAAGTGCCGAATCAGTTCGCTCAACCACGTTTTGCCAATCATGCTGGGACGCAAACGCAAGACTGGCTTTGGCCATCTTTTCGCGAAGGCTCACGTCGGTACACAGGTCACGTAATGCCTGATAGAGCTCGTCCTGATTTTCACCGTCGACCACAAAGCCCGTTGTTTGATGCCGCACGGCTTCTGATTGACCGCCGCTATTACCGGCTATCGATGCGGTGCACGCAGCCGCCGCCTCAAGGAATACAATTCCAAAACCCTCGATCATCGGGCCTGATTGGATAGAGGGCATCATGTGAATATCGGCGCTTGCAAATAACAACTTTTTTTCGCTCTCATCAATCCGGCCCAAAAACCTAACATGCTCTTCGAGTTTCAACTCCTGGGTTAAATCCACCAAAGCCTGATACTCAGGACCTTCGCTTGCCATAACCAGCATAATGGGCAACCCCTCCCCTAGCGCTCTGGCAACGGCTCTTATGACCCCGGCATGATTTTTTCTTTGCTCCATACGCGCGACTGAAAAAACCAGCACGGTCTCTTTAGACACGCCCAGAGCCTGCCTTTTTTCAGCACATATTCGTGCATCAAAATGATAGTCTGTAACCTTCACTCCCGGATGGATTACGCTCATGTTTTTAAGCTTGACTGTCTGATCGACCATCGAAGCCGTATTTTGGCTATTTACAATGACAAGATCCGCGCTCTTTAGAACAAATAAGGTAATTGCTTTTAAAAGGCCACTTGTACTTGCAACGTTCAATTCCTCGCCATGTACGTAGACAATCAATTTAGCTTTAGAGGGGTGAAGCCGCCGCAGGATCGCGGGTATGATCCCTTCGTAAAAGGGACGAACACAATGGAATCTGACCGGATCGCCGCCGATTAGCCGCCGAAGTTCAAAAAAATGTTGGCGTAACACCCGCCAAGTAGCGCCACTGGTGAGTGAAAAATGGGTTATTGGTGCCAGCGAGCGCCTGAAACGCACCGATTGATGTTTTTGTGCGTCAAATTGACGCAGTGTCTCAACATCCTCATGTTTAGCCCGGCGCGTCACAAACAATACCGGGCGCGACCAACGACGATAAACCTCGTAAAGCCACGTATGAGCGCCGCCTAGTGCTGGTGGTGCGTCAAAAGAAATAACAACGTCTTTGGCGTCTTGCGCTCGCGGCCCACTCATTGGGATAAAGGTAGCCTGCGTCCAATTGGGTCAAGACTAAGGCTCGGTAGGGGTTCCGGTGCTTGATCAGCCAGCGCTTTTTTAAAATAAATGTTGTGCGCGCAAGCAATGAATAAAACAAGCCAATATAGAATCTCAGCGGTGAAGCGGTTCATAAACGACATACCTATTAAAAAGGTGATGAAAGCACCCTCGATCGCAACCACCAAAAAATACGCTTCGGCGGCTGCTGTATTCATTAACTGCGCTTTAGTTCTGCGTAAATATATGAAACAGCACAGCACCAAAAGGCAAAGAATAAAAAATCCGGGGTAGCCCACTTCTGTCAGCGCCTGCAGCCAACTCGAATGTACACTCTTATATTGCGATGTATTTTGATGAACATAAAAATAATCCGCGTGCACCATGTTGTAGCCTTGGTAACCCAAACCAAGTGGATAGTCCGCCGCCATTTCAACGGCAGCTTGCCAATACGCCAAGCGACCTTCTCCAGTTTCGATCCCCGTACTTTCTTGCTGCCCAACAAAGAAAATAGTGTTAAACCGCTCAATCGCATAATCATCGGCAATCACAGCCAGGCCCAAAACCCCCATAATTACCATCACACTGATCGCCCCGCGCTGACCGGCTCGCCTTAATTTAGAAAAATAGAAGCAAAAGACCAAGTACATCATACTGACACCAACGGCCAGAAATGAGGCTCGACTATTAATCAACACAAGCGCGTTGACGACAAGCGCGGCAGCGCCTAGGTAAAGAACTTTGTAGCCCCAATTTTTTGTTACCCACACATAATAAAAAATCAAACTAAGCACAGGTGCTAGTGCAAGGGCCACGCCATTGGCCTCGGGAGAATCAACCGTACCAATACCCTCTACACGAACCCCGCTGTTGCGACCCAAACCGTATACGTAAAAACCGAAATAAGCGGCGCCCGCGATGTACGTCTGCAGCACAAAACGCAGCCTACTTTCGCTATCGATCAACTTATAGGCCAACGATATGATGATCACCAACTTTAAAAAATACATCGAATATTCATAATTAAGCTCTGGAGCAATCGCCCAAAAACCTACCATCCAATAAAGACCACACAACAGGTAAGTCAATATCAGAGGTACGTTGTTATATAGGGTGTTCGACCGATTGTGGGTCCACGTGCGGATCACGGCAAACGCCATCAGCAGCACCGTAAAATATGAATATCTAAAATCAGGGACGTTCTCGGACCACCAACGATCAGTGGGATAAACTAGGTAAACCACTTGGTAAAGCGGAAAAGCAATCCATGGGTGACGCGTCAGAGAGGCAATCACACCTGACAGATACGTCGATAGAAATAGAACTGTGGACAGCATAAAACGAGAACTCTATACGTTAATCAGTAACATAGGACATTTTCTGATCGACCGTCGCGCAAATCCTTTGCGATTGCATAAAACACAAACCTTTGCGTTACGCTACTTTTTTTCTGTCCACAACACGAATATTAGCAGACCCCACAACAGCATATGGTGATCGCGTTCATTGTTTTGGTGTTGCCGCCAAATCAATTTTAATTGAACACTGTCCATATATTCTAAAATAGGGGAATTTGGATTGAGCACGGTCAACTCAAAAAGCTCTTTCAATTCATGTCGCAACCATTGGGCAGTCGGTATCGTAAAGCCGCGCTTGGGCGCATTCACGATTTCCTTAGGCACCCTATTTTTAGCCACATGGCGTAAAAGAATTTTGCTTTTAAATTTGTTCAGCTTAAAGTGCGCCGGTAGCGTCTGCGCAAACTCAATCAACCGGTAATCAAGCAAAGGCGCACGCACCTCGAGTGAGTTGCCCATGCTCATGCGATCAACTTTCACAAGCACATCGTCGGTCATATAAAGCTGTATGTCTGCAAGCTGCGCCTTAGTCAGAGCATCCAACGAGTTGTCCTGATGCCTATAGACTTGTGCAACTTTTTCTAACGAGGTAAACCCGTTGAGACTTGCAATAAAGGACGGATTGAACAACGTTTTTCTCTCTCGCGCTTTGAGCCAGGACAAATCCTGATGAAAAGCGCCCAAATCGCTCGAGGACAAATTGGACAAAAAAGATTTCAACCGCAACGGTTTAGGTAAACGAGGTGAGCTCGGCCAGACGCTTGCGGGCACACCAAACATCAAGCTGCGCATAAGTGGCGGCAGCTTGGATCTAATGCGCGACTCCAGTAGGTGGGGCATATAGCGAAAATCGTATCCGCCAAAAGGCTCATCTCCGCCATCGCCAGACAACGCAACGGTGACTTGCTTGCGTGCCATCTCACATACATACCAAGTAGGGACCACACTAGGGTCCGCTAATGGCTCATCTAAATGAGCGACCACTTTATTTAGCACATCAAGTGCATCCGGTTTAACCCTCGTTAGGTGATGATCCGTACCAAAGTGCT
Organism: Gammaproteobacteria bacterium UBA4421; assembly: GCA_002389675.1. Taxonomy (GTDB): domain Bacteria; phylum Pseudomonadota; class Gammaproteobacteria; order Pseudomonadales; family Azotimanducaceae; genus UBA4421. The sequence goes on from DGQF01000004.1 coordinate 3,835, forward strand.
TCGCCGTCAGCGCCGCAGCTGAGGACTCATCAAATTCTTTATCATCCACACCAATGGTATTGGTAATCACACGGTCCGATTGGGCCGCCATAGCTGACACAACCAAAGAAGAATCAATCCCGCCGGACAGAAATGCCCCTAAAGGCACCTCACTCTCCATTCTGATCTTGACCGCATCGCTAAACAGCGGCTCAAAAACCTCTCCCGCTTCATCCAAATTCTTATAGGCGACGTTTTTTGGCTGCATGTGCCAATATTTATTCGAACCAAGCGCTCCCGCTGCAAAGCTTATGGTTTGAGCAGGGGACACTTTGTGAACCCCCTCTATAATGGACATTGGCGCAGGCACGTAGCCCAAAGTGAAATAACATTCCATCGCTTCGTGGTTCAGTTGCGACGGGGTAGTGGATAAATGCCGCAGGGCGCTCAACTCAGAAGCAAAGCTCAACCGACCACCAAGGTGATGGTAAAATAGTGGTTTCTTGCCAACCCGATCTCTTGCCATCAAAGCGCGACGCTTTTTAACATCCCAAATAACAAATGCAAACATACCATTGAGGTGCTCGACCAATTGGTCACCCCATTGGCGATAACCATGCAGAAGACATTCGGTATCTGATGTGGATTTAAATGTATGGCCGTATTTTTGCAGCGCCGCTCTTACATCGCGATAGTTGTAAATTTCACCATTAAAGACAACCGCAATATCCCGCTCTGGCGTCAGCATGGGCTGCTGCCCGCCCGCCAAATCAATGATCGAAAGTCGTCGATGGCCTAAAGCGGCATGCTCATCTTGCCAATAGCCCGCTTCATCAGGACCGCGATGAAACAATAAATCAGACATACCGCGAACGTTTGCGGTGTCTGCTGGACCAAGACCGTTTAGATCAATAATCCCTGCGATACCACACATGCGATCACTCCAAGTATTTCAAAATTTTAGCCGGGTTACCGCCAGCGACCGCGCCTTTGGGTATCGGCGTTACAACCACAGCTCCCGCTGAAATAATAGCGCCCTCCCCTACATCAGCCATGACAATAGCGCCCTCACCTATCCAACACCCACCACCAATTTGAATACGATCGTAATGGTTGCTATCAATTGACAATTCACCTCCATCATTGAAATGCTGGCGCTTGCCGCTGGGTATACTTACCCGGCTCCCGATCATCGCCGAGGGACCTATTGCCACATGACCTATGACACAGTAATTACCTAATGAAACATGTTTACCCAACGCGACATCACGATGGCTAAAAACCGAACCAAAACCCACATGAGATTCCCATGAAAAATTCGGTAGGATCAACGCGTAAAAAGCGGCGCGCAAATATTGTCCAGGCAAATTGGGAATCATCGACAACGCTTGACTCATACTGACAAAAAGCCGCTCGCTGGAAGTTAGTCGCTCCAAACACGCTAGGACAAGCAAGGGTGACACTAGGACAACCGCGATACTCATGACCAGAACCTTAATGAGCTTCGGCATGTTCACAACCGCTCCCCCAGCTTGACGTAAAGTGCGTGATATGACGACACCATTTTGTCGAATGTAAAGTGGTTTAAAAATCGACGTCTTGCCGCCTGACTCAAGCGGCTGTATTTGCCAGCATCGCCATATGCATCTGCCATGGCACTCACGAGCTCGTCAACATTATCTGACGCAACAAGCCATCCGGTGGCTTCATTTTCTACCACCTCAGGGTTACCACCCACCTTCGTTGCAATAATTGGCAACCCACAGGACATAGCCTCAAGCAATGCCATTGAAGTACCTTCACTAAAACTGGGCAATACAAAAGCGTCAAAACACTGCATTAGCTTCGTCGCATCACCACGATGACCAAGCAAGATAAAGCTGTCTTCAAGATGAGCCGCAGCGATTTGAGCTCTAAGGGATGGGCCTTCGGGACCGTCCCCAGCAATCACACCCATCACGTTTAACCCCTTCGCTTTTAGCGCAGCAACCGCTTTAATCAATAGCGAATAGTTCTTAATGCTATCCAAACGACCTACGGAGCCAAATACAAAGGCATCTTTCGGAGCGTTAATTTCTTGCTTCTTCACGTCCAACTCGAGGTGCGTTATGGCCTCCACTGCATGACACCCGTTCGGTATGACAATGGTTTTTCTCTCTGCCACGCCCTCATATCGAACCAACCGTCGTTTAATGTCTTGAGAAACTGCAACAACCTGTTGCGTGCGTGTTTGTATCAGACACCGATTGAACATTTTTCTGAGGGGCTTTTTGACCTCCGGATAAAAGCGCCCGTGCTCTTCAAACACAAGCTTGACTTTAGGTAACATCCAGCAAGCGATTGCGGCGTAAAACCATGGTGAATATTGATGGGCATGCAACAGCGTACAGCGTTTATTTTTTAACAGCGTTTTCAATCTTTGGCTTATCGCAATGTCATAACCAGGTTGCCGCCATAAACAGTCAACCGAAATGCCATGAATACGCAAATCTGCAGCCCATGCGCCAGGCTCATCCAAACAAACAACAAAAACACGACAATCGGTTTGGCCATTAAAATATTTAGCCATCTCTACAACCAAGCGCTCCGTTCCCCCCGGGTTGAGCGCCGTCACGACATAACCTATCACCTGCTTAGCCATACCCGTTATCTCAACTTCCAAAATTCAGCAAAGATCTGCCTGAATCGTGACGTTAAGAATTGGAAAAGCCCTTTTCGCTGCCACTGGAATTCACTTGGGGCACCAAAATCTCTGTGGGTTATTGGGTAGCAAGGCGGAGCTGGAACGGCGTTAGTCAATGCAGCATGCGAATATCCGTAATTTGCCAACAGAACCTGAGGACGCGTCAGATAAGCAGTTTCGAATTCATTGAGATCGCCAATACATCGCGCAAAATAATAACGCGCCCGATCACAAAAGCACTGCTGCAATTCGATCCCCTGCGCGTGCTGCGCCGCCAGGCCAAAAATCTGTGCTTTGCGAATGTCTTGCGCCGGCCATGTCTCTGTCGGCAACTCAACTTTATCTAACACATCCTTGTAAGGCATTTCATTGTCAAACATCCAGCTCGCATAGTGCAGCAAAGATGCCCGCGCGTAGGAGAACATATAGTCGTACTCAGACCAGCAGATCTTGTGCTCCAAATACTTACCCAAGACCTGCAGAAACACCAGATAGGACCAACGATGCTCTACGTCATGCAAGCCAATTGCACCAATATCATCATGCGGGTGAATACATCGCCGGATCAAACTCTCAGCCTTGGTTAAATAAGCGTATTGGCCTGACAGCGTATACGCGTCTAACAAGGCATTAATTGCATTGCCTGCCCCTCGCCCGGGGCCGTGGTAGTCGTTGTCGAGCGTCTTACTGGCCAGCCCTGTCGGCCTTGGATCAAATAAAGCAAGGCCTGTTTTCGCTCCATCATCCATAGCACAAACCCAGTCAGCCAACTCCAATACGCTATGCTTTGCCTCAAGATCTCCCGTTAAGAAATAATGCAGCAATAAACCGCTGGTATAACAATGTTCGTTACTTGGCCCGCCCCCGTAGGATGAATTTTTCTCACCGTTCGCCGCTGAGTAAGTGCGGTGAGTTGCTGTCACTGCGGGTACGTAGTGATCTGTGTGCCAAAACATACCGCCGTTGTAGGCCCAGCGGTCTTCTTTGGTGTGATAAATGTCAATATCTATAATATGTTTTGCGTTCTGATCAGCCAATTCACGCCAAGCCGCAGTTCCGCTCTTCAAGAAATGCATATACGCTGCGTGGAGCAAGTCATATTGATTGTTATAGTGAGACACAAAAGACGCGGGATTTTTCTCACGCACCGCTTCATGGTCGGCGATTGCCTCTCCGAAGTTACGCCATCCAAACTCATCCCATTGCTCCGCTTTTGCGAAAAATGAGTTTGCGCCTACAATCAGTGAATCCACATAAGATCGATAATCGGTGGCATCCTGATCGCTGGGCGCAAAAAAACTAAGCGCTCCAGAGGCCTCAACCAAATCGGGCGAAACAATTACCTGCACGGGCAAACGCTGATGCTTCAATTCGGGCAGTACGGATTCTTTATGAATTCCAAACTGTATTTCGTGCCGTTTTTGCTCACCGCCCTGTAATTCGTAAACTTGCGCGTCGCGCGCTGGGAAGACCCCAGCTTTGATTATATTTGCATCAACACACAACGCGCTCGGGAAATTTTCCCAAAAATGAGCGATGCTCAGGCCTACTTCACCCTGCTGGCATTGCAGACCGGCAGCGGGCTGAATCCGCTTACCGCGGGCCTGAATTTCATCACCCTGCAAAACGCGATATCCACAGTAACTGACCGACAACTGATTGTTGGCGTCGACATGATTGGCTGATTGCCAGTTTTCACCACCACTGGACTCTTGATAAATGAGCAAGGGCTTTTGGCCCACATAGAGTTGCCCATCATCCTGATCTTCCCAGAATATACTGCGCACTTCCGATTTGGCGACCGCTAAAGCAAGGCCAATCTCTTTGAACCTTACACTACCCTCATCCCCCAAATCCCAAAGCCCGCCTTTGTGTCGCGCAGCCTGTGGGTTATGCACTAATACTTCTGAATGAACCAACGCAGAACCGGCAAAAAACTTAAAGCGCACCTTAAAGGATAAGCAAGCATTGTCGATTTCTACGCTCATCGTTGCCAACAAAGAGCAATAGAGCTCACCGACCTCCTCTAGGACGTAGTTCCACGCGCCAAAGGAAATACTTCGGTTACGCTCACTGGTGCAGAACAAATCTACGGTAACTGGCACTGGGCCAGCGCAAGACAACAAACTTTGACCGGATTGCCCGGTATACCAAGTATCTACACCCCTGATCATGATTTTGCCATCGGCTGTTGTATCCACGACCAACCGATTTTTATTTTCGCTGACAAAATCTCCGATCAGGACTGGAAGTTCCAAAACACTGTGCGCATCTACATCGATAATAGCGGTAAGCAATATCCACTTCGAAGAACCGTCCGGCCATCTGTTGAGCACAGTAAATTGAAGCGGTGAGTAGTCACCCTCTCCCATATCCAAGCATAGATTCTCGCCATGATGCACATTTTTGGCCACAGGAACGCCAATTTGTAGCGGCGTATCGACGCGCCTAAGACCCGCCGTTTCCTGCACCTTAATCACAGTAACTACCGGCATCATGATGACTCTACTGTATTCGACCCAAGGGTGAGCCGTAACACTTTTAATGCCGCTACCCATGAATGATTTTCAAGCACACACAGCCGCGCGCTCTGCCCCATAGTGGCGCGGCTATCGGGGGAGTTGAACAGGCGTATAATTTCCTCTTCAAAAACAGCCGCATTGGCCGCAGATATAAAGTGCTTACCTGCGGCACCTATGATACCAGTCAGCGCTTCGGGTGAGGCAACCACCACTTTACCCATTGCCATCGCTTCTAACACTTTATTTTGAATGCCTCGCGCGACCCGCAAAGGGGCGACCACTACGCTCGCTTGACTTACGTAGCCACGCACATCATCAACAAATCCTGTTACTTCTACTCCTTGGGTTTCCGCCAGTCGCCTAACTTGGTGGGTTGGATTTGAGCCAACGATGATAAATCTCGCGTCCGGTCTGTGTTTGCGAATATTTGGAAAAACTTTGGCCACAAACCAGGCAACCGCGTCAATATTGGGTGGATAATCCATGGCGCCCGTAAACACTATGGATCGATTAGTCAGATTCTCATCAACACTGGGATCCGGACTAAAATATTCTGCGTCAACGCCGTTGGTCATCGCTTTAACAATCGGCGTTGGTGTCTGGAGCTCCTTTTTTTCGGCTTCGCTGGTTAGAAATACAGCATCAAAAACCGACTGTATCTCTGTTTCCACACGCGATACCGCTTGGTGTTCATACCGATAAACCAGCTTCATCAACCAGTTTGCCTGCGTTGCGTATTGTTGCCATTTCGAAGAATCGACATCAATTAAATCCATGATCAATCGCGGGCGAGGTTGGACGTTCAGCGACGTTGACCGCATGACATACTGCGCCATGCACCCTGAAAAACAAACCACCGCGTCGATTTCCTGATCTATCAAAAGTCCATCAATATCCTTCTGCAGTTGTTTTGAATAGAAGAAGCCATCGGTCAGCGGGCTTAGAGTCGCGACACTTTTAACAACGTTTACAGCAGTTTGCCTACGGCTGACACGCCGCGTGAATACCTCACCATCGACCAGCCGGCGAACGTAGCCGGCAAACCCTTCTTCCTCTTCGTCACCCACGGGGCAAGCTAAATGAACGGTGTGCTCCTTACACATTTCCAAAAGCATATGATAAGCACGTATCTTATCCCCCTTGTTCGGCGGGAAAGGCACTCTATGGGGCAAAAACAATACGTTCATCTAAGCCGCTCGCACAATTTTTTCAAAAATTTTCGACTTAGCACACCAACTTTCGTCGCGCAGTTTTTGTCGCGCTATACCTTGCTGATCGGGCAATCCAGATAGCGCCCTTGCGCATACCAGATCGGCAAATTCAATCGCCGTATAGGCTATGTCCACGCAATCCGCCCAAGCTTGGGTCGCTGGCAAAGCCCGAACCACAACGGGCTTACCCGTCGCCATATATTCTTTTAATTTTAAAGGCTGCATCGCGCGGGTCACGGCCTCATCGACATAGGGCATGATCAACACCGAAGCTTGCGCAGCGATTTCCGGTAAACGCGCGAACGGTTGCGCACCAATACACTTGAGCCCAGGCAGTCCAAGTAGCTCAGGCGGCATGTCTTGTTGAGGGCCTGCTAACCACACGACGCCTTGGTCCATTTTCGCCAATAATGTTTGGACGAACTCCACATCAATGCGCGGGTCAATCACCCCCCAAAACAAAAATACGGGCGTATCACCGGAGGCGCTCTCGACTGCTGGTTCACCATCCACTGCCCAAAAATCCAAATGCACCCCATGGTTAAGCAGGCTCGCTTCCCGCCCGATTCTGTGCAGACGCTCACGCAGAACCTCACTGGCAGCAACAACGTTTGAACAATGCCGCAGCAACCGCAGCTCCATTTGCTCGATCGGTTGATGATCTAGTCCGGGCCAGACACTAAAATCATCTACGCAATAATATGTCCAGCTTTCAATCCCGGCCAGAGGCAGCAAATCAGCAACAATAGGAATGGTTGTGATCACGCGAGTGGATTTACCATCGGCTAAGATCCTCTTCAGACAACGCCCCAAAAGCCAAGCATTGAGCTTTTGATCGATACGAGTTCGAAACCAAGGCCACATCACCGGATTCTTGACGTCTAGGTTATCTAATCTTGTGTCGCCATCAGCAGTCATCGCTTTGTTACCTATCAGTACTGACAGTAACTTCGATAACCCTCTGGTTAGCAGGTAACGATCAAACTTTGGCGCACGCATGCCAATCGTGTTTATCCAAATGACCTCATAATGCGGCAGCAATTCGCGGATTAAATGCTGGCAACTCGAGGGGTGACGCCCCCAGTCATCTGAAAAAACTATCCATCGCTCTTTCGTGTCGTTCGTTTTCATAACCCAACGCGCCGCTTGATCTTTCTGAGTTGCCTTTCAGCAATCAGTCCTATCGTATTTCGTTGCCAAGACATCTGATAGAGCTGACTGTGCCGATTCGCCAAACGGACTTTATAGTCGGCTTCACCGCCCATGAAATCATAATAACTCAGACCTTGATCGATATACTCTTGAATGGCCATCGTGTGAGCCAGAAATCCGGGTTTGGCTTTACTGTCCTGTTCCTGAACAAACGCCCCCAAATAAAAATAAACTTTGCCCCGAAAGATGAAATTATAAAGATACCCAATAGGTCTATCACCTGCGCGCAATGTTAATAAATCAACTCCGCCCTGTGGCCACGCTTTTTCAATCAGCGTTTTGTGGAAGCCCACGAATAACGGATTCGTAAAGCCGCTACCAGTAGGCTCTTCGCGCCACCTCAACTCATGCAGCGGTGCAATTTGATCAAAGCTATCCAGCGCTCCGGCTAAGGTATTGGGACGAATCATTGAAACCTCGCCAAATTCCGAATAAAAACGCCTGCACCGGTTAATTTGCCGGCGCAATCCGCTGGACAGACTCGACAGGTAATTGTCTGCATTTTCGGTAAACGGCGTTAATGCAACTCCGTAGCTTTTGGAGTGCCATAGTTGATGACAATACAGTTCTAACGAGCGAGAGAATGTCGCCGCAACCTCTGCTGATATTGCACCGACAATAAATTCATCCCAAGACTCTATCCCTTTGAGAAAGGCAAACAATTCCGCGTAGAAATTCTCGGCCAATCCCTCACGAGTCAAAAGACCATTATATTCGATCCAGATCTGATCTTGGTCCGCAACTCCCGTCTCATGCAAGTGCAGAACATTAGAGGAGACGACACCCAAGCGCTTTCGTTTATTAAATACAAATAGACCGATACCGCACAGTGTTTGATCCTCATCAAAAGCACGTAATACCCACGCCTTGGGAGCAAAGCTTTCAAGCCAGGTGCCCACCCACATCCAGCTGAGAAAAAAACTACCGTCGGCTGTATTTTGAACGCTCAGCCAATCTTTCTCTAGTTGACTGCGGTCTTGACAACGTTCGAACCGAAAACAATAAGTTTGAGTCGCTTTCACAGCTGTGCAGACCTAAAAAAAGAATGCGCAATCACTTCAAAGTCGTCCTTGCAGGTGGCGCAAAGGTCCCGCTGACCAGCGCAAAGCGGCTGCCCGCACTCACTCTGGAGACCAAAGAAATATGAAAAATCCATTTCCATCCATTTCATCCCAATCCGGATTTACCCTTCGCCACCCGAGCGCTTTTCGAAAATACTGACTATGCTCCGGCCATTCAGCTTCATCTCCAAGGTCTTAGCCGATGATGCAACACTCAAAGCAATAAAAGTGCCACCGCGCCCTTTGCCCTGCAAGACACCCAATAGTTGTCCTAACTTCGCTCTGAGAGCGTTGGCCGTAATAAATCCATTTGCCAATTGATAGCCATAAATAACAGTTCGAATTTGGCCATTTTTGTGACGATATTCTTGTAACCGAAAACCCGCGTCAACAGCGTAGGCCGGATCTTTAACCCAAGGTTCAGGATAGGACCAAAGGTTTGTTGAACCGACGAGTTCTCCATTGTCTTCATTACCCATAAAACGGGCCATATATAAACGAGCGTCAGGCAATATGTCCGAGTGCAACATATCTGACAGATCTACAAATCCTGCAGAATTTGCCCCATCAAACTTTGGCGCCCACTGCAATATCTCACCTTGCGCAGCCCCAACGCGATCAGCCTCAACCGACTCAATCACCGGCAGATCACTCATGTACAGCGACATATTCAGCCATGTCATTAGCGCTGCTAACCCTACCAGCTGAAAAAATACAGTACTGTGAATAGATCGATATTTTATCGCGGGCTGGTTCGCTGCGTGTGCACCATCGCGAGCAGAGAGCGGGACATCATCGGCATAGCGATCCGCAACCCAAAATATAACAACAAAGACCAGTGCAAAAAGAATCCACCCATAAACAAGGTGATCAAAGCCCTCCACAGAGTTCATACCGAACCACTGACCAATCCAGATGGTCAGTGTTACCCTGAGGGTGTTTGCGAGAATCGGTAAAACAAGACAGAACGCTAAAAAGGCGATCCGTTTTTTTAACGAGGAAAAAAACAGGTAGCTGGCAATGACACCAATAAACATGCTGGCAATCAGAAACTTTACACCAGCACACGCCTCTGCAACGCGAAAAATCCCGACAGAGGTGTGGATATCAAACCCATCGAGCCAAAAATTCAACCCGGTGATTTTCAGCAACAACACCGATAGAGCGGTTGTCAGCTCCTGTAACGCCGGTACCATTTCTTCGCCAAAAGGCACGGCAAAGAAGAGCATGACAATCGGAAACCAAGCCATGGCTAATACGGACCATCCGTATAAGAAAATCATGCAAAGCACAATAATCAGGATGGACGCCACTTGCTCAAACAGGATGATTTGCGCGGCATCTCCAGCAAACCAAAGTGCAACTGTCGCAACGTAGCCTAAGCCCAAAAGTGCAGGTCGCGCAACCGCGCTGACCTGCAGTTTCGGCAGAAGTCGATAAAACGACCACGCAGCAAAAGGGAAAGCCAAAAAACCGTGATGGTAGGTTTCATTGACATACCAGACCTTAGCAGCGCCCACCCAGGCCTGGTTAAAGACCAAAAACCACGCCACCAACCACGCGGCTATAAGTAGCGGTTGCTTCAGCTCCTCGCGAAGGCTGGTAGCGAGTTGACCCTGGTACACCTAAACCTCAAATCAAGGCTACTTGTATCGTATTACGAAGCCAAGCAGACGCGGGTTCTTCCGCCAGAATGATGCACACAAACAAACCGACCAATGACGCACTTGCGATACCGAACGCCAAGGCTCCCCTTGCACGAATGATGCCACTGGACTCATAGTTCAGGCTGACCGTACCAATGACAGGGAAGCCAACTAAAGACGACAAATCCGATTCATTATGACAAGTCGGTCGGAGTAGAAATTGCAGTAACGCAATGGACGCACCAACACCAACAGCAACCACCATAACCGCCAGCAGCAACAGGGGACGATTGGGCGCTGCGGGCTTAATTGAAGCGCGTGGCGGATTGATGATATTAAAAGAAATCACATCTTTCTCGTCGCCCACGCGGCCAATACGCTCGCGCTCTGTAGACTCAAGCACTTCATTATAAAGCTCTTGGTAATTCTGATAGTCGCGAGTCAAACGAATGAATTGACTCTCCAAACCGGGTGCTTGATCAACTTCCCCTTTGAGCGCATTTAATCGTTCACTGATTTGATCCATTTCACTATCAATCTCAGCAATTTTCACGTTGGAGGCGCTCAATGCGAGTTGAATTTCCACGTAGACAGGATTGGTCGCCGTCGACACCCCATCTGCGAGCGCATCAGTCGCCACCTCGCGCATCTCTTGATCTAATTGTAGCTGCAGGACTCGAATCTGTTCAGATATCGCAACCACATCGGGATGAATATCGGTCACTCGGAGCAACAAGCCGCGCCGCATACGCTGTAATTCGTAGATAGTTTGCGAAGTCACATTCCCCGGCACCAACGGAGAATCCGTTGTGCTGCCCGGTTCTGACGGCGCGTAGGGATTTACGTTGCCAAGCTGTCTTCGCAACTCGTTTCTGCGGGTAGTTTCATTCTTGCGCTGTGATTGATAGTCCTTGAGCAGCTCTTCTTGAACCTGCATTTGCGAGAAATAATCTGCCCTATCTCCCAAGCTATAAGCCGGATATTGCAGCTTAAACGCCTGCAGTTCAGTTTCGGTTGTCTCCAACAACTCTCGGTAATACCCCAGTTGCTGAAACAGAAATTCCTGCGTTCGCTCGGTATCGGAGTCCTTCTGCTTAAGCACATCCTCGACAAACGAGTTCAGCATCTCCCTGACAACGTTATAGGCCACTGTGCGATCGGCGTTTTGATAGCTGATCGTGAACAGGTTTTGCGCCTCTCGGCCACGGCCTGTTGATATATTGATATTTTCCGCCAAACCGTCGAGCATCCGCTCTTCTTCTTCGGGCGTGACAACACGCGCGTCAAGGTCAGTTTCCCGAGCCACTCTCTCTAGCTGCACCCGACCAAGCATCGCTTGACGGACCAGATAGACCCGGCTGGTGACGTTTGGCTCCATACCCAACTGCTGCACTACATCGCGCAATCGGCTATTGGCGTCTACGTAAAACTGCGCATTCGCCTCATATACGTTCGGCATGAGGTACACGCCAACCCAACCTGCGGTGGATAAAACAGAGGTAACAATCAGCGCCGTCCATTTGTGCGCCCACATACCCCGCATATATCTAAATGCCTGCATGACTAATTCGTTCAACGATCTTATTCCCTGAAAAGCGTTTCGCCCGATGAACCAATTATGCCCGATCCGTCCAACACAAGTTCGGATCAGTTCACAGTTATGAGCCTGACTGCGTCAGATTTTAGAAAATCATAAGCCTAGTACCAATTTACTCATGATGTTGCGTTGGATTTCATTTGACCCAGCATAGATGCTCACCTTGCGAGTATTAAAATACTCTTGAGCACTACCGTTGGCCTCTACCGGGCCCACCGCTTGGAAGTTATCACCCGGAAAAGGTGTTGATTGATCAAGCGGACTTGCATAGGTGCCGGTCACTTCCAACGCGAGCTCGGTGACAGCCTGTTGTAATTCGGTGCCTCTCGTTTTTAACATTGAGCTTTCCGGACCGACATTTTGTCCCGCTGAGAGTGCACCTAAAATCCGCAACTCAGTGTATTCCATCGAAAGAATCTGCACCTCTACATCATTGAAGCGTCTTTTAAAGTCATCTGACTCCCAGTAGGTCCCACCAGTGCTGCTGGGTTGAGCCTGTGCTACCTCTTTAAGGTGCGCCATCGCACCTTTTAGCGCAGGCGAATAGGCGTTTCCCCGTTCGAATTCAAGCAAATACTTTGCACATGTCCAGCCTTTGCCCTCCTCGCCAACCAAATTCTCTTTGGGCACTTTAACGTCCTCAAAGTAGACCATGTTGATTTCCTGAAAGCCCTCACCAGGCTGATCCAGCGTCACAATCGGTCTCACTTCAATACCCGGAGTCTTCATGTCGATCAGAATAAAGCTAATTCCCAACTGTCGAATACTTTCCTGACTCGTGCGTACTAAACAAAACATCCAGTCCGCATACTGCGCAAGGGTCGTCCAGGTCTTCACCCCATTGACCAGATAATGATCCCCTTTATCTTCGGCCTTGGTATTCAACGAGGCCAAGTCCGAGCCTGAGCCTGGCTCTGAGTAGCCCTGACAAAACCAGATATCAGAATTCAATATCTGCGGCAAAAAGTGCGATTTTTGTTGTTCGGTACCGAACTTCATAATGACCGGCGCTACCATCGTCATACCAAACGGAATCACTCCGGGTGCGCCAACGCGTGCGCGCTCAAGATCGAAAAGATAACTTTGAGTGGGCGTAAATTTTGCGCCGCCATGCTCTGCAGGCCAGTTGGTCGCGGCCCAACCTTTTTCCGCAAGCCGCTTTTGCCAGGCGACCAAATCTTCTTTAGACAAGCGTCCTTGTGCGCTGCGGGCCTGTTTGTCGCGCATTTCCTGCGGCCATGCGTCCACCAACCAATCTCTTACTTCTTGTTGAAACAGTCGGTCATCTTCGTTAAAACTCAAGTCCACAGCTTAGGCCCTACACGGTTACTAGTATCAAGATTCTAAAGAAATGGCCGTCATTGCACTAGTCATTTTCTACGCTCAAACTACGCTCGTCCGACAGCAGCTATAATTATTGGGTGACGCCATGACAGCAAAAGTAAAAATTTATGGCGAGAGACACACCAACACAAACTATCTGAGCCATTTGATCCGGTTGAACCTCGAAGTCGGGCTCGTGCCAGGCGTATGCCCAACCTACGTCCGTGCACTAGAACGATGGCTACGCGCACCTTCTTTGCGAGATCGATACTTCGCGCGCACCTACTCAAAGAATCTAGGCTGGAAACACTGTGCCGTTGCGCTCCAGCAGCATCCTGCAGAGGTTTGCTTCATTACCTTAACTAAAAATCCCTACGCATGGCTTTTGTCCATGTTTCGGCGGCCCTACCACCTGAGCAGCGCAGCGCCGACCTTTGAGGAATTCCTTCAAACCCCTTGGCCAACTGCGGGACGCGATAACCTACAATCACTGGTGCGCAATCCCGTTGAACTATGGAATCTAAAAAATCAGAGCTACCGGAACCTACCATCCTCACAGACCCTTTACCTGACATCTGAGGAGACGCTAATGGACCCGGAGCGAGTAATTAGTGATATCGCTGCCAAAACAAATGCGTTAAAAAAACAGATCACTTTCTTAAATCGTGAGCCATCGACAAAGAAAAACACGGACAAAGATCGCGCCTACTACACTGACTATTATCTCAACCAACGATGGCGCGCGGAGCTATCAGACAAAGCCGTCTCACTGATCAACGCCAGCGTTGACAAATCCCTGATGCAACAATACCGCTATGAGCTCGTCTGATTGGCAGCTCAATGGATTCACCTCTTGGTCTGATCAACCAGCGCTTTTCCTACCACGCGCACCGCAAGGGTCTCTTCAGCACCTTCAAATATTGAAAGCACACGCGCATCTACAAAATAACGACTCACCGCAGTTTCTTCGGCGTAACCCATGCCACCGTGCATCTGCAGCGCTTCTCGAGTAACCCACTCGGCTGCACGGCAAGCAATGAGTTTGACCAAGCTGGCTTCCATGGCACCCTCACCTCGATCCATCATGTGCGCAACTTCATGCGTAAAAGCCCGGCAAGCGGAGATATTTGCCGCCATTTTGGCCACTTTTGCCAAACTCAGCGGGTAATGGGCAACCGCATGCCCAAAAACTTTGCGGTCGCTCGCGTACTGAACCGCATCGTCGTATGCCGCACGCATCAGACCACACGCTCGGGCCGCGGTCTGCAGGCGTCCGCCCATAAAACCGCGCATTGTAAAATAAAATCCTTTACCTCTACCCGCTTGCTCACCAATTAAGTTTTCGTCAGATACAAAAAAATCATCATAAAACATTTCAAAAGAATGCATCCCGCGGTAACCCAAGGTGGCAATCGCGCGGCCGGTCATCTTGCCGCCATTGGCTTGCACATGCTCAATTGAATGCCCATCGGTTTCAGGTTTTTCAACCACAAATAAAGATAGTCCCTTGTGCGCAGGGTGCGCCTGGGGCTCGGTGCGCGCTAACACCAATATGTAGCCTGCCTTTCCGGCGAAGGTGCACCAAGTCTTACCACCGTTTAGCAACCAACCCCCCTCTGTTTGAGTCGCCCGTAATGCCACCGAGGCTACATCTGAGCCTGTATTGGGTTCCGTGACTGATATGGCGCACAGCGGTGATCCAGCAGCAATCCCCGGCAGCCAACGTGACTGTTGCTCAGGTGTCCCTCCGTCCATGATCGCTCGCGCCATTATCTCCGGCCGAGTAATTAGACTCCCCGCTGCGGCGAGCGAGCCTCTGGAAAGTTCCTCCGTGACGATGACCATACCAACACTGTCTTCATGATCGTCTGGCTTAAGGCCACCAAATCGCTCCGGAACTGACAACCCAAAACAACCCATCTCCCGCAAAGGATTTAAGATGCTGTCAGGCACGATAAGGTCTTGACGATGAATTTCTTCGGCCAACGGGGTCACCACATCATCGGTGAACGCCTGAAACGTATCACGAATAATTTTTTGTGATTCGTTCAGCGGCTGATCAGGAATGCCACCATCCAGTAATGCTCTGCCAAGTTCCGCTATGGCTTGGGGATTAAGCTGCGCCTCAACACTATTGAGCGCCGGAATCTCATCGACATCCAGCCCATAGCTTTTCGGTCGAAGTGCTAAACGCGCGCTGATACTCGCTATCGTTTCTGCTTCGTAATATGCCGCTAGAGGTTTTAATACGGCACCACCGTGTGCAGCGGCGAGTCTGTTAAGCGCCTGCGCTGAATGCAGCTCTGCCTGCGAAAACGTCAGGTCATAAAGTTCGATTTGCTCGACATCTAAATCGCCGCGCAAGTGAGCCGCCGCCTCATCAAGCAGAATTCGCAATCGGTCTAGCACGTCAGAATGGTCTTCCATATTTTGTTCAACAGTTTTTGCAGCGCAGCAGTCTACCTGATGTCGCCCACCATCCAAATATCACAGCCCTAAAGATTGTTAAACAAACTTATCGTTGCTCCCGAGCGGAACCTTTGATCAACCGAAATCGGGCGCACTTGATGGTTTACAGCCAGTCAATGCGCCACCAGAGGGAGAAATCTGTTCCGGTCTCATTCGCTTGCTGTATCATTACTTATGACCCCTTTGAGAGAGCTTCAGCGTCATGCAAACCCGTGAGTCGGTACTTCGCGTTCGCGAATATTTCATTGAACTGCAAACCACCATCTGTAACGCGCTCGCTGAAGCCGACGGCACAGCAACTTTTAGCTTAAAACCGATACAGACGCCCAACGGAGGGCTAGCCCAACCCAGAGTGCTCGCCGGAGGGCAACATATCGAAAAAGCCGCCGTGCAGTTCACTCACTCAGTGGGCGATGCGCTTCCCGCCGCGGCGACGGAGCGTAACCCGCATCTGGCGGGCGCGCCGTTTCAAGCCACTGCTATTTCGATGATTGTGCATCCAACGAACCCTATGGTCCCGACCACTCACATGAACCTACGCTTTTTCATCGTCGATGTTGATGAGCCGGTTTGGTATTTCGGCGGCGGCTATGACTTAACACCTTATTACGGCAATCAGCAAGATTGTGTGCACTGGCATGAAACGGCCTCGATGGCAACGGGGGATCACTACCCCAAACTCAAGGCGCAATGTGATGAATACTTCTATCTAGGGCATCGTCAGGAGTGCCGAGGCATCGGCGGAATATTTTTTGACGATTGGACCGACGGCGGCTTTGAAGCAAGCCTGAAATTTGTTCAACAGGTAGGTAACTCACTGCTGCCCGCATACCTGCCTATTTTTGAAGCGCGTAAACTCGAGCCCTTTACCGAACAGGAAAAGGACTTTCAGCTCTATCGCAGAGGGCGCTATGCCGAGTTTAATCTTGCAATAGACAGAGGCACCAAATATGGCTTGCAGTCCGGAAGGCGCATCGAATCTGTGCTGGCGTCTCTACCGCCCGTAGTTAAGTGGGTTTACGACTATCAGGCGCCACCCGGGTCCAAAGAAGCGCAGCTGACCGACTACTATTTGAAGCCAAAGGATTGGCTTGCGCCAAACCTTGCCCCCTGAGAGAGCGGCCTGACCCATTAATCTACTTGCTTTGGCACAAGCGTCAGTCGATCTTCGACCGTCACCACCCCTTTGACACCCTGCGCAAGTGAGATAGCTTTGGACCGTGCCAGCTGTGTTGACACTCGGCCGTATAGCGAAACCACTCCCCTGTCGACCTCAACATTGACCGGCCAAGCGGCCACATCGTCGTCACGTATCAGCCCTGATTT
>DGQF01000004.1:20935-77616 GCA_002389675.1 Gammaproteobacteria bacterium UBA4421
AAAACGGAACATAAAAACGCCTGACTGATGGAAAAAACTGCAAAATCATTTTTGGCACAATCCAATCTTTGGTATTAAATGATAATTCAACCAAGGGAGCATATTCGATGCAACAAACAGATCAGTTAACCGTGCTTGCGCAAGACCTAAAGTTTCCGGAGGGTCCCATCGCGCTGGACGATGGCAGCGTGATTGTTGTTGAAATCGCCAGAGGCACCCTGTCACGGGTGGCCGATGGCCAGGTTGAGGTTATTGCACAATTGGGTGGTGGTCCGAACGGAGCCGCCATCGGCCCCGATGGCAAATGTTATGTCTGCAACAACGGCGGATTCAAATGGATTGAACGCAACGGCCGGCTTTATCCAGGTGAGGAACCAACAAATTATTCGGGCGGCAGAATTGAGCGGGTCGACTTAGCCACAGGGATAATCGAAATTTTATACGCGGACTGCAACGGCCAACCGCTACGCGGACCCAACGACATCGTTTTTGACCGCTCAGGAGGATTTTGGTTTACCGATCACGGCAAAACACGGGCGCGCGAGCGGGATCGCACCGGCGTCTTTTACGCAAGCAACGACGGCTCCTCAATTAACGAAATGATTTTTCCCATGGAGGGTCCCAATGGCGTCGGCTTATCACCCACGGAAGACGAACTGTACGTAGCTGAAACGCTTTCGGGACGGGTATGGGCATTTGAATTGTCTGGTCCCGGCCAATTAACCCAGGGGCGCGGCAATCCCCGAGTGCTGACAGACAGGCCCGGCAACCACCTCTACGACTCATTAGCGGTAGATGCGCACGGTGGCATTTGTGTTGCGACCTTGATCGACGGCGGCATTACCATCTTCGATCGCGACGGCGCCGCGCCCAAATTTGTGCCTATGCCTGACCGCTTAACCACCAACATTTGTTTTGGCGGTGAGCAATTACAAACCGCATTTGTCACGCTATCGTCGACGGGGCAATTGGTCAGTATGCCTTGGGCTACACCAGGGCTGCCGTTAAACTTTTTAAACTAAGCTTCCTGCAAAAAAACAATATCTTATTTGATCCACCGGTTGGTTTTCGTGAAAAGCTCGCTTAAACTGACTCCGGAGCTCGTGGCAACTGAATTACATCCAACGAGCGAGACAGTCTAACGGGGCCGCAAAATTTTTTATTGCAGCCCGCTTGAGGGGAAACCATGCGCAGACCATTCGGTAGAGGTCGAGAAGAAGAAGGCAACGAGCAAATAAACCTGACGCCCATGCTGGACGTTGTTTTTATCATGCTCATTTTCTTCATCGTAACCGCAACTTTTGTAAAAGAAGTTGGCCTCGACGTCAATCAACCCGATGACGACAAGCCCAAAACTGTCGACCCGGACAAAAAGAGCATTGTCGTGCGCATCACCAACCGAGATCGAATCATCATTGCCCAACGTGATGTTGACCGCCGTTCTGTTCGCGCAAATATCGAACGCTTGCATGCTGAGAACCCCGAAGCCCCTGTCATTATTCAGCCCCATCCAGAGTCAACCACGGATTTGATGATTCATATCATGGATTCCGCTCGGCAAGCGGGTGTCTATAACGTCTCACTGGCCAACAACTGACCATACAGTTGACACCAAGACGCAAAGCAGGCCAACCAATGGCCGCATGCGTCTGTCCACAATATGCGCCATAAGTTTCAGCCAAGCTTTTCGCCAGCGGGGCACCGGCCGTGATTGACCTGCGCAGTGATACGGTCACACAACCCACGCGCCGCATGCGCCAAGTCATGATGGATGCACCCGTAGGCGACGATGTTTATGGGGAAGACCCATCGGTCAATGCCTTAGAAGCGCGTGCTGCACAAATGCTCGGCAAGGACAATGCACTTTTTGTCAGCTCGGGCACTCAATCCAACCTCATCGCCTTGCTGACACACTGCGCAAGAGGTGATGAATATATTGTCGGCCAAACTGCTCATACCTATCGCTTTGAAGGTGGCGGTGCGGCCGTGCTCGGCGGCATCCAACCACAGCCACTGGACCTCAATCCAGATGGATCAATGGATTTAGAGTTGGTTGCGTCCTATATCAAACCAGACGACGTTCATTTTGCCAAAACTAAACTGCTTTGCCTGGAAAATACCCATAACGGCCAACGCCTGCCGCTAGAGTTTATCACCAAAGCCCGAGCGCTTTGCGATCAACACAACCTGCAGCTGCACCTCGACGGCGCGCGCTTCTTCAACGCCATCGCAGCACAACCGATATCTTCACAGAAGCTCGCTGAACCATTTGATTCTGTGTCTATCTGCCTCAGCAAAGGCCTCGGTGCGCCTATTGGTTCTGTATTGGCAGGCAGCAACATGTTTATCTCCGAGGCACGACGATGGCGAAAAATGCTGGGTGGCGGTATGCGCCAAGCAGGTGTCGTGGCCGCCGCCGGTCTATATGGCCTGGAAAATAACATCGACCGGTTGATTCAAGATCACCGCCATGCGGAGCAGCTTGCGGAAACCCTCAGCAGTAAATTTGGCCAGGGATCCGTTCAACAGGCCACCAATATGATCCACCTGAATCTAGAACCCGCCCGCTATGAAAAGCTACGCGCACATATGCGCAACAACGATGTCATGGTCGATCGTCCAAGGTGGGTTTTTCATCTGGGCATCAGCCCCCAAGATATTGATAAAATAATTAACCTAATCAATACCTTACAGATCTAATCTGTCTGAGGTATAACAAATACCGTCAGCACATGACCCGCCCAAAATCGCCAGAACCCCGTGCCCGAGCTCATCGCCGAACAGCCTGCATCCGAACCCTGGTAGGCCACCGTAAACTGTCGCCGTGCGGGCTGCACCTGAACGACAGCCTCATGAAAGCCAATAAATTTTTGTCCCAAAGGATATATAGCTTTATAAGCAGCCTCTTTGGCAGAGAAATATAAAGCGGCCGCATCAAAGCTATAGCTCTCCAACTGTATGCGCTCAGCGTCCGTGAACAGCGCTCGATGCAGTTTAGCTTTGATTCGGCCCTCCTGTTCAATGTCAATGCCCACACCTGCCACCTCAGAAGATCCAATTATCGCAATACACGCCGCAATTTCACGACTGTGGGTGATACTTCCAACAACGGTATCCGGCCACAGGGGTGCTCTGTTTTTACTGGCAATCGCTACTGGCGTCACGTCAATAGCCCTCAGCGCAGCGTGCGCACAATGCCGACCCGTTGAAAAACTCAGCGCGCGCGCGCGGGTCATTTGTCTGCAACGAGCCTGCTCCGCCGCAAACAAATGACTTTGATAATCTCCAATCGGAGACATGACCAGTGCCGTGCGCTCCAGCGTCGGGAAACCATCCTGAAAAGCCTGCAAACTGCGATCCAAAAACTGCCAATCCATAAAGGGTTAGAATCTCAAGGTGTAAATCGCTAGTATTCTGCTCGAACATCGTTCGCACCGAAACACCAGATAAGAATCAACTGCTATCACTGACTCATGGGAAAGATAATATTTTTAAACGGTTGCTCCAGTTCAGGCAAGACCACCCTTGCGTTAAAACTACAGCAGTTGCTCAGCGAACCCTATCAACACATTGCCTTAGATCAGTTCCGTGACGGTTTGCCGGGGCGGGTAAGAGGTCTAAACGCGCCGAAAAACACCCCAGGAGCCAGTGGGCTAAATGTCGTCCCTGAGCGTCTGGACGACAAATGGGTGACGCAAATAGAATTCGGCGAACACGGCGAATTGATTCTGCAGGGTATGCGGCGTTCAATTGCTCAATTCAGCCAGTTAGGCGCCAATGTAATTGTCGACGATCTACTGTTTAAACGTGACTACCTCGACGACTACGTTTCCGTGTTAGATCCGGCAAAGGTATGGTTCGTGGGGGTAAGATGTGACTTGCGCATCGTCAATGCCAGAGAGGCCAAGCGCGCCGGGAGATTCCCAGGTACTGCCACCTCACATTTTGAGCAAGTACACAGTCATGGCGAAGCTTACGATCTGGAGGTGGATACAAGCGCCACTTCACCTCGTGAAACCGCAAATAAAATCATCCATCGTTTGAGCCAGCCGCCCGAGGCATTTTCTCGAATGCGGGCCCATCAATTTAAGTGATTGCGGATGACCACTCGCCCGCCGACCATCCCAAACCCAACAATATCCTACGCGCTTGAACTAACCGGCGGTCTCTAAATCCTATGTCTTCAGCCTCGATTCGCACCCTAATTAAAATCCTTGAACAATCCCAACGTATCGTATGTTTTACCGGAGCCGGCATCAGTACTGAATCAGGCATCCCTGATTTCCGCAGTCCAGGCACGGGCCTTTGGCACAAAATAAAACCCATACCTTTTCAAGACTTCATCAATTCCGAAGCGGCGCGCCGCCTCAGCTGGCAACAGAAATTCTCAGGCCGACTGGGGTTCGAGACCGCCCATCCAAATCGAGGCCACCGATACCTTGCAGATTTGGTCAACACTGGCAAGTGCACCGCCATCATTACGCAGAACGTAGATAATCTGCATCAGAATTCGGGGGTGCCAGAAAACCAAGTAATTGAACTACATGGGAATACGTCTTACGCGACTTGCTTAAACTGCAAGCATCACTACGAATTAACCGACTTGCGCAAACAATTCGAGATGTTCAAGCAGATTCCGCCGTGTCAAAACTGCGGCGGCATCATTAAAACCGCCACAATTTCCTTTGGGCAATCTATGCCGAAAATTGCCATGGCGCGCGCTGAGGCTGCAATCACACAATGCGATTTATGCTTGGTTTTGGGTTCCTCACTGAGCGTCCATCCTGCAGCAGATTTTCCAGCATATGCCAAACAACTGGGCGCAAAACTCGCCATCATCAATCGCGAAGCAACCCCTTTGGATCACTTAGCCGACGTGGTGATCAGCGCTGAGATCGGCTCAATCACTGCCGAATTAGCCGCTGCGGCATCTGCTTCTGACAAAATACAGGACAACTGACGGGCTCACCCAACGGACGCCACATTTATGATCACACCAGCAACAACGCCAGATGCACTGACCATTGACAGGCTACGCACCAAAACCGCAGCTCTGGTACCCCAGTGGCACGTGGAGAACATCGATCATTTTGAATACCTACCTGGCGGCTACAGCAACCGCAACTACCGATTCGACTATAACATGCAAACTTATGTGCTGCGGGTGCCAACACACGCTGCCCCGTACGTAGATCGCCAACACGAATATAGTTGGTATCAGCGAATGCCCGCCAATGTCGGGGTTCAACCTGTTTCGCTGGATTGGACCACAGGCTTGATGATTAGCCCCTGGGTGAACGGTGTCTTGCTCGCGCAATCTGACCCAATGCCTGAGTTATCTGATTTAGCCGCTTACGTGAAAACGCTGCATCGAGCGCTGCCAAGCGCCAATCGAGCCTACAATGTCGAAGTGATTGCCGCCCAGTATCTGCAAACACCGATCAGCGAAAAAAAACCTATCGCCGAACCTTCGGTGCCTGCCTTAACCTGTCATAACGACCTCAATCCATGGAATATCTTAATCACTGATGACGGTTGGGTAACCTTAGACTGGGAATTTGTCGGAGAAAATGACCCCCTTTTTGATGTGGTTGCCCTACATCAAGGGTTGGGGCTACCGCAACAGGAATTACAAGATTTCACTCGACTTTATGTCGACCATTGGTCCGATCAGATCGAGCAAAGACTTCATCGCGCATTAGAATCTTTTTGGATCAGAGAAATGAGCTGGGCCCATTATCAGATTTCGATAGGAAATATACGGGATGAAATTTTGTTGCAAAAGATAAGCGCTGAGGAGGCATTAGCGGCGATCGGCCAGCGCCAAATGTAAACTCAAGGCTATGCGCCCTGACCGGCCAACAATGACTTCACTGCGGTTATTGCACACGCCCGCCGATCCGCACCGCAACCTGTAACAGGTTCAAATCGCAGGCCGCGCGCTTCTAAATCAAAGCGATAACGCGCGAACAAACGTGCTCGATCATGAGGGTTTTGCCGCTGAGGATCCGGTACCCAAGGTATATCTGGCTTACACAATAAATAAGCTCGATCGCACTGCGCACGATACGCGCGAGCAATTGCCGCGGGGACTTGTCCAAAACGCTCTTCACACCAAATTTGAATCACTTGCAGATCCGTATCTGCAAACCTCAAAGCACCGTTTACTTTAGCCTCCGCTAGACGCTGAAGATGAGCGATCTCAATGAGGTCCTGTACTGTGTATGTGGTTCGTTCTTGCAAGTATTCGCGCGCAACCTCTGGCACCGTAGGTGCCTCAAAATACGCCCCTAAATAAGCTGTCAGGGACGATTTAGCCGATGATTCCGGCCCCGTTAGCACAATCAGCATGGTCTAGCTCACGGCAGGAGGGTGCTGTTTCATCGTCACTCGCCATGACTTCCACCCATAAAAAGCCATCACTAGATACACCAGATACAGCAGTGCATAGGCTTCGATACCTTTGATCAGGTACAAAACAACCTGGACCACGTCAATCACAAACCAAAGAATCCAACTTTCCAAATATTTACGCGCTGACATCCACATCGCAGCAAAGCTTGCCACCGTGGTAAAGCTATCCGGATAGGGCAGCGACGCGCTGGTTTGAGACGAGAAAAAAGCCCCCATTGCCACCGTGCCGACAACAATCAACGCGGCAAGCGCCCAGCGCTGCGAGGTGGGCGTCCAAGCAACAGACAATCCCTGCGTGCGGCGGCGCTCCTGCCCGCCGTAAACCCAAAAATACCAACCATAGGCATTCATCAAAACGTAATATACATTGAGTAATACATCCGCAAACAGATCGGCACGCGCCACGACAACAACCGTAACAATTGCATATATCAATCCGATTGGAAAAGTCAGTACATTTTGCCGGATCAGCAGCCAGACACAGAGCAACCCTGAAAAAAGTCCAAGCAACTCCAACGCATTAGCAATGAGAT
This sequence comes from Gammaproteobacteria bacterium UBA4421, assembly GCA_002389675.1. Lineage (GTDB taxonomy): Bacteria > Pseudomonadota > Gammaproteobacteria > Pseudomonadales > Azotimanducaceae > UBA4421. The sequence continues at coordinate 27,883 of DGQF01000004.1, forward strand.
ATGTCAAACCAGTTACTTCCCAAAATGGCCGCAAAAAAGGCGCCAGTGGCGTATTTTAACACCTCCGCTGCCCTGCCGCTGAATACCTGCTGTAAATAATGCGCTAACATAATAAGACCTGGACCCCATTTACCAGCATGGAGGTTATTTTAGTGAAATACATTGCCATCGTTGAAGACGACCCCGACCAACGTTCAAACTATGCTGACGCTATCAGCAAAAAGGGTTATGAGGTGGTTGCCTACGGCAGCAGATCAGAGGCTTCAGCAGGCTTTGATGAAAAGTTACCGGACTTAGCCATACTTGACATTATTCTGGGTGAAGAGGTGGATGCCGGCTTTCAAATCTGCCGTGACCTGTTAGCGCGCGATCCAAGCCTGCCGGTAATATTCCTGACCGAGCGCATTGATGAAATCGACAAAATATCCGGACTGCGCCTTGGCGCTTGGGATTATCTACCTAAACCCATTTCTCTAGATTATCTGGCAGAACGCATTTCTTCCTTATTAAGAATCAATGAAGCCCGCGACCAACCTCAACAAACAGAGAGTGATGCCGCACGAAAAATTGGTGCTCTGACGCTTGACCAAGACGCATTATTGGCTTCTTGGCAAGGCGAGCGTATCGATTTATCCGGAACAGAATTTCGCATGCTCTCGAAGTTGGTGCGTATGCCCGGTCATGCCGTGAGTTACGAGACATTAATGAACGCCACCATGCAAAGCCTGGTCACAAACAACACCATCAACACTCATATGCGTAACATTCGCAAGAAATTTGAGAAGATAGACGCTAATTTCTCCTGTATCAAAAGTGAATACGGTTATGGGTATCGCTGGTCACAGTCGTGAACGCATTCAACCGTTTGCGTGGCCCTCGATTACCCACCAAACTTGCGTTTCTAGGGCTTGCGCTGCTGGTGGTGCCCTGGTTTAGCTACAAACAGTTGGTCGAAATGGAACGGCTGCTTATTCAGGGGCAATCTCAGGCACAGCTGCTAACTGCTGAAGGTATTTCAACCCTATTCAACGGCCGCGAAGATCTTTTCAACGATCTGCCGATTGACGTGGAAAATTTTGCACCTTTATTCGCCCGGCCTTTGCCTAATATCATTCGCCTGGATGGCTTAATCGAAGACTGGGACCAAAGCGTCGATAACGACAATCTCAGCTTTGGCAGCCCTCAAGGCAATAACGATGGCGACTTCGAACTGCTATTAGGTGAACGTGCGGGCCAATTGTATGTTTACATGAAAATCAAAGACAACAATTTGGTTTTGCGCGACCCCGAATACCTAAGACTGGACAACGCCGATCATATTCGTCTGAATTTCATTCAGGCGAACGGCGAGGATGGACGCATCAGTCTTGTTTTAGGTGACAACAACGCGCTGACAGGTTTTTTCATGGACGACCAATGGCGCTACGCAGCCACCGGAGCCGCCGACAATCGCATTCAAGGCATCGTGACGCGCCCGGATGATGAACCTGATACGCTTTGGGCTGAGTTTCGTTTTCCTCTTGAACTACTGGGCTCCCGACGATTCTTTGGCATCAGCTGGGCGGATGTCGATGACAGCGTCAACCGTGAGATTGCTAAAATAACCCAAACGTTACCCACCGCGGGGCAAAAGAGCTTTAATCTCGTGGTCTTAAGAACCCCTGAAGTTCGCAATATCATCCAAGGTTTGGGCTATTCCGGCGCGCGTATTTTGGTCATCGATAGCGAACGCAGGGTCAGAGCAGAGACCGGCACCATTCAAACAGAGTCTGAATCTGAATCGGATACTGCGGGCGTAGACCGCCTTGCAAAGCTCTTTGCGGCGGTCAGACCCTGGATTCATGCAGCGGTATTTGGCGAGCGCTACAAAAACGAAAATACCGAGGCTGAGGACGAAGAGAGTGCCGCCAGCCAAGCCATTGGCGCCAGTTTAGCCGGAGAGCCGATTGCCATGCGAAGCCGATTAGGTAAAGACGGTGAGATTATCTTGGCAGCACACCCCATTATTTCAGCCGAGTCAGTGATTGGCACTGTCATCGTGGAGCAAAATATCAGCGATATTTTAGCCTTTCAGCGAACCGCATTTGAGCAGGTTATTTTGGTGTCTTCACTTAGCCTGTTTGCGGTATTTGTCTCACTCCTGGCCTTTGCTGGACGATTGGCATGGCGGATCAGAAATTTACGTCGAGAAGCAAGCTCAGCGATAGATTCGTACGGGCGCCTGCGCACCAATACACTGATTCATGAAATCGAGGCAGGCGACGAAATCGGTGACCTGGCCCGCAGCGTTTCGAACATGCTCTCAAAACTGCACCGCCACAATACTTTCTTAGAGAGTATGCCGCGCACCTTAAGACACGAAATTAATAATCCGTTGAACACTTTGAGCACCTCACTACAGAATCTCGCTGAGGAGATTCCTAACGTTAACGAATCCAAATATCTGAAAAGCGCTCAACGCGGTGTTCACAGGATTGGCTCTATTGTGCAGAACCTAGCGGATGCCGCCAGCTTGGAGGAAGCACTGGAAACAGAGGAGATGGAGCTAATCGATCTCGATCAACTGATTCGAAACTATGTCGCCAATTGTTCTCTTGTCCACAATCAATACCAATTTGACTACCGGGGCTCAAAACAGCCCGCTTTCACTCTCGTTTCCGATTTCCGCATAGAGCAACTTTTAGACAAAATCATCGACAACGCCATTGATTTCCATCGCCGGGATAGTCCAATCCGTGTTCAATTGGACGTTTACAACCAGCAGATACAGCTGACCGTCGCCAATCGTGGACCACTGCTACCTGCGGCCATTGAACAGTCGGTATTCGACTCCATGGTGAGTCATCGGGGGCAAGACAACCGGCTCCACTTTGGACTGGGGCTTTACGTCGTAAGAATCATTGCCGAGCACCACGGCGGCTTTGTGCGAGCCTTAAATCTAACCGATGGCTCAGGCGTGGCGTTGATGGTCCAGCTGCCCTTGATTGAGGCAGAGGCTGACACGCAACGCGAGCGTTCAATCGCTTAGGCACTGCCTCGGCATGCTTGGATGCTAGGCGCGCCGATAACCCGCGTCGAGGTTCACTTGCCCATCACTCACCAGCGCTCCCCGGTTAACCATATATTCAATGGCAGCAAAGACACTTCTGGCGGCTGCGGGGTACATAAATTCGGGGGTGCTCTTGTACATCAGCGGCACCATGTCAACAATCAGGTTAACGCCGTCATCAATACAGGCAAATATTTGCGCTTCTCGTTCCTGACGGTGTTCAATGAACGCTTGCACAAAAGGTTTAGGATCCGTGATCGCAGGCCCGTGGGTAGGCCAATAAACCGCGTCATCACGCTCGAGCAATAGCGCAAGGCTGGCCAGATAAGACGCCATATCTCCATCCGGTGGCGATATAATACTGGTAGACCAACCCATGACATGATCACCGGTGAAGAGGGCCTTAGATTCTCGCAATTGAAAACACATATGGTTAGAGGTGTGACCTGGTGTGTAAACACATTCGACGCTCCAGTCCCCTCCTTGGATGATATCGCCGTGCCGGACCAGCCGATCAGGCGAGAATTCCATATCTCCACCCTCTTCAACCGGAACACCCTGTTCCAATTTTCCAGCGCCATGAGGACCATAAGCATAGGTGAGTGCGCCGCAGTGAGCCTGCAACAATCGACAACCGGGTGAATGATCCATGTGCGTATGGGTAACAAGAATATGTGAGATCGTCTCACCCTCGGTTGCCCTCAAAAGCGCGGCGATATGAGCCTCATCTGCGGGTCCAGGATCAACAACCGCAACAGAGCCGCTGCCTAAAATATAGGTGCCTGTGCCGTAAAGTGTAAACGGACTCGGATTTTCCGCAATCACACGTCGTATTCCTGGCCCGACAACGTCAGCCGTACCGTAATCAAAATCCAGTTGACGTCGAAAGGGAATGTCTACCGCCATGGAGCGCTCCTGAACGTTAAAATGCCCGCCAATATAGGTAGGTGCAAAGACAAAAGCAATCAACCAAATAAGGAACCCGCAACAACGTCAGTCGGTGTCTGTCTCCCAACTGCTGCGCAACTCGACCCAGCGGCCCACTTCCGGAGTAATGGTCAATGCAAGATCTAAATATTGTGTCGCTGCATCAGTCAAGCCATAGGTATATGCCTCCTGCGCGACCGCAGCCAATTGTTCGGCGCAGCGCGCCAGCAGAATATGAGCCACCTCATTACCTGGATCGAGCTGTTGCACCTCTCGTAAATACGCAACCGCATTCTCCTGCTCAGGAGCGGTCAAATACCCCTCTTCGATGAGGGATGCGGCCTTAGCCAAACTCAAATCTATCGCGCGTAAACGAGACTCTTCGTCGTTCAGGCGGACCCGTAACCCATTCACAACGGATTCTGACATCCCAGCTGATGCCGCCTGATTCACCAGCAAGGCCACATCGTCCAAGCGACCACTTGCCAATAGCTGATCCGCTTGCTCAGTAATTTGCGCGGTCACTTCATCCAACCCTTGCGCGGCAAAAATATTCTTTGGGTCGGTCGCCAACACCCGGTGATAAAGTTCAGCTGCATTTCTACCCGCAGGCTTGATTAATTGATTGGCCGCTCGGAATTCACGTGCTTGCTGCAACAACGCGTCTATCGCCGCTTGCGCCGTCGCCACTTGGGAAATAATTTTTCGAACCCGATCAAGCTCCGTCAACTGGGGGTTCGCCGCAGAAGCCCGCTCTAACAAATTAATCGCAACCGAGACCTCCCCCACCCTTGCCGCGCTAGATGCCAGCCCAGCATAGTGATCTGCAATATCTTCTAATGCTGTCTGTGCAGCCTCATAATTAGGCGCGAGCCGCAGCACCTCTTGAAACGACTGAATTGCAGCGGTCGCGCTCGGTAAGTCCGATAGACCATTACTGGCAAGCAAACCTTGGGTGCTGCGCATAATTCGTTCTGCGCGCTGACGATTATCCAGTTCAACGGCAAGCTGGATCCAATCAACATCATTTGGAAAAACCTCTCTTGCTTCTCGCAGCCGCGTCTCTGCGCGCGCGAGGTCGCCGGAAATGAGTGCTTCATCAATACTGGTCTGCCAATCAACGGCCAACCCCGCGACCCCTTCTTGTGCACCCAGATGCTCTGGCGCAATAGCTAAAACGCGTCGGAAACCAGCCGCGATAGCCGCTAATCCCTGATTTGGATCTTGGCGTAACGATTGCGCGTCACTCCACGCGACGGTCAATAGCGGGTCCTCACCGACCCCAATTCGAGCCAATAACTGCTCCGGCGAAAACCAATTTTGTTCAATACTGTAAAAAGTGATGCCAATGCCCCCCATCAGTAGCACGAAAAGGCCAATCGAATTCCTAACCCGACGCTTGCGCTTATAACGGCGAACGTGGCGAGCGCGTTGAAAAGAATCCAGAGGCCGGGCGAGCAGCTCTCCACCCACAGCCATAATTTCTTGAGTTGTTATCGGTTGTGTTTTCAGCGAAACGTGCCGAACCACAGTGTCGTGTCGTAATTGGTCTAAAGCCGCAACAATCGCCTGACCGTTAGGCGGTCGTTGTTCAGGGCGTGGGCCTAGGCACTGTTCGATCAGTGGTTGAAAAATACGCAGATCATTAGGGAGCTGCGGAATCACTTCTGGCCGATGTGAGGTGCCAGAGCCAAGCATGCGACTGGCCAAGTGCGGCAATTTCCCCGTTAGCATCAGATACAACACCACACCCAGACTGAACAAATCAGCGCGGCCATCTAAGGCCGCCCCAGAGAGTTGCTCAGGACTCATGAAATCAGGTGTTCCCAATACACTGCCCGCTGGGCTGATTGAAGGCCGATCATCGACCAGCGAAGCACAGCCAAAATCAATGAGCACCGCACTGCCATTTGGCCGAAACAAAATGTTTTCAGGTTTAACATCGCCGTGCACAATATGTTCGGCATGCACGCAGTCCAGCGCTCGCGCCATATCTTTGATAATTTTAATAAGCGCCTGAGTCTGCAAACCGCCGGCCAGCCGGGCGTTTAGACTGCCGCCGGACAGGTACTCAACCACTAAAAAACAGCAACCGTTCGAATGGCCGTAATTTAGCACTTTGCCGATATTTGGATGATCCAGTGACTGCTGCAGTCCGGCCCGCTCTAAGAAAGCGCTGCCCGCAATTGAATCCGCATCATCTCTGATTATTTTGACCGCAACCTGCCGCTGGCTGCTCTTATCCACGGCGAGATAAGTTTGCGCTTCGCGGCCCGATCCAATAACTTCTCGAATCTCATAACCCGCGAGCACCGGCAATGCTGAATTTTTATTCAAGACTGACTCTCGGGCACTGAAAACCCAGCCTCAGTATCCACCGGCAATTCAAGCAACCTACCCTCAACCAGCTGGCCCAAAACAAAACGCGCATCTAGTAAAATATATTGGCCGTCCAAGCTGGCTGCCACACCCGACCCATGCGCCAGCGCATTAATACAGGTCGGGCTATCAAACATCCATTTGCGCTCAAGATAAGACAGCTCGCAGCGCGCCTGCCGAACAATAGGCGTACTCAGGGTCAATACACCGTCTTGCCAGTGCTGAATCTCCTGCACTCCGTCCGGCTGGCGCTTGACACCCCACCCGTTCATTTTATTTATTTCGAATTGACCTCTGTAGACCGTTCCATCACGCCAATAAAAAATACCCCGCCCATGGCGTTGATCATCGCGAAAGTCTCCTACATACCGATTGCCGTTAGGCCATTGAAAAACACCTTCGCCATTTTTTTCGCCTTCAGAATACGTACCGGTGAATTGTCGGCCGTCACGGAAGCGATAGGTACCCTCGCCGTGCAGAGCGCCGGCCACAAAATCACCGCTATATTGCTCGCCGCTCTGCCAAGTAAAGACCCCACGTCCAGTGCGCAACGAATTATTGAACTGGCCCGTATAGCGATCCTGATTTTCCCACGTAAATGTGCCCGTGCCGTGCATCTGGTTGTTTCTAAACTCACCCTCGTAACGGTCGCCATTGGGCCACCGCATTAATCCTTGCCCTTCGCGACGATCGCGCAAGAAAGTACCAGTGTAGGTTCGACCATCGCGCCAGGTATACGTGCCTTCACCCTGCAGGCGATCTTCGACAAACTGACCTTCATAGCGGTTACCATCCGCCCACTCATAAACGCCTCGCCCATCGCGCAACCCATCGACAAAGTCTCCCTCGTAAACATCCCCGTTGGGTAACTCAACCTGATCACCCAACGCATTCGAAGGCACCATGACAATGAGGATATAAAGCAAAGACATTATGTGCTTATACATGCCAATTAAGTCCGTTAAACTAAAATGAATAACGTGAACAGTACTGCAATTGGAAGAATTTTTCTTTATTGGTCTATGTCTTGTTTTAGGCCTTATCAGCGGGTTCATCGGCGGTTTGTTGGGTATCGGTGGCGGCGTCATCATTGTTCCCGCGCTGGTCCTGCTCTACGATCTCGATGGCGCTTTGCCCACAGCCAACACTCTACTGACCGCCGTTGCCACCTCGCTGGCCTGCATTATTTTCACATCCGCGTCAGCGGCCTACGCTCAGTATCAATCAGGCAGAGTGATTTGGGCTCTGTTTCGTCAACTCATTCCTTTCCTGCTGCTCGGAAGCTTCGCAGCGGGCTTCATCGGCGCCGGTCTATCTTCTGAATTTTTTCGAGGCTTTATCGGCGTTTTCTTGAGTCTGGTTGCCCTAGTGATGTTGTCCAACTGGCAACCACATCCGCAGCGCCGGCTTCCCGGAGCAGCAGGTACCGCTGGAATAGGCTTCGCGGGAGGCTTAACCGCAGGACTCGCAGGCATTGCAGGGGGTAACGTCATTGTGCCCACCCTTATCTACTTCAATACCCCAGCGCATAACGCAACCGCAACCTCCAGCGCACTGGGCGTACCGATCGCCATGGTCGGCACCCTCGGCTATCTAAGCGCAGCTTTTTCAAGTGGCGCTGAACACCCGTGGGGGTATATCGACCTGCGCGCGGCTATGCCGATTATTATCGGCGCACTGATTGCGGCTCCGCGGGGCGTGCGAACCGCTCACAGAGTCCCAGGTGCCAAACTAAAACGTCTTTTCGGTGCTTTGTTGTTGGTTGTCGCAGCGAGAATGCTCTACAGCGTATTAAACTGATATACACCGTCGCAGGGCTAAGCTAAGCAAAGCTCAACTCAAACGGCGTATTTGAATGGCATCACTGGCTTTGTCGGCCAAAACATCCGAAATCACCACAAGTTTTGCATTTTCAGGCATCTTCTGGCGCTCCCGCAAAACATCAAACGCGCGTTGCAACGTTTTTTCCGGATCTGAACTAAATGCCGTACGGAAGGCAAAGACGGCACGATTCAATGACAACCGACGGCGGGTTTGGCTGTGATTGGTAAAGGCAAAGATAGGCACCCGCATCGGGCGCGCGTTAGTGACAAAGTCGGCCACATAACCGCGGCGCGTGATTACAACAATGCCGTCGGCCTGCAAAGCTTCGGCAAGCGCCACCGCGTGAACAGCAACATGTTGTTTATCGTTATCAACAATCAGATCTTTCTCATAGCCCAAACCCGGATATCTTTCTGCGCGCTCGCCAATGGCGCGCAGCTGCTCCACACATCGAACCGGATGATTACCGACGCTGGTTTCCCCAGACAACATCACCGCATCAACGCCCTCATAAATTGCGTTCGCAACATCGGTCACCTCTGCCCGGGTAGGAATCGGATGTTCAATCATTGATTCCAATAGATGAGTCGCAACAATACATCGGCGGCCCCACTGCGCGGCAGAATGAACAATTCTACGCTGTACGTTCGGCAAATCCGCGAGTTCCGTTTCGATCCCTAAATCTCCGCGTGCCACCATAACGCCATCAGAAAGTCGCGCAATATCGTGAATGTTGGTCACGCCCTCTTGGTCTTCGATTTTGGCGATGATCTTAATCGTATTGCGTTTCGCGCCCAAAAATTCTCTGAGTTCAGTGACATCGTCGGGACTACGGACAAAAGACAATGCAATGAAGTCAACCTCATTGTTGATGCCGAAGGTGATGTCTTCGCGATCCTTCTTGGTAATCGCCGGAAGATTGACCCGCACACCAGGGAGGTTGACGTGTTTGCGGCTGCCGAGCATTCCGCCATCAACAACCAGACAGGTTAATTGGTTATCTGCCTTTTCCAAAACTTCAAAATTAAGCAAACCATTGTCGACCGTGACAATCCGCCCGACTTCAACCACATCGACGATTTCATCATAGTTCACCTTGATCGACTTTGTTTCAACCAGGGCAGAATCTCTAACCGTCAGAGTGACAATTTCGCCCGCATTGAGCGTCATCGGTTGTTCTAAATCTCCAGTGCGAATTTCCGGACCTTGTGTATCTAATAAGATCGGGATCGGATGGTCCACTTTTCGATTGAGCGTTTTTATCCAATTGATAATTTTTAAAGCGCTGGCATGATCCGAATGCGACATATTTAATCGGACCATGTTCATGCCTGCATGATAAAGCTCTTCTAGCATTTCAAAGCTCGCCGTTGCCGGACCAATTGTGCAAATAATTTTTGTACGCTGAATACTCATTTCAAGTCGCTATCGCCTTTATGTCGCCAAAATTGGGTCACGGTGTCTTCAACCTCGCAGCTTAAGGTATTTTGAGCGCGCCAGTGACTGGGGAAAAACCTCTGAACGCTTACGGACCGGAACCGAGGATCTATCAGACAGATTACGCCGAAATCTGCCTGAGAGCGAATCAATCGGCCTGCTGCTTGGATATTTTTAACCAACGCCGGCTGAGTATAGGCAACCATTTGCCCCCAGCCCTCGCCCTGATGCTCGTCAAAATAGTTTTCCATTAACGACCGGTGAAGGCTCGGTGGCGGCAGGCCTAATCCGACAACAACCACACCACGCAAATTCGCGCCGGCAAAATCTACAGACTCACCATAAATTCCACCGCTGACTATCAACAACACACCTTGATCGGCCCCGCAAAAGCGGTTTAGAAGTGCCAAAGTTGCCTGCGTGTCTTGCCCCGGCGCCTGCTCAAATACCTCCCCCCACTGAATAACATCCGCCACAGCAGCGAGCGCGCGAAGATAGGCAAACGACGGCAGAGCAACTAAATAACGACCCGGCTTGACCGAGACCAGGGCGCTAATGGTATTCACCAAAAGGGTCAAACTTGAGTGTCTCTGCTTAAAATAGGTAGGGATGTCAGGTACCACCATGACCAATGCCTGATCGGCGCTGAAGGGACTCTCTGCGCGTTCCTGAGGCGCGCAAATTTGGCCATGCAACCGCTGATAGAGGGGCAACGGCGAGACAGTGCCAGAAAATCTAACCACACCCGCATGCTCTGCAAAACGATCGCTCAAGTAAGCGGCTGGGTCCAAACAAATTCGGCGCACCTCAATGTCAGTACCCGCCGATAAAATAACATGCGCAAATGCATCCTGATGCAACCAGCTTTCTGAACGCATCCAACGAGTTACAGCAAAATAGAGCGGGACGAGTTCTCCATGCTGGTCAAGCTCCAGCCCTTCCATCGCCACCCAATCCAGCATTTTTTGACAAGCACGTGCCAACGATTTTACGCAGGCCAAGCGGTGTTCTCCTTCGCCATAGGGTCGACGCGCTTTCAGCAACGCACGGTCTATTGAATCCACTATCTTTTTGCAACCCGGATAATCAACCATTCGAGCCTGACGAACCTCGTCACGCGTCAAACGCGCACTCAACATATCGCACGCACGAGCGCTGAGTTGATGCGCCTCATCCACAAGCAAGTGCAAGTTTGAATGACCGGTGAACCGCTTCAAGCGAACAACCGGATCAAACACATAATTGTAGTCACCACAAATAATGTCTGCCCAGGTTGCCGTATCTAAACTGAGTTCAAATGGACAAACATGGTGGCGCTGCGCCGCCATTTCGATTTGCATGCGGCTGATGTATTTCGTCTGTATCAATTCATTCACAGCGGCACCAACACGATCATAATATCCTGCGGCATATGTGCAGCGTTCAGGATCGCAGGGCATGCCAGGCACAAAACACATTTTTTCTTTTGCATTGAGTTCAACAACACAAATCTGAGCATGTTCAGGATCTAGTTGATCTATGGCGGCCATTGCAGAAAAAGCCCCCGCATGCCGACTGGTCAAAAAAAATATTTGATCAGGCGCTGCTTGAGCTCGTACTGCTGGATAAAGCACTCCGAGCGTTTTACCGCTCCCTGTAGGTGCCTCCAACAACAAATTTTCACGCTGTTTGATGGCCTTAAAAACACGACGTGCAATGGCCTTTTGAGAGGGGCGATATTGCGGTAACGGAAATCGCAACTGCGCTGACCATTGCACTCGTGCTGCATTGCGCTGGTCATGCTGCTGCATTCGCACCGCGTAACACAACAGCATCAGGGCGAGATCAGCACGCGCATGCGCCGCCGTGAGCGTATAACTAAAGACCGCCTCCGTCAGTGAGTCAGCTTGGACATAAATAAGTCGCAGCTCTAAGGTTTCATGCTTATCCCGAGTAAAGGCTAACATACCGGCATAAATTCGAAGTTGCCCTAAGTCCAGCGAGTCCGCCCGTGCCGGCAACTCCGCGCAACACTTAAACTCCTCGATAATGGGTTTCGACTGGGCGTTGTATAGGCCGTCCATACGCCCCTTAAGCCATGTAGATGTGCTGGCCCACTCAAACTTTGTTTTGACACTGACTTCTCGCTGATACTGGGGATCCCGCTCAATGCGTTGGGCTTGCACCGCCACCTGCGCCGCAATACCCTGTTCAGCATCAATTTGTCGCCCGGGTTTGCGCGCATAAAGATCTCCGCTACTGCAGGTAAATTCAGCTAATTTACGCACCGCCAAATCATTGCTCATGATCCCTTCAACTTAAGCTTTACAACCCTTGCGGGAATACCTAAACGGCTCAGGTGCTTAAACCATATTCGCTGTCCCGGTTGCAGTTGGTCGTTTGGACCTTTGACTTCAACAAATTCGTATTTTTTATACCCACGCACCACAAACAGGTCCGGGAAACCAGTGCTGCGTGTGGAGAGATGCCTGATAAGAAACCCACACAATGCCCTGATATCGTCAAAAGGCAGCGCGTTCAAAAAATCGTCCAAGCTATGCTCGGTAAAAAGATTCCAGTTAACCAAACTGCTGGAGATACCTCGCTTTTGCGATAAGGTATCCTGCAAGTGTCGCCGCAAGGTTTCATCATTTTTCACGCGGCGTTCCAAATCTACAATTTGCTCTTGCCGAGCCTCAAAAAAATCATCCGCGTATAAGTCATTCGGCGCTGACTGGAATGGATTGGTAAACGCACCGGCAATGTCGGCGTAAATCACTGACCAATACAGCAAACCAGTCAATGTGCGTATCAGGCTATTTTCACTGTGCAGTCCCCACTGCATAGGCTGCAAAATCAAACTTAACGCTTGCTGCTCAACATTCTTTTCGGCAAGCGGAATATCAATAATGGTGGTCTTGGGTTGAAATCCCGCCTTACGTTTGCCAAATCGCTCCGCGAACTGCTGTTCTTGCTCACACATCGGTTGGCGCCTTATTTCTTCCAACCAACGATTGGCATTCGCACTGTCTCCCTGTTTATGAAACAGTCTTACTATCCGCTCTCTGGCCGGATGCCGCGCAACAGCGCCATAGGCGGCAATGGCCGTATGAGTCAACAACTGTCGCTCACACCATTGTCCAATGCGCAGCAATGCTCGATCCCTTCTGGCTTTGGCAAACCGATCGTCGACCGAAGGCAGCAAAAAACCAACCAGCTCCCCCGCTAAGCCCGGGTGTTCATCTAACCGACGAGAGAGATAACTCCAGCGCCGATAAGCCAAATCAATGTCCAGATCCAAAGCAGACGCAAAACGCTGGCGCTGCATGGGAATCGACTCAAAACGCATCAACCCCAAGTCTCGGATCACAAATGCGGACCAGTCTTGCACGCGATCGCCGAAGTAGACCAGCCGAACCAACCACCAGCTATAATGATCATTAACCTGCAGCCAATCCACGTCAGCTTTGACGCGGTCATAAATTTGCAGGTCACTATATGCGCCGCACAGCCACTCAACTTGTTCAAGTTTTTTGCGTTTTCCCGTTTGAACTCGGCTGAATACTTCGCTGATTTCAGCTTTACGCAGCAGCGCCAGCAGACGATCGCCGGGCCCTCGAGGTTGCCGTATAACAAATTGAGCCTGTTCAAGCTCAAGTAACGCGGCAGATAAATCACTAACCTCACGGTAGTTCAGGCTATCAACTCTCACCAGCGGCCCCTTGCGGGTAAGCAGTCGAGCAAATAAACGCTGCGAATCGATCGTTAGCGCCAAATAATCACGCAATTGCCGAGTTACCTCGGGCGCTAACACAGCCGTATAGCGATCGAGTACAAAATTGATTAGCGTAATGCAGTTGTTCTGGTAATAATCTAACGGAGGCGGCGCATCCGGCGTTAACATGACAGCGGTCATCAATATCGTTCATCGCAAAAGACGGGGTTAGGAGATCACTCATTGACTGACAGTGCAAGTAATGACTTTTGCATCGCCACTTTGGTCACCGACAAGGCTATAAAGGCCATGCTCGATGGTTCAGGATCAGGCATTTATAAAGATGATCAGCCCTGGCTCATCGCTCGCGATCTGCTAGAGTCAGCGCACGACGCAAAGCGTCAGATGCCGATTCTTTTTGCCGTGACCAAGCCTGCAGAGCCAGCTTACTTCAGTCATTGGAGCACCATCAAAGAAATTGAAGTGATCACGCTGCACAAAGGCCTGTGGGCAACCCGCTGTCATTTCAACCCGCTGCAATCGGTTAATCCGATCTTTGAGTTCATTGACAGTATTTACATCAAGCCAAGCGCTGAACAATTGGCCCGAGAACTCAAAGAAGGTCTGCGAAAATCTCGACAATCTTTACAGGAAAACCAACTGTATCCCTATGCAATTTGCGAAACGCCGGCGTTCATCGCTGAGGCGTTAAGCGTTTAGATACTAGAACTTACCGCCCGCTATTTGGGTCTCATCGTGAATACGCACCCACACCTCTTTGCGGTGCACCGTGGACTCTCTCGGGGCATCAATACCCAAGTGCACTTGGCTGCCACGAATTTTCAAAATTTTAAGCTCGATCTCATCATCGATCATGATGGATTCGCCGGTCCGCCTGGTTAAAACCAGCATACTCTTTCCTCTCGCGGCACATTTGTTGTGAGAAGCCAGATTACTCGGTTTGCGGTGCAGGTTCTGTGACAGTGGAAACGTTTCGGGCAATCACATTAACAATAAATCTGATTTTTGACCGATCTATCGATTATTTTTTATCCCTGTGCTTCTTACACTCTCAGCTTCTTATCGCTCAGAAGCATCTCGCCCGTCTTTCGGCGCTCCAGTACCCGATGAGCCCATGAAAATTTTACTGCCGTCCTCAAAGGTGACATCTCTACCGTTGGCGCGGTTCGACCGGTCCTTCGACTGATAGCCGTCTACAATAATAACCGAACCAGGCATCAAAGAACGCCGGCTCAGACCTCTGCGCAGCAAAGTGTTTGGCGTACCCCCTTCAACCATCCACTGCTCCTTCTCGCCAGCTTCATTGGTGTGCTCCATGTGAATCCAGGCATGTGGATTGACCCATTCAACTTTTGTCACCGGGCCACGCAATATAAGCGGTCGATTTGGATCAAATTCTGCGCCGAAAGCATGATGTGACCACGACTGCGTTGAATTGAATAAAAGCCCAAGCAGGCCGGCGATCGCCGCAGCGCGTTTGATTGTGATCACTGTCATGTTGTTTTCCTTCTCTGCAATTTAACCGCTCGGCACAATGATACTCAATCGTGCCTATATAATGAAGCTCAGCCGCTGGGATCAGCCACAAGCGCTTGCGCATCTTGCTCAAGTAACCGTGCGCCCCTAAGAATATTCCCTAACGCATAGTTTCCTTCATGGCATGCGTATTCATAAACCTTGTCACTTGAGGCCGGCCACGGGTATTCACCCGACCAACTGGATTGCCAAACCGTCGGGTTGTCTACGGTAAATTGATAATGAAGATTACCGTCAGCTAACAGCGTGAATTTTTCAACGACATGCAAATTCGCATCCGCACCATAGAGCGCCGGTCTTTCGCGAAAGTTACGTGTATCCACCACCAACGTATCCCCTTCCCAAAATCCAATTGAATCGCCCATCCAATAGCGGATGTGCTCTGGTGGGTGCTTTGAATTCAGACGAACAACGCGCGCATCATGAATCATCTCCGCCATAATCATAACGGTATCATTCGTCTGCACGATTCGTTTCATGTTGTTGTACAGCGCCGGCAACATTGGCGGGCCACTGGTCGAACCAAAGCTCAACAAACATCGCTCACCGTTAGGTCGCATTTCCATGTTGTCATAGGGTCCTGGTCCCGGGCGATCCAGCCACCATGCAGCCCCAGTATTTTTGCCAAACAAGCTAAAAAATTCAGCCATCCGCCTGCTGCCCTGCGCGGTCATCGGCGGCCGACGTCCGTTAGGCGGGTCAATAATGATCGAAGTGCGAAAGGATCCGCCCAAGCTGGCGGCTTGATCTCCGTTGTCAATCCAAAATGAATTATAACCACCCACGTTGCCCGCTGCGCCTGGGGACCCGTCGCCACCAGCGGGCGGCGCGGAACGCGTCGGATCACTTATTTGATCGCCTGCTCGTTTCAGCGCTGCAACGTCATCGGCCATTTTACGAGCCTGCTCGGGCGACAGGTAGAGCCGATCGCCATAGGCCTTCGGGCGCTCTAGCGGCGTCAGCGTCGCAACGTCATAAGTGCCCGTCAGGTCAGGCCTACCCTCGGGTGTTCGGGGTAATTGCTCGGCCTGAAGACAGCTCATACACAGTAGAGCTGCGAACAGGATTAAAACCTTCATTTCATCTACCTCTGCTTACAAACACCCGCGCAGCGAACCGCCGATAACCGTCATCGCGGCAGAGGCTCACGACGCCACTCTCCGTACATAAGTTCCTCAACAAATTCAACACAACGGAATTCCATTAACTGTGCATTAGCTTCCATACGACGATATAACGGCATCCGCATGGTCCATGGCCGGGTAAACGTTTGGGGGTCATCAATCGTCGCCTCATACATAAGATGATTGGGGCCAAGCGGTGTATAGCGCTCTATTACTTTCATCGCCGCACTGTGGTGATTACCTGCGCGATCAAACCACGTACTATCCACTTGCCCTGTTACCTCTACCACCAAGGTATCCCCTTCCCAGCGACCTGCTGACCAACCCATCCAACTGTCAATAGGAGCCTCGCCGGGATCCTCCATGTAAATCTCTCGCGTCGCGCCAGCATATTGATAAGCAATAAACACCGCATCTGCCGACTGAAATATCTGAAACGGCTGAGGCATGTAGGTTGCACGAGGCACCCCGGGCAAAAAGCATTTCACTTCCGGGTCACGATCGGCCCAGTTCGCTTTATTTTCATCACGTTTCGCCAACGCTTCAGGCCGATAGGGTAACGCCCCATCCTCAACGACACCTAATCCTGGTGGGACCGCTCCCACCGCGCCCATATAGAGCGTTTTGATCGCGGGCACGGGCCCCATCGGACCATCGCGCAGCTGCAATGAGTGACTGGCCGTATGCATTTCTATATCGTAATTGGCAGAATTGAGCGCCTGCCAAACCCCATTGAGGTCAGGATGTTCACCATCAGGGCCTCGTGGAGCTGTATACTCTGCCGCATTGGCCCCCATGCTCAGTACCATCACAGTGACCACAAGAAAACGATATATACGCACAGGATTCCCTCCATGTTAAACAAGTGCTGTCGACTCACGTAATTTGACACATGATGCAGCGCCATAGATCCTCCCACTGGCTTAACCAAGGGTCAAGTATTGGCCCACAAGGCGAGGTATAATTTTTCCAACAACAGCCACATAAAAGGTCTGCAGTCATGGTGCAAGAGAACCAAACGGATCCCAAAATTGAGCAAATCGACCACATTCGTGATGCGGTAAGGCAGCTCTGTCAAAAGTATGGTGAAGATTACTGGTTGGAAATGGATCGTAACCACGGCTACCCGACCGAATTTGTCAAAGAGCTTACCGATGCGGGCTTTCTTGGTGTGCTAATTCCAGAGCAATACGGCGGTTCAGGATTGGGCGTATTGGAGGCCGCTGCGGTCATGGAAGAAGTCTGCCGATCCGGAGCACATGCCGGTGTCTGTCACGCGCAGATGTACGTTATGGGATCGGTATTGCGCCATGGCAGCGAGGCGCAAAAATCTGCCTATCTACCGCGCATCGCTAGTGGCGAACTGAGGCTTCAAAGTTTTGGTGTGACTGAACCCACCACCGGCAGTGACACCACTCAACTGAAAACCACTGCCCGCAAAGAGGGAAATAACTATATTATCAACGGGCAAAAAGTTTGGATCAGTCGCATTGAACACTCAGATCTCATGTTGCTGCTGGCCAGGACCACAGACCCAACAAAAGTAGCGCGCAGGACGGACGGGCTGTCGACCTTTATTGTCGACGTCAAAGCAGCACTCGGTAATGGACTAGAGATTCGCCCTATTGAATCGATGATTAATCACCATTCCTGCGAGTTATTTTTTGATGACTTACACATCCCCGCCGAAAATTTACTGGGCGAAGAAGGAAAGGGCTTCAAGGTCATTTTAGATGGCATGAATGCAGAACGTGTCTTAATCGCTGCTGAGTGCGTTGGCGACGGCCGTTATTTCATAGATAAAGCGAGCGCCTATGCCCGCGAGAGAGAGGTCTTCAATCGCGCAATCGGGCAAAACCAAGGGGTGCAATTTCCCATTGCGCGAGCTTACACGCAAGTTGAAGCAGCCAGTTTAATGGTCGAAAAAGCCGCACGCCTCTTCGATGCTGGCTTGGCCTGCGGTTCCGAGGCGAATATGGCAAAAATGCTTGCTTCAGAAGCCTCTTGGGCGGCGGGTGACGTCTGTATGCAGACCCACGGAGGGTTTGCATTTGCCAAGGAATATCATATCGAACGCAAATTTAGAGAAACTAGGCTCTACCAGATTGCACCTATTTCAACCAACCTTATTTTGAGCTACCTTGCCGAGCACGTGCTTGACATGCCTCGCTCTTACTAACGTCAAACATTTAATCTTAAGGAGAATTCAAGATGGGACATTTAGACGGGAAAGTGGCCATCGTCACCGGCGCTGGAGGTGGGCTAGGTCGAGCCCATGCATTACTGCTGGCCCACGAGGGGGCTCAAGTAGTTGTCAACGATCTGGGCGGTGATCGCGATGGCACCGGGGGCGGCACCAGCATGGCTGACGGCGTCGTTGCCGAAATCATCGCTGCGGGTGGCCAGGCGGTTGCGCACTACGGCTCAGTCTCTGACAATGACGCCGCTGCAGGCATGGTCGCCAAAGCCGTCGACAGCTTCGGCCGATTAGACATTCTCATTAATAACGCCGGTATCCTGCGCGACAAATCATTCAAAAATATGACTGATGCCGAATGGGATATTGTGATAGACGTGCACCTTCGCGGGACCTACTTAGTCACTAAACACGTCTGGCAACACTTGTTGGCGCAAGGCCAAGGCGGCCGAATTATTATGACCAGTTCAACCTCTGGCCTGATCGGTAATTTTGGACAAACTAACTATGGTGCAGCCAAAGCGGGCATCGCCGGCTTCATGCGAGTCCTGGCTTTGGAAGGCATGAAAAACGGAATCACGGTTAATGTACTTGCACCCGCAGCATTATCTCGTATGACCGAAGACCTCATGCCAGAGTCACCAGAGGTTGCCGAACGCCTTGCCCCGGAGAAAGTATCGCCGGCCGTTGTTTGGCTTTGCACCGACAGCGCCGCAAAAGTCACGGGGCGCCAATTCTGTGTCAGCGGCAATAGAGTCTCGCTGTTGTCCTGGCAGGTAAATGTTATCGCGGAAAAAAATGCACTTGAAGCGCCATGGGGCGTCAGCGAAATTGGAGATGCGATCAGCGCGACCATCGAGCAATGGCCCAAGCTACTCAAGCCCATGGAAGTCTAGCTTTAAAAAAAAGACAAAAAACGTGCCAGCGCGTTTTTTGTCACAATCTTGTAACATTCAGCGTGCAAACTTCAGCCTCACTAGAGATACGTTGGAGTCTGCATGAATACGAACAAGATCCCCGCATGGGTCAAACTACAAACTATCGTTATTGGCTCGCTGCTTTTGGTCAGCCTGCCGGCGCAAGGCGCAACTGACGCAGAAAAGATCAATGTCCTTCAGTCGCAAGTGCAACTGTTGACCAAAAGATTGGCACTTCTGGAGTCTCAAGTGCAACCAGCCCAATCGATTCCCGTTGAAACCTACGCAACACCGCAAAAGACCAGGTCGACGTCTGCATCTGAGCGTGACAGCGACGTTCTGCAATTCAAGGGTGACTTCAGGTTTCGTAGCGAATCCTTTTGGATAGACAACAAAGACGACCGCCACCGTCAACGAATTCGAGCACGCGCTGCGTTGACGGCTAAAATAAGTAATACCCTAACCGCAGGGTTCGGCCTCGCCAGCGGCGGAGATGACCCGCTATCCACCAACCAAACTCTAGGAGAAGCCGGATCTTCTAAAAATGTTGTTAAGGACCTCGCCTATATTGACTGGGAAACCCCCTTAAATGGGGTAGACCTAACAATAGGAAAATTCAAAAATCCACTGTACCGCGTTGGCGGCAGCGCTTTGCTGTGGGACGGCGATCTGCGACCGGAGGGCGCGGGTATCACCTATCGAGGCGCCGGCGTTTTTGCAAATGGCGTCGTTGTGGTTATTGACGAAGACGCCAAGGGTGAAGACTCATTTCTTCTGGGCACCCAATTCGGCCTAAAACGCTCGCTTGGAAACGGCCAGTTAACCGCTGGATTAGGTTATTACAACTTCACCGGACTTAAAGGCAATGAGGTGCCTTATGACGGAGACCCACGCGGCAACCGAGTCAACCCCGACGGCACTTACGCAACCGATTTTAGAATTGTTGAGGCCTTCGCCGCGTATTCGTTCGCTTTGGCCAATAACAACGTCACTTTATTTTCTAATTTCATCAACAATACCGCGGCAAAAGACTACGACACAGGATACGTGCTCGGTGCCCGAATGAAACATGACGCCTGGTCGCTCGGCTGGTCCTATCAAGATTTGGAGGCTGATGCCACACTGGGCATGTTTACAGATTCTGATTTTAGCGGTGGAGGCACTGACGGCCGTGGACATCTCCTGAGGGCGGGCTATGCACTCACGTCACAAGTGTCAATTAACAGCAGCCTTTTCATTAATGAGCGTAACGTAGACTTTGGCGAGACCGAGGATTATAAAAGGCTTATGCTTGACCTCAGTTTCAAATACTGAGCACCATTGAAAATGTGTCTGTGGCAATCAATATCACCCCGTTTAAAGGCGTTCGTATGACACGCAACATCCTTGTAACAATTAAGGTGCAAACTTCAGCATCTGCCGATTCGCTGGTGATTTAATGATTGAAAAGTTGATCTGATGTCTGCGTATTTTGCAAACAAATTAAGGGTTGTTCCCATCACCCTAACTTTGATCAGCGCAACCTTTGGGCTCTGGCTGGGCGAATTGGGCTGGGCTTTGTTCCTAGCTTCACTGGTGTGGATTTTCATCCACACCAGTGAATACCGTAAATATTTGCAGTGGTCGCGGCATCCGCTTAAACGCCCACCAAACGGCATCGACCGCTGGTTTTTGCTGATATATCCCTTGTTTCGTTCGCTCCAACGGGAACGAGGGCGCACCCGGGACATGACCAAACGGCTGAGAGAAATTCTGCGCCTGACAGAAGTCATTCCTGATGCAGTCATCATCCTAACCCCAACAGGTGATATAGAAGGAATGAACGACGCCGCGAGAAAACTTCTTTCGTTAAGTGACAGGGACGTTGGCCTGGGATTAGCCACAGTCCTTCGCAATCCAGACTTTGTCACTTTCATTCGGGAAAATCAGTTAGAAGAACCCTTGGAGTTCACCTCCCCATTTAACGCAGGGCAAAGTCTGGAAGCACGGCGTTTCGACACCGGCAATGAACGCACAATTGTTCTAGTGCGTGACATCACCGCACTAAACCGACTGTTAACCATGCGCCAAAACTTCGTTGCCAACGTATCACATGAACTGCGAACACCCCTTACGGTGGTTGCCGGATACCTTGAAACTATGCTCGACGAAACACAGGACGCAGAGTTGAGGCTATCCCTGATTTCGCGCCTGGAAACACCTGTCAAACGGCTCCAAAATCTGGTGAATGACCTCATGTTATTGACTCAGCTTGAATCCACTTCCAGCAAAGAGCAGAAACGGCCGGTTAACTTAGCAAAATTGGTAGAAACCTGCGTGCAGGAGCTAAGCCCGCTCACCCGAACAACTAACCAAATTAGCATTATCGTCGAAGACGAGGTATTAATTCCGGGCATCGATACGGAGCTACAATCTGTCTGCTTCAACCTGCTGACCAATGCTCTGCGTTATAGTCCCGAGGGCAATCCGATCACCATCAGCGTCAAAAAACACCATCAGGCCGTGCGGCTCAGTGTCAAAGACCAAGGCTATGGCATTGCTCCAGAACACTTAGATCGGCTGACCGAAAGATTTTACCGCGTGGATCTAGCCGGCGCCCGCTCGCGAGGCGGAACTGGTTTAGGGCTTGCCATTGTTAAACACATTTTGCGTCGCCACGGCTCAGAGCTAAATATCCAAAGCACACTGGGGCATGGCAGTACTTTTTTCTGTGACTTCGAATCCATCGAGGCCGCCTAATCTATAATTTTCCACAAGGAACTGAACGATGAAACGACTTTTTTCGACAATTTTTATCTCGTGCGCCACTCTGCTGTGGGGCTGCGGAGATACTGAGCCTAGCAACAAGACACTGAGCACAGGCTCGCAAGCCGCCGTTGAAACCCAAGTCATTGAATTGGTTCCTGTGGTGGCAGCACCAACCGCGGCTTCCGCGGATGCAGTTCTAGCGCCAGCAGAATTAGCGCCTTACGAGCGAGTCACTGGTATCTCGGGCAATTTATCCAGCATAGGATCTGACACCCTGGCCAATTTAATGACATTGTGGACCGAAAGCTTTAAGCGTAACTATCCCAGCGTCAATATTCAGGTTCAGGCAGCCGGTTCATCTACAGCCCCCCCAGCATTAACTGAAGGCACCGCAAACTTCGGCCCCATGAGCCGAGCCATGAAAGATAAAGAAATCGAGGCTTTTGAGAGCCGTTTTGGCTACAAGCCTACGGCCATCCGAGTGGCAATTGACGCGCTCGCCGTCTACGTCCACAAAGACAATCCCATCGACGACCTCTCCATCACGCAAGTAGACGAAATTTTTTCAACGACACGACGCTGTGGCGGCAACACGAGCATCGATCGCTGGGGAGATCTCGGATTGGCAGGCAGTTGGGATGATCGACCCATTCAGCTATATGGCAGAAATTCAGTTTCCGGCACCTATGGTTATTTTAAGAAAATCGGACTTTGTTCCGGCGACTTTAAAAATGCGGTCAACGAACAACCCGGTTCTGCCTCGGTTGTTCAAGCCGTGGCATCCTCATTAAACGGCATCGGCTACTCAGGTATCGGTTACATCACCTCAGGTGTCAAGGCATTGGCTATTTCAAATAACGGCGGTCCCGCAATTGCCGCAACACCCGCCAACGCCCTCAATGGCGACTACCCGCTGTCAAGATATCTTTACGTCTACATCAACAAGAAACCGGGCGAACCAATTTCTCCAATCGCAAGAGAGTTTATTACTCTGGTTCTATCTAAAGAAGGACAGGAAATTGTCGGCAAGGACGGGTATATTCCCGTCTCGGCAGAAGTCGCTGCACGCGAATTGCAAAAACTTCAATAACAACAGACAACCGGGAACAATATCCATGGGTGAACCCCTTGGTCTAGGCAGACTCTCAGCGCGCCGTCATTGGTTTAACCAGATCACCCGTTGGATCGTTGGGTTTGGCGGCGCCGCCGTGATCGGCGCCATCACTCTGATATTTGCCTATTTGTTGTGGGTCGTCGGACCCATCTTCTTACCCGGCAGTATTGCAGCTGGCAGCGAAATCAACGTTGTTGAACGGCAGCCTTTGCTGGTTGATGTCAGCGAAAATGGTGATATCCACTTACGCATCAGCAGCCCCGGGATTGTCGAGTTCTACGACGCCGACAGTGGCACACCCATTGCAGCTTATGATCTGGGTCTGAACATCAAACACGCTCAACGTGTATACCCTACCGCAGATTTATACGCTTTGGTGGACGATCAGGCGCGCCTCACGCTGGTTAGGACGCAGTACTTGGTAGACTTCGTCGATGGTATTCGGCAAATCACACCGCGACTCGACTTTCCGTATACCAACGCACCGCTGAGCATGCCCTCTGGCATCACCGCAAAAGACATTCATCTTAACGATGCTGAATTAGTAATCGCATCAGCAGTGGGGCCACAGCTCACGCTCAGCCGATTTCGTGGGGTCGAGGACGGCTTACCTCTGACCGCCCCCAAACAGGTCACGATAGCACTTCCTATTACCCCAAAATTTATATTTTTAGGACCGCGCAATCAATGGGTTTACCTGATTAGCGCAACTGGAGAGATGGACGTTCTGGGCATTCGTTCTCTGAGCAATGTACAACGATTGGTGCGTGGCCAGTTAATAGGCCCAGCGGAAAAATTAACCAGCTTGGGAGCGATCCTTGGGCGTTATTCGCTCATGGTTGCAAATGATCAGGGTGCGCTCACACAGTGGGGAATGCTCAAAAGCCCCGACGGCTATAATATGAAGGCATTTCGCCAATTCCAACTCGACCAACCAGCTTTGCGCATCATTCCAGAGCCTCGACGAAAAGGCTTTGCGACAATCGCTGAAGACGGCACACTGACGCTCTTATATCCGACCTCGGGCCGCATCATAGCCGATGCAAAAACTCAGCTATCGCCTGACATACCCGCTGCGATATCACCACGATCCAACGCTCTGATTGCAGCGCCTAGCGGATCTCAAATTACCACTCAGATTCTAACCAATAAACATCCAGAAATTTCGCTGTCGACGCTATGGGCGAAAATTTGGTATGAGGGCTACGAAGCTCCCATATTCAGCTGGCAATCTTCAGCTGCAGACAATGATTTTGAGCCCAAATTCAGCCTGACACCCCTCGCCTTTGGCACCCTCAAGGCCGCATTCTATGCGCTACTTTTTGCCGTGCCCATCGCCATCATGGGGGCGGTGTATACGGCCTACTTCATGGCTCCGAAAATGCGCGCTTGGGTCAAACCCGGCATTGAGATTATGGCGGCACTTCCCACCGTTATTCTTGGGTTCATAGGCGGCTTATGGCTGGCTCCGATCATCGAAGCTAACTTGTCTAGCGTATTAAGCATTTTTATTTTATTACCCGCAGGGCTCATTGTATTCGCGCTCGCCTGGTCCCAGTTACCCGAAAAAATATCTAAGCGTTTCTACGGTTGGTATGGGTTACTGGTGACGCCAATTATCATATTTACGGTTGCCCTTGCGTTCGCCAATGGCCCAGCCATGGAAAACCAGTTTTTTGCAGGTGATGCTCGCGCATTTTTTCGAGATGTCATGGGCTTAAGCTACGATCAGCGCAACGCCCTTGTGGTGGGCATTGTAATGGGGCTGGCGGTTATACCGACTATTTTTTCTATCGCCGAGGATGCGATCTACGGGGTGCCTACCCATCTTGTCAATGGTTCACTCGCCTTAGGCGCCACGTCCTGGCAAACCCTGGTACGTGTTGTGCTGCTCACCGCCAGCCCGGGTATTTTTTCCGCCATCATGATTGGCATGGGACGCGCGGTTGGGGAAACAATGATTGTACTGATGGCAACCGGCAACACACCTTTGATGAATTTCAATATTTTTGAGGGAATGCGAACATTTGCGGCTAACATCGCCGTGGAATTACCTGAATCTGAAGTGGACAGCAGCCACTACCGAATTTTATTCCTCGCCGCTTTAGTCTTATTTGCGCTTACCTTTTTATTCAACACTTTTGCAGAGATTGTGCGTCAACGTCTGCGAAATCGCTACGGTAGTTTGTAGACATGCAAGAACGTCAAAATAGCTTCTTCAAGTCCTGGTTTGCCAGCGGTGAACCTTGGATTTGGGTCAATGCCGCGGCCGTGGGTATCAGCATCACCGCCGTTATTGGAATCTTGGGTCTCATCGCTTTCAAAGGGTTTGCTCATTTCTGGCCAACGGACGTTTCAATGATTGAGTACGTCACCGAAAACGGTCAGAACAAAAAAGTCTACGGCGAATTAATAGAACTCGATAGTTTGCCGGTCCAACAGTTCATTGAATCCGGTGGGGACGCGCGCTGGGTCAAACCCGAGCAAGAGATCATGACACGCTGGTTGGTGAAAACCGGCAACCGCCGGGTCACGCCACCCGATTTTCGATGGCTTTTCACCGATCAATTAAAGGATGTGTCAACACCAAAAGGTCTAATGGTAGTTGAGCGCATGGAGTGGGGTAATGCCTATGGCGCGCCCACTTTGTTAAAAGTGGGTGGAGAGAATCCTCGCAGCTATACTGGGGAAACGCTACCGGTACGCCTACAGGAAAGTCTGCAGCGCGCAAATATAATCCGCGATGAAATCAATTCTCTCGAGCGAGGCTCGATGGATCGCATCAATTATGACCTTGAGCGTCTCCGGCTAGAACGCCGAGGCATCGAGCTGGGCGGCATAACCACATCCGCACGGTTAGAGGAAATCACCATAGAAGAAGCGCAGCTGCGATCCCTCTATCGAACTCAAGAGGCCGGATTACGGCAGCTCTACACGTCTTTGGAGCGAGACCACTTGGTCATTGTTGATGCCGAGGGACGCGAGATAGAAATCCACATTCTAGATGCCCTGCACGTCTGGCGCCCCAATGATATGTCCGTCTTGGACAAATCATTGCACTATATCCGATCAATTTGGCGGTTCTTGTCTGAAGATCCGCGCGAGGCAAATACCGAAGGCGGTATTTTCCCTGCAATTTTTGGCACTATTTTAATGGTCTTACTGATGTCGGTTATGGTCACACCTTTTGGTGTCATCGCTGCCCTTTATCTACGTGAGTATGCAAAACAAGGCCCGCTCGTTCGAATCATCAGAATTGCAGTCAATAATCTCGCCGGCGTGCCTTCTATTGTCTATGGTGTTTTTGGCTTGGGGTTTTTTGTTTATTTTCTCGGTGGCAACCTTGATCGCCTATTTTTTCCCGAAGCCCTGCCCGCTCCAACCTTTGGAACGCCCGGGCTTGTTTGGGCCTCACTCACCCTTGCGCTTTTGACCGTACCAGTTGTCATTGTATCTACAGAGGAAGGCCTCACGCGCATCCCGCGGTCACTCAGAGAAGGCAGTCTTGCCTTGGGCGCGACGAAGGCTGAAACCTTGTTTAAAGTAGTTTTGCCGATGGCCAGCCCATCAATTTTGACTGGCGTCATACTTGCTGTAGCCAGAGCGGCAGGTGAAGTCGCTCCTCTGATGCTGGTGGGTGTCGTCAAACTTGCGCCAACATTACCCCTGGATGGAAATTTCCCCTTCCTTCATTTGGAGCGTAAATTCATGCACCTAGGCTTCCACATATACGATGTCGGGTTCCAAAGTCCTAATGTGGAGGCCGCAAGACCATTAGTGTATGCCACAGCGCTACTGCTGGTGATTATCATTGTATTTTTAAACCTGACCGCAATTACGTTGCGCAGCCGCCTTGAACAACGCTATCGGGGCGTAGAGAGTTAATCATGACACAGACATCAAAAATGAACGAAAACCTGCAAACATCCCCTGCATTAACTACCGCGGAAGATGAAAGCCTGCTGGTGAATGACCTGTCTTTGTATTATGGCGACAGTCAGGCATTATCGAGCATCAACCTGAGCATCAAAAAAAAGCAGGTAACCGCCTTCATTGGCCCTTCCGGTTGCGGTAAGTCAACCCTACTGCGTTGCTTCAATCGGATGAATGACCTAATCAATGATGTTCGAATCACCGGCAAAATCATGTTTGAAGACATTGATATTCACAACGAAAAAGTCGATGTCGCCCAATTACGGCGCAAGGTTGGCATGGTGTTTCAGCGACCCAACCCCTTCCCCAAAAGTATATTTGAGAATGTTGCCTATGGACTTAGAATTCAAGGCGAGAACTCTCGGGCCGTATTAGACGAACGCGTTGAATGGTCACTCAAAAGTGCCGCACTATGGGATGAAGTGAAAGATCGCCTCAAAGAGTCTGCACTAGGTCTGTCCGGGGGCCAACAGCAGAGACTGGTGATTGCGCGCGCAGTAGCGGTGAAGCCGTCCGTACTGCTGCTGGACGAGCCTGCATCCGCACTAGACCCGATATCCACCCTGAAAATTGAAGAGCTCATACACCAGCTCAAAGACGACTACACGATTGTCATTGTGACCCACAACATGCAGCAAGCAGCGAGGGTCTCAGACAACACAGCGTTTCTTTATCTGGGTGAATTAGTCGAATATGGCGAGACCGATACTATATTCAAAAATCCCGGAGAGAAACGAACAGAAGACTACATTACTGGCCGCTACGGATAGATTAAGTCATGAACAAACACATTTCAGAACAATACGATATCGAACTGTCACAGATCAAAGAATTGCTCATGGAAATGGGCGGATTGGTTGAGCAGCAAGTCACGCAAGCCTGCGCATCTCTCATCGCGCACGATACACAGTTGGCAGAACAAGTCCAAGATACAGAAACACGCCTGAATCAATTTGAAGTTGAACTTGACGACCAGTGCGTTTCTATTATCGCCAGGCGACAGCCCACTGCGGGAGACCTGCGCATCGTTGTCAGTGTGATGAAAGCCATCACCGACTTGGAGCGCATCGGCGATGAAGCAGATCGAATCGCAAAGATGGCACTCTCGCTGGCGCGAACCGAGCTGCCCTCAGACCGATATGCCGACTTCAGAACCATGTCTGAAAAAGTCAGCCGCATGCTCACGCGCGCATTAGATGCCTTTGCAAGGCTTGATATTGAAAGCGCGCTCCGTGTCATCCAAGCTGATGAGGAAATAGACACCAGCTACAACGCCTTTGTGAGGCACAGCATCGGCGCCATGCGGGACAAGCCTGATGAGATCGAAAATTCGATCAACGTCATCTGGGCAGCCCGAGCACTCGAACGTATTGGCGACCACGCGAAAAACATCAGCGAATACGTCATTTACCAAGTGAAAGGCCTTGATGTCAGACACTCGGGTAATCCCGATATTGACGACTAAAATAACGCTTGAAGGTTGCGGCAGTGGCCTAAGCGCCGTAGTATTCGCGCCTCAATTGCCCAGGTGTTGGAACTGGTAGACAAGCTGGATTTAGGTTCCAGTGCCCTAGTGGCGTGAGGGTTCGACTCCCTCCCTGGGCACCAGAAACACACCGCCATTGATATGCCCGGGTGGTGAAATTGGTAGACACAAGGGACTTAAAATCCCTCGGAGGCAACTCCGTGCCGGTTCGAGTCCGGCCCCGGGCACCATTATAGATGCGGCTTTGAGAGCTCTATTCGAGCAAGAATTGCAACACGGACAGTCTCAGTGCAACCTATCGGAGCCGGCACATCGATTTGACTGCGTTTAGTGCGCTGAACGACATAATGCTCAACGAAGAGCCTCTCGATCTTGTGCCCGCTGTGGACCCCGGCCCTATTAGCGATGACCTAAGAGGCAAAGCTAGCGAGCATAAAGCGCTTTATTCCTGAGATGAAAGGCAGCTCCGTTAGTGTCGTTCAAAATAGAGTCCGCTCCAAAAATATTTTCTTTTTGTATACCAAACTGCTTTCGGTTCACCGCCAGTGGAGCGAGCTCCTGAGCTTTTGTAACAGCTTGAGCCTGCAACATATCACTAGATGCAATCTCATTTACAATTCCAGCATTTAACGCATCCGCTCCACCCCAGCGTCTGGCTAACTGTACTGATTCATAAAAAACATGCGCAGGCAGCTTGTGCCGAAACAGCGACAGTTCAGGCCCAGGTATTATCATCCCGAGTTGAATTTCGTTGGCGCACATATACCCACGATCCTGCCTCATGATTCGATAGTCATGACACAACGCAAACATAAATCCTGCACCAAAGACGTGGCCGTTTATGGCGGCAACGGTTGGCACTGGCAATGTGATCATCCGACTCATGAATTCCATAAAAAGGAATTCAGCCGGATCTCCCGCATCAGCATGTTTTTCTGGCGCGGCGCGCCAATCTAGATCAAGACCATTCGAGTAAAATTTTTGGCTTGCGCCTGTTGTCACCAAAGCTGCTGCCCCTACGCTGCGTTCGACTTCGTCTAGCGCTTGCGTGAGGTCATCCACCATCGCCGTATTCCAGCGATTCTCTCCGGCGTCCATCGTCAAGACAAAAACATCTCCTGACTTTTCAAGCATTACACGGCCCACAACATTCTCCAGTTGAACTCGACACAAACATACCCTTTGGAAGATCCGCAAGAGAGTCGGCGCCAAGAGCTCTGGGAGGCCCCTGCCCAATCTGGAGAAATCTAATCGAGGGTTGCGCAGGTTCTACCCGCTCAGGCGGCTACCAGAAGAGGATCGATACAATGCACTCCGAATTCAGCTTGCTAGTCAGGCTGCCTGTTGCATCTCCAGACCCTGTTATCTGGTTTTCTTTTCGTTAGCTTGAGTTAGAGTGACAGGTTGCCTGTGTCGAAGGCGAATCCAGCCTCGACACCTCTACAAGCAAGTCAGCCTTACACTTCTTTTACGTTAACCGCACAAGGCCCCTTTTTGCCTTCACCAACTTCAAACTCGACAGCTTGTCCATCTGACAAAGACGCAAACTGCCCACCTGACTGAATTTCTGAATGATGGACAAATAAATCTTTGCCTCCGTCTTCGGGAACTATGAACCCAAACCCTTTTTCAGAACTGAACCATTTGACTGTACCTTTGATAATCCTGCGCTCCTTTGATTTAACCGAAACCGTATCTTACAACTAATATGCCCCAAAACCCCCTAAAATATAAGCCTATACGGATCTCTTAACCAATATGTAGGACCCGTGGCACCCTAAAAAGGTCATTCCACTTGAAATTAGCGGTCCCTACCACCGATGAGCTTTGCCATATATCAGCGTGTATGACCAAAACGAGGGTAACCCAGCCACCTATATTCACTCGTTTATGCCCTTAAAAATTGCCGTCGCACTTAAAAGATCTATCTTGCTCAATGCATAATCAGCGTCGGCAAAATCAGCGCTTGTTGTTGGCGAGCCGACCACACATATACAACCTAAATCACTCTAAAGCAGCTAAAATGGGCGTTTTACAGAGTCAATCCTCACATGCTTCAGGAAGTATTTACGATTGTCGCCCCAGTCTTCACTATCGCCGCACTCGGTTTTATTTGGCATCGACGCCAACAACCCTTTCATACCGACACCATCGGCTCGCTGGTCATGTATATCGGGAGTCCGTGCCTGATATATTCCTCGCTCACAAGCAACTCACCGAGTCTAACCACCCTCGCGCAGACTGCTTCGATTGCCGCATTTGTGATTATCTGCAGCACAGCCTTCGCATTTGCTTTTTTACGGGTGACCGGGTGGTCTTATCGGACCTACGTGCCTGCACTGGTGCTGCCCAATGGTGGCAATATGGGTTTGCCCATTTGTTTGTTAGCCTTCGGCGAAACAGGTCTGGCATTGGGTATGGCATACTTTTTTGTTAACTCAATTTCTCAATACACATTGGGGATGGCCATTTCTTCAGGCGAATTCCACCTGAAGCAGCTGCTAAAACAGCCCGTCATTTGGGCTGTTTTACTGGTTTTGGGGGTTCTCGCAACCGAATTCAAAATGCCCCAATGGATAGATTCAACAGCAACAATCCTAGGCGGACTAACAATTCCAGCTATGTTACTCATGCTGGGCACTTCGTTGGCGAATCTCAACCTTTCTGCATTGCGCGAAACGTTTACCGTGGCCTCTACGCGTTTGCTTTTAGGTTTGGGTTTAGGTGTTCTGGCCATCTGGTTATTTGAATTGGAAGGGATACTGGCCGGCGTCGTCTTGCTACAGGCCGCCATGCCTTCTGCAGTATTTAACTACGTCTTCGCGGAACGCTATAATCGAGAGCCCGATAAAGTTGCCGCCGTTATCCTTCAATCCACACTCATAAGCATTATTTCTCTACCCATATTAGTCGCCTGGGCATTAACCCTATGAGCCTAGCCATCAGCAGCGATGCGCACGCAACCGGTTGCATGGAAATATTACAAGAGAGCACCGCCGCAAGGACAACCCATGAATGAAGACGTTCTAATGACCTATACGCTGCCGGCGTTTGCTGTGGCGATAATCGCTGAGGCTTTGGTTTCATGGCGCGGCGGCAAACATTGGTATAAACCCCAAGACACCGGATTGTCTGTGGGGCTATTGCTCCTGTCAGCTATCATCGATCTGCTACCCAAATTTGCCGCTCTGTATTGTTTTCTCCTCATCTATGCGGCTTCGCCCTTTAAAGAAGTGATAGACGGGCAGTGGTGGGCATGGGTTGTATTGTTTATTCTCGACGATTTTATCTATTACTGGTTTCACCGCGCCAACCATGAAGTTCGTCTCTTTTGGGCAGGCCATGAAGCACATCATTCGGCCATCTTGATGAATTTTGGGACGGCACTGCGCCAAGGTGTAGGAGAACGAGTTCACAAGTACTTTTTCTGGTTGCCGTTGCCGTTTTTAGGCTTTGAGCCGGCCATGATTTTCACGGTCATTAGTCTCAACCTGTTCTATCAATTCTGGGTGCACACAGAGTCGATCCAGAAGTTTCCTGCCTTAATTGAATGGGTCATGAACACACCCTGCCACCACCGTGTTCACCATGCCAGCAACACACGTTATTTAGATTGCAATCATGGCGGTGTCTTGATCATCTGGGATCGACTGTTTGGTACCTTCGCCGCGTACGATGAACAAGAACCGATTCGCTACGGCCTTACACGAAACCTAACAGGCTACAACCCTTTAAAGTATGCCGCTCATGGATATCAGACTTTATGGCGGGATTTAAAACGCAGCCCCACCTGGCGAATTCGTTTGCGCTTTTTGCTACTTGCTCCCGGTTGGGATTTTGATGGGCCGGATAAACGCGCCAAAACGTTGCGGGCATCATCCTCTATTACGTGACCTGATGCAGGAGATTCGCAGTACAGGCAGCATCGCGCACGCCTACCGAACACCTACCTGCCGCCGATGTTAGAAATACCCTTTCAATATCTCGCTGGCTTGGCGGCGAGTATACAAATCATCCGTCTGCGTCATGATGCGAATAACCGTCGATCGAGCCTCTGGTGTATTCAGCCGGCCCAATTGTTTCAATGCCAACGCCCTGCGATACGGGTTTTGATCGAACTCAGCAATGTTTTGCTGATCCGCTATGTAGTCCATCATCGCCCACTCCTCTCCAACCTCTTGCAGCTGCCGCAACACGGCCACTCGTTTGAGATCATCGACTTGGTCTAGCCGTTCATACAGATAATAGCGCGCCTCCTCGGGCTCCAGCTCAACCATATAAGCTAATGCGGCATCGCGCACAATTTCGCTATCATCACTCATGGCTGTGAGTAAAACCTCGGTCGGTACCTCCATGGCAAGTTCTACTAAACTGTCTAACGCCGCGACCCGGACACTGGGGTCATCATCCACATAGGCGACCTCAGTCAGCCACGGCACATCATCCTCAGTTCCGGTGTCAGCAATCCAGCCCACGGCATTTGCGCGCACCTCAGGGTCTGCGTCATATAGAGTATCCGTTGATCCCGATTGCTCGCCAGGTCCCCTGCGGGAAGCCCGAGGAAAACCAGCAACCGCAGCGCTGGCAATCTCGGTGGGACTCGAAAGCGCGTTCGCGCGGAGCGCTCGATTTTGTCTATCGCTCGAGCGCAAGGAGATTAAGTCGTCTGTACTTACGAAGCGCTCTTTAGTGTTCTGTGCCTCGGAGTATGACTGCCCACTTACAACCGAATTTTCAGGCGGGTGGACGACGCCGTTTAAACTATAACCGACCATCAAACCGCTTAGAAATAAACCCATTGCACCCAAACCATAAATGCCCAGACTCAGATGTCTGGGCATTGGTCGAGCCTCATTAGAGGGGGCTGCAAACGTTCTGGAAAATTTTTGATTCATCATCGTTTGCAGCCCTGCGTGCCCTGGACCTTTAACCCTCTAATGCTGCAAGCGCAGCTTCGATTTCGGGTGTTACAGGGTCCGTATCGCGAATCAAGGCATGGAATGCCGTGCATGCTGCCGCACCTTCGGCACCATCAACCGCACTCGCAGTCGCAATGGTCTCTTCAGCTTCTGCCGCGGTCAGCGCAGGATGATCTGCTGCAAGCTTATTCACAGACTTAATCAGGGTACCGTCAGCCAACCTGGTTCTCACAACAAACGCAGCCCGGCGTGGCTTTTCCATGATTGCAACGTGCAGAGCAGTCGGTACCGGACGCCATAGTACTTCCGCAGCAGCGCCTCCACCAACGTGCAAGCAATACTCTGCGACCGGCTCAAAATCAGCGCATGCTTCATCTATAATCGTGGACCCTAAAACCTCCATGGTGCAATTAGCAACGTTTGCGACATTTGCTAATGAAGGGAGTGCAGGCGGTGCCAGCACAATGGCTTCTCTAGTTCTTTGAATTTCTTTGACCTTGTTGCCGCTTGCTTGCATCCCCCTTGCGATCACTGTTACAGGCCGCTTAAAGGTACAAACTTGGGCTACCTCAGGATCCACCGTGTCTTCAACACAACTTTTGAATACCGAGGTATCTGCAGGGTCAAATCCACCGATTTCGACGATCAGCCGGTTGCCATCACCTGCACTGCGGAACAGGACATCTGCAGCAAGCCCCATTTCTGCAACCGCTGGCGAGGCTTTTTTCTCGTAACCGAATAAACGTTCAGCTGAAACTACACTGCTGGACAGCGCGGCAATCGCGATAAGCGAACCGGTCAATGCAAGTCGATTTCTCATTACTTTTTAATCCTATGTCATTTTTTGGCTAAATATGACTACAGAAAGTCGTTACAGCTTTCGCAAGCCCGAGTGCCCATACAGGTCCACCAGCGACGCCCACTGTGTCATTGCCCGAAGCTTAAACAAGAAGAACCCAACAAATACCGATATATTGTTTGATTAAGGTAAGTAAATTGTCTTTATTTTAGCCTAAATCACTCTTAATCAATGACTCAGAGATCAAACCAACCCGTGCAGGGCTGTTTAAGCAAGGCGCCAGTTCGGCTCAGAAGCTCAAACGCTCAAACGCTCAGTGTCAGATGCCCTAGATCCATAACGCGCCATAATATCCTCGCGAATAACATAACTGGCTGGAACCACCAGTAAGGTGACAACCGTAGCCAGGGCAACACCCCACGCGACAGAGGTTGCCATTGGAATCAACACACCCGCCTGCACGCTCTGGTTCAACAACAGCGGCGTCAAACCCGCAAATGTCGTAAGAGAGGTTAATAAAATCGGGCGAAAACGAGTAACGGACGCTTCAACAACCGATTCGAACACGTCAACACCCTCGCTACGCCGCTTATTCACCGCGTGTACTAGAACCAAACTGGAGTTAATGACGACACCGGAGGCAGCAACAGACCCCATAATGGACATGATGGCCATGCTGTCGAGCAGACCAGCTGCCTTCATAATGACATGCCCCCAAACCGCCCCCACAAATGCAAATGGAATCACACTCATAATGATCAGTGGCTGGCCGTAAGAGCGCAACGGAACAGCAAGCAGCGCATAAATAACAAACAAAGCAAGCACAAACATGGGCAATAACGAGGAGGCCGTATCGCCCTGTTCTCTTTGCGTGCCTTCCAAGCCCATATCTACACGCGGATGATCTCGCAATATAGACTGCATCGGACCCCTGCCAAAATCGGCAAGTATCTCATTCGCGGTAATCAACGTACGGTCGACATCAGCTGTCACATTAACAACGCGCCGTCCATCAATGCGTTTAATGGACGAAAAACCCTGCCCCAAAGTTGCCTTGGCAACCGTCACAAAAGGCACTTGAGAACCATCCGCTGTACGAATACGCATCTCGTCCAACGCACTTAAGTTTCGCCGCTCCGATTCGGTATACCGCAACATAACCCGAACGTCATCTCGACCACGTTGAATGCGTTGAACCTCTTCACCATAAAAAGCTTGACGCACTTGGCTGGCAAGCATCGCCAAATTAAGACCCAGTGCCTCCCCTGCCGGTAAAATTTCCAGCTGAATTTCCCGCTTACCCGCTCTGAAAGAATCTGCAATATCAATGACACCAGGGTACTGACTCAACCGACCGCTAATTTTGTCAGCTACCAAGCTAAGCTCTTCTAGATCCGGACCCTCCAACTGAATATCGATTTCAGCGCCAGTGCTGAAACTAGAGGCGTTAAACGATAATTCTTCAACCCCGGGAACAACGCCTACGGCTGCGCGCCAGCGCTGGGCAATTTCTAGGGTACCCACTTCACGTTGCGCGCCGGGGACCAATTGCAGGGTAACCTCGGCCAAATGTCCGCCAGAAGGCGCGGCTTCAGGTGCTGCGGTACTCAGAGCGCCACTACTGACGGGCTGCCCTCCCAAGGCAGACAACAAATGCGTCACTGGAGGCGCTTGCGGATATTCTTCAGCTAGAACCGCAGTCAAATTTTCTCCCGCCGACTCAATTTGCCTGAGCACATTTTCTGTTACCCGTGCTGACGTCCCCAATGGCATTGTCAGCTTTACCGTGACGGCATCCGCCGCAATCGAGGGAAAAAATGAGAACGGCATATGCCCGCCTGCCAGAGCACCTATTGTCACGGTAAATACGGCAACGGCCGCCGCTACGGTGACATACCTAGCACGAATCGCGCGGACCACAAATTGCCGAAATCGGGTTTGAATGAAACGCTCCAAACCATCAGAAAAACGTTGTTGAAGGCGAATTGTCGCTTGAGCAAAAACGGCATATCCCCCAGTTAGGTGCCAGGCGATGAAAACACTAAGCGCGGCCAAACCTAATGCCAGAAAACTACGTCCGCTCCATGAAATTTCCCATAATATAATCGCAAACAGAGGCATCAGCATCAGGCTTACCTCGCCTTCAGCAGAGTTCACCCGCTTGTGGCCCAAGTGTGCGGGCAAGATCAGTTGCGACTCCACCAAAGAAAACAACAAACAACATAACACTACCGTGGCTATCACCGACTGGATTTGCCCGATGGTACCTGGACCAAGAAGCACAGGCACAAACGCTGTCGCAGTCGTTAAAACGCCAAAGATGACCGGTACAGACACCTGACGGGTACCTGCAATCGCTGCTTCCAAAAGATGTTGATCGGTGACCGGTGCCCCAGAGCGATACTGCAACGCGTACACCCGCTCGCCCACGACAACCGCATCATCAACCAGAATCCCCAATACAAGAATAAAACCAAAGGTAGAGATGCCATCGATGGAGAGACCCAGCAGTGATGTCAGGAATATTGCCCCCATGAAAGCCACCGGAACGCCCACGCTAACCCAAAAAGACAGTCTCGGCCGGAGAAACAGCGCCAGCAATATCAGTACCAGTAAAAATCCCTGTCTGGCGCTATCAAAAAGTGTATCCAAACGATCTTGAAGAAATTCAGACCCATCAGCCCAAACGGTTAACTCAACCCCTTGAGGAAGATGATCGATACTTTCGGTCAGATATCGATTAATTGCCTGAGTCATCTGCAAAATATCTTGATCCGGCGTTCGAGCGACTCGAATCAACGCGGCGGGTCGCCCGTTGAACCAAAGCCTCTGATCCGTATCCTTAAACCCATCAACCACCGTCGCCAGGTCTTTGAGGTACACCCGAGTACCGTCCGGCTTGGTGACTACCACTAATTTCTCAAAATCAGGGCCCCAATAGGCTTGACCCTTCGTTCGAAGCAATATTTCACCGCCGATAGTCTTAATGGATCCCCCCGGCAAATCCAGAGAACCTGCGCGAACCGCGGTCGCCACCTGCTGGAAGGTTAACCCATAACGCCTGAGCGAAGTTTCAGAAATTTCGATAGAGATTTCATAAGGACGAGAGTTACTCAGGGAAACTTGCGTAATGCCTTTGAGGGCCGCAAGTTCATCGCGTACTTGCTGCCCCAATACTTTAAGCTCCGTTTCATCCGTTGGGCCGGTGACCGCGATGTCCATAACCGGCCGCTCAGTAGTCACAAGGGTAATCAAGGCTTTTTCAGTTTCTTTGGGAAATGTATCAATCGCATCAACCCGATTTTTCACATCCCCTAAAGCTTTTGGTGCATCAGCACTCTCGTAGAGTTCAACAGTCACCGAACAAACCCCTTCAGTTGCTGTCGAGCGAATTCTCTCCACACCGGCAATACCTTCCAATGCCTCCTCAATGCGGATACAAACGCCCTCTTCTACTTCTTCTGGCGCAGCCCCAAGATAAAGGACCGACACTGTAATGAGGTTGAAGTCCAGATCCGGGAAAGACTTTTGTGGCATAAAAGGCAGAGCAACAAGGCCCGCCAGCACAATTAATCCAAGCAACAAATTAGCGCCGATTGCATTGCGCGCAAACCATTCAATTGGACTGCTCATGCCTCTGCGGCCTCGATGATTCTTACCCGCAAGCCCTCAACGGTATTTTGCAGTGGTGATACACACACCCGCTCTCCTTGCTCAAGCCCACCGCCAATATAAACTTCTTCGTCCGCCAAGCGCAGCACCTTGACTTGCCGAAAGCGCAGTTGATCATTGTCATCTACAACTAAGACTTGATCACGGCCACGCAAAGCCGCACGCGGTAAAATGGAAACCCCAGCGACCCTCTGGCCCAGAATTTCAGCCTCTACAAACATTCCGACCGCCAGCGGCGCATTGGAATCGTCCACGCTATAGGGTTCGGGAATCTGCGCAACAACATGGATCATCCGCGTGGTTGGGTCCAATTCGCCTTCAGTACGCACAATCAAACCCTCCCATCGTTGCGCCACACCCGCAAAATTTGCACGCAGTATGACTTTTGGCTGTGTTGAAAATTCTGAAGAGGTACGACCCAACGGTAAATTGAGGTAGGCCAGATCGGCGTTAGGCACCGGCAAACGAACTTCTGCGTAGTCAACCGCATATAGCGTTCCAATGCGGTCTCCGCGCCTCACAAATTGGCCGATATCTACCCGCTCGGAGCGCACCCGACCGTCATAAGGCGCAACAATTCGCGTCCTTTCCAAATCGCGTCTGGCGCGGGACAATTGGGCTTTGGCCTCGCGTAGCCTTGCCTGCGCGACCCGCACTTGATTAGTCGAGTCATCCACCTCCGCGTCACTCACCGCGCCTCGACTCACTAAATCTTTCTGCCGAACACTGGTTTTTTGAGCGTTGTTCAATTCGCTCAA
This sequence comes from Gammaproteobacteria bacterium UBA4421, assembly GCA_002389675.1. GTDB lineage: Bacteria > Pseudomonadota > Gammaproteobacteria > Pseudomonadales > Azotimanducaceae > UBA4421. The sequence goes on from DGQF01000004.1 coordinate 66,417, forward strand.
TGCGCGGGCTACTCCGGCATGGGCTTGTTCCAGTGCCACTTCATAATCCAGACGATCAATTTCGAGCAATACATCGCCCTTGTCGAAAAACCCACCTGAGACGAGGGCGCTCGACATTGCAATGACACGGCCACCGACTTCAGGTACCAACTCACTCTCTGTGCGAGGAGTCACGCTGCCATGGGTTTGAACGCTAAATTGATGCAATGCCGGAGCCACCGTCACCGCCCGCACCAAAGGTTTGACGCTGGCGGACTCGCGCGGTTGCACCTTAGGGCCGGTAATTATCAGCAACACGGCCGCGCCAAGACCACCCAACAATACAAAAAGCGGTAACCATGTCTTCACGCTCGACTCTCCATTCTAACAGGATGGCGCTCGCCCCAATCCTGCAACTACAAAACTAAGCCATTCATCAACCTTTACAGCGATACTGGACGCAAGATCTTGATTGGAATTTTTTTTAATCGGCCAATCAAAACGCATCCGGGACAACCAAACCAAGGGCATCTTGGGATTGACTTACATCGCTATCAACATCCGCACTAACCACAAAACCTGTTGTCTCACCAAATCTCTGGGCGCGTTCGACCATATCGCACATTCATGCCCGATGTTTGAACAACAGCTTGCTGATCACTTGTCGCTACCGTTAGAATGCGCCCTCTTCCACGGCTGGGTGGCAGAGTGGTTATGCAGCGGACTGCAACTCCGTGTACACCGGTTCGACTCCGGTCTCAGCCTCCATTTAAACTATACGCTCAGGGTGAGCAATCACCAACCGAAAATCGTTTTGCCGCCACTGCTCGCGACCCGAATTATAACGCAAATTAGCTCGCGCAAATCATGGCTTTTGGTGGCTAAAGCCGGTTAACCCTTGCGGTTTTGCAAGCCTAATTTAAGCGTCGGCCATGCAGCTGTTAAATAGACACTCATCGACCACAGGGTCATAAATGCGGCCACGTACAATAGAACATAAGCCCCTATCACCCACCACGCCTCCAGATCAGGCGCGTGTGCCAACAACATGAAAATCGCAATCATTTGAACCGTGGTTTTGATTTTGCCCAGTAACGTCACCGCAATAAAACCAGAGCGATTCATTTCAGCCATCCATTCTCTGAGCGCGCTGATCACAATTTCGCGCCCAATGATCACCAACGAAGGTAGCGTCAGCCAAACATTACTGTGGTGGGCCACAAGCAACACTAAGGCACTGACCACAATCAGTTTGTCGGCAACGGGATCCAGGAAAGCACCAAATGGGGTCGTTTGGTCCAACTTCCGCGCCAAATAACCATCAAGCCAGTCGGTGAAAGCCGCAAGTCCGAAAAATATTGCGCTGCTGGCGTAGGTCCAATCACCGGGAACCAAATAAAATATGACAAAAACCGGGATAAGCAGAATCCTGGCTAAGGTAATGATGTTTGGCAGATTCATGTCCGATAAAGTCATTGATGCAACGTTCCGTATATATGCTCAGCCAACGTTCGGCTAATGCTCGGTACTTTAACAAGCTCTTCAATACTTGCGCCCTTAATACCTCGCAAACCGCCAAAATGAGTTAATAATTCTTTGCGACGCTTTGGGCCCACACCAGCAATCTCCTCCAATGCGGATTGCTGACGTTTTTTCTTTCGACGTTGGCGATGACCGGTAATGGCGAAGCGATGAGCCTCATCACGAATATGTTGGAGCAAATGTGCCGCGCTAGAAGCACCATCAATCACCACTTCTTCGTTGTCCAGAAAAAAACGCTCTAAGCCCGCACGCCGATCCGGACCTTTTGCAATACCGAGGATCTGCACATTATCGATCTGCAGCGACTCCAGTACGGCAACCGCCTTACCCACTTGACCAACCCCGCCATCAATTACCAAAAGATCCGGCAGTTTACCTTCCCCCTTTCGCAAACGGGTATAGCGGCGCTCCAGTGCTTGCGCCATCGCCGCATAATCGTCGCCTGGAGTGATCCCCTCTATATTAAACCGGCGGTAATCTGATTTGAGAGGCCCTGAGGTATCAAAAACCACACACGAAGCTACAGTGGCTTCACCCATCATATGACTAATATCAAAACACTCTAGGCGATCAGGCATAACCTCGAGCGCCAACACTTGTTGCAACTCAACAAAACGAGCGAACATGTTGCGCCGGTCCGATAGATAGCTGTGCAAGCTCAAAGTTGCGTTGTCTAGCGCTTGCGCTAGCCAGCGCGCCCTTTGCCCCCGAACATCCTTAACCAGCGCTACTTTTTTTCCTGCCTGCTCGGACAATGCCTGGGCCAACAGCGCACGGTCGTCGCCAATGTGGGAGACCACAATGGTTCTGGGAAGGTCACGATTGCTGGTCGCCAGATAATATTGAGATAGAAAGGCCTCAAGGCACTGAGCCGCGTCCAACGCAAGTTCGTTTTTCGGGTAAAAAGTACGCTGGCCTAGCAACCGTCCCTGACGAATAAATACCACTTGAACACAGTACACACCGCTTTGTTGGGCAAAGCCAAAAACGTCGACGTCCCCACCTTTGCTGTGCACATACTGAGATTCCTGCACCTTGCGCAGATGAGTAATCTGGTCACGAATCTGCGCCGCACGCTCATACTGCAAGTTTTCAGCGGCCGCATTCATATTCCGTTTGAATGTATCCAACACTGCATGACTTTTACCCTCTAAAAACATCACCGCCAAATCCACGTCTTCTTGATAATTTTGCGGCTTAATTAATCCAACACAAGGACCGCTGCAGCGTTTGATCTGATGTTGGAGACACGGGCGGGAGCGATTTTTAAAATAACTGTCTTCACAATGCCGCAGCTGAAATATTTTTTGCAGTATATTGAGGCTATCGCGCACCGCATAAGCCGACGGAAATGGACCAAAATAGCGCCCGTCGTGACGCTTGGTACCTCGATGGAAAGATAAACGCGGAAAATCTTTATGCGCCGTCAAATGAATATAGGGATAGGATTTATCGTCGCGTAGGACAATATTGTATGGTGGTTTTTCTTCCTTGATAAGGCTTTGCTCTAACAGCAGAGCCTCGGTCTCACTTTGAGTGACGATGATTTCAATGCGCGCAATTTTAGCGACCATCGCCATGGTTTTAGCTTGCAGCCCTGAAGCGCGAAAATAGCTTGTCACTCTATTTTTTAAGATTCGCGCTTTACCGATATAGAGAATCTTCTCGTTCGCATCGATCATGCGGTAAACGCCAGGCTTCTTGGTCAACGTTTTTAAGAAAGATTCAGCATCAAATGCAGGTATAGGCATAGCCGTGCACTATAACGTTGTGTGCTTGAGGGGGCCAGACCCACTGCGAAATACAAATTCAAGCGCGCTTTCGGGTTTCGCTTTCAGTCGATAAACGGTCAGCTGGCAACGGCCCTTTGGGCCCGGGATCAACAACGCCGTGTTTCACTGCCAACAGGGCCAATTCGACATCGCTGGCGATATCAAGTTTTTCAAAAATACGATATCGATAACTGTTCACGGTTTTGGGGGACAAATGCAGACTCGTTGAAATCTCACTGACTTTATGACAGCCCACCACCATCATCATGATTTGCAATTCCCGGTGCGACAAGACTTCAAAGGGGTTGCCAACATGATCGCTGAATGCATACGTGGCCAATTCTTGGGCAATCTCGTTACAAACATAACGTTTACCGGCAAATACGCGTTTGATCGCCAGTTCTAGCTCAGCCGTCGAAACATTTTTAGTGAGATACCCAAGCGCGCCAACCTTCAACATCTGCGCCGGAAAAGGCGCCTCTGTGCAGCCCGTCAATGCAATCACTGCGGTGCGATCCACATGCCGCAAGATGCGCGCAGAGGCTTCCAAACCGCCCATCCCCGGCATCATAATATCCATTAAAACAATATCAGGTTGTAAACGACGTGCCAGCTGCACCGCCACCTCACCCGAGGGTGCTTCTGCAACAACCTGAACGTTTGCCATTTCTGCCAGAATTTTAGTCAGACCTAACCTGACTATGGAGTGATCGTCCGCGATGATAATCCGTATCATGTCCGCCTCGCCTGCTTGATTTGAATGCAAACCATAAAAGCCAAGCTGGTCGCGGCACAATCACCGCAGGACTATTTCAGGGAGTTTTTCAAGAAATCTCCATAAAACGATGTGACCGTGATATCACGCTATTGGGCAAATGCTTGGAGCCCTGTTTGCGCGCGACCGAGAATCAACGCGTGAATGTCATGAGTGCCTTCATAAGTGTTCACCGTTTCAAGATTCATAACATGACGCATCACATGATATTCGTCAGCAATGCCATTACCACCATGCATGTCTCTAGCGACCCGCGCAACATCCAATGCCTTGCCACAGTTATTGCGCTTCATCAGAGATATCACCTCTATGGGCAATTGACCCTCGTCAAATAAACGCCCCATGCGCAAACAACTCTGCAAGCCCAAGGTAATTTCAGTTTGCATATCAGCCAGCTTTTTTTGTACCAATTGCGTCGCCGCCAGCGGCCGCCCAAATTGGGTTCGCTCCAACGTATAGGTGCGCGCGGCATGCCAACAAAATTCTGCGGCGCCCATAGCACCCCACGCAATGCCATATCTCGCCCGATTCAAACAACCAAAAGGTCCACCCAAACCGCGGCCTTCGGGCAACAAATTTTCTGCGGGAACAAACACATCTTGCAGCACAATTTGCCCCGTTATCGAAGCCCGAAGACTCATCTTCCCTTCGATTTTGGGCGTGCTGAAACCCTCAAAATCGCGCTCAACGACAAAGCCGCGAATCTCACCATCCAATTTCGCCCAAACCACAGCAAGATCCGCAATGGGAGAATTGGTGATCCACATTTTTGCACCGTTGAGAACAAACCCTCCATCAACCGGCTTGGCCTGCGTCACCATGCTGCTTGGATCAGAGCCATGATCAGGCTCGGTCAAACCAAAACAACCCACCCACTCACCGGTGGCAAGTTTTGGCAAATATCTTTCGCGTTGTGCTTCGGTCCCATAGGCGAATATTGGGTGCATCACCAACGAGGATTGCACGCTCATGGCGGATCGATAACCCGAATCAACCCTTTCAACTTCACGCGCCATCAAACCATAACAGACGTAGTTCACCTCAGAGCAACCATATTTTTCCGGCAAAGTTGCGCCCAGCATTCCCAGCTCACCGAACTCGTTCATGATCTCACGATCAAAGTTTTCATGGCGGTTGGCCATCAAAACCCGAGGCATCAACCTATCCTGCGCGTAGTCACGTGCACTTTGTTGCACCATACGCTCTTCTTCGGTCAACTGCTGATCGACAAACAGCGGATCATCCCACGCAAACGGGGTTTTATTACTCATAACATCATTCAACGGTTCAAAGCCCAGCAGGCTAATGCACCCGCGGCTCGAAGGCAATATTATCCCTATGACGTTTTACCCCGTAGGGTTGTCGAGCGGCATTGGGCCACGACTCAAACACGCCGGTCCAGCATCAATGATGCCTATGGATTCGGGTCATCCCAACAGATCTAACAGAGGCAAAAACAAGCTAAACGTAGTCCCCCGAGAAAGCTGAGTGTGCACATCCAAGGCACCCCCCATTTCGTTACTCAGGCGAAACGCCACTTGCAATCCAATGCCTTGATGGTCACCACTTTTTACCGACACTTTGGCACCAGCCAAATTATCTAATACATCATCAGGCAGCCCGGGGCCGCTATCTTTTAGGTAAATCTCGATGCCTTGCTGACCTTCTCTAAATACACCCCTACGGATGCCCAGGACAATCTCATCACCGCTCTGGCAGGCTTCAACCGCGTTTTTCAGCAAGTTGGTCATCACTTGCGTGAGCTTGCTCGTTTCGCAAGACAACACCACGGCTTGAGTTGGCAAATCAGTACGCAAAACAATCTGCTGCGCACCGGCATGGCCTCTATGCATCTCAACCATGCGCACACACCAACCCTTTACATCGAGCGGTTGGATTTCGCCTTTAATCAGTGGATCGGTATCTATGTTGCGAGGGATATCTCGTGCTTTGGCAAATAGGTGACCCGCGCGACGCAGTTCTGTGGCGATCATTTCTATCTGCTCAACAGCCTCAGGTTCGTGCTGCAGCCGCAGCTCAAGGATATGCAAATAGTTTTGAACAATGCTTAACGGATTATTCGCCTCATGGACAATTTCCCGCAGCCGTTCATGCTCATCGGTTCGAAACTGTTCTATCTCTAGGCTCAAGCGACTTTCTGCGCTCGTTTCACCCGACTGGTAAAGCCTAACCACATGTTTGGTAAGCACCTCGGCATAGATTCTCGCTGAACTGTCAACATTCGCTGGCACGTCATATTTCAGGACAAGCGCCGCCATTAGCCCTTCACTCACCAGCGGCACAATCAGCGCGCTGCGAGCCTGCATCACACGTAAAAGCTGCCGGTCGACCACCGCGAGATCCGCACTATCGTCAACCGCGCGTACGTTTGACGCCCGAATACTTGCGGCAACCAAACTGGTGCGACTACCCGTGCGGATAACCAAATCACCGCCGCCCAGCTGCTGCAAAATAGTTTGCCCTTGCAGCTGTATCAGGATCAGCGGTGGTTGAGAAAATAGACTTCGACTAACCAGCTGGTGCAGATAGGCTAGCTCTTCCAAGCTACTTGACTCATCAAAACACGAGGTTGTCATTAAAATTCGTTGACGGACCCAGATCCGTTGCATCCAGTCGACACCATCGTTTCTGGCAATATCAAGGCGCTCTGCAATCGCATTTGCCAACACCTGCGCTTCATTTACAAGATCAACGAATGCAGCCTCAGAAATATTCAAAAGTTGCCAGGCAAGCTCCCGTTCTCGCCCGCTCTCAATGCCATCCACAACCGTAAATATCCGCAACTCCGCTGAGGCATCTTCCAATAGAACCGGGTTAATTCCCCGAAACTCAATAAGTTCGTCAAGGATCGGGTCCGCGGGCAGGGTCGCGCCAGAAAGCGCCAGCAAAGCCCGCAGACGTATGTTTACCGAGTTTGCCGAAGCAAGTCCGGCATATGCGGCGTTGTCCGCGCCTGTTTGCGTTAGGTGATTTGCCAATCCCTCCGCCAAACAAGCTGCGCGCAACAACTTTAACCATTGCTCCACAGACCGGCGCGGCACGGCTGGCATCGGCAACATTTGCGTCTGCGCCAGCGCTACAAATCTCTCTTGATCCAAATCCCTGATCTGCGCCTGCATATCGTCTAGATCGATAGCGCTGTCTAGCAACTGCAGCCATTGCGCAAGTAAATCCGCATCGGCAGACAACAATAGGCACAGTCGTTCTGCATCACGCGCTCTGTGGCTAATGATTTCGAGATAACGATAAACGACCGCGTCTGGGGTCAAGCGGGATGCCTCCAAAATGCTCCCCCCAGCCCAATCCTTGCGCAGCGAGGAAATGTATTTCCGGCGGGCTACACCTGCTCCAGTCTAAAAGTCAGGGTAAGTCAAGCCAACCAGCGAAGCGTGAAAAACCGCCACTCCCCTATTTTAACGTTCGACGTGCAAATACATATATAAGATTTGTATCAATCTTGCGTGAATTGTTTACACAACAGTTAAGGATTAATACGTATATTTATCAATAGTTTATAGACGTTTTCAACTTATCTGTAACCGTTGATTTGATTTTTCAGTGCCTCAGCCGCTCGGGCTGCCGCACCATCAAAATCATCACCTTCCCCTGCATATAAAATACCACGAGAACTAGATATCATCAGCCCCATCGAATTCTCGTCCAGTCCGTTATTCATCACCGCAGCCAGATCACCGCCCTGAGCGCCAATCCCCGGCACAAGTAACGGCATGTCGCCCACGATCTCGCGAACGGTGGCCAACTCTTGCGGATATGTCGCACCCGTGACCAACATACACTGTCCCTCGCGGTTCCAATGCGCGACACGTGCCGCAACACGCTGGTATACCGGGATTGAATCACTGTTGTCATTTTGCAGCCAATCACTGTCCGGGTTACTGGTTCTGCACAACACAATGATACCTTTATCCGCATACGCTAAGTACGGCGCAACACTCTCAAATCCCAAGTAAGGGCTTAACGTCACCGCATCAGCGCCATAGCGCTCGTACGCCTCTTTAGCATAGTAGGCAGCAGTACTCCCGATATCACCTCGCTTGGCGTCTAATATCGTTAATAGGTGAGGGTATTTATCCTTGATGTAGGCTAATAGCGCCACCAGCTCCATTTCTCGCCCAACCGCTGCGAAATGCGCAATCTGCGGCTTAAAAGCGCATACAAAAGGTGCCGTTGCATCAACAATGGCGCAACAAAAATCAAAATAGGGCTGCTGCCCCCTCTTAAATTTAACAGGTATCTTGTCGTAATCCGGATCCAGTCCAACACAAACCAATGAATTTTGATTTCTCCAGGCAAGTGTTAATTTGTCGTATATCGTCACAGCTCGTCATTCCACCTAATTGATACTTTCAAGAGAAAATAGTTTCTGTCCCACAGCCTCGCGATCTGATTTCACCACTTACGCAGGCATCCCAAAGAGGACTAACTCCACACTTTGTGTGAGACGCACATATCTTATTCACAATTACCCCCTACTTTGTGCAGGGGCCATCGTTATACTGAAAACGGCAGGTAGATCAAAGACGCGATCACCCCCAAATTCTGCGCGTTAGGAGTAGTTATGACCAGCAATATCATTAAATTCAACCGCTCACGCGCGAAGAAGCTCTCCGAAAACGACCAACGAATTCACCCTCGCCTAATCAGCGAAGACCGTCTCTTCTTGCAGATCCTGCAGTGCAAAGACCAACCCAGCCTCACCGGCACAACATTAGCCTGCACCACCGTCGACATGTCGATGAGCGGACTCCAGCTAAAAACCAATCAACCCCTTCCCCTAGGATCCACCTTAGAAATCTGGATCGACGTCGCAATGCACCCTAGCAAATTTTTTCTAACCGGAGAAGTGCGCTGGACAAGACCAACAATGTCCCATGACGACAAAGGTGATGAACTGTACTTCATCGGTATTCAACTCAAAACCGGGACTGCCACAGATCTATTAAATTGGCGCGACTTTCAGACGTCTGTCTATCCCGGCTGAACACAATCGGTTTGCGCTAATACACAGTATGCCCGTGATCGATTAGCCAACCAGTTTGTGACTCACTCGACAGTAATTTGAGCACATCCTTGATGTAATCGCTGTCCGACACATTCTTTAGGCAATGCAGTGAGCCACGTCAAACTTTTAGTTACCGACCCAGACGACTCCTCACACCAAATTCCCCCTGCCATCGTGGCGATCAGCTTACACAGCCAAAAGCATCTCACTTCGCTGCTAGAAAATCTTTACGACAACACCGACGACGCCCTTTTTGAGCTTGCGGATAGAGCGCAAACAACCTCGTTACAAACTATATATTTTGACGCCATGCGCACCATTCGTCTGCAGCGACAAACCCTCAGCGCAGAATTTACCGCCGGCATCCAACGAGAATTTCAAACAAGTTTTACGAGCGCCTTCCCCTCTAAAACGACCGCAGAAACCAGTGACAACATCGAATATGCACTGGTCGGGCAAGAGGAATTGGAAATGAGCGTGGCGGTTTCTGGCATTGTCTCGAAGGTCACCAGTCAACATAGCTTGGCCCTGATGCAGCTCACCAAGCGCTTTGATGTGTTAGCTAAAAAGCGAACCATTACCGAGCGCACTAACCCATTAGGTCCGTTTGTAGTCGGCACCCTATTTGCCAACACGTTGTCGTCTCTGGATGTTGATTTCAAAATTCGAATTATCATGATGAAACTATTCGAACGTTATGTCATGGAACAATTTGGAGCACTGTACGAAAACGCTAATCGCGCCCTAATCGACTCAGGTGTTACCTGTCGACTTGACCAGGACACCCCTAAGGCCCAACAGTGGCCATTGCCTGACAGCACTGCAAAACACCAGACGTTAGGACACACCGGTAGAACTAGCGAAAATCATAAGCCATTAGAGGCAGCCAAGCACAGCAGGAGGAGCCCCGACAATTTAAATTTTGAGAACATTCGCCGCCTACTGAACCACCAGCAGCCGACAAAAACAGAGACACCAACAATACCAGACCCATTATCGCCTCCTGCTCTATGCTCTGCCTCTGACCTATTAGCTAAGCTGACGCAGTTACAACAAACTCCTGCCCCAGGTCTGGCCGACCTAAATGAAAAGTTCTTGCCAAATGATTTGTCTAGAGCGTTGCGCGAGACCCTGAGGGTTGATCAAAAACAAATTACACAGCTGGACAATGACATCATCAACTTTGTCAGCATGCTATTCGACGCCATTTTGGATGACCCAAACCTTGCCATTCCAATGAAAGCATTAATCGCACGCCTGCAAATACCCCTCATAAAATTGGCTATTCTCGACGGCTCTTTTCTCGAAAAAAGCGCCCATCCCGCTAGAGCATTGCTTAATGAGTTATCCCACGTTGGTATAGGTTGGAGCGCTGCAAGTGATTTGAGGAGCGATGCTCTGTACCGCAAAGTCGAAACCGTGGTCAGCCGATTGCTGGAAGACTTCTCTGACAATGTAATGATATTCTCGGATTTACTCGCAGAACTCAGAGAGTTTGTTGCTCAGGAAACGCGCCGTAGCGTGTTGGTGGAACAGCGCGTAAAAGAAGCAGAAGCCGGTAAAGCTAAAACTCAAGCTGCCAAACTAAAAGTGCAAACTTTAATCAATCAGCGTATCGCCAATGCTCCATTGCCGCGGGTTGCGTGCGAGTTCATATCTAACATTTGGGCGCGTTTGATGACCCTTAGGGCCATTCGATCAGAACAAGACAGGCAGGCGTGGCGCGATAGTGTCGACACCTTCAACGCCCTCATCGATTGTTTGTTCGCATACACCGCTGATGCACCCTCTCAACTTCCGTGGAAAAATAAAAATTTTAACGCTGCGATTGCCAAAGGTATGCTCGAGATCGGTTGCACGTCAGAGGAAATCGAAAATACCGTCTGGTGGCTTGATCGAATTTCAAACAGCGCCGATACAACCGGAGCAGTTTCTGATCACCCGAACCGTCAGAAATCAGACCTAAACCTGACGGCATTTAAACCAATCACGCTGACCACACTGGTGACGGAGGGCGAATCCGAAAACATCCCGGATCCCGCACTGTCAGCCCCATTAATCAAAGAAGGCACTTGGGTTGAATTTGAT
>DGQF01000040.1:0-3143 GCA_002389675.1 Gammaproteobacteria bacterium UBA4421
AAAGATTGGTCGTTTATTTGGGCGGACCCGTCAAAAGAGGTGGGTCAGCTGCGACATTGGGAAACCTTGACGGAAGGCGACGAGATGAATGCGCTAACCTTACGTCAAAGAGTTGCAGCGCTGTCGCTACAAGATTTGCCTTGTCATTGTGTGTTAGATATCAAGGACTACAACTTGCAGTTGGTCGAAGCCCCAGCAGTGCCGGATTCTGAGCTCAAAATGGCCATACAGTTCCAGCTAAAGAATGACGTCGTAGTACCGCTCGATGAAATTGAGTTGCAATTGTTGGAGGTGCCCGAGGGTGCTTACAGTAACCAAGGAAAAATGTACTATGCGGCGGCAGTTGAACGTCGAAAAATTGTTGAGGTCCGCGATCGCATTCTAGCCGCGGGACTTCATCTAGAATCGATTGGCATCCGTGAGTTAGCTTTTAAGAACCTTGCCTTGATGTTGAATGATGATAGTGCGGGCCTCGCCAGTCTTGAAATACGGGCAGGGGTTGCTAAGTTGAATTTGCTGAAAGCAGGCAAATTGTTTCTGACTCGTAATTTGACGACCGCTGTGGATCATGCGGCGATGGCCTCCCCAGATTGGAAAAGTACGCTGGACAGGTTGGTGGTTGAACTACAGCGGTCATTAGACTATTTCGAAAATCAGATGGGCCAGGGGCAGATCTTAAATCTAGTGCTGGCGCCAGTACCGGGGTTAACCAATCAGTTGGTTGAAGAACTCAATCGCAGCATGATGATCTCGGCAGAGGCGCTCGATGTGAACAAAGTGTGGGGTTCCGGTACTTTGCTCAGTGCCCAAGATCAGCATGACCTGTTGTTTGCGGCAGGTGCGGCGCTGAGTGGTTGGCCGACGTCGTGAGTCAGGATATTAATTTTTATTCCCGAGATTTTCGGCCTCGATTAGATTGGTTAGGACTAAACCTATCGCTTGTTTATGGCGTCGTTTTGCTCTTGATTTTAAGTGCTGTTAGCTTGTTTGAGGTGTACAGCCAGCGTCAGGTGATCAGCAATTTGTCTCAGGAAGAAATAGAAAATCGAGACTGGAAGGACAAGATAGCTAAACTGGAACGCATAATCACCGAGCGTGCCAAGGACCCTGCGTTAGAACGTAGGGTGTTGGAGCTCGAGAGCACCCAGAAAGATAAGCTGATGCTCCAAAAGTTTTTAATGCAGGAGCTATCAGGCAATGTTCTGGGCTTCTCATCCTATTTCGTGGATTTTGCGCGGTATCATCTTGATGGATTGCGGTTAACGACCATTGATTTGTTTGAGGGCGGTGAGTCTCTGCGATTGACCGGCGAAGTTGTAAGCGGGGAGTTGGTGACGCTCTACATAGAAGCGCTTGGACAAAGCGATAATTTCAAAGGTAAATCGTTTACCGGTCTGAATATGAGTCTGAATACTGGTGGCAGTGGCGCTAAAATGGACGCCGCTGGGGGACAAAACCTGTTAAATTTTACGGTTGAAACCGAACAGGGTGATCGTCGTGAACTTTGAGCGCTGGTCAGAATTAAATCGCCTTTATAGCTTGCGGCCCGTTCGAGAGCGTTTGATACTGGTTTTGGCGATGCTTTTTGGTCTTGCATTTATCTGGAACGACTATCTACAGGCTGGCCTTGTTCGGCAGGCAGCATCTGATCCGAAGCGATTGGAACGTATGAAGCAAGATAACGTCAACCTGAAGACGCAGTATCGTGGGCTGGTGATACAAGCTGAGGCGGATCCAAATGCTTTGTTGCGGAAATCGATTGAGCGTCTGCTCACGCAAAATAATCGGTTAGATGGTGAGATTCAAAACTCGTCGGGGCGGCTAGTCGATCCAACAAAGATGGTCGCGATATTGAGCCGGGTCCTGGCAAAACAGGAGGAGGTTCAGTTGTTGTCGATGAGTAACTTACCGTCAGAGAAGCTGATGATCAGCTCGATGGTCGCGGCCTCATCGAATGCGCCGCAAATTTACAAGCACGGTTTGAGCTTTGAGGTCAAAGGACGCTATCAATCAATCGTTGAGTATTTGAAAGCTTTAGAGTCGTCGAATGCTGGTTTTTATTGGGAGGATGCGCATTTTTCGGTCGAGGAGTACCCCTACGCAAGGCTCTCGGTGAAGGTATTTACCTTGAGTACGCAAGAGCAGTTTTTAGATGTTTAGGCAAGCAAGGGCAGTACTGGGCATTGGCCTGTTGTTAAGCTCGGTCAGCGGTTACAGCATTGAGTTGGCGGATCTAAAAGACCCGACGAAGCCGTTGATCACCCCGAAGAAATCGGATACTAACGGGCTTTTTGGTTTTGAGTTTGACCGCTTACAAGATGTTTTTACTGAATATTCTGTTGGCTCAATTTTGATCAGAGAAAACCGTAAAGTGGCGATCGTCAATGGCGTGCAGGTTCAAGAGGGCTCAAGCGTTGAAGGCGCAGAAGTGATCGCGATAGATCGAAACAGCGTGACACTGTCGATCAATAATAAAACGCAACAGGTATTTATGAATAAAGGCTCTTTAAAGCTGGTGCGTCCGTGACGCCTTGTAAGCAGGTAGGTCGTCGGCTAACTGGGTTCAGTCGTTTGCCGATGCTTGTGACAGGACTGCTGGTGCTTTTGCCGAATTTGGGGTGCCAAACGACCAGTCAGTATGCAACCTTCGACACTGAAACCCTTGCTGCAGTCGAAACAGCATTGGTGACGAGCCGAGATCAAAATACACAGACGAAATCGATACAAGCGCCGCTCGAGGTTTTGAATGCGATGCTGCCAAGACTCGACCTGGGCGGGGAGGATAGCGGCGGTAGCCCAACGCGATTTGATTTTTCGGTTAAAGATGAAATGGCGGTTCGGGAATTTTTTGGATTGCTAACAGCCGATACCAACCACAGTGTCGTGATCCATCCTGATGTGACGGGTGAGATTTCGGCGCTGGATCTAAAGAACGTAACCGTTGAACAAGTCATTGAGCAGGTGGCTGAGATCTATGGCTTTGTGATTACGTCTGATGCGGGTATCTATCAGGTTCGGCCTGGTGGGTTACAAACCCGAATTTTTAATCTCAACTATTTAAATGTAACTCGGCAGGGCTCATCGAGTATGTCTGTCTCCTCTAGCGGGATCTCCCAAGGTGGCGGTGGACAAGGTGGACAAGG
>DGQF01000040.1:3180-4326 GCA_002389675.1 Gammaproteobacteria bacterium UBA4421
GGTGGACAACAAGGCGGTGGTCAAGGTGGCGGTGGCCAGGGTGGTGGTGCCAGTCTCAGCACAGAGACCGAAACCGATTTCTGGTCAGGTTTGGAAGCGGTGATCAAAAGCATCGTTGGGCTTCAGGCGGGTCAAGGCAATTTAGGCAATTTGCTGGGTGGCGCCGCCGTTCAGCGTTCGGTCATTATTTCGCCCCACACGGGGATGATTCTGGTAAAAGCTTATCCTGAGGAATTGAAGCAAGTAGACGCTTTCTTGAAGGCTTCCCAAGAAGCCTTGCAGCGCCAGGTCATATTAGAGGCAAAAATTCTCGAGGTTGAGTTGAACGAATCCTTCCAGGCCGGCATCAACCTGCAATCACTTTATGACGGCAGCTTGGAGACCGGCCTGACCCTAGATTCGTTAGTCGCGAGTGGTAATCGTACTTCGGTCGAATATGGCTCTTCCGCGAGTGGTATCGGTTCTGCTGGGCGGCCTCTAACCTTGAATATGAATTTTTCTGATTTTGGCGGCGTGATTCGGCTGCTTGAAACGCAAGGCAATGTTCAAGTGATCTCGAGCCCTCGAATATTGACCCTAAACAACCAAAAAGCGATTTTTAAGGTTGGTGAGGAAGCGTATTATTTGACGAACTCCAACACCGTTAGCTTTGGCGCAGGAATCGAGCAGACAACGAATCAAAACAGTAATCTTGAGCCGTTCTTCTCGGGAATTGCCCTGGATGTGACGCCGCAGATTAGCGGTGAGGGGAATATCATTCTTCACATTCATCCGATTTTGAGTGACGTAAAAGAAGATTTAAAGATTATCAACGGTCAGGAATTCCCCCTGGCCAATAGTGCAACGCGTGAATCCGATACCATCGCGAGGGTTCGCCATGGTGAGGTGATTGTGATCTCTGGGTTGATGCAAACGAAATCCTCGGGGACCAAATCAGGGGTGCCTGGGATGAATAGGATCCCTGTTTTGGGCGGAGCCCTCGAGCAAAAGCAGCGTGAGACCAAGAAAACCGAGTTGGTGATTCTGTTGCGAGCTTTGGTGGATCAGGATCGGGTTATGGAGAGCATGCTAGATGAATCAGTTGAACGCGTCCGAACCATGCGGCGTGTGATTGATCCTTACTATCAAGGTGCGCAACCATGAAGC
>DGQF01000040.1:4375-7810 GCA_002389675.1 Gammaproteobacteria bacterium UBA4421
GCGCTTTCGGGCCAGTTTGGGCTGCGGTGGAGCGGGGTCCGGCGCCAGATCGCGCGGCGTTCCTTGCAAGTTTTGGCGTTTCACCAAAACCAAAACAGCAGAATCGTGACGTAATCGCGCAACCGGCGGCCGCTGCAGTCACCTTATTGCCGCCAGTTAGCTTTGAGACAGAAACCGAGAATAATGAAGTGCGGGTGGCTCGAAATCGAAGTTTAGTTGAGGAAGATCTGCGGCTGAGCCGACAGTCGGCAAGGCAAATTGAAGCGGGAGAAATGACGTTGGCCAAGCCAGCGTTACAGCGCTTTATCGAGGCCCATCCGCTCGCCCACGAAAGTCGAAAGGTGTTGGTGATGTTGTTGATCGCAGATCGTCAACTGTCGGAGGCATCTAAGGTGCTGGCCGAAGGCATGCAACTCGTGCCACATCGAGTGGCATTCAAAAAGTTATATGCAAGGCTCCAGTTTGGTGGCGATCGAGCCGCTGCGATTGCGATTATGGAATCGTTACCGCCAAGGCTTGAAGAGGATCCTGAGTATTTTGAGCTCTATGGGTTACTGCTGCAGGCAGAGGGCCATTTCGAAGAGGCAAATTCGATTTATAGATCGCTGGTGGCGTTTAATGAGCGACATGCCGCTTGGTGGTTTGGCGTTGGCGTCTCCTATGATGGTTTGGGGCTACGTCGTGAAGCGGAGGGGGCCTATGCAATGGCGTCGCAGTTGAGCCTGCAGGAGATGACCCTAGAACGTTATAACCGCACCAGATTAAAAATGCTGAGGAGCGTGTTGTGAGTTTGGCACCGAAAAAAGTTCGTCTTGGGGATCTTTTAGTTGAGGCGGGCGCGATCTCGGAAAGTCAATTACTCGCAGCACTGCAAGAACAAAAAGTATCGGGCCGTAAGTTAGGGCGAGTGTTGGTTGAGTCGGCCATTCTGACAGAAGAAGATATGCTGCATTGCTTGTCGAGCCAGCTTGGCGTGCCGTTTATGGGGCTTCGGCAGTATCCCTTCGATGTGGAATTAGTGCATCGTTTGGAAGAGAGTTACGCCAGACGCTACCGGGCCATTGCGCTGTCTGAGAAAGCAGGCACAGTCACTGTCGGAATGGCGGACCCTTTAGATATTTTTGCTTACGATGAGCTGTGCAGAATCTTGAGAAAGCCGGTAGATGTTGTGATCGTTCGCGAGAGCGAACTGCTGGATACCTTAGATACGGTTTATCGAAAAACCCGAGAAATCGAAACCTTCGCAGAGCAACTGGAAAGTGAGGTTGGGGACGATTTATTCGACCTGCAAGGCATGCAGAAGAACAGTCAGGCGGAGGAGGCGCCGGTGGTTCGGATGCTGCAATCGATTTTTGAAGATGCCGTTCAAGTACGGGCCTCGGACATTCATATCGAACCCGATGAGAATCTGCTGAGAATTCGCCAGCGCGTAGATGGTGTCTTGCAAGAACAAGTGATGAAGGAACACCGCATCAGTGCCCCCTTGGTGCTGCGATTAAAATTAATGGCAGGGCTGAATATATCGGAAAAACGGCTGCCCCAAGATGGTCGTTTTAGCTTGCTGGTGAAAGGCCGTAAGCTCGACGTTCGAATGTCGACCATGCCGGTTGAATATGGTGAATCGGCGGTCCTGCGGATTTTGGATCAAAGCACCGGCATTACGAACCTCGAGGATTCGGGCATGTCGCCCAGGATGCTCCGAGAGTTCAGGCAAATGATTCACATGCCTTATGGTTTGATTTTGGTTACGGGCCCGACCGGAAGCGGCAAAACCACAACCCTTTATGGTGCGCTATCGGAATTAAATCAGGCTGGCCAGAAAATTATCACGGCAGAAGACCCGGTCGAATATAAAATTTCCCGCATCAATCAGGTTCAGATCAATAGCGGGATCGGCTTAACCTTTGCAAACGTGTTGCGGGCTTCGCTGCGGCAGGACCCAGACATCATTTTAGTGGGCGAGATTCGCGATGTCGAAACCGCCGAGATTTCATTGCGGGCGGCGATGACGGGCCACTTGGTGTTATCGACCCTGCACACCAATGATGCTATCTCATCTGCAATGCGGTTAATGGACATGGGGGTTGAGCCTTTTTTAGCAGCCTCAAGCTTGCGCGCCATTGTGGCGCAGCGGTTAATGCGCAAGTTGTGTGATGAGTGTGCGGTGGTTCACACGCCAAACGCGGTTGAGGTCAGTTGGATGGAACGATATCTCGATAAAGAGGTGGTCGAGCATGCTCAGCTCAGGCGCCCAGTGGGCTGCCACAATTGCAATCAATCGGGCTATCGTGGACGCCTTGGGGTGTTCGAGATGTTAATGATTAAAGAGGATGTTGCCGATGCGCTGCGGCGAGGGGATTCTAGCCTCTTCATCGAACGGGCAAAACAACAACCTGGATTCAAGCTGCTAATTGAAAGTGCTTTAGAGCATGCGGTTAGAGGCGCAACAGCTATCAGCGAGGTCCTGCGAATTGCACAGGAACTGGATCAGCCAGAGATGGCGCCAGAGGTGGATCCACAGGGCTTGATTGAAACCGATCGTGACCTGCCGTTGGATGCGGCGGCGCCGGTTTCTGGCGGGCCTGAGCGTAATGATGCGGGGTCGTCTGAAGTGCGATCGTTGACGATGGCTGATTTTGAACTTGAAGAAAAACGGAACGTATGAAGACGTTCAATTATCGTGGACGCAATGTCGAAGGCGCGCTGATTAACGGGGTCATCCAGGCGGCCAGTGTTGAGGCGGCGGCCGATCAATTGTTTGGTAGTCGGATTACGCCGATCGAAATTAAGCCTGAAGTAACGACAGGCCTGAATCTCGATCTTTCGTCGCTTCCAATGTTTAGCCAGATTACAGAAATTGAGCACATTACGTTTTGTCGACAAATGTACAACTTGACCAAAGCCGGGCTGCCCTTGGATCGGGCCATCCGAGGGCTTGAATCGTCCTTGACGAATCAGGCGCTAAAGCGGGTCCTGTCGGATCTTGTTGATCGCCTCGGACGGGGTAATACGTTGAGTGATGCAATGACCCACCATCCTAGGGTGTTTGGCGAGCTGTACATCTCGATTTTAAAAGTTGGGGAGAGCACTGGACAGCTGGATCTGGCGTTTAAAGATCTTGCGGGGTACATGGAAATCGAGCGCAAAACCAGTAAACAACTGAAGAGTGCTACGCGCTATCCCAGTTTTGTCCTAATGGCGATGGGCGCGGCGCTGGCGATGATTACGGTGTTTGTGATTCCGTCGTTTTCGGGTGTTTTTGCAAAGCTTGGGGATCAGATTCCCTGGCAAACCGAGGCCCTAATGGCCACGTCGGCCTTTGCGGTGGCCTATGCTCAGCTCATCTTCGGTGCGATAGTCCTTAGTTGGTTGGGGTTTAAGTATTGGATTCGAACCCAGATCGGCGGCTTAACCTGGGACCGGTTGCGCCTAAAA
>DGQF01000040.1:7926-8750 GCA_002389675.1 Gammaproteobacteria bacterium UBA4421
GACGTGGTGGGCAACAAATTTATCGGCGCGCGCATTGCAGGCATGGGGGACGGTGTGTCCAGAGGGGAGTCTTTATACTTAACGGCGCAGCGAAGCGGCATCTTTTTACCACTGGTGCTGCAAATGATCGCTGTGGGCGAGGAAAGTGGTAGTTTGCCGGACCTGTTAGATGAGGTGGCCGACTTCTACGATGGTGAAGTTGAATATGACCTGGTTAAATTAACGTCCGCGATTGAACCCATCCTCATCGCCTTCATGGCGGGCTTGGTGGCGGTGTTAGCGCTGGGTATTTTCCTTCCGATTTGGGATTTGTCAGCAATGTCTCGCTAAGCATGGATTTGGTTCGGTGTCTTGCAATTTAGGCTATGATACCGGCCGGGGCGGGTTGTCAAAACGGCAACCCATATGGCAATCCATATGGCAACCAAGGCAGCTAAAGCCGCCGAGGGTATCAGCGGTTAAAAGTGTTGTTTGCTATTGAATATCGGCTAAGCAATAGCCACAATGTCACTCAGGTTAAGAACTTAGGTTAGGAGAAAGATAATGAATTTAAAGCGAAAGCAGCAACAAGGTTTTACCATTGTTGAATTGGTCGTGGTGATTATTATTCTAGGGATTTTGGCGGCAGCGGCTTTGCCTAGGTTCATCAGCGTCTCGGATAATGCCTACAACGCGGTGATTGGTTCAACGGCGGCCAGCTTTAGAAATGGGGCTGAGATGATTCGGAGTGTTTGGATTGCGCAGGGTAAACCAGGTGACCGTGAAGTCGATTTGGACGGATCAAACACGGTATCAGATGAGGATGCAAAGGTTGCCTTCAATGG
>DGQF01000031.1 GCA_002389675.1 Gammaproteobacteria bacterium UBA4421
GAGTACACGCTGAAGCGATTTGGCATTACCACAACGTTTGTTGATCCGCGTGATCCGAGTGCGTTTGAACAGGCGATTCGGCCGAACACGAAGCTTCTGTTTGGTGAGATTGTAGGCAATCCCGGTTTGGAGGTGCTTGATATTCCTCGTGTTGCCGACGTTGCGCATCGCCATGGGCTGCCACTTATGGTTGATGCTACTTTGGTCACCCCCTACTTGTGTCAGCCGATCGTGCTGGGCGCGGATATTGTGATGCATTCGGCGACGAAGTTTTTGAGTGGTCATGGCATTGTCATTGGCGGCGTTTTGATTGATGGCGGCACTTTTGATTGGGAAGGCAGTGGACGCTTTCCCACTCTCACTGAGCCTTACGATGGTTTCCATAATTTGGTATTTGCTGAAGAATTTGGTCCCCAGGCGTTTATCACGCGAGCGCGAAAAGAAGGCATTCGCGATTTCGGGGCCTGTATGGCCCCTATGACGGCTTTCCAAATTCTCCAAGGGCTTGAGACCTTGCCCCTGCGGATGCAAAAGCATGTGAGTAACACGGCAAAAGTAGTGGCCTATTTGGATGAGCACCCTCTGGTGGAAAGGGTGGTCTATCCGGGTTTGCCTTCCCATCCGGATTTTGAGTTAGCGCAATCACTGTTGCCGCAGGGCGCGGGCGCTGTTTTCACGTTTTCTCTAAAAGGCGGCCGAGAAGCGGGTCGCATGTTTATTGAGTCGCTGGAGTTGTTTTCCCACTTGGCCAATATTGGTGATGCTAAATCGTTGGTGATCCACCCAGCCAGTACGACTCACCATCGCATGGATGCGGCTAGTTTGAAGGCCGCAGGTATTGATGAGGGTATGGTTCGGGTGAGTGTGGGCTTGGAAGATGCGGCAGACCTGATTGCTGACTTGAAAAAAGCCTTGCGGGTTGTAGAGAGAGCACAATGAAAACACAATTGCGTAATGAAACGGTCCATTTTGGAACGGGAAGTGGCTCGCCGGCGCCTGATGCGCCGACTATAGTTTTTGTTCACGGAGCCGGCCACGATGCGACCGTTTGGGTCATGCCGGCGCGCTATTTTGCGCGTCATGGATTACGGGTTTTGGCCCCGGATTTGCCGGCTCACGGTCGCAGTTCGGGTGAGCCACTTCAATCCATTGAAGCTATGGCGGATTGGCTTGCGGAGTTGGTTGACCAGCAATGTAGGGCTGGGGTGATCATGGTGGGGCATAGTATGGGGGCGTTGGTGACGATGTCTTTTACACAGCGCCATCCGCAACTCGTCAAGAAAAGCGCATTATTAGGCGCGTCAGCACCGATGCCGGTTGGACCTCCTTTGTTAAACGCCGCGGCCGACAGCCACCACGCAGCTATTGATATGGCCAATACTTGGAGTCATAGCACAGTGGGCCGTCTGGGTGCTTCACAGATGCCCGGCATCCATATTCTTAACAGCGGCGAGCGCCTGTTAGAGCGTATGTCTTCAGGGGTATACCATGCTGATTTGGCAGCCTGTAACGCGTTTGCGACACCCGTCACACCAGCTCAAGTGCCGACTTTAGTAATTGCCGGTGAAGCGGATCAGATGACACCAGCGAAGGCGGGGGTGAAAGTGGCGCATGCGCTGGGTAACTCGGAGGTGGTCATTTTACGCGGCTGCGGTCATGCGATGTTAATGGAGCAGCCTAATGAGGTTCTAGATACATTAGCGGACTTTATTTTGGAGTAACCTTGGCCGAAATAATTGGATCAGCTGGTTTGTGGGTGCTTATTTCCTTAACGGTGTTTAGCACGTTGATGCGGGCTGTAATGAATCGGATGTTGGGCCGAAGGGTTTCTTGCGTGGTCTATTTGCTGTTGACCTCTGCGGCGCTCGTAAATTTAGTTTGGGTGTATCTCACTGTTCCAAAGTGGCTTTATTTTTGGCCGCCAAATCCGGATTTTTATTGGTTGGCGAAACTGACGATGCCTTTGGCCTGTGTGATGGTGGCCGGCGGGATGATGTTGAGCTTGTCTGGGCTGAGGCGGGCCCTTTTTGATTGGCCCGCAGGGGAACTGGGTAATGTGACCGGTGTGATGCGCATTACACGCCACCCCGTGCATTGGGCAGTGGTCCTTTGGGCGGGCGGGCACATGGTTGCCAACGGGGATGTTGTCTCGGTGGTATTTTTTGGATCCTTCATTGTTTTAAGTTTTAGCAGTACTTTCTTGCTGGATAAAAATAATGCGGCTGTTCGGGGTGATGCTTGGGGCGAACATAGTCGAATAACCTCAAACTTTCCCTTTTGGGCAATTATTAAGGGTAAAAACCAGCTGCATTTTGGAGAGTTAATTCGACCCGCTTACATCGGGTCGGTTGTGTTTATTGCCGCGACATACTTTCACGAGGGTTATACGGGCGCTATCGTCTTTTAATGTTTGTTAGCTGTGCCAAAGGGGGGGGTGATTTAGATGGACCGTCTTGCTTAGCGGCGTCGTATCCGCTCGGCGAGGATGCTTTTTTGCGTTGTGATTCTGGCTCTAACCTGAACATAATCGCCGATACGGGGTGTATCGTCGAACCGGGTTGCTGAATTAACGTCAAGCCTTAGGCCGTCTAGTGACCAGAGCTCAGATAGGTTTCCATGCAGACGGACCTTGGCGCCGATGGGAATTGATGAAGAACGACCTGCAGGGTCGCGCGCGCCGTTATCAACCCATTGTGTAATCAGCTCGATCTCGTCGGGAGTTAATGGCGGCCCGTTCAAAGGCATGCGTGGTTTTGCCAGTCCGTTTATCCTGCGTATTAATTCGCTGGCCTGTGCATTGCCGGGGACGACGCGAGCGCGGTCAGCGATTGATAGCGTCTGTTTCAGTGACATCAGCTGGTAGCCTTCCGGTGGTGGCCCCATGATTCCGTTTTCGCGATGACATTGCATACAACGCTGGGCAAAAATAGGGGCTACGTTGGCATAGGTAATCTCGTCGCTTGTGGGCGGAGGGGTAACGGGTGGTGTGGCCTCTTGGCCTTGAGGCATGCCGGCGAGTATCCATGAGGTAAACAAATTTATCTCGGTATCGGCTAAAAAAGGTGGCCCAGTCAATGGCATCTGCGGTTGAACTTTGCCGGTGGTACGTTGGATTAACGCGCTGCCTTGAGGGTTTCCGGCGATCACCACGGGACCGCTACTGCTACCTTTTATTAAGCTAGCATAGCTGTCGGTTGCCAGTCCTTTGGATGCGAAAGGCCCACTATGGCAAGCATTGCATGATCGGATGAAAATGGGCTGGAGTTCGACATAAGTGGGCGGCTCGGAGATTTGCTGATTAGTTACCCCGAGAGACGATATTTGCTGCGGTGTTGGGTTTTTGACTTTTGCAGATGGCTCGACACCAAGACCGAAAATCAATGTGACCAACGCGCAACGCATAAATTTCACTGATGATGTTGTCATGGATTGTATTGTTCGCCCGATTGCGTTGCTGCGTCGCAAGTAAACGAGAATAAAGGTATGTAATCCCGATGTCAGGATTAAATGTCCCTATTTGAAGTGGTAAGCGCTGTTGTTTTCCAAAGAGGTTCTGTGTCGCACCTCAACGGGGTTTGCTGCGAATTAGGGTTTGAGGTTGGTGATCTGAAATTTTGAACGCGGTCACAGTGCTGGCTGGCATAGTGACCTAACATGCGACGGAAGCTAATAATGGCTCGCAACAGGATTGTTGTAGTACCCCTATTCTAACGAGTTTTTTATGAAAACCATCGCGACACTGAAAACAACAAAGAATCTCCCATTGGATAATATTGACGTTAACCATTTGGAGCAGGATTGGGTTGATAACCCTCCTGAGCACCATGATCTTTACCGGCGTTATCTGCATCACAAGACGCGCCATGATCGTTACAAGGCTCGGTTTCTAGCTGAGAGAAAAGCAAAATTTTGGACCTATGGTGTTATGACCGTTGTCATGATGATTTCGGTGGTTGCTGTGTACGTCACGCAGTCTGTACCGAAGCGAATGGCGGAAGATAGGTATCTGGATGCCCAAGCAATTGCCGACAGTCAGCGCCGGGAAATGAAGGATCAGGATGAACTGGTGAGATCGTTGCGCCAACAGCTGGTGCTCGCACGGGGTGATGGCACAACCGAATTTTCACTGTTCCAGACCGATCTGATGGTGCCCCAAAACGACACCTTCATTAAATCGATTTTGTTTCAATCCTCCCGAGACTTGCGCGGTAAAGGGGTGAAAATTCAAATGTTGGTTGTCAATCCAACAGACGAAGACTTTACGCCAGCCTTTGAACTGAATTTTTATGATTTTGAAGGCAAACTGGTGCATACATATGACACAAAAAACCAACGTATGTCTGATAACTGGATTGTGCCTGCAGGCTCTAGTTTGACGCTGGAGGACCGAATTTATGACGTGCCCATGAACGATGCAGTGACGTTTTTCGGTCTAGTCCCGCGGGATGCCTCCAGTGGCACCCAACCCTAGGGGAGCGGCTTTAGCGGACGTTAGTTTGCCCGCCATCCACGGGTATAAGTTGCCCGGTGATAAACCGGGACGCTGCCGACGCGAAGAAAACCATCACAGGTCCTAAGTCGGCGTCTGGGTCGCCATATTGTTGGCCTAGTGCGATCGAATGATGGTTGAGCCAGTATGCGGCTTCATTTTGAGCCGCAGATGATCGCTCGCGGGCTTCGAGATACATGGGTGTGGCCATTGCCGGCAGAATGGCGTTGACTCGAATGTTATATTGTCCCCAACTTGCCGCTGCTGAGCGGGTCCAAGAATGAACCGCGCCCTTTGCAGCTGAGTAGGCAACGGCTGACGGTTCTGCGCGTTGGCCTGAAATTGAGCCAAAATTTATAATCGATCCACCGGCCCCTGTTTGCATGTGTTTGGCAGCGATCTGATTGGTTGTCATTGTTCCTCGCACATTGACCGTGAACATATCGTCCCACTCTTGCTCAGTCACGGTGCTGGCATCAGATGAGCGTTGAATGGCTGCGGGATGGGCTAAAACATCAAGGCCACCCATTTGTTGGTACGCAGTCGCAAACGCACGTTCCACGGACTCCCTTTCGGCGACATCAACAGGCATATAGTGGGCAGTTCCGGGGCCCAGTTTGTTGGCATTTTCGGTCATTTGGGCGCCAGCGTCATTGGCAATGTCCATTGCGTAAACTGTGGCTCCGGCTTTGACGTAGGCTCTAACGGTTGCCGCGCCCATGCCCCGTGCTGCCCCTGTGACGATGATTTTTTGGTTGAGCAAATCCACGTTGATTCTCTGTCTTTTAGGAGGAGCCAATAGGATACCTTCTCCCGCGCTGAACTTGATAGGCAAGCGGTAAAAACCACCGGTGGGTTTTAAGCACATGAGTCGGTTTTAGTCGTTCAGACCGAAGTTGTCTCCGGAGCGGAAGGTGGGCAAGGCAACAGAATTTGCATACTTAACCCCCTCTCAAGTCGGAATTGGCGAAGGCATGACCTTCACCCGGCCCGGATGCTCCGGAGTCCAGCGCAGCAACATGGCATGACGTATCATGGCCGTGTTTAAGTGCAGGCGGTATACGTGACAATTCCATGGATTTTGGCGTTAGTAAGCACTAATCCAATCCACTTCTAACAGAAAAGCGCCATCAGTTTGATCGGCGATTAAAAAACCGATGCTGCGAATTTCGGCGGGATCCATCGGCGAAGCCGATACTCGACGCCCCCGCCACGTCGCTAAAAATTGTGAAAACGGAAGCTCAACCGTGATCCACTGAGCACTAAGGGTGGAGAATGTTGCACTGTAGGACACGTTGGTTTGATCGGTGGTCAGCCTAAACTTATAACAGCGTCCATCTCCGCGGACTTTAAACGCTATACCGGTATGTGAAGCTAAATTTAGACATTTTGGTTTGGTGCGAACAGATGCAAATCCGCCACCGCGGGTGTTGAGGGAGCCTTGGAAAATCAACTGATTATTGGCGAATTTCAATTTACCGCTGGAGCTTCCTCCCATGATGTCATCGTTAACAGTTGTCCAACCGATAATGGCATCGGTTGAATCGAAGCGGATGATGGGTGTTAGAGCCATAATGTTCTCCAGGGCTTGAGAATTGCAGGGCAACGATCACGAAAATCCGTTATAGAGCTTATAAGTTGCCATTGCCAACTATTAAGCAGTTTAATTGTCTTTATAGTCAATTATCGCCGACTTGCTTTACGCTTCTATTACATTTTCTCGAAAGCTCATTAC
>DGQF01000015.1:0-2494 GCA_002389675.1 Gammaproteobacteria bacterium UBA4421
TAAAAATCAATATTGATATTGCCGTTACTTCTAGCCGCATCAACTTCTGAACAGACCAGCGGATTGTCGTTAAGATCGATCTGGGTCCCGTTTGTCCAGGTATCAAACACCTCGCCGATGCGGACAATCTCATTCTCCCTAAGGCCCAAGCCTTTCAGGTTACTTAAGCCTGCGAGCCCAGCTATATCCTCAATACGATTGCCATTCAGATTCAAGTAATCAAGATTAAGAATGGAAGCAAGCGGACTAACGTCGACAATCCGATTTCGATCGAGATTCAAGTGGAAGAAGTGTCCTGCCTGACTCGAATGAGCCTGCATAAAGGCGCCCAAGGACGTTAAATCCGAGAGCTGATTCCCGTCTAACCAAAGTTCATTCAGCCGAGGTAAATTCGATAAGCTCACCTCACGGATGGCGTTATTGTGCGTGAATAATCTCTGTAATTGAGGCAGTCCGCTAAGTGAGAGTGATGTTAATTCGTTCTCTTGAACACTCAAGTATTCGAGTTCACTCAATGGCGAGGCGAAATCCAATGACTGCAGGCCTATCTTGTTCGCTTGCAGCCATTTCAGTTGCGTCATTTGACTTAAAAGTTCGATATTTGAAATCGGATTATTCGATATGTTTAATCCGGTCAAAGTTGAAATACTGGTCAGGGGCGACAAATCCGAAACGTTATTTTGATAAACGTTGAGATAACCCAAATTCGTCAATGCAGAAAGCGGAGATAAATCGCTTATCTCGTTGTCATTAACTGCAAGTTGATCAAGGTTGGTGAGGCTACTCAGCACCGAGAGGTCTGAGATACCCATCCCAGGGATCAGCAAGTTGGTTAATTGAGTCAGGCCACTGACGGGCCCCAATCCCATCGCCGGGTTGAAACCAATGTTCAAAGATCTTAGTGCCGGCAAACTGTTGATAACCGTCCAAGCCTCTGGACCTAGCCCAACGCCCTCTAATGTCAGTTCCTCTAACCTCGGTCCGATTAGCGCCCCGATCACCAGGCCCAGGTTGTAATCAAGGTTTAAGAATCTCAAGTCAGGTAGTGCCGCGACTCGGGTGAGCGCCTCATTTAAAAGGCCGACGTCACTTAGGTCCAGAGCATTAAGCCTGGTTAGGCTACTGAGCCAAGGAAGGTCGTCTGTTAGCCCTCCCCCCTGTTGCGAGCTAATATTCAAGTTACGTAGGTTTACCAGGGTTGCCAAGCCTGAAAAATCAGTTACGAAGTTGCCTCGAACATCGAGCTGATTCAGCCTTTTCAGCGCGCCAACAATCGTCAGATCGCTGAACCGATTCCAAGCCAGATTTAGAAAGATCAATCCCCTGAAGTTTTCAAGCCCAGAGAGATTTTCGATCAGCAAGTAGCCGCAGTCTACTTGCGTTAACTCGCCCGCAAATACTTGAACTTGTTCGAAATCTGCCCAATTGGAAACGCAACGCTGTAGAGCTGGATCATTAATACTTTGTAATGCATCAGAGAGCGTCAGCGACCACTGGGTATCGTCATAAGGGAAAGCGTCAATATTATCGCCGTACCCGTCTTGGTCCGAATCGAGCCATTCCATCGGATCATCCGGAAAGGCATCATTGTCATCATCAATCCCATCACCGTCACTGTCACGGACACCGACACCACTCGGATCACCAACAACAATCTTCGTTTCGGTCACAGTTACCGTCAACCCACCTTCAATCGGCCCAGACAAAGTAGTCAGTTCTTTTGCTATAGCTTGACCACCTTGATCTAGTTCGTACCCATAAACTTCTATCCTAAAAGACTCCGCCAAGGTGTCTCCATCACCAATACGGAAAGAAACCTCACTTGGCAAAGAGGGACAACGATCAAATGGGTTGTTAAAATTTAAGGCAGCAGAGGCGACGTTACCCCCGCCAATGTGTAAGGCGTTCGATGCGCTAGATCCGAAATCAAACGTTCCGTACGGCGTGCCCTCTACGACGTCTACTAATTCTGCAGTTTTGTCATCGGCTAACACTGTAACCGTCATGCCTCGATCGGCGTACTGATCGGTCACAAGCGTACCTAGTGGTAAGTCCTCGAAGTCGATTTCCGTACCCCAGCTCATCGCAACATCATCAATTGCAAATCCACTACTTGAGGTTGAAGTAAGAACAATTCGCCCAACCCCTTGGGGAATGACTGTAGGGCACAGCACCGGACCGTCGTCGCAGGCATCGCCGATGCCATCGCCATCACCGTCGGCCTGATCCGCATTCGGAACCCATGGACAGTTATCTTCGGAGTCTGGGATACCATCAGCATCGCTATCTTCGGGCGCTTGATCCCCCAAAATCTCAAACCGCCGTCCATAAATATTGTGCGAGATATTCCACGCATCCCAAACCGCGATAAAGCTGCCGCCAGTCAGCTCAGCGAGCTCAATATTGCTACCCGCTCGCAACTTCTCCTCATCTTGACTCACCGCTTGGTTATCACCTTCCGGCACACCCGCCGATGAGTAAGCCTGAACGTAAA
>DGQF01000015.1:2545-5520 GCA_002389675.1 Gammaproteobacteria bacterium UBA4421
AGCGTTTCGGTATTAACCAAAAACTCCTCAGAACCCACACCCGAGGAATCGAACATCCGTCCAAAGATGCCGTATTGCTCTCCATCCTGCAGATAAGACTGCCACGCCACGACAAAGCCGCCATCTGCGAGCCCCATCACCGACGTGTTCATCTGGTTCTCGGCCGTCGTCAGATTCAAACGCTGTGGCTCACCCACCAAGGTGCCGTTCGTATCAAATATCTGACCGTAAACTTCACTGCCCGCCGGATTGGCTCCGTCATACCAGGTCACCAACATCTGACCATTCGACAGCAGCGTGAGCGATGGCTTGAAAGGTTGATTGGTCGCGTGGAATTCCTGCTGATCAATTAGCAGATCGCCCGTATTGCTGTACTTCTTAAAGTAGCCCACGCTATTGCTGTTACTACTGCTCACCACCCAGAAGTTGCCATCAGCGTCTGCGGCGACATCAGAGCTACCATTGAACGAGGTGGTCATCAGACCCAACTCTTCACCCACCTTCTCGCCAGACGCGTTGAAGATCTGGCCATTCACGTGACCATTGCCCATGCCCCACGTAGCCATGAAGTTCCCATTGGCTGCACTCGCCACGTTTTGGCCCGTTTGGTGGCCACCTGTGATTGAATTTGCTAGGAATTCGGGCGACAAGGCCTCGAAGGTCGAACTATACATACGCCCAAAGATGCCGCCACCGAAGCCATCCTTGCCCGAATTGTCCGTCCACAACACCACAAAGCGATCATCAGGGAGCGACGCGATGCTCGGGTTCACCTGGTCACCGCCCGTGTCGGAATTCAGTTGCGTGATGAGTGAGGTGAACACGACCTCTTTTGGGTAGGCGCCCTCAACACAGTTGCCGTCATACAAAATGGTCGTGCTCTCAAGCTTATTCTGAAAGAGCGCATCGACTTCAGAACACAAAATAGGGTTCCCAGAAATACCAATCTCTTCCGTTGTCTGGTCGAGTGCCCGACCAATGCGCACCAACTGGTTGTTTTCCAAATACACGTTCCGGAGATTAGAAAGTGCACCGAATGAAGAAACGTCACTGATGCTGTTCTCTCGAAGGTCTAGGAAATCGAGCTTGGGCAACCCACCCAGAACCGAAACATCCGTGATGTCGTTAACCCTGACACTAATGCCGATTAACTCACCTAAATCTTGCAAAGGTGACAGGTCCTGAATATCGCACTCTTGGCAATCGAAGATTTGTAAATTCTTCATTCCGCTCAAGAAACCAAGGTTGGTAATCGGCTGACCTCTCAAGGTGATATCTCTCAACCAAACCATTGGGGCCAAGGCCTGGGCCGCGCTATCCGACACCTGGTTATAAGCCATACGGATCTTTCTCAGCTTGGTTAACTGCACAAAGGGAGCAACATTTTCAATGAAGTTGTCATATAGAATCGCTTCTTGAATGTTGACAAAGTTTCCGATTCCAGACAGCGAATAAACGTCCTCTCTTGGGCAGTTGAGGCTAGTAACACCGGAGACATCCTCGACGCTCGGATAAAGGCGCTCTAAACAGCTGCGCAACCCTGCATCGCCGAGCCCCGCCAAAGCATCCGCCATTGACGCGTAATAACGAGAACCATCATTCGGATAGAAATCTAGGAAAAGCTCTGAGTTTGAATCAATGCGAGACTGGCCTTGGTTCCAAACATCTGGATAGCCATCATTATCCGAGTCGACCGACGCCGATGGGTCATTGGGGAAGGCATCTATCTCATCAGGCACACCATCGCCATCGGTTCCTGCAAAAGCCAAAGAAGCCAGCAACAACAAAAATGTTAAACTAAAGAAGCGGAATAGCGTCATCTTCGAAACTCTTGTTTTGATTGTAATCTAACAAATTTTGTTACATTTGTAAGCATTTTAAAATCTATGTCAGTGGCGACATCGACCCTTTGAAGATAGACTTTTGGAATGCTTGGAACCCCTTTTGCATTGGCCCAAATTTAAAACTATCTGGATAACCTCATGTGGGTCCCGAGGGTCCCAAATCTGTTATTTGGACCATGAGGATAGAGAATGCAGGTATCGAGCTGTCTAAAGCACCGTTGCGCGTCTCAAGCACCCTGATCATACAGTCAGTTGCCTAGGTAATTGAACTAAGGCGCGAAGACGGAACCTTTAGATGCTGGGAATTCTCAATTTACAGGACGCATTTGAATGAAAGAAAGCTGAGTCAATCCTGTCTTAGGGAGCAACTAAAATAGCGCCGCTCAAAGGAGCAGGTTTAACCAGTTCACCTCTAATTTGTCGAAACGGATGAAGCCCCCTTGTTTTTTGATCAGCGAAGCTTGCATCGCACGAACCATTGGATAAGTATTCTAGCGCGGCGGAGAGTCGACCTTCATTTGGATCTCCGAGGGCGTGACTGAGGTCATCGTCAACCGCGCAACCGGCGATTTCAACACCAACGTTATGAGAACCTTGCGGTGAAAACCCGTCAGTATAGTCACCAAAGCCAGAGGCATTGACCCCTTTGAACTGGATTGTGAAATAGGTCGTACCACAATTATCAATCCCATAAAAACCGTAAGGTTTTCCGCACGTCGTATCACCGATAAGAATGACCTCGACACCAACGCCCCTTAAACCGTTAATCACGGCCTCGCTCGCTGAACAGGTGCCACTACCGGAAATCACAACAACCCGATCGAGATTCAACATCGGTAGCTCAGTTGCACTTGAGATCACGAAGCCGGGTGCTGTCCTGGCAAATCTTGAGGGGGTCAACGTTCGACCTGTAATTGGGTCTTGGGTCGGATACTTGGCATTAAATTGCAGCTCACTAAACGTCTGACCAACCGCCTCTTCACCAGCGATCATCGAGGCTAACATCCTTGCAATATCTAGGTAACCACCGCCGTTATAACGCATATCGAGCACTAACTCTGTTATCCCCTCAGACTTAAACCCCTCAAATGCGTCAATTAACTGTGCTTCAGCGGTTGCAATATGGTCGTT
>DGQF01000013.1 GCA_002389675.1 Gammaproteobacteria bacterium UBA4421
GAGTTTGGCGGTATTGAGGGGTACCTCGAGGCTGCGAACATCAGCCATACTGAGCAAATTTCGCTGATGAAACGGCTGGTCGCTTAGTAAACTTCTAGTCCTGCTGAACGATGGCTGCAAAAGCCAACACTTGTTCTACAGTTGCCGCGACGATTGTTGAGGTCTGTCGCGTTCTCTAAAATCAAATTAACGCGCCCGTTCAAAGCGCTATTTTGGGTCAGGTAATCTGCGCAGATCGATTTAGTTTTAGCGTCGCGCCTGATCCGAAACTGGGGCTATCAATTCAGGTAATTGAATCGGCGTGAAACCGATCACAAAACAAAATGAGGCGAAGGCGTGGGGTTTTGTATCCTTAATTAACATATACCGCTCAAAGCGCTTATAGCGAGAAGAAAGCAAACCAACCATAATTCCAGAAAGCATGAACTAAAATACACGGGCCGACGTTCCTTGCACGCTGCCGAATGAAGCCAAGATATAAAGACGGCACAATCACTAACAGACCAGTGACGATATCGCGCGTCAGCATATGGACAACCGAAAAAGCAGCGGTGGTTGCGAGGTTTGCGAAGGTAAAAATAAGGACCCCTCTGATGCGAACGTCATAAGACCGCACCGTTTGGATCCAGTTATAGAGCATGTCCCTAAAAAAAAACTCTTCAATCACGGGCGCAGCAAGGCAAAACATTAAAAAACCGTAGCCGTCAGCAACTGGCCAGAAAAAATTCGGCAGACGCTCTAGTTCAAACCACAGAAAAAACCAAACGAGGCAGCCAGCACCCAATCCCATCGCAGGGCGCAGCGCATTTTTAAGCATTTTGTCGTTTTTCAGCCTTCCTACGACTGAGACCTACTCGATGCCTTAAACTGATCTGAACACAAAGAAATAATAGCAGCACCACCAAACCCCAATCATTCGAACCAGACCTCATGCTGCACCCGCCGCCACCGCCAGATGCGCTTGCGACCGGAGGCGTCGTTCCAGAAGACGTTGGTGTTGATTCCGTTGGTACCGGTTCAGCGACCCCACTTGGATCTGCAATGACGCCATTTGCCTGGCCATCAGCATCGTTTGGTCCACCATCTTCTATTTTCAACTCAAGACAACGATGACCCGCCTGTAATCCTGGTTGGTAAAAATCAGACCCAACCATTGGGCAGGTGCCGCCCTCGCCTCTTGCAGATGCGATCCGATTTAGGCTGTCCGCCGTAAAGGCTGACCAGCCTGTACCCTGCATGTACTTTCGATACTGAGCACTGTCAGGAACCCCGATTCCGAGTGGAATAATCAGACTTACGGTTCCTCCAGGGATTAAAATGCCAGATAGATCGAAATCAAAGACGCCTAATGGATAATTAAAGGCCTCATCATCCCCATCAAGGGGCGCATTCAGACCATTCTCTCCGAATTGAGCAACCATATCCTCGTCAATTAAAATTCCGTCTAGCCCATTGGCCATAGCAACGTCACCGATCGTTATTAGGTAACCCGCCTCAGTATAGACTGCCCGACCATCTGTTTCGGCGCTGAGGGCAATCATGTTCGGCCGCACTTCTCCGCTGACCTCATCTGGCACACCGTCAGCGTCGATATCCGTCATAACAGGATTTTGAGATATCCAAATCAGCAGACGAACCTCAAAACGCTCCGAATTGATCTCACTATCGGAAACCAAGGCAATGACTTCGAAGCCGCCCTCGGGCAGATTGTTCGGATCAAAGGTGAAGGCCAATTGGCTTTCGGCATCGATGCGAACAAGGTTGTTATTGGTCTGGCTCCAGTCCACTGTGTGGACGCCGTTGGGATCCTCTATCTTCAAAGTGATGGTAACTTTGCCCCCACCAGACCAGACCCGCCGTCCTGCCGCTTCGTTTTGTTGTATTGTTAACGTTAACGCAGGAGCAACCGGTTCTTCGACAATTAATATCTGAGTCGTAATATTATTACTTAAGATGGCATTGCGACTTGGAATATCTAGAACAATTTCAACCCGTTCTTCACCCTCAATCGTTGTGTCCGTATAACTGCTTAATTCAATCGAGCCCCGCCGACCTGACTCGATTACAACCGTTCTGGCGCTAACGTCATAATCTGTGCCGAGTGCCGCGCTGCCCGTCAGCAAGATCGGAACTTCGACCGGATAGGACGGTGCATCACCGTTTAAATAAACGTGAACGATGGTAGTATCGCCTTCAGCCATTCGCCGCGGTTGGGATAAGCTGACTTGCGGTCTAATTTGGATTGTTTGAATCGTCTCTGCACTATTCCCCGCGGCATCGGTTGCCCGCCACAAAACCTCATGTCGTCCTGGGGCAAAGGGACCAGTGGTATTAGGAACCGCCATGACCGCGCCGTCTAAGGCGTCTTGGGCCGTGGCAAGGCCTATATCCACCTGCGTTAGAGGACCGAAAGCATCAAGCGAACGGTCGGCAGGCGCAGTAATCATTGGACTGATGTCGTCAGCGCGAGGATTACTACCGGCGACATATTCCGCTAAATTATTTCGTCCATCCCCATCAAGGTCTTCTTCAGCATCTGGCCGATTGGGGTCAAGGCCATAGTCGACCTCAAATCGATCGTTCATTTGATCGCCATCTGAGTCATTTTCAACAGAAGGCTCAATAACAGTGATCAAAGCCGAGACCTCCGAGATTCGACCGTCATCATCCGTCGCAATAAAGGTAATTCGCGTTTCTGATCCCGCAGCGAAGACGCTCGGAGCATCATGCTGAGTTATTACTGGCTCAGAGGCAAAATTTACAGCCGCCGCTGTAGATAAAAAATTTTGAATGGCAGGATTAGAAATAGTGAGGTCTTGACCGCGTGCGGCAACCAATGTGATTGACACTGGTACTGAGGTAAAGAGCGGGCCCTTTCTGATATTGATACCCTGATCATCCAAAACCAGCTCATTGCCGGGCCCCGTCTCGCCAGTCAAAACCAGTCTAGAAAGGCCCTGATAATCAGCTTTTGGTTTAAGAAAGACTCTCAACAATTCGATTGGGAAAATTATTGCGGCTTCTCCTGAGCTGAAGGATGGAAAATCAGGAGGCGACTGGAAACTCGCGTAAGCGCTGCGAATGACGCGATCTAGATTAATGGTATCGCCCTGAAGCTGCTCTAAACTTTCTGCTTGCTGAGTAACCCCTAGTCCACCCATTACTAATCCCGCATCAATAGGGCTAATCACTGAAAAGGCTGCTGCGTCATAGTGCAGCGCAAATCCAATGCCGGTCGACTTTTGACTCGATTCAAGCTGTGAGTAGTAAACAATGATTTCAATCGGACCGCCATCTGTTGTCCCTGTGAGGCTGGAGGCCGATAATGACAGTGTTTGTTCAAGCGCATCGCTATTGCCTGAAGCAATCAGTAAGACGGTCACCAGCAGTTGATTCAAAACTATTTTAAATCGAGCCGATCGCATTAATTTTTGAGTCCATGGAGATGGATCGTGGAAACGTGGATATCCCAGTTATGAGCTGTTCCCTTGAGCCCTAACCTCTGACCTAAACGCATTTTTTTTTGCATAACCCTTTTGTCCATAGTGCTCGGTTAACCGCAGTCAAGTTTGTCATTAACCAATTAAGTCTGCTAATTAGATGCATGCGCTGTTTGCACGGTCACACCTGATTTCGATCGAGTAAAACAGAAAAATTAGGAATCCACTTGTCAGTTAGGTGACACGTGGCTCAGCAATTTCTCTGGCAAAAGGTGAGCCTTCTTGCAGACCCGATGTTCTATTGCTCAAAAATCACCGCGCCGGGTAAAGATCGCACGCAGACACCTCGAAAATCACAGGTCTTAGGCGATTGTCTCCGTTCTACGCCAACCGGGAGCAACCGCTTTGAGATCGAATATTGTCGACCGTCAATCCAAACCCACACGGTAATGCTCATTTTGTCTTCCGGCGCCACTGCGCCAAGCTGCAGCGTCCTTGCCAGACCATCGGCCTGTTCTGGATCTTTAAATCGATATGTTTGCTGAACATTTTGGTCCGATCGAATGTCGACCGACCATTCCGATATATTCAATCGAGAACTAACTTTAACAAAGAGTCGGGTGTCCGTTTCGCTCCAGCCTTCTAAGCGCCAGGTCAATGCAAAAGGCCCTCGGGGTTTACCGAGGGCTTGACGCCTCTTTATTTTACCTTCCGGTGTTCTGGTTGGAGTGGTCGTTGTGATGGAACCTAGCTCCGAATCGTTCGTAACGCGCCATAACGGTTGGCTTATTGCTCGTGTCTCGTTATTCCCCTGGCCTTGGCAGCCGCACAGGAACAGCAACGTAACGATTAAAAAGAGAGGTTGCTTCATGTTGGGGCGATCTCTATTGATTGACAATATCTACCTGGGTTGTCGCCGCCATTGTTGTTGTAATCAGCAACAACCATCCAATAGGCGCCAACTTCGAGTTGTAAGGTTTGTTGTTCTTGCGCGATTTCTCCGGAAAACCCCTTGGGTAGGACAGCATGGCTCGATGAAAAGATCTCGAAATCCGGATCCGACCGCACCCCCTCGGGTTGCTCAGTGGTTTTCAGTGTTACCTCGTAAGATCTAGCCTCAGGTATGTCAAACCTCAAGAATCTAAAAACCCCAAGCTTATTCTCCGTTCCTGCGAGCGCGACCTGGCAAATGGTCAACGGATCTGCAGAAACCGGCAGCGTGACGTAAACTGGTAAAACTTCATTCGAGAAACTTAAGCCTGAATTCTGAGCAGCATTGATTTCACCCGTACCAAAAGCATCGATTGATGCGAGTCCCGCTGCAATATCCTCACCCTGAATACGGGACAACAAGGTTAATCGTTGGTTTGGAGCCGCATCGGCAAGTCCACCAAAAAAACCAAATATGGATGACGCCGCGGGCAGAGATGGAATCGAGTCTATCATGGCCTGGTTCATCGCTGAGATTGGTAACGCCAATGCGTCGTCGTCTGTTGCTGGCTGATCAAAAGCATCGAACACAAAGTATTGTACTGAGTCTTCTGAAAACCATCCCTTCGTCGTGCCAGAAAATTGGTTCTCATCTTCAAGACTCAGACTAAACCCGCTACCTTGATTCGGGCCTGAAGAGTCTCGATAGGCATTCGTGCCCTGGACGAGTCCTGATAGCGCATTCGCCCAGCCTTCGCTGAACGCAACCCGTAGGTCTAGAAGATCTCCACTGCCATGCATACCGCCGACGCTATCGTCTTTGGATACAACATCTTGGTAGTAATGGCCCCATTCGTGGATTATGACCGATTGATCAAACTCGTCAGTATCTTCGTTAGCGTCCCCCAATACAAAAATCGTATCTGCTAGATAATAGGATGTGCCAACATTACTGGTCGTGTTGTCGGCGCTCCAATAGACTGTGAGCGGCCTTAAATTAAAGCTTCTGTCCTCTGCAGTGACGAAAAGCGAGGCGCTAATGATAGAATCCAAAACAGCAAACGGTGCGGATGAGCGCTCGTCCGTGTAGGCCGCGCCCGACCAACCGGATCTTGCCACCAACGTAATCGCGCTCGAGTCCTCATCCGGATTTAATATTCGGGAATCGAGCACAAATACTGCGGCATCGCTGGGGTTGGTTTGACCTTCGTTATCTTTAACGGTAACCGTCCACTGCTTGTTGTCCTGAGCGTAAAGGCTCCGAGCATAGACTCTGATTTTAAAGGGCTGTTGGTTATCAAGGTCAAAGGAGATTGACCCTTTTTCGTCGGTGCTCAAGTTCTGAAGAAGCAGATTATTGTCTGGATCGAGAATTTCCACCTCCGCAAACCTAATTGGAAGTGATTGCATTGCCGCGTAATCAAGTCCGCAGTTGCTACGGTCCTCGCAGGGGACGATGCGCTCATATAGGGCGGTCAGTTGAATCGTTTTTTCGGATCCATTTGAGGCGTTCGTACCCGTGTTGTCGGAACTACCGGAATCGATGTTATTAGTATTCGTTGACGCACTTAAATCAGTTAAAAGTGAAGCCACGGACTCAGCGTCGATGTTCTCGGCTGTAAGAGACGTTGCATCCGCAACAAGCTTAAGATTTCTGAGACCCGCTAAGAATCTCATCGTCATGATCCCGTCCGTGAAGGGTAAGACAGAACCATCTTGGTCTAGATCAAGTAGCAATACTTGTGACGCCAAACGATTTTCAATATCGACAAAATCGGTTATCTGCGCACCCGGCCCTAGGGCGTTCTCGATTAAACGGTTTCCTCGATATAAAAACAAATATCGCAGTATGAGCAGTCCGTCCGTGGTCAATTGAACCGATCCATCTAGGTCGATATCGATTTTAGCGAACCCATCAACCTCAGCTTGCGTTAATTCACTCAATGCTTTT
>DGQF01000047.1:0-28172 GCA_002389675.1 Gammaproteobacteria bacterium UBA4421
ACGGCCGAATCCGTTCGATTCACATGCTGTCCGCCAGCGCCGCTCGCTCGATAAGTATCCACCCGAACATCTGCAGGATTGATGTCTATCTCGATATCATCGTCGATCTCCGGAGATATAAATACCGACGCAAACGACGTATGCCGACGGCTGCCAGAATCGAAAGGCGACTTGCGCACCAATCGATGCACGCCCGTTTCTGTGCGCAACCAACCGTAGGCGTATTCACCGCTGATCTGTACAGTTGCACTTTTGATGCCCGCCACTTCCCCCGGACTGAGTTCGGTGACCGCCACATCAAATCCCCTTTTTTCGGCCCATCGCAGATACATGCGCAAAAGCATCTCTGCCCAATCCTGGGCCTCTGTACCCCCAGAACCGGATTGGATTTCTAAAAATGTATTGGTTGCATCCATTTCGCCTTGGAACATGCGACGAAACTCCAAGCGCGCCAGTTCCGTTTCTAACGTCAACAAATCATCCGCAATTGCTTCGAGCGTTTCTCGATCTTGCTCTTCCGCTGCCAGTTCACCCAACTCTGACAACTCACCAAGCGCGCTCTGCATACTACCAAGCACTTTGACCAATTGCTCAAGCGTGACCCGTTCACGGCCCAGTTTCTGCGCACGATCCGCGTCTTCCCAAACAGCCGGATCTGCAAGCTCCCGCTCAACCTCCTCTAAGCGCTCACATTTATGAGCGTAGTCAAAGGTACCCCCGAAGCGCAGATTCTCGCTCACTTAAATTTTTCAGAGACTCCCGCAGTGCAGTGATTTCGGTCATATTTCTTTATGATTCCATGAGGAAGTTTAGTTTAGGCAACAGCCCGTAAAAATTCGAGAACTAACACAGCTTTACGCCGGCTCCAAATGCTCAACCATTAATTGCAGAGTCGGCCATTGGCCATAATCATTCACCGACAGCCGATAAACGAGGCGGATTGAGTGAATATCAGATGCAATAGCTTGCTGTCTGAAAGCGATGCCGTCCAAAACCTTGCCTGCAATTTTAAGCACCAATTTGAGGTGGTGCTCACCTACCACACGCTGACTGACCACCTCAAAAACACCTTCAAACGAAGGTTCAGGAAACCCACTGCCCCATGGCCCGGATTCGGCCAACAACTGAGCTGTCGCCAAGGTCAAATCGGCAACAGGCAGCACGCCATCGGTCACCAACTTCGCGTCTAACATGGCCGGTTGAGCAAAACGGCGGACGGCTTTATCAAAAATAACCCCAAATCGCGCTAAATGTACCCGTTTGATACTTAATCCTGCCGCCATGGCATGACCACCGAACTTAAGTAGCAACCCTGGGTGGCAGGCCGCCATCCAATCCAAAACATCTCGAATATGCAGATCATCGATACTGCGAGCAGAACCTTTGAGTTCGTCCGGCGCGTTATCCCCTGCGTCAGCAAAAACAATGGCCGGTTTATGGTATTTCTCTCGCACACGTCCAGCAACAATGCCAACCACGCCTTGATGAAAACCCTCGTGATAAAGGGTTAAACCAACTCGAGAATTATCTGCCTGAGCATCCGCAAGCATCAACTGGGCGTCGTCGACCATTTCCTGCTCAAGCTGACGCCGGGCTTGATTGAGTTGGTCAAGCGCCGTCGCCAATTTGCGTGCAGACGGCAAATCGGGCGCCAATAAACATTGAATGCCAATGCTCATATCCTCTAGTCGGCCAGCGGCATTCAGCCGAGGTCCAAGGGCAAACCCCAGGTCTTGCGCCGATAACGTGTCTAGCGAACGCTTGGCAATTTCTGCCAAGGCTTTTATGCCGGGCAAACATTTACCAGCGCGCATTCGTTGAATTCCTTGATGCACCAGAATTCGATTATTAGCGTCCAGCGGCACCACATCGGCTACCGTTCCCAGCGCAACTAAATCCAGATATCGTGCAAGATTTGGCGCGCTTCTGTCAGCATCAAACCAACCTCGCTCTCGCAACACGCTGCGCACTACGCTGAGAACATAATAGGCTACCCCTACACCGGCCATGGCCTTGCTGGTAAACGGCACATCCAGCAAATTTGGATTGACTATGGCTAATGCCGGCGGCAACTCGCCACCAGGCAAGTGATGATCCGTTACAATAACGTCAATACCCAATGCATTGGCATGAGTCACGCCCGCGACACTGGAGACCCCATTGTCGACTGTTACAATTAGATCGGGTTGCTGCTGCGCCGCCAAATCAACAATTTCTGGCGACAAGCCATAACCAAATTCAAATCGATTAGGGACCAAGAAAGAAACTCGTTGCGCGCCCAAATCACGCAACACACAAAGACATAAGGCCACGGAAGTTGCACCGTCGGCATCGAAATCGCCAACAATCAAAATCTGCTGCGATTGCTGCACCGCATCCGCTAAGCGATTAGCCGCACGCTCGATGTCAGGCAACAAAAGCGGTGAAAGCAGCCCCGCCAACGATCGATTCAATTGATCGCCATGTGTAACCCCGCGAGCCGCATATATTCTGCGCAGCAATACCGATTGCAAATCTGGAAAATGAGCCGCAGCGACTTCTCGGGTCAAGATCTGCATGCTCAATCAAGTGTTTCCAGTCGGATGCGTGACAAAGGCCCACCCACCTCGGGCATATTCTGGACTTGCGCCAACGCGGCAGTCATCTCAAGTTCGCGAGTCATCTGAGTAAGAAATACAATATCCACCAACGCTTGTCCGCCTTGTGCTTCTTTTTGAATCGCCGCCTCTATACTGATGCCATGCTGTGACAATGCTTTTGCGACGCTGGCAAATACCCCCGGTTGATCCTGCGCCGGAATGCGCAAATAGTAAGCGCTTTGAACAGACTCGATCGGCACCATTTGCAGTTCGCTCTGAGCAGCCTCCGGCCGGTATCGCGGTGTTGATTCTTGCGACGCCAACGCCACCACATCTGCCATCACAGCAGAGGCAGTTGCAGCGCCACCGGCGCCCGGCCCGCAATAAAGGGTGGCGCCAGCGGCATCACTTTTGACTAAAACCGCATTGAGCACATCATTAACGCTCGCCAGCAATTGTGATTTGGGCACTAAAGTCGGATGCACCCTTGCTTCGAGCCCTTGATCGGTGCGCCGAGCAATCCCTAAATGCTTAATCTTGTAACCTAGCTGGTCCGCATATTCGATATCTGCCGAGGTGACCTCAGAAATTCCTTCGACATACACGTCATCAAAATTAAAGGGACGGTCGAACGCCAAGCTCAACAAGATCGCAAGCTTGTGAGCCGCATCAATACCTTCAATATCGAATGTAGGGTCCGCCTCTGCATATCCAAGGGCTTGCGCAGTCTGCAGCGCATCGGCAAATGCGGCGCCCTGTGCTTGCATCGCCGTGAGAATATAATTGCAGGTGCCATTGATGATGCCCACAACATATTCAAACCGATTGGCGACCAGACCCTGCTGAATGGCTTGAATGATGGGTATTGCTCCGGCAACAGCCGCTTCGAACCGAACCGCTGCATCAGGACGCAGACTCAGCAAGGTATTACCGTGCGCCGCAATGACCGCTTTGTTGGCCGTGACTAGTGGTTTGCCTGCAGCCACAACAGCTTGCATAAAGGCATAGGCCACCGTTTCACCGCCGATGAGCTCCAACACAACATCAACCTCTGGATCCTCGTAAAGATCACTCAGTTGAGTACTAAATTGCGCGCCCGCAAGTGCCACCTCAGGCTTGGGGCGACGGCTGGCGACTCGCGCAACTGTAAATTCGATGCCCGTGCGCTGCGCAATCAACGCACGATTATTGGCTATAATTTCAAGCACACCTTGGGCGACGGTGCCCAAGCCTGCTATTCCTAGAGAAACCTTTTTCACAATCTGCCTTTTTCCAGTCACGCCTCGAGAGTCTTCTTATCCTGCTTCGGAAATTTAATTCAGTCCAATGGCCTCAGCTAAAGCTGCCGCAGGCATGTATCCGGGCAACAACCTTCCATCAGAGGTGATTATGGCGGGAGTGCCCTGCACCCCGACTTGATTACCTAAGGCATATTGATCCGCAATGGGGTTATCACAGCTGACATCCTCAATGGTTTGCCCGGATTTTAAAGCTGTAATAGCAACATTTGGATCGTCAGCGCACCAAGCGGATTGAATTTTCAGATACGTCGGGCTATTCAAGCCCGCCCGCGGATAGGCCAAATAACGTACCTCTATACCCAGCGCATTGATTTCCGCCATTTCTTGATGCAAC
This sequence comes from Gammaproteobacteria bacterium UBA4421, assembly GCA_002389675.1. Taxonomy (GTDB): domain Bacteria; phylum Pseudomonadota; class Gammaproteobacteria; order Pseudomonadales; family Azotimanducaceae; genus UBA4421. The sequence goes on from DGQF01000047.1 coordinate 4,215, forward strand.
TTCCGGCAATATCCACAGTCGACATCTGTAAATACACTCACAAAATCCCTGGTTTCGCCCTCGGGCGAGAACACCACCATATTTTCTAATGGTTGCGCTGCCATCAGTTCACTGCGTTTGACCGTTCGCTGCGCTTCAGCCAAATTGATCAGGCCGTCAGGTGCAACCTGATAAAGATCTCCAGCGATCAAGAATCGACCATCGGCAGTACCATAAAGTATCTGACCGCCCATCAATTCAAGCGCATAAAAACCGGGCAATTGTGCAGGAGTGATGCGCTCTATCGGTAACGTAGGCACCGCTTTATTGAGCTCTTTCATCAATTTTTCGCTCCCGGCTGGCCCGCCCTCATTTGCCGAGGCCACCGCGCAGACCAGTCCAGTAACACCCATCACCAACATACGCAGCCAATCCATGACAGCGCCTAATCTGCCGGCAGACCGTGCTTTGAATGGTTTCATCTTATGTACTCTCCTCAACGATCATTTTATTTCAGCGCAAAGGCTAATCTGGGCTAAACCAGCCTTCCGATGAGCAACGCCCTTGTCACTGCCGCAACACTAGCCCCGGGGATGGTGCTCGCGCACAAGGGTCTGCAGGCGCAGTTGTGCAACATGGGTATATATTTGTGTCGTCGACAAATCACTATGGCCTAACATCATCTGCACCGCGCGCAGGTCCGCGCCATTATCCACCAGATGCGTCGCAAAAGCATGTCGCAACGTATGGGGTGATACCGACGCGTTAATCCCAGCCAGCACAGTATAGCGTTTAATTGCATACCAAAAAGTCTGTCGGGTCATGGGTCGACCCCGCCGCGAGGGAAATAAAACGGCCCCTCCTGTAGGTATAAGCACGGGCCTAGAATCGAGCAAGTAGCGCTCAATCCATACCAAGGCAGATTCACCCATTGGCACCAAACGCTCTTTACTGCCTTTGCCCACCACACGCACCCACCCCTGACGCAAGTTCACGCTGGTCAATGGCAACGAAATCAATTCGGTGATACGTAGGCCACTGGCATATAAAAGTTCTAACATCGCGCGATCGCGCAGTCCCAGAGGGTGCTCAACATCGGGCGCGTTCAGTAGCGCATCGACTTGCGCTGGTGAAATCACGCTTGGCAGATAGCGGCCGATCTTCGGCTGCGCTAGATCCGCTGTTGGATCCTGAGCAAGCCCATGGTGCAAACATTGATGTCTGTAGAAGCCCCGCACGGCGCTTAGCCAGCGCGCAGCGCTACGAGCGCTGACTTCACTGGGCGCCAATCGCTCGGCCATGAACCTTTGTAGATCTGCCGTACTTGCGGTCAGCAGCGTTTTGTTGCTATCCCCAAGCCAACGCTGCACCAAGTGCAGATCTCTGCGGTAGGCGAGCAAGGTATTCTCGCTCAAATCACGCTGCAACCAGATCGCATCCAGATATTCGCTGATGGAGTCATTCATGGGTTAAGCATTAAAGCCTAATCGCCCCACGTTGCCTACCTGTCTATGTTTACCGGTAGGTCGAGCGCCTTCGTTTCGCTCTTGGCCGACCCCAAAACCAGCATCAGGTTTTTTTGACAAGTTTCTCTTTGATTCGCGCCGACCGCCCGGAGCGTTCTCGCAAGTAGTAGAGTTTTGCCTGACGGACATCACCACGTCGCTTGACTTCAATGCCTGCAATCATCGGGCTGTGGGTTTGAAACGTGCGCTCCACACCGACGCCATGTGAGATTTTTCGCACGACAAAAGCTGAGTTTACACCGCGATTTTTTATGCCAATCACCACACCTTCGAAAGCCTGCAGGCGTTCACGGCTGCCTTCTTTCACACGAACCTGAACGCTGATGGTGTCGCCTGGCGCAAAAACCGGCACATCGCTGTTGATTTGGGCGTTTTCAATCTCTTCAATGATCTTATTTCTTCGCATTTTATGCCTCGTTTTCATCTGCACCGTTTTGCCCTGCCGCAAAACTTTCTCTTAATAACTTTTGATCTCGTTCACTAAATGTTCGACCCGTCATCAACTCCGGGCGACGATCAAAAGTTCGCTTTAACGCCTCCCGGCGTCGATATTCATTCACCTTCGTGTGGTTACCGCTGAGCAGTACATCTGGCACCTGATCACCAGCGTATTCCACAGGGCGCGTATAGTGAGGGTAATCGAGCATTCCATCAAGGTGTGATTCATCAATTATTGACAAACTATTGCCTAAGGTGCCGGGAAGGTGCCGCGCAATTGCGTCCATCACCACTAAAGCCGGCAGTTCCCCACCACTGAGCACGTAATCACCGATCGAGACCTCCATATCTACATAGTTTTGCACAAACCGTTCATCAATCCCTTCATATCGCCCGCAAACCAGAATTAACCCTGGCATATCGACCATTGAGACTGCCGTTTGTTGATTAAAAACCGCCCCCTGTGGGCTCATCAAAATGACCGGCGAACCCGCTGGCGCGGCAGCTTGGGCCGCAACCAACGCCGCCGTTAACGGCGCATTCATCATAACCATGCCTGCACCGCCGCCATAAGTCTTATCGTCTACATTACGATGACGGTCAGTACTAAAGTCTCTTGGATTAAATACGTGTAAGTCAATGATGCCGGCGGCAACGGCGCGTGCAAACACACCACCAGAGGTGCCAGCTTCTAGGATTTCAGGGAGGAGCGTGAGCACACCGATCCACATCAGCTTAACCAGTCAGCATCCCAGGCAACGGTCACCGTCCGCGCCTCGGCATCAACCTCTAGAATGTACTGATCTACAAAGGGAATTAAGCACAACGACGACTCGCCGTTCTGCCCTTCCTCACGATCAGGTGCAATCACAAGCACATCATTGGCGCCGGTCTCTAGCAGATGATCTACATAACCAAGCCGCTCATTCGCCTCGTTTACCACCCGGCAGCCCACCAGATCACGCCAATAGTATTCATTCTCATCAGAGACGGGCAAACTACTTGCGGGAATGGCAATAAGTTTGCCAGCCAGCGCGGCGGCCTCATCGCGGTCGGCAATAGCGCCGAGGCGCGCAACGAACCCTTTCTTGTGAGCCCGGGACTGAACATCTTCAAGGGATTGCCAAGAGCCACCCTGATGGTCAGAGATCAGCCAAGGCAAGTACTTAAGCAGGTTTTCAGGGGGGGACGTGTAGGAGCGGATGTGTACCCAACCCTGCACGCCGTAAGGTGCACCAATCCGCCCCACCACAACGGGTTCTGCGGCGGACACGGCTAACCCGGACTAATCGGCAGCGGCAAGTGCCGGCTCAGCGGCCGCGGCACGCGCTTGCTTGATCAGTTTCTTAACAACCGCTGTTGGCTGCGCGCCCACGGATATCCAGTAGTCGACACGCTCGATGTTCATCCGCAAGCTTTCCGCATGGCCTTGCGCCACGGGGTTATAAAACCCAACACGCTCAACGAAACGACCATCGCGACGGCTGGCGCTATCGGCCACAGAAATGTGATAAAAGGGGCTCTTCTTGGAACCGTGTCGTGCCAAACGGATTGTTACCATAGGTTGCTCTGTAGATTAGACTGGCTGAAAATTGAGGCCGCACATTCTATACCAAGCTTTACTGAATGCAAGCCCACCTAGCGTTTACCGTCGGGGCATACCCGGCGGAACTTGCATGCCTTGCAGACCACGCATCATTTTTTGCATCCCGCCTTTCTTGGTGACTTTTTTCATCATCTTCTGCATCTGTTTATGCTTTTTTAGCAATCGATTCACATCCGGCACAGCCGTACCACTGCCTTTGGCAATACGTTGCTTTCGAGAGCCGCTAATGACGTCTGGGAAGCGTCGCTCATGTGGCGTCATAGAATCAATGATCACCCCCATTTGTTTGAATTGCCCATCGTCCATTTGCGCTTGAGCAGCCGGTGGCAGTTGACCCATTCCCGGCAATTTGTCCAGCATGCTGGTGATCCCGCCCATATTGCTCATCTGGTCGATCTGATCACGAAAATCTTCCAAATCGAACTTACGGCCGCGCTGAATCTTTCGCGCAAGACGCTGAGCTTTATCTTTATCTACCTTACGCTCAGCTTCCTCGATCAGGCTCAGAACATCACCCATGCCTAAGATTCGTGAAGCCAGTCGATCGGGATAAAATGGTTCTAGGGCATCGGTTTTCTCTCCCATGCCCATAAACTTGATCGGCTTACCCGTAAGCTGCCGCACGGACAAAGCGGCACCGCCACGGGCATCACCATCTGCTTTGGCCAGCACCACACCTGTGAGCGTCAGCGCTTCATTGAAGGCTTTGGCCGTATTGGCCGCATCCTGTCCGGTCATCGCATCGACAACAAACAACGTTTCTGCGGGCTGCAAAGCCTGCTGCAGCGATTGAATTTCGCCCATCATCTCTGCGTCTACCGCAAGTCGGCCGGCGGTATCAACAATCAGCACATCCGCAAACTGTTTTTTCGCCTGCACCACCGCACGCTCAGCAATCGCCAAGGGACGTTCATCTGCTGATGATTCGAAGAACAGCGCACCAACTTCCGCGGCCAGTGTTTGCAGCTGCGCAATCGCTGCTGGGCGATAGACGTCAGCACTAACCACCGCTACTTTCTTTTTCTCCCGCTCTTGCAGATACCGAGCCAGTTTGGCGACTGTGGTCGTCTTTCCCGCACCCTGTAAGCCGGCCATGAGTATCACTGCCGGCGGTAGCACGGCAAGATTGAGCCCGTCATTGGCCTCACCCATCGTCTGAACGAGTTCATCGTGCACAATTTTGATGAACTGCTCGCCTGGATTAAGCGCATTGGAAATGACCGTGCCAAGGGCTTTTGCCTTGACCTGATCGACAAATGATTTGACCACCGGCAGCGCGACATCTGCCTCCAACAACGCCATGCGCACGTCGCGCAGCGCTTGAGTCACATTTTCTTCGGAGAGCTTTGCTTTTCCGGATATCCCTCGTAAGGTTTGGGTCAACCGATCCGACAGGTTTTCAAACATATTGTTCTTGTCTTTAGTATTGGGCCATCAAGGAGCGCTAGTATACCGCGCGCGACGCGTTTTACGACGCGGTTTATGCTTCAACAGTGCAACCGGTTATGCGAAACTCGCAATACCACCGTCTAGAGCATTTAATTGTTGAATGACCTGCCCCGTTTTTTGCTAACTTGGCCACTATCATGACGCTAATCCTAGCCATCACCGCATTGCTACTATATTCAACTGCACTGGCGATGCGTTGGCGACAGCGCAATCACAGTCAACCCAGCCCAGGCGCCCTGTGGGTGACACTCGCGGCGCTGGCCATTCATGCGTTGACCTGTTACTCCCTACTGATGACCGCGCAAGGCATCGATCTGAGTCTGGTCACGGTAAGCAATATAGTGGCTGTCGCTTTGGTTGCCGTCATTGCAACAGCGAACGTGCGGTTACCCGTGGGCAATCTGTATATCTTTTTATTTCCGATTTCTATCCTTGCCCTTTGCGCGGCAGTACTTGCACCACCAGGTGGCAGAACATTCGAGCAATTAACCGGGGCACTGGTCGGGCACGTTTTGATTTCATTGAGCGCCTACAGCGCACTGATGATGGCCGCGGCACAGTCGATCATGCTGGCAGTCCAAGAACGCCATGTCAGGAGCCCGAGCAAACCTAGGTTGGCGCTGCTACCGCCCTTAGAAACCATGGAACGGTTGCTGGTTGCCATGTTGTGGATAGGTCTTGTGCTTTTATCAGCATCAATACTCAGCGGGTATTTATTTCTTGACAACATCTTCGACAATCAGGCCCTGCATCATATCGTCCTCACTAGTTTATCTTGGGCCGTCTACGTGTTTTTTCTTACCGGCCGTTATTTCTTTGGTTGGCGCGGACTCACTGCGGTGCGCTGGACCTTGGTCGCCTTCAGCCTCCTCGTTCTGGGCTACTTGGGCAGCAAATTTGTCACAGAGTACATCCTCATATCATGAACGCAGATGAAGCCCCACTGTGGATGCTGTTTGCAAGTATCGCAGTCTTGACCGGCGTATCCGCTTATTTCTCCGGCACCGAAACCGCCATGATGTCTTTGAACCGTTATCGGCTGCGCCATCTCGTCAAAAAGCGCCACCGTGGGGCACGCAAAGCCAACCGAATGTTACGCCGACCTGACCGCCTTTTGGGCGTCATACTGGTGGGTAACAACTTGGTTAATTTCAGTGCAGCGACCATTGCGACCATGATTGGTCTACGCATGTTTGGCGATACAGGTGTTTTAATGGCGCCTTGGGTGCTAACGCTGACTTTTTTGATTTTTGCCGAGGTCGCGCCGAAAACACTGGCCACCCAGTTTCCAGAAGCGTGGTCGTTTAGATCCGTCTACATTTTGCAACCCTTGCAAAAGTTACTTTATCCCGCGGTCGCATTTGTCAACTGGATCAGCAACGCGTTGCTGTCTCCTTTGATGCCAAAATCGACCGATGAAGTGGATCACCTGTCTACCGAAGAGCTTAAAACCGTCGTTAACGAAGGTGCCGTTGCCGTTGGCGAGCGTCAAAACATGCTTGTCAGGCTACTGGATCTCGAGCGCGTCAGCGTCGACGATATCATGGTCCCCAGAAGCGAAATTATTGGCATTAACATCGATGATGATATGCCGGATATTGTCCTGCAAACGGCGAACAGTCAGCATACTTTGCTGCCTATCTACAAAGAGAATATCAACAATGTCTTGGGCATTCTTCATCTTCGGCGCCTTGCTCGGCTACTCAACACCGAAACGTTCAGCAAAGCCGACCTACTGCAATTAACGCGAGAACCCTACTACGTACCAGAAGCCACGCCGCTGCATACGCAACTTTTAAATTTTCAAAAAGAAAAACAGCGCATCGCACTGGTCGTAGATGAATACGGCGACGTCAAAGGTATTGTTACCTTAGAGGATATTTTAGAAGAAATTGTGGGTGAATTTACCAGCGACTTTGCCTCGAGCATGCCAGAGATATCGCCACAAGAAAACGGCGCCTTTGTCATCGACGGTATGGCCGGTTTACGAGACATCAATCGAGCACTGCGCTGGGATTTACCCATAGACGGCCCCAAAACCCTAAACGGGCTTGTGCTTGAACATCTGGAAACCATTCCCGAGTCAAATTTATGTATTCAGGTAGGCGCCTATCAAATGGAAACCCTCCAGATCAAAGACAATGTCGTCAAGACACTCAAAATCTGGCGTTCGATGACCCACCAGGAGGTCGTCGATGATGCAGACGACCTCGCTGATTGAACCGCGTTAACTAAACCTTAGCCCAGCGACGGTTCATCGCCGATATAATGGCATTGAGACTTGCCCTGATGGTGTTTCGACTCACGCCTATGCCGTAACAACGATCACCACGTTCACCATCATCAATGGCCAGAATACAAATGGCCTGGGCATCCGAACCTTCTCCAAGCGCATGTTCATGGTAATCCACCACCGCCAACGGTTCGTTCAAGGTGGCGACCAAGGCGTTCACAAAAGCTTCTATCGGTCCACCGCCCTCACCGTCCACGGTCACCACATTCTCAGAGACTTCAACTTTCGCAATACACCTCTGTTCATCCGTTTTCCCGGTGAGCAAGTCGTAATCGACTAATTTATAAGGCCCTTCTTCGTTTGCGTAGGTCGTCAACAATTGATCATAGATCTCACTGGTTTTGATCTCGCGGCCCAAGCGCTCGGTCAGCTGCTGAATTTCTGTGCTGAATTCCACCAGAATATCTCGCGGCAACGTCACCCCGTAATGAGCTTCCAACAAAAAACCCACGCCACCTTTGCCCGACTGGCTGTTGACCCGGACCGTTTCTTTGTACGAGCTGCCAACATCTGCTGGATCAATCGGCAGATATGGCACCTCCCATTGATTGCGATCTACTGTTGCCATTCCTTTGCGGATTGCATCCTGATGAGAACCGGAAAACGCAGTAAAAACTAGTTCGCCCGCATAAGGATGACGTTCATGGATCGGCAATTTATTCACCGCCTGCACCGTATCGCGAATACGTGGCATATCTCGGAAATCAAGCTTCGGATCAACGCCCTGACTAAATAAATTCATCGCAACCGTGACAAGATCGCAGTTTCCCGTGCGCTCCCCGTTGCCAAACAACGTACCTTCTACACGATCTGCGCCTGCCATAAGCGCCAATTCGGTGGCCGCCACTCCAGTGCCGCGATCATTGTGTGTATGCAGGCTCAAAATTGCCGAATCTCGCTGCGGGAAATGGCGGCTGAACCACTCCACCTGGTCGGCATAGACATTGGGCGTCGCCATCTCTACCGTCGATGGCAGGTTTATGATCATAGGTTGCTCTGGTGTAGCACCCCACGTCTGTCCAACCGCTTCACAAATATCGACCGCAAAATCGAGTTCGGTACCGGTAAAGCTCTCAGGCGAATATTCAAAGGTCACGTCTGCATCAAAACCAGCCAAACCCTGACGAACCAACTCTGTTCCTTGGACAGCCAAATCAATAATCCCTTGCCGGGACATGCCAAAGACCACTCGCCGCTGCAGCTCCGAGGTAGAGTTGTACAAATGAAAAATGACACTCGGTGCGCCTTCTAGAGCTTCGACAGTGCGCTCAATCAGCTCCGATCGAGCCTGACACAAAACCTGAATGCTGACTCCAGGGGGAATACGCTCTTCGTCAATAATTCGACGTATGAAGTCGAAATCCGGCTGTGAGGCGGCAGGGAAGCCTACCTCAATTTCAGCAAAACCAACGTCTAGCAATAGATCCCAAAGCCTTAATTTTTCTTCAACACTCATCGGGTCAATGAGCGCCTGATTGCCATCTCTGAGGTCTACACTGCACCACCGCGGCGCAGTTGTGAGCACTTTACTGGGCCACTGCCGATCCGCGATATCAACTGGTGCAAACGCTTTGTATTTGTTAAACGGCATCGCGCCTGCAGCGCGACCTGAAACATGACGTTGGCTCATGCCAAAATTCCTCTGTCTAAGCCTTCAAATAGTACAATTTTAAAGGCGTAATTCACATTAATGAAAGTGCCGACACACAGTGTACCTGATGCGTTGGAGTTCTATTAAGGTAGGCGAATGCCCTAGGGTGTCAAATGGTTGCCGGCAAGCCCGGCAGGAGAAGCAGTGTCGAACTCAACCTTGAGGAAAAAAATAAGCCGTGTTCTGATGAATGTACCATTGCATAACTATAGCCGGACAATCTTCTTTTGCCAATAGCGGACCCGCACACCCTCATTTCACCCCAAGGCCACCTCGTTAAACCCTGCGCCCGACTCGCAAAGACGCTTTTCAAAGCGTGTAGGTGACTCGATTAGCTGCTCGGGTCGCTTTTTCGCGCGCTTGCGCAACCGTTGCAGATAAGGCCAACGCGACCCCCATGCGACGCTCACCCACAACGCGTGGTTTACCAAATAGGCGCAATTGAGTGTCAGCTTCAGCGAGTGCTGCATCTAGACCGCCAAACTGCACTTGATCTGACTCCCCCTCTACGAGAATTACCGCTGACGCCGCCGGACCGCGTAAGGCAATATTGGGGATGGGCAAGCCCAAAATAGCTCGAGCATGCAGGGCAAATTCGCTCAGATCCTGGCTGATTAATGTCACCATCCCCGTATCATGAGGTCGCGGACTGACCTCACTAAAAAAAACAGCATCACCCTTGACAAAAAATTCGACACCAAAGAGACCATAACCACCAAGTTCTCCAGTCACCAGCGCAGCAATTCGCTGACACTCTGATAACGCCGCAGCGGCCATGGGTTGAGGCTGCCATGACTCTTGATAGTCGCCCCCTTCCTGACGATGACCAATCGGCGCGCAAAATGAAACACCGGCACTATGCTGGACCGTGAGCAAGGTAATTTCGTAATCGAAGTCAACAAAACCCTCTACAATGACTTTACCACCGGCGCCCCTAGCGCCACTTTGAGCATAAGCCCAAGCAGCATCTGCCGTGGTCTGGTCTTGCACGGTCGACTGCCCTTTGCCGGAGCTGGACATAACCGGTTTCACCACACAGGGCACACCCACCTCAGCAATCGCTTGACGGTATTCCGCTTGCGAGGCTGCAAACTTAAACGGCGAAGTCCTGACCCCCAGCTGCTCGGCAGCCAACAAACGGATGCCTTCTCGGTCCATGGTTAAGCGTGCCGCGCGAGCGGTTGGAATAACCGAGAACCCTTCCTGCTCTAACTCCAGCAACGTCTCTGTCGCAATCGCTTCAATTTCCGGAACAATTAAGTCCGGTTGTTCTAGCTCAACAATCTGCCGAAGCGCAGCACCCTCTAGCATGTTGACAACGTGAGAGCGGTGAGCAACCTGCATACCCGGCGCATTGGCGTATCGGTCGACCGCAATAACCTCCACACCCAGACGCTGCAACTCAATGACAACTTCTTTGCCTAACTCACCACTACCCAACATCATCACTTTACAGGCACTGCTGGACAGAGGTGTGCCTATTTTTATTGTCATTGTTTACTCCGACGGTTCAATTTGCACCACAAGCTGATCTCGAAAACGCTTGGCATTCTCGACATAATGCGCTGCACCCAGACGAATCGATTGCCCTTGGGCATCGGTTAGCGTTTTCACCACTTTGGCAGGTGAACCCAGCACCATACTGTTATCAGGTATTTCTTTACCTTCGGTCACCAAGGCGTTAGCGCCGATAATACAGTTTTTACCGATTTTCACCCCATTTAGCACGACCGCATTGATTCCTATTAACGAACCCTCACCAACCTCACAACCATGCAACATCGCTTTGTGGCCAACCGTTACGTGAGGACCCAAGGTCAATGGGTAACCAGCATCCGTATGAAGAACAGCGCCGTCTTGCACATTTGATCCGACGCCAATTGTGATTTGTTCGGTGTCTCCTCGTAAAACTGCGTTAAACCAGACACTGGCACCTTCTCTCAAAAGCACTTTGCCGACCACAGTTGCGTTTTGAGCGACCCAGTAATCTCCTTCTACCTGCACTGCGACATCACCTAATTGATACAGCACACCCACCTCCAGTTCGAATTAAGGCTCCATATTATGCGCGCCATCGCCTGAAAAATAGACCCAACGTAACGTGCCAATGACCTAAAAGACCAAGGGCATTTATAAAATCTTCACAACTGCCATACGAAGTACACATATGTATCTGACGGCCTGTCCCGCATATTACTTCTCATCAGGCAACGAGGCTCATTTATGAAAGATCAACTTCCCGTTTTTGACGTACTCGTCGACATGGCCAGAAACGACCCCGCACGCCTTGAACAACTGCGCACCCGCCTCGCGCAAAACATCATCGACAGCGCAACCACACAAGAGCGGCGCCGGCGCCTTGAAGGATTACAATTTCGGGTTGATGCCGAACGCCGAATGGCCAAGACACCTATGGCAGCCACTCTTAAGATTGCTGCAATGATGAGCGAATCTCTGGCCAGCCTGCACCGGGCAATGGTGACCCCATTTGTTGAGGAGGCCCACGGAGCGATGCATGATGCAAACGAAAACACACCGCCAGCCCAAAATGTTGTCACATTCCCGAAGGCGACAATTCGATATATGGCAACCAACAAAGACGAACTGGGCGCATACTAACGCTTGATTAACCGGTATAATCGGACCGCATGAACTTTTGTAGCAACTGCGGCGCGACCGTCACCCTCACCCTGCCGCCGGGTGACAGCAAGCACCGGTACGTTTGTCACGACTGTGACACCATCCATTACCAAAATCCGCGGATCATCGCAGGCACGCTGCCAATTTGGCAGAATCAAGTGTTGCTATGCAAGCGCGCCATCGAGCCTCGCCTAGGCTACTGGACATTACCCGCCGGATTTATGGAAAACGGCGAAACCGTAGAAGCAGGCGCGGCTCGTGAAACTGCAGAGGAAGCCAATGCTCAGGTGGCAGACCTATCGCTATATACGGTCTTTAGCCTGCCACACATTTCCCAGGTCTACATGTTTTTCCGCGCGAATCTATGCGACCTGAATTTTTCCAGCGGCGAAGAAAGCCTGGATGTTCGTCTCTTTAATGAACAAGACATTCCCTGGGCTGAATTGGCATTTCCGGTGATCGGCAAAACGCTTAAATACTATTTCAAGGACCGTATCAGAGACACCTACCCTGTGCGCGTGAAGGATATCCACTTCCCCCGCCGGGCACGCAGCGAAACCTAGCTAACAGCCGCTCGCGCGTTGCGAAACAGTCGAAACCAAGGCCCATATTCTCCCCAGGCAGGATCTTTGTAGACATTCTGACTGGTTCGATAAACCCGCTCGGGATGCGGCATCATGACCAAGACCCGCCCATCGTTTGCGGTGATACCTGCCAGGCCTGCTTGAGCGCCATTGGGATTGTCGGGATATGCTTGTGTGACCTGATGCTGACTGTCAACGTACTGCAACGCCACACTGGCGCCGCGCTCAAGATGCGCCAGATCGTCGGTCTTCCCAAACTCCGCGCGACCTTCGCCATGCGCCACGGCTACCGGCATCACACTGCCTTGCATTCCAGCTAACCAAGCAGACGCATTTTCAGTAACACGCGTCATCACCGTACGCCCCTCAAACTGTTCTGATTGGTTACGCACAAAACGCGGCCAATGCTGTGCGCCTGGGATCAAATCACTCATTTGACTGAGCATTTGGCAGCCATTACACACGCCTAAAACCATCTTTTGCGCAGCAAAAAAAGCTTCAAACTGACCTCGCACTAAATCATTAAATTGTGCACTTTTAGCCCAGCCGCCGCCGCCTCCCAAAACGTCACCATAGGAAAACCCTCCACACGCCACCAGCGCTTGGAACTGACTGAGATCTTGGCGAGCACTGAACAAATCACTCATATGGACGTCAACACAGTCAAACCCTGCTGCTGTAAAGGCTGCCGCCATTTCTAGCTGGCCATTGACCCCTTGCTCACGCAGGACCGCCATCCGCGGTCGGTTACGCAAGATATATGGCGCTGCCACGTCATCATTCAGATCGAAAGTTAATGCAGCGTTTAATCCCGGATTAACCTGTCGATCATCATCCAACGCTGCATATTCTGTGTCCGCACAATCAGCGTTATCACGCAATCGCTGCAAGGCGTGACTGGTCGCGCCCCAAGCCTTCTGCAGGGCAGCGCGGGAGGTATCCAGCAGGGTTTCAGAGCCTTGATGCAGGCTAATACGCTCATCTAACCGAGGACGTGCGACAACAATCGCCACACCCGGCGCGGCGGACAGCACCGCAGCCAAACGGTCAGACGGAACTTGTGCAACAAATCCCACTTCTTCATTAAACCAGTGCGCCAACACGTCACTATCGGCTGGGCTGTCAAGGTCCAAACCACAACGACCGGCAAAGGCCATTTCTAATAGCGTGGTGATCAGTCCGCCATCAGAGCGATCATGTAAGGCAATGAAATCACCGCGGCGCTTGCACGCCAAGACAAAAGTCAATAACGCTTTGAATCGCTGCGCGTCATCTACGTCAGGCGCTTGATCACCCAGCTGCTGATAGACCTGTGCTAAGGCGCTACCACCTAAACGCTGATGCTCATCTAACGCAAATAAAACCAAAGCACTGTCGACCTCTGGCCGCAATTCGGGCGTTAACGTGGCGGCAACATCGACTACCGGCGCAAAAGCCGACGCAATTAAGGTCACTGGCGAAACGACGGCATGCTGCGCAGACTCATCCTGCCATCGAGCCTGCATCGACAAAGAATCCTTACCCACCGGAACCGCAATGCCCAGCGCTGGACAAAAGACCTCACCCACCGCGTAGACGGCGTCATACAAAGCCTGCTCTTCAAGAGAGTCTCCAGCCGCCGCCATCCAATTGGCCGATAACACTATGCGCTCGATTGATTCGACATCAGCACTGACAATATTTGTTAAACACTCTGCCACTGCCATGCGCGCCGCAGCGGCTGAGTTAATCAGCGCCAGCGGACTTCGCTCACCCATCGCAAACGCTTCCCCACTTTTAGAATTAAATCCGCGCAGCGTCACCGCCACATCTGCCACGGGCACTTGCCAAGGACCTATCATCGGTTGGCAAGCCACCAACCCTGTAATAGAGCGGTCACCAATGGTAATTAAAAATTGCTTGCTCGCCACCGCAGGAAACTGCAACACCCTATCCAACGCTGCTTCAAGCGATATCCCCCGCAATTGCAGCGGGTCTCTCATGACCGTTTGTCGCTCAAAGCCACGCTCCATTTTCGGCGGCTTGCCGAGCAAAATATCCAAAGGCAGGTCGATCACTTGTTGGCCAAACTGACTGTCTTCAACACATAATCGACCATCCATCGTCGATTCGCCAACCACAGCATAAGGGCAGCGTTCACGTAAACAAAACGCCTCAAACTGAGCCAGACCCTGACGATCGACACCCATCACGTAACGTTCTTGCGACTCATTACTCCAAAGTTCCAACGGCGAAAGCCCGGCATCGGCACTGGGAATATCCCGCAACCGGAATACACCACCCGCGTTCGCATCATGCACCAATTCGGGTAGCGCGTTTGACAATCCACCGGCACCAACATCATGGATTAACCGAATAGGGTTTGCGTGACCTAACGAGCAACAAGCATCAATCACCTCTTGACAACGCCGTTCCATTTCCGGATTTCCGCGCTGCACAGAGGCGAAATCAAGATCAGAGGAACTGCTACCTGATGCCATACTTGAGGCAGCACCGCCCCCTAATCCAATCAGCATCGCGGGGCCACCGATGACCACCAAGGCTGTGCCCGCGGGAAAATCTTGGGCCTGAACGTGCTCAGCTCGAACCGAACCCACACCACCGGCGATCATTACCGGTTTGTGATAGCCGCGGGTTACGCCGTCAACAACCAGCTCCATCGTTCGAAAATAACCACTAATTGCCGGCCGGCCGTATTCATTATTGAAGCTCGCACAACCGACCGGGCCCTCTAACATAATCTCTAACGCTGACGCCATATCAGCAGGTTTTCCTGTCGCCAACTCCCAAGGCTGCGACAACTGGGGAATATGCAAGTGGGAGGTTGTAAAACCCGTTAGCCCTGCTTTCGGTTTTGAGCCCCGACCCACGGCACCTTCGTCGCGTATTTCACCGCCTGAACCGGTTGCCGCACCCGGGAAAGGCGCAATCGCAGTGGGGTGATTGTGCGTCTCCACTTTCATCAGAATATGCACGTCTTCTGACTCGTAACCAAAAAGGCTAGTGGTGGGGTCGACCCACAGACGATCGTCAACGCCACCAGCGATGACGGCAGCGTTATCACTGTAAGCGCTCAAAATACCGCGCCCATTGATCATCTGATACGTGTTACGAATCATACTAAAGAGCGACTTTTCCTGAAGTTCACCGTCGATTCGCCACTGCGCGTTAAAAATCTTATGTCGACAATGCTCGGAGTTTGCTTGCGCAAACATCATCAGTTCAGCGTCGGTGGGATTGCGATTCAACTGTGTATAAGCAGTCCGCAGATAGTCAATCTCATCGCCGCTCAGCGCTAGCCCGAGCTCTGTATTAGCCCTCTCCAGCGCGCTTCGACCCTGTTCAAGCAAATCAATATACCCAACGGGTACAGGGGGACGGTGCGTAAAAATCGACGCGAAATCTTCTTCGATTTGACACGATTGTGTCATGCGATCGTACAAAAACAATCGCGCCTGCTCGTTTAGCTCACCTGATGCATACCACCGAATTCCCCGCTCAACGCGTTCAACCTGCTTGAGCCCGCTGGTCTGAAAAATATCAGTCGCTTTGCTTGACCAAGGCGAGATCGTCCCGGTACGGGGCAACACCGTTAACACCCGCCTGCCTTGCCGTTCAGGCCGCCCCTGATTGGGGCCGTATTCCAGCAGTAAATCCACTTTTTTAGATTCATCAGGCGTCAGTGGCGCCGCCACCTTCAAAATGTGTACATATTCAGCGTATTTCAAAGTCGGGACGTGCACCTGCAACTTGCTTAGCGCAAACCGACTGAGCGCCGACTTACCCGAATGAACAAGTAGGTGCCCAACCGAACTCAAAATAGATTCAGACACGGATTAAATCTTCCATAGTTAGCAACAACAACATTAGTGACGACGAGCCGCAAAAAAATCTGATAAGAGCGCACTACATTCTTCTTTGCGAATCCCATCAGATACCATAACTTTATGATTCAGCCCGGGCTGTGCCATCCATTTATGGCTGATCACCGCTCCGGCCTTGGGCTCTGTGGCACCAAACACCAAGCGCCCAACCCGCGCATGAATCAGAGCGCCAGCACACATCATACAAGGCTCCAACGTTACATAAAGCGTTGTATTGGGTAAACGATAGTTCCCAACGGTTAACGCTGCTGCCCGCAAGGCAATAACTTCAGCATGAGCAGTAGGATCATGATTTAAGATTGGTCGGTTATAACCCACGCCTATGGGTTCGGCATCGCGAACCAATACCGCTCCGACCGGAACCTCACCCAGCGCCGCCGCGCGAGCGGCTTGAACCAGAGCAAGATCCATCCAATATTCATCTGTGACTCGACCGTCAGCGGACGCACTGGGCAACGCGATGTACTCTATGATTTAACGGGCTGATGTTCTCATTGCGAGGCTAATTTTCATAGCCCAAGCCACCGGTTAGGCTATTTTCCAGGCAAAAAAAACCCCCGGCCTTGCCGAGGGTTCTTTTAGCTAGATGTCGCTGATCAGTGCGCGGTATCGCCTGAATCTTTGACTGCCAAGTTCCATATAATCAAGCCAAACAGGATCTTGTTGACAAAATCGGCCAAGTTATAAAGAACGTTCAACGCGTTGTCATCTACGGCGCCGAGCATATAACCGAATACATACCCAAGCGGATAGATCGACCACCCCACAAGCACAATCCAACGCATTGCGTTGAATGCTGACTGCACGGGGCCAGTTGCGCTGGCCGCGGCTTTGCCCGCCTCACCACCATAAATCTCGTAAATGATAATGGCCCAACCAACCATTCCCAGCGCGAATCCTAGAGTCGCGTTCATCATGTTAACTTCACCGGCATAACCGAAAATCAACATAACCAGCGTACCCACAAGTAATCGCAAGAAAGATCCGGTTCCCACTGACGCACCAACAGCGCGCAAAATGATAAAGAACTCAATCATCAACAAGGGAACAGTGATCAGCCAGTCGATGTACCGATAATCAATCGGGGTCGCTTGATTGATGACCCAAAAATCTCGCATGTAGTCGTAATGCACACCGGCAACCAAAGTTACCAAACCCGCCACCAATAACGATAACCGCCACTGTGGCTTTACTTTCGCCCCTTCATATAAAAAGAATACTGTAGACGCAATCATCGCAATTGAAACCAGCCAAAAACTGACTCCTACGATATCGCCTTGTTGCAGAAACATCTTATCCATTGACTTCCCCTTCAAGTTAACAAAATCAGGCCTTGAATTTAGCACCAGAAAATGCAAAAGACCACACCTGTTTAAAAAGAGTTCCGAATCAAATTTTCGATATATAACGGACACTACGCGGTGAGCGAAGGTCAGGGCAGACTTAACCCACGGGGCTTTGGTATGCTTGCAGACGGCTCACATTAGGCAACCTCGATGATTCCACACCGATTGACTCTGCGCACGCTCATCCTTTCTGGCGTGATTATCTTCGGCATCTTTTTAGCCGTCCAATATGGTTTGTTGTCACGCGCAATTCAGGCTGATCGAAGCCAGCTGTCTTTGGTTATCCTCATTTTGTATACCCTTTTGAGCGTTCACTGGCTATGGATCAGCTGGCGCCTAGCAGAGGAAGTGAATACGTGCGATCACTGGGCGCAAGACCCCTCCATTGAACCTGAACGCAATTTGACCGGACGGGTTTTAGCTGATCTTTCCCACGTCAGCGGCGGCCAACATTCAGAACAATTACTCACCCTCTACCACGACCAATTGATGAATCGGCATGCGCTGGGACACTTTGCCACAGATCTGCTCCTGAGAATTGGGCTCATGGGCACCATCATCGGCTTCATTTTGATGCTTTTACCCGTGGCCGAAATCGACGACTTCGACCCCGCCGTCATGCAGCAACTGCTTGCCAGCATGAGCGGCGGCATGGCCGTCGCACTGTACACCACTATGGCGGGCCTGATCACAAGCACACTATTACGCTACCAATATCATCTTTTGGATACAGCCGCGGTCGATCTGGCCAATCGCGTCGCCGTACTAGTGCACACCCGCACGCTGGACAATCCTCGTGAAACATAGCGCGCTATCCAGCGGCGTATCCGGAGATGCATTTACAGATCTTCTGTTTAATGCACTATTAGGGTTCGCGATGATGTTCATTATCGCTTTTATGCTGATTCAGGAGCCCGTCGCCGACGGTAACGTTGACGCCAAAGCGGAAATGCTCATTACCGCAACCTGGCCCGACGGACATCCAGACGACATCGACATGTTGGTTGAGGGACCACAGGGAGAAGTGGTCTGGTACCACAACCGTGATGGAGACTTGATGCATTTGGATCGGGATGATCGGGGTCTTTTGGCAGACCGAGTCATTCTGGACGGCAAAACGGTCGTTAATCCAATCAATCAGGAAATCATCACGGTTAGAGGCCTGCAAGTTGGCGAATATGTCGTCAACTTAATGCACTATCAATCTCACTACACAGAACCGCTACCGGTTACGGTAAAGGTTGAAAAACTTAATCCCGAGGTCACTTTGGTATTCTACGGTACACGCTACATGCGCGGCTCTGGGGATGAGCAGACCGCGGTAAGATTCAGTCTCGATTCGCAGGGAGAGGTTACTGGCACCAATGAATTGCAAAAAAATCTTTTGACTGTGGTTTTGGATAAGTCATCGTGACGAGCGCGATATTATGGCTCACCCTCGCCTATGTCACCGTCGCTGCGCTTGTGTTGACTGTGAGCCTGGCGAACCTATATTCATTGCGCGTTAAAGTAGCACTGATCTGTGTTGTGAGTAGTCTATACGCCAGCGCTTGGTTCGGTTGGCAGACCATCACGGGCTGGCCAACGTCGCAACCCCTGCCTGAGAATTTTCGTGTTTTATCGATCACCATTGACGAACGCAGAAAAAAAGATAAAACACCCAGCTCCATCTACTACTGGGTGCGAGCACTCGACTCCGCTGGATTGCCTACCGGTAAGCCTAGAGCATTCCGCAAACCTTGGTCTGAACGATTGGCCGAGGAAGCCGAGCAGGCCATCGCAGAAATGGCAGGCGGAGACACCTTGAACGGAACAGTGTCGCGCTCTTTATTGTCCACAGAATCCGAGAGTAGCCCACTGTCCGACTACGCCGGCGAACGTTCTATCACCGGCAATACAGACAATACCATCACCATCGAGTTCAAGCAGGCGCCTCGCCGGTTATTACCCCCTAAGGCACCTGCCAGCTAAAGCCGAACATCTGCCTGCCAGGCGTTTCACTTTAACCAAGTTAAACGCGCCGCTTCCGCTTGCCCTATAGCCACCTGACGATCTTCATGAGCCCGCGCTTTGACGTAAGCATGAATCACCGCAGTCTCATCAGCCGTCAGAGAGTCTGCAAACGACGCCATACCATTGGCCGTCAACGCGCCCTCCAGCACGATCGCGTTGAAATTTTCATGCGAGCCTGACCCCATCATTCGTAAATCCGCGATCACACCTCCAGAGCGCGCAATCAGTCCGTGACAAGGCGCGCAAAAGTCGTGATACAAGATTTCACCCTCCGCTATTTTCTCATCACTCATCGCAACCAATTGCTGCTCTGGAATAGTCATGTCTCGCAGCGTCGGAGACGGCAGACTTTCATCTCCTCCCAATTTAAATACCAACAATCGACCCGTATTACTGTAAGTCAGCGATGCCGGGTTAGGCACCGGATCTAGCGGCGCACCGGAAAATAGATCACCGCCACCGGTGCCGGTCAAAATAGAGACGTACTGAACGCCATCTATCTGATAGGTAATCGGTGGTGCCAACATCGACACATAGGTATTAAAATCCCACAACACCTCACCCGTTGAAGCATCGTAAGCCGCAAACATGCCCAACACATTACCTTGAAAAACCAAGCCCCCTTCAGTGGCTAGAACACCGCCATTCCAAAAATGCGGAAATTCAACGGCCCATTTTTCTTCCCCGGTCAGAAAGTTAAACGCTTTTAGGTACCCTTTCACCTTGGGTTGCTCGGCAATATTATCAATGAACAGCTGAGCGATTCGACCAAACTCAAGACCGAGATTCATTCGACCCGGATGACGCTTATACAGACCTGTTTCGTAATATTCGTCAGACATAGCGTAGATCAGTGCATTTTCCTGGACAGGGATGTAGGCAATACCTGCCTCCACGTCAACCGACATGGCCTGCCAGTTGTGCGCCCCTAGCGGACCCGGGAGCACCCACTGCGCCTGCTCATCAAACGAATTGGCTGCGACCTCGACCGGTCGTCCTGTCTCCATGTCGACATGCGACGCCCAGGTTACTGCCGCAAACTGATTTGCTCTCAAAAGCGAGCCATCGGTACGGTCCAATACATAGAAAAACCCGTTCTTTGGCGCTTGCAATAAAACTTTACGGTCGACGCCGTCAATGGTCATATCAGCCAAAGCAATGTCCTGAACGGCTGTATAATCCCAGTTGTCCCCTGGAGTGGTCTGGTAGTGCCATTTGTACTCTCCGCTGTCCGCATCCAGCGCGACAATTGAGGACAAAAATAGGTTATCGCCCCCTCCAGGAGAACGTAACTCGCGAGTCCAAGGAGAACCATTGCCCACCCCCAGATATACCGAGTTCAAGTCGGGGTCATAAACGATAGAATTCCAAACCGTTCCACCGCCGCCATACTCCCAATAATTGGTACCTTTCCAAGTTTCAGCAGCCATCACTTGGGCATCGCTCTCAGCCGGCTGGGCGGGATCACCTGGCACCGTGAAAAAGCGCCAGACCTCATCTCCGGTCTGGGCGTCATAGGCGGTCACGTACCCGCGGACACCAAACTCCGCGCCGCCGTTGCCGATAAATACTTTGTCGTTAGCCACGCGAGGCGCGCCCGTGACGGTATAAAAGCGGTCGCGATCTATAATCGTATCCACTTCCCAAACTTTTTCGCCCGTCTGTGCGTTCAAGGAAATCAGGCGGCCATCAAGGCTTCCGAAGTACACATGCCCTTTATAGACGGCAACCCCGCGGTTCACGACATCGCAACAGGCACGCCGACCCCATTCGCGAGGAACCTGGGGATCATAGGACCATTTTTCTTCGCCCGTTACCGCATCAACCGCATAAACCCGGCTCCAGGTACTGGTAAAAAACATCATGCCGTCGACAACAATCGGAGTAGCCTCTAAGGCTCGGTTGGTGCCCATGTCTTTATACCAAGCCAAACCAAGGTCTTTAACCGACGTTTTGTTGATCTGCTGCAACGGTGAAAAACGCTGCTCTTCATAGGTGCGCCCGTAAGCCAGCCAATTTCCCGGTTCGTCATCGGCATCGATAATCCGTTGATCATCAATCATACCAACCGATAACTCCTCCGACGCCGCGGCTTGTGCCGCATCCTGCGTTGTTGTTTGCTCTTGTGAACAACCCGCAATGCCGGCCATAAGGCCGACGCTGGTGAGAACCATCAAAAAACCACGAAACGTCATTGCCAACTCCTACCAAACTATAAAGGCAGTCAATCACAACAGGATTATAAAAACCAGCGCTGGTCGATCTTGTTATACGAAAATCGGTTAATCGCGCTTGACCCCGGCCATAGCGACCCTCAAGGTCTGACCCTACAATCTTCTGGAGATGCAGAATCAACCTGCAACCCTAAATTATGACGGAACTTCTCGAGGCACAGATTTCTTGCCCGTATTGCGCGGAGCATCTGCTTATTCTGATAGACCCCTTCGAACGCGAACAAGAATACATCGAAGATTGTCAGGTCTGCTGCCGGCCGATCGTCATGCTGGTGGATGCCGAGTTAAACGTCGCTGTGCGCACAGAAGACGACGCTCATTTCGAATAACCCCCCATGTCAAATTAGGCCGAGCAATGCCTGCTGTAAATCTGCACGAAGGTGGGCTCGTTTGCTGCTCGGATCCGCAGCGCGCAGCACCGCCGCTGGATGAATCGTTGGCATCACCTGACGCCCCTGCAACTCAAAACCCAGCGGCGGGACATCCCGCAATCTAATTGGATGCCCCAATACCGCAGCAGCCGCAGTGGCCCCAAGACAGACAATGCGCTGCGGGTTAACCACTTCGATCTCCTGCAACAACCAATTGCGACAGGCCGCTACTTCACGTGCCTGCGGTCTTTGGTGCAAGCGCCGTCGTGCCGTCACTCGAAACTTAAAGTGTTTGACCGCGTTGGTCAGATATAACATTTCCCTCGTGGCATTCAATTCCGCCAGCAACGTATCTAGCAATTGTCCAGCTGGCCCAACAAAAGGACGACCCAGCAAATCCTCTTGATCACCTGGCGCTTCGCCAACCAGCATGATCCGGGCTTTCGGCGTTCCCTCACCGGGGACTGCCTGCGATGCGGGCTCCCACAATTCACAAGCCCGACATGCCCTCGTGGCATCTGCGATTCTCGCCAAAGCCGGACGCGAATCGTCTTGAACGCTGCGCTGCAAGACAGTTTGATAGCCTTCGGGAGGCGATCCGCAATTAAGCACTGACACCTGTGGAGCCGCCTGAATCATCTGATCGGTACGTGCGTCCGCAGCCAACAGCAGCGCCGGAATCAATTGTGCTTCTGGTAAATTTTTCCAATATTTTTGGGGCATTTCAGAACGCATCGCATCAACTTTAACCCTCGCTGGATTAAATATATTTTCATAGTACGCCTTCCACAGATCGTCAAGACTGTCAGCAAGCTTTACTGCAGCCGACAAGCCTTGGGTAAAGACCAGTTGACCCTCCCCCTCCCAATGCACACAGCCCACAGGCGTTAGCACCGAAAAACGCATATTGGTGAAGCGTCTAACAAAAAAATCACCCGCCAGTTTTACAATCGCGTGATCAGGTTCGAACCAGGCTACAAAGCGCTCACCCGCAACACTGCTCACCTGACGAAAACGGACAAACGCTTTCATTTTATGCAAGTCGCGACGGACCATTTTTTCATAGCGCCGCATACGCGCCACATCCGGGTCACCGCTGAGGGCCAGCAGATAAGGCTCACCCCGCGTCAGCCGCCACAACACCCGATATAGCAAAGTCCACCTATCCGGCGAGGCGTGGCAAGCAACAAATTGTGCAATTTTCACAAACTGCGCGCTGACCCTTGCTTGCGCTGTCGACGCCGACCCCGGCGGCTCGGCCTCGTCGGTTTCTACCCACCAAATTTGGTCTGGCGACCTGTTAAGACGCAACATTTCTCGAGCGGCATCGCGAAAAGACTCAAACGTTGGCGCGATCATCACGCTGGTTGAATGATTTCTGGCGGGTATCGGCGAGCTATCAAATAATCCCGGCTGCTGCATCACTCAAATACCAGCGACTGCTGCAACGTCGGTCTGGCCAATTGCGATCTGAGCGCTGCTGTCGCCGGATCCGAAGTGCCCGGATGATGATCTGCGCAAATGATAAAAGGTAATGCTTTTTTCACACTCGCGCGCAGCATAATCAAATCCCGCAACCGAACCTTCTGCCAGCGGCGAATCTGCAGCACCTGTTTCACTGTTTTTGTTCCCAGTCCCGGTATCCGCAGCAGCATTTCCCGTGGCGCGCGGTTCAGATCGATGGGGAATACTTCTCGATGATTCAGCGCCCAGGCCAGCTTCGGATCAATATCCAAGGGCAACATACCCGCATTGGTCGAGGAGTCTGTGATTTCTTGAGCATTAAAACCGTAAAAACGCAGCAACCAATCTGCCTGATACAGGCGGTGCTCGCGGATGAGAGGTGGTGGTTTGAGGGGCAAAGCAGATGACGCGTCGGGAATCGGGCTAAACGCCGAGAAATAAACACGGCGCATGCGATACCCCGCATACAGCTCAGAGGAT
>DGQF01000047.1:28260-33790 GCA_002389675.1 Gammaproteobacteria bacterium UBA4421
CTTCCACCGGCCCGGGCCGCGACGGCAACATTTTTTTTAGACGGCGCATATTCGTCTAGTTTCGATCGAATCGCCGCCATAGACCGCTTAATCGTACGATGATCCTTTGCCGGTGCAAGCTTGGTGAGCGAATCCTGCGTTGGCAATTCCACGTTGATACTCAACCGGTCAGCGTACCGTCCTGCAAGCAGAAGTAGCTCGGCATCCGCATCAGGGATAGTTTTGAGATGAATATAACCCCTGAAATCATGCGTTTCTCGCAATTCCCGAGCAACCATTACCAGTTGCTCCATTGTATAGGTTGGGCTTTGGATAATGCCGGAGGATAAAAAGAGCCCTTCGATATAATTCCGTTTATAGAAATCTAACGTCAGCTTAACCACTTCATCTGTCGTGAATCGCGCCCTGGGCACGTTGCTGGAATTGCGGTTCACACAATAATGGCATTCGTACTGGCAAAAATTGGTGAGGAGAATTTTGAGCAGTGAAATACAGCGCCCATCTGGCGTATAGGAATGACAAATACCCATGCCCCCGGTTGAACCAATGCCTCGCCCAGAAGTGGAGTTTTTAGCACTCGCGCCACTAGATGCACAAGATGCGTCGTACTTTGCTGCATCGGCAAGAATTTCGAGTTTTTTGATCAACTGCATATACTGATTATATATACAGTAGTTGTTTTGTGAAGCGCTATTGCATGGCGCATCACAAAAAACCGCTTGCGCCTGATACGCTATTCCCAAGAGCGGCCCCACGTTGGGTTCAAATCAAACGCACGCTGCTATAATGTTGATGACATAAAATTTTAACCATCAGCCCTAAGGGGACAAGGAACTACAGTCATGCCCTCTACGCACCGGCTATACGCCATTACGCACTCGCTCTATTCTGGTCGTGCTCGTGCTTACCTAATCAAACAGGGCATCGCTTTCCGGGAACTATCCACCGGTCACGAGAGTTTTAAAGCCGACGTGCTGCCCAAAGCAAAGCTACCTACCATTCCGACTCTGGTGACCCCTACAGGTGAGGTAATTCGCGACGGCGCGGCTATTATTGAGCATTTTGAAGCAAAAACCGGGCGACCTTGTCGGCCGACTGGGCCACGCCAACGGGTACTCAGCGCGCTGTTTGATGTCATCGGAACAGATGGTCTCCTGCGACCGGCCATGCACTATCGGTGGAATTACAAAGACGCTAATTTAGCGTTTCTCAAGTACCATTTTTTACATTCTCAGCGGGATTTACCTCAGAGAGAGGAAAAAACCGAACACATGATGGAGCGCATGCAAAACGCGGCCCAGATGTTTGGCGTCACGTCACAATCAATGCCTATCGTCGAGTCGCTCTACCTTGACTTTCTTGACGCACTCAATTCTCACTTCAAACATTATCCTTATTTATTGGGCTGGAAGCCTTGTATCGGTGACTTCGGACTACTTGGACCAATGTACGCCCATCTAGGAAGGGACCCGCATCCCGCCCAGATCATGCAACAGCGCGCGACAAGCGTTTACCGCTGGGTTGAGCGAATGAATCGAAATGATCAAGATGCCCCGGAATTTTTCAATCCAAGCTCGGGTTTTTTGGCCGATGACGAGATCCCAGATACCCTTGTTGCGGTACTGCGCATATTAGCTGAGGACTTTGTTCCAGAAACGCGCTCGGCGGCCGCGAGCATTAATGCCTGGCTAGCAAAGCATCACCCCGAGGACGGGGCAGCCGCAGTGGGTCGTTTGGCACACCCTTTGGGTAACGCCGAGTTTACGATACGCAACCAAACCATTCGTGCCGTAGCCCAGCCTTACCGGTTTTATCTATTACAGCGCGTACAGAGCGTTTATGAGGGACTATCTGCTGACGAGAAGCTGCAGGTAAAAAAGCTTCTCGATGCTTGTGGCATGACAGAAATCCTGACCCTCACCCTCAACAAAACGCTGACTCGAATTGACAACCTCGAGGTCTGGCAGAGCTGAGTTTGCATCGCACCATCCCTACCAAAGAGCATCAAAACTCTGGCCCAACTAGCCTCCTTATTTTACCGTGCGGGCCTAAGGCCTAACACAGCGATATTAAGATGAACATTTTATTAGGAACACATATTCTGACGGGAACAATTGCCCTGCTTGGCGCAGCCGTGGCAATTCTATCGGCGAAAGAGAAACGGGTTCACATTCTTTCAGGCAGAGCGTACTTCTGGGGTATGGCTACTATTTTTCTATCAGCTATAAGCATAAAACTGCTACGGGAAAAGAGCGGATCTCCAGACATCTGGGTAATATGATGGGGGGCACCATAGCCGTGATTACCGCTGTTTTGGTTGACAATGTGTAAGCTCGCTCCGATTACTGAGGGTGCTTAATCACGCGTGAAAACTCACAATCATCTTCAGCTCGGGTGTCTACCCGGAGATATTAGTTAAAACCCTATAAAATCAATAGCTTATAAGAAATGCACGTCGCCATGCCGGTCAGTGACAAAACCAGCCTCTATAGCGACTCTATGAGGGGCGCGCAGCACACTAGGGTGCTTGGGCCGCTTTATCGTTATTCCCACTCAACGAGTAATACCTGTGAAACGCTTGATCTGTAGGGTTTTAAAAAGGTTTGTATTTGGAGAATATACAATGTCTGGGTTAACCACTGTGTGCGTCGACGATTAAAGTATTGATATTTCAAATGATTTATCCCTTCAGCGGAATGTTGTCATTTTCAAATACTCTTCTAAGTTATTTTCAATCCATTTTAGCTGTTCGGATTTACCATCCTGCAAATCCCCTCGCCGCAAAAGTCCAACTAACCCATGAACAGACGCCCAAATGTTGACTGCTTTTATCATAAGCTTTTTATCTGACGCATCAGGCATGAAAGATTTCAGCCCTTCTAACAGCTCATCAAAAGATGCATTAGATTGAGCTTTTAAATCAGGATAAAGAGAAATATCTAAATTTGTACTCCCAAACATCAAATCATAAATGTGCGGGTAGTCCAATCCAAATCTTATGTAATGAACTCCATAGCTAAAAAACTGTTCAACATCCTCGCTGCCTTTTGCAAGTGTTTCGAAACCCCTTTGCATCAACTCTGCCTTAAGGTCATCTTTATTTTTAAAATGCCTGTAAAACGCAGTTCTTGAAACTCCAGCTTTCTGAGCAACCTTGCGCATATTCACTTTCTGCCAAGACTCTGCGTTACAGATCTCCCATGCGATTTCAACAAGTTGCGCTTTCAGATTTTCTTTATGATAGCTCAAAATAAATTTATGTTGACAATGTCAACATCATTTCTCAGTATGTTATCGTAGTAAACATAGTGCCGGGGTTGATAGCACCAATGAACAGAAGAAAGTTTACAAAAGTTTCTAGCCTAAGCCTTGGCGGATTAGCCGTTGCAGGAATAGGACTAGACATGTCAGGGATTACAACAAAAAAGAATTATTACTTGCAGGGAAACTATGCTCCTGTGAAGAATCTTATTTCCGAGACAGCACTGAAGGTAACAGGACAAATTCCCAGAGACTTGTCAGGTCTTTTTGTAAGAAATGGCCCAAATCCTATGTCCTCTGTGAATGAAAAAAAACATCATTGGTTCCTCGGAGCGGGCATGCTCCACGGCATCAGATTAGATTCAGGTAATGCACTTTGGTATAAAAATAGACTTGTAGATGGCAATGATTCTAATGCCAATACAAGTGTCATCTCACATGCAGGAAAAATCTACGCCATCGTTGAGGCTGGTGGTTACCCTGTAGAAATTGACCAGGATCTCAACTCACTAAATACCAAACCTTTTTACGGCGATAGAAACGCGGGTTTCACTGCACACCCTAAGATAGATCCAGATACTTACGAAATGCATGCCTTGTGCTATGACTACGCAAATAATTTTGACACTGTTGACTATGTAGTCATTGATCAAAATGGGTCGCACAAGAAAACTCAATCTCTACCTTTTGAGTCTAGGTCGATGCTGCATGACTGCGCAATTACTAAAAACTATATGTTGGTATTTGATTTATCAGTTGTTTTTGATTTTTATAAGCTCGGACGAGGATACTTCCCTTTTTCTTGGGATGATAACCATCAGTCTCGGATAGGCTTATTGGATAGAAATGAAGATTCAACTGCAGTTCAGTGGTTTGAGATTGATAGAACCTATTTTTTCCACACCTTTAACGCTCATGAAGACTCAAAAGGCAACGTCATAGTGACTGCTGCAGCCTATGACAGATTATTTGATACTGACTGGAATGGCCCCTTTACTGAATCCCCCCCACAACTTACTCGATGGGCGTTAAACACAGCTTCTGGCCGCGCCACGAAATCTAAGCTGGATGATAGAGCTGTGGAGTTTCCTAGAATTCATCCACATTTTGTCGGCAGGTCCAATCAGTATGGGTATGCGCTAGCATCTTCAAATACACCTCAACCTGATTTTAAAGAAATTGTGAAGTACGACTTCAAGAATAATACCTCTGAAGTTTATGAATATGGATCTGGGAAATTTGGTGCTGAACCCGTATTTGTAGCAGCTGAGGGCGCTCAGTCAGAAGACGAGGGCTACCTATTGTCTCTTGTATATAACCAAAAAACTGATAAGAGTGATTTGATAATTCTAAATGCTAAGGAACCCCAAACAGGTCCGTTAGCGACAATACACTTGCCTCAAAGAGTGCCCTTTGGATTCCATGGGGATTGGGTAAATGTTTAAGTTAAGATTTAAACGAGCAACTCAAATATCTTAGACTATCTCGACCGTTTGTATCTGCAGAACCCCTATCTTCTAAGGATTTTCGTCGACCCCTTAACTGCCAGCCAATAGTTACGCTACTAAAATAGTTACTATTATCCAATATTTTCAGGTTGAGCTTTTCAGCAATAGTCTGATCAATAACTGTGGGTGAGCCAGTATCGAACACAAACTCGCCAGTGAAATCGTTTATGCTCGCTGTTAAATGGAGCATTCCACTTCGAATTTGGAGAGGCATTGAAGTAACAACTTCATCACGTTCGATCTTTATGGGTTTCGACAGTGCATCACGCAAAACCTCTGTCCCCACTTGCGCTTCCACACCCATTGCACAGCAGCCTAAAAAAAGAGTCAGCCAAGCCAAATAAGCTCGCTGCCTGATATCACTCATATTCAGGCCGTTCCAAAAGAGATTGGCATAGCTCAATTTGTTTTCGGACGTTTGAGCGTTTTATGTCTCTCCTCGAGCAGCTTTGTTTTCTTTTCTATCATTGCAATTCAATCGTAGAGAAACTTTGTAACTTTTCTTGTAACAATCCCTCCAAAAACCGCATTAGTGCGTCAATTGGGTCAAAAGTTTGTAACTACAAAAGTCAGTAAATATGCGGGGTTCAACCAACCCACTCATTCCCACTCCATAGTGGTGTTCGCAAGAGCCCTTGTAAACAAAGGGCTGTAGAGGCGACACAAGTAGTTTGTAACTCGTTTGTAACTCTCGCTCTGTTTCAATACTCTGCCTTCAAAAACATTACCACACAGAGTCAATGGTTTAGGTTGTGTGTAGA
>DGQF01000024.1:0-2088 GCA_002389675.1 Gammaproteobacteria bacterium UBA4421
CCCAATACTCCTGACAGCACCCCAAATCCCAAATGCCATCCACGCCCTGGGCCGATGTTCAATTTAACACCCAACAGCAGGTTTAAAGAAAACAGCATCATCGCAATGCCGATCGCCACTGTAAGCAGAGCTGTCGGATAGGCCGTAATGAACATGGATGTGACGAAAATCGATACCATAATCGCCAAGGCGAACAGCCAATATTCCCGCGCGATGTCCAATTTGTTTGGTGCATGGGCAAACTGCAATGAGTTGGTAGCTAAAATGGACAACCATAATAGCGGTATTGCCTCTGTTGGGGACATAACAAGCGTTAAGAACGCCATTGAAGCGGCAGGTAAACCGATGCCTAAAAAGCCTTTTACGATGGCTGCAAATAGAAATATGCCAATCAGTACCAATGTTTGAACTAGATCTAAATTAGATATTAAATCAATGATTTGTGACATGATCTCCAAACGCCTTATCCATCAAAAGTGCAAGGTTCATCGCCTTACGTTCTGTCACATCCTTGATCTGACAGCGACAGGAAAACCCATCTGCTAGAATAACTGTATCCGCAGGTGCAGCGCGCACTGTTGGGGCCAATGAAAGTTCAGCCATTTGACGCGATACCTCTGCCGTTTCGGCCTGATATCCGAAGGATCCTGCCATCCCGCAACAAGAACTTTCAATCATCTGCGCATTGGCACCCAGCACTTTATTCACCGCATCAACCGTTTGTTGGGCGACGCCCATCGCCTTTTGATGGCAGTGCCCATGCACCAAAACGTCCAGTCCCGACATATCCAATCCCGTAGGTGGGTTTTGCATAATGTATTCTGCAAAGGTCAGGATTCGTGTGGCGTGCTCCTCGCTCCAATCAGGGATCAGGTTCAAGGCTTCATCACGGAACATCAAAGTGCAGGACGGCTCCAAGCCTACAATTGTTTTTCCTGCCTCTAGCGCTGCACGGAAGGCGTCTGTGGTGCGTTGCAGTTCCTGTTTCGCGCGTTTGGCCTGGCCTGCGCTAAGGTATGTGCGCCCACAACATAGGGGGCGCCCAGGGGCCGAAATAACACCAACGGTTTTGCCAGTGGCGGCAATCACACGTTCCGCTGCATGCAATGTTTCAGGGTCAAAATGGCGGTTGAAAGTATCTGCGAATAATAAGACGTCGCCCGTCTCAGACCCCGAATAAGGTTTTTTAAAATTTGGCAGGCGGCGGGTTTTGTCAAAACCAAAAACATGGCTGAATTTCAGGGCAAGGTTCGAGAGAGGTGCAAAGGTGGACGCAAGCGGTGCCATGCGGGGCAGGGCCGCAATCAGCTGTTCGCGTATGGACACGCCATATTTCGCGCCGCGTGCGCTCTGCACCTCTATTTTCATTTTGGCCATGTCAATGGACATGGGACATTCGGATTTGCAGGCCTTGCATCCCACGCACAACGCCATGGCATCTGCCATTTCATCGGATGAAAATGCATCATCGCTCAATTGGCCCGTTAGTGCTAAACGTAACACATTGGCGCGCCCTCGCGTCAGATCTTTTTCAGCGCCTGTTACGCGGAACGAAGGACACATCACACCTCCAAAGCTTTTGCGGCACGCGCCATTGTTATTGCACATTTCCACGGCACCCACCAATCCGCCCGGCCAAGAGTTCCAATTGAACACTGTTTCTGGCGTTTGTGGCGCATAACTTTCGGGCCAACGGGTAATGGCCCTCTCATCCATTTTGGGGGATCGGGTGATTTTCCCGGGGTTAAGGACCGCATTCGGATCAAAGCGATCTTTGACCGTTTCAAAAATGCGGATCATCTTGGGTCCATACATTCGTTCGTGGAATTCCGAACGCACGATACCATCCCCATGTTCACCTGAATGCGAACCTTTGAATTTTGATACTAGATCAAAGGCCTCTTCCGCGATTGCGCGCATCTGACGTAATCCCAAGTCCTGTCGCAGGTTCAATACAGGTCGTACATGCAACAACCCGACCGAAGCATGCGCATACCATGTGCCTTCGGTTCCATGTTTGTGGAAAACATCTGTTAGCTGGCTGGTAAAATCGGCTAAATGTTCCAGAGGAACGGCGCAATCTTCAAC
>DGQF01000024.1:2146-7086 GCA_002389675.1 Gammaproteobacteria bacterium UBA4421
TTGCGTGCGCACACCCCAAATGCGCGCCTGGAATGCGGGGTCCTCAATCTTCAACACACCACCTGTGGATTTGTTTGTGTCTGTCCATGAAAATCCCAGATCGCCCATCAATTCGACCAGCGCATTTAGGCATTGTTTGTTTTCTTTTGGTGTTTCGGCAAACTCCACTAGTAGCAGCGCTGCTGGATTGCCTTGGACGAAACTTTCGACGATTGGCCGAAACTGTGGGATTTCACGCCCTAATTGGATCATGTTGTGATCGACTAATTCAACCGCTATCGGGCCTAATTTAACAATGTGCTGGGCGGCGTCCATCGCGTCATAGAATGTGGGGAAATGACACACGCCCAACATTTTTGTCCCTACTGCGGGGGACAATTTCAAATCAATACTTTTTGTTAAGGCCAGTGTTCCTTCCGATCCGACTAGCAGATGGCCGATGTGTGGTTTGTCGCCCAGCAGTGCATCAATATTATACCCCCCGACACGCCGCTGCACCTTGGGAAAACGGGTTGTTATTTCGTACTGTTCTCGCAAAGCGAGTGTTCTCATGTCTGCGTCGAGTGCCTGCGCGGGTTCTGCGCATTCAAAGCGCCGTGTTTTGCCATCCACGGTCATCGCGGTAAGCGCGCGCACATTATCCTGCATTTTCCCATATCGGATCGAACGTGACCCACAGGAATTGTTGGCTGCCATTCCCCCAAGTGTTGCGCGTGATGCCGTAGAGACATCAACAGGATACCACCAACCATCTGATTTTAAATGGCGATTTAGATTGTCCAGTACCAATCCAGGTTGCACTGTGGCCGTTCCCGCGTTCGCGTCATAATCCAGTATGTTATTCAGATGTTTAGTGAAATCGATTACCAACGCATCGTTCACGGATTGCCCAGATTGTGATGTGCCACCGCCGCGCGGCAAAAGTGAAATGCCTTCAGCCTTGGCAAAATCCAATGCGGCTTCCACATCGTACCATGTTTTTGGGATCATTACCGCCTGTGGTATGATCTGATAAATAGAGGCATCTGTCGCGTAGCGACCGCGATCAAAAGAGGAATTGAGAATGTCGCCTTCGATTTGTTTTTTCAAACGATCATAGTCTGCCATTTCACTTGACCTTTCCTATCATCACATTCACCATTGACAGAGTGTAGTGCAACTTTTTTCGGTTAACGTATGAGATCAGGACGTCACTTTCTTCAAATACCTGGACCCACCAACACACCCGAGCGTATTTTGCGTGCGATGCACCGCTCGGTTATTGATCACCGCGGGCCGGAATTTGCAGCATTAGGATTGGGCTTGCTGCGCGATTTGAAACCAGTTTTCCAAACGGAAGGTCGGGTTGTCATCTACCCCGCCTCGGGCACTGGCGCATGGGAGGCAGCATTGGTTAATGTTTTGCAACCTGGTGATCAGGTATTAATGTATGAAACAGGTCAGTTTTCCACGCTGTGGAAAAACATGGCAACCAAGTTGGGTTATGACCCCATCTTTATCGAGGGTGATTGGCGCCGGGGCGTTGATGCAAATTTAATCGCGGACGCATTAGAGAAAGACAAGGCACATAAAATCAAAGCAGTCTGTGTTGTTCACAATGATACGGCAACAGGCATTACATCAGACATCGGCGCCGTGCGCGCCGCAATTGATGGTGTATCCCATTCCGCGCTGCTGATGGTGGATACGATTTCATCGTTGGGGTCCGTTGATTTTAAAACAGATAAATGGGGCGTTGATGTTGTAGTTGCAGGATCGCAAAAGGGATTGATGCTGCCCCCTGGTTTATCGTTTAATGCAATTTCGAAAAAAGCATGGTCCGCATGTCAGGCGGGTGGCGATCGCCGATCTTATTGGGATTGGCGCGATATGATGACCCCGAATGATGCAGGTTATTTCCCTTATACACCTGCAACAACCCTTCTTTATGGATTGCGTGAGGCTTTGGATATGTTGGCGGAAGAGGGGATGGAACAGGTTGTTGCACGTCATGAACGTCACGCATCAGCTACGCGCGCGGCGGTTGAGGCATGGGGGTTAGAGATACTGGCGGTGAACCCAGCAGAACGATCCAATAGTCTGACCGCCGTTTTGATGCCAGATGGGCATGGGGGTGATACGCTTCGCAAAGAGATATTGGATGGGTTTGACATGTCACTTGGGACCGGCCTGAACAAAGTAGCTGACAAAATTTTTCGCATTGGTCATTTGGGAGACTTCAACGATTTGATGTTGATGGGAACTCTTAGTGGTGTGGAAATGGGGATGATACGGGCAGGAGTGCCTCATCAGTCAGGTGGTGTGCAAAGCGCGCTAAAATACCTTGCTAGTCACCGCATTTGATTTAGCCCCGATTGAAATCATTGCGATTTTCGCGGTCTACCTCTTTGCAGCCACGGCAAAGGGCATTACAGGTTTGGGCTTTTCAACGACCTGTCTACCAATTTTGGTATTCGCGATTGGCTTAAAGGACGCGCTTTCGTTGGTGTTGATCCCATCGATCTGTTCAAATCTTGTGGTAATGCGCCAAGTGGGTCAGTTTAAATCCACGATACTGCGGTTTTGGCCAATGCTACTTGCGACCATTCCCAGTCTGTTATTGGGTCTGTGGATTCTTTCAGGAACTGATGGGGCCACGGCCAAGATTATCTTAGGTCTTGTTTTGCTCATGTGGTGTGGTTTTTCATTTCTTAAGCCAGATCTTCGATTGCCAAGTGGATTAGAATACAGGCTTGCTCCCATCTCTGGCATCTGCACTGGTTTTTTAAACGGGCTAACAGGTTCACAGGTTATGCCAGTAGTTCCATTTTTGATGTCGTTGCACCTAGGCCGGAATGTGTTTATCCAGGCTGCGAATTGTTCGTTTACAATGTCAAGTCTGATCATGATGGTTGGGTTGGGATATTTAGGGCTGTTCACAGGGTCAGATGTTGTGATTTCTACCTTGGGTGTTTTATGCGTATTCATCGGCGTAAAAGTTGGGACGGCAATCCGTGAAAGATTGTCTGAAAAAATTTTTCAAAAAATGATTTTATCAATTCTGACAACAATTAGTATTGGTTTACTAATGTCATAATTTGTCTTGTTAGCACGGTAAAATTAAACGTTCATGAGATTGTCAGGTTTAATTTATCGCGTCCTTCAATAATAAAACAGTCTCCATTCCGCTACTTCAAAACAAGCCCAAGCGTCCATCAATGTATGGTTAAAGCAGTACAATCACCTTTGCCATTACCAAGCTACAAACATGAGATCCCAGTTCCAGAAGCTCTATTGAAAAAGGCACATAATTTTGGGGTTGGAAAGGGGGCAATTTATGCCGCATTTCAGCGCGGGTTGCGGGTGCCACAAGACCTAGTCATTTTGGGGATAGGGGATTTGAAGGGCAGTAAGGAAATGGTGCCAGCTTTTACCACGATCCATTTCCCCGCCGAAGAAATCGGCGGATTGGCTGGGCGTGAAATGTGCGGTTTAATCGCTCAGTCAGAAGGGCTGAAAACCATGGGGCAGCTGGTGCGCAGGAAATGTCAGATCAGGTTGGCAGAGCGCGCAACCTGTTTGCCAGTTCGGCGCCCGCGCAGCTCTGATCTGTGAAACTTACTGCAAAATAAAACGGGATTTTACGAAAAAACCTTGGGCGCCTCTTCCAATGAGGGACCATTGCGCTAAGCTCGTTTGGAAGCCAAAATAAGTTCGGCTCACCATCTGGGAGGATAATATGAAGAATCTAGGAATGAAGACTGCTATTGCTGCATTGACAGTGGCCTTTGCAGGCGAAGCGATCGCGACAGAGTGGAATGTCTCGGTGTGGGGCAAGCGTCGGGCGTTTACCGAGCATGTTGAGAAGTTGGCCGAATTGGTTTCGGCGAAAACTAATGGCGAATTCACAATGAATGTCAGCTACGGCGGATTGTCAAAGAACCGTGAAAACCTTGACGGAATTTCTATTGGGGCCTTTGAAATGGCGCAATTTTGTGCCGGCTACCATCCGGATAAAAACCGCGTGGTGACTGTTCTGGAACTGCCGTTCTTAGGCGTTGCAAATCTGGAAGAAGAAGTGGCGGTCAGCCATGCCGTATATGCCCATCCAGCTGCGACCGAAGAGATGGCGCAATGGAATGCGCGTCTGCTCATGACCTCACCGATGCCGCAATATAACATCGTAGGGACTGGCGATCCGCGTTCGACCCTGGCTGATTTTGAAGGCATGCGTGTGCGGGCTACAGGCGGTCTGGGCAAGGCGTTCGCGGCAGTTGGCAGTGTGCCCACCTCCGTGACTGCAACCGAAGCCTATCAAGCGATGGAATCAGGTGTTGTGGATACAGTGGCCTTTGCACAGCATGCGCATTTGTCCTACGGAACAATCAACCGTGCCGATTGGTGGACTGAGAACCTAAACCCAGGCACTGTGAATTGCCCGGTTGTGGTTAACATCGATGCATATGACAGCCTGCCTGATGCGCACCGCGCTGTTTTGGATGAATCTGTTGACGATTCGATTGCCTATTACCTCGAAAACTACGGCAAATTGTTGCAGCGTTGGGATGAAATTTTGGCCGAAAAAGGCGTTGAAAAAGTCACAATCAGCGACTCAGAATTGTCAGCATTCCGTGCGAAAGCTGCGGATCCAATCCGTGCGGCTTGGATTGCCGACATGGAAGCTCAGGGCATTCCTGGTCAAGAACTGTTTGACCTCGTGATGACGACTTTGGAAAACAGCCGTAACGGCAACTAATCCATGCGCACTTGCCCCTTTCGCAAGGGGCAAGTGCTTTTGATGTTTTGCACCCTTACAATTTAACCTGAAGGCAACGCTATGGCTTCATCCTCATCTGTTCTGCAAGACAATTCTTGGCTCAGCCGCGCGGATCGTGCGCTCCTGCCCGTTGAGCGCGTCTTTGCATTGATCAGCGGACTGGCCGTGTTTTCGTTAATGTTTC
>DGQF01000036.1:0-319 GCA_002389675.1 Gammaproteobacteria bacterium UBA4421
CATTTCGTGCGGCACTAGATGCTGGCAAAACAATTGTCGGTTTGGAACCATCTTGCACATTGATGTTTCGTGATGAGGCCGTAAACCTAATCCGCGAGTGGACAGAGGCACATGGCGCACAAATCCTGACCTTTGCCGAATATATTATGCAAAACCCACCCACGGGCTTGGATATGTCGGCACTGGATGTTTTGGTACATGGACACTGCCACCAGAAGGCGATGGGTGTCGCCCAATACACTGTTGATGCGGTGAAAAGTGTACTGGGTGCCAATGCGCAGATGATCGACAGTTCCTGTTGCGGAATGGCCGGGTCCTT
>DGQF01000036.1:485-742 GCA_002389675.1 Gammaproteobacteria bacterium UBA4421
AAACATTGATCCTAATCGGGATATTTTTGTTCGCAGCCATCGTAAAAGGCTTTTTAGGCATCGGTTTACCTGCCGCTTCAATGGCGTTCTTAACGCTTGTGATGTCCCCAACAGAAGCAATACCGCTATTATGGTTGTCCATTTTAGCTACCAACTCATTGCAGTTTGCCCAAGCACCAAACAAATTGGACATCGCGCGGGAATATTGGCTGTTCGCTTTGGCGATTATGGTGTCGATTTTCGTCACATCCATGTTC
>DGQF01000036.1:876-4131 GCA_002389675.1 Gammaproteobacteria bacterium UBA4421
GGGATCAGTTCAATCTGGTCACCCACTGTCGCAATGTATTTGGTGGCACGTGATGTCAGTAAGGAACGATTTATTGGGGCGACAGGATTCTTGTTCTTGGCAGGTGTCCTGCCTTTGGGTGCAGGTCAATTGATTGCCGGAATTCTAACAGGCCCTGCATTGATCAAATCAAGCCTTGCGTTAATCGTCGTCCTAATCGGATTTCGCATTGGTGAACTACTGCGCCAACGTGTCAGCCAAAAATTATTTCGCAAAGCCGTTTTGATTGCGTTTTTCTTTATGGGTCTGCGCCTGATCATCATCGGCATTACCTAGGAACCATATAACATTTTGTTCAAATATAGGCGCTGGATTTTACCTGATGCTCCTTTGGGCAACTCTGGCAGAATATGTACCTTTTCTGGCGATTTAAATATTCCCACCTTTGCCTCACACAATGCACGTAACTGCTCGGGAGTGGCGTTCGATGTCTCGTTTAAACGCACTGCCGCCTCTACGCGTTCCCCATATTGCGGACAGGGTCGTGCGAATGCAGCGGCCTCAACCACATCGGGATGTTCGTATAGAACCTCGTCGATTTCTCGCGGCGCGATGTTTTCACCGCCCTTGATAATCAACTCTTTCAAACGCCCCGTTACAAAGACATAGCCATCCTCATCCATACGCCCCAAATCCCCCGTGCGCAGCCAATCCCCATGAAAGGTGGCAGCAGTGGCATCGGGATTGCGTAAGTATTCTTTCATTACATTGGGACCTTGGATTTGAATTTCACCCTCAACCCCACAGGCACATTCAATGCCGTCCCCATCAGCAATGCGCGCCTGATTGCTGATTGCTTTGCCCGCAGACCCAATTTTATGCAAGCGGGGATCCAATGGATTAACCAAACATTGTGCTGCCGTTTCCGTCAGGCCCAAAGATTCCACAATACCCAAGCCAAAGCGGTCCTGAAAGGCACGCTGTGTTTCAACCGCAAGCGCAGAGGATGCAGAGCGCGCAAAACGCAGGCGGGATTTCAAATCGGCACTTGGCTCTGCCACTCCATGCAGCAGGTGACTGATGATCGTGGGGACGGCAGAAAACCACGTAATTCCACCATCTGCCGCCTGTTGCCAAAATTTACTGGTGGAAAAACGCGATACCATCGCCAAGGATCCACCTGATACCAAACTGCCCATGACGGACACGCACAGACCATTGATATGATAAAAGGGTAAAACCCCCATTCCACGGTCTTGTTCAGTCAATTCATGGGCCACACTGACGGTCCAACCACCCGCCAATAGGCTAGATTGCGTATGAACGACGCCCTTCGGTCGCCCTGTGGTGCCAGAGGTATACATTAACAATGCATCATCATCTGAGGAAACGGGATGCAAGTTTTCTCGCTGATCCGTTGGCGCATATAGGTTCAACCGTTCTGGTTTCACCTGATGGAACACGTCCAATTGCGTTTCATGCACGAAAGCCACACACGCCGCGGAATGATCCATGGCATAGCCAAGCGCATCTGGCCCTGCGGCCAAATTTAACATCGTAACACGAAACCCACCATAGAGCGCGGCAAACAACGCCTTAACCCCATCATATCCGTTGGGATGCATCACTACGATGCTTTCACCTTTAACAATGCCTTGTGCCGTTAGATCGGCAGCCACCATCGCGCAGTGATCGCGTAAATCAGCCCAAGTTAGGGTCTGTTCCGTTTCGGGAAAAACAAATGCCGTACCTCCGCGTTCAGCACGGGCGTCAATCCAATCCCTCAGCGTTCCTTGGGGAGGTGTCGTTGTTTCAAATCTCATTTCCCAGCAAGGCTCCAGTACCCGTCAAAGATGTCTTCTAATTTGGGTTCACGCGATGAAATTTCGCGAATAATTTTTGTTGATTGTAGAAAGTGACGATAGTTCACATTTTCATTCACGGAATTGCCCCCCCATGTGCCACACCCCATCGACAGGGAAAAGGGCATGCCATTGGTGAACGATCCACCCGTCGCAAATGTATGCGCCTGATTAACAATGATCCGACTGGTTGGGATTTCCATTGCCAAGGTATACGCTCGCTCATCTAATGCAGAATGCAATCCCACCGAATGCCCTGCCCCCTGATAAACCTGAATGTTATGCGTAATATCCAAAGCAGCGTCAAAATCAGACGCGCAATACAGCGCCAAAACGCGGCTAAGTTTTTCGCCAGACAGCGGATGATCAGGACCTATGCCTGATGTCGGCACGACCAAAAATTCAGTCCCCTCTGCCACGTCCACATCAAGAGCCGCAATCATTTTATCCGCATCTTGTGCAATGACCGAACGGTTCAAATGCCCATCCGGCCATAGTTTGGATACCAACGTTGCCTCATCCGCATAAAACGCACCACCTGCGCGCGCTAGTGCAGCAATGAAGTCATCGTAAACTGCATCCACCACAACAACCGAATTTTCCGAACTGCAAGAAGTGGCGTTATCAAAGCATTTAGACGCCCGAATTTTTTCTGCAGCCCCATCCAAATTTGCGGTTTCATCCACGATCACTGTCACATTTCCAGCGCCTACAGCAACTGCTGGGGTCCCTGCGGTTTGTGCGCGATGCACGTTGTTTTGGCTGCCCGTGCAGACGATCATATCACACTGATCCATCAATGTTTGTGTCTTCTCCTTGGACCCAGGTGTGGGGATCATTTGCACCAGTGCGGGGTCCTCGCCGATTTTCGCAAACTCGGCATGGATATATTCAAGCAACAATTCACAACAGGCCACGCCCTTAGGCGATGGCGCAACCACAATTGAATTGCCGCATTTCAACGCATTGATTATGTTATTGGCAGGTGTAGCCGCAGGGTTTGTTGAGGGCACAATCGCACCTACAACCCCCTTGGGGCGGGCAATTTCCGTAATTCCTGTTTTAGGATCATCCGACATAACACCAAAGGTCACCACATTTTGAATATCCTGCATTAGACCTAGTGTCTTACGATGATTTTTAATGATCTTATCAGGAACATTTCCCAGCCCTGTCGTTTCCACAGCCAATTCTGCCAAACGCCGATTGCGGGCGGGTTCCATAATCACCCATGCCACAGCTTGCGCAGCGTGGTCATAGCGCTGCTGCGATCCATTTTTTTCGTACTCTGCCTGTGCGATGCGCGCACGCGCAACAATCGCCTGAACGCCAGTATCCATCATTCCATAAACTCCGTTTCAGGTTGCCCCAGCCTTATGCGTTTGTCTTGATTGAGGTAAACGCGCGGTAGATG
>DGQF01000036.1:4177-8593 GCA_002389675.1 Gammaproteobacteria bacterium UBA4421
TGCACAAATTGGACGAGACAAATACGTGCCCAAATCGTAATGCACCATCTGCATGCCTTGCGCGAAATTTTGTTCGCCAATTTTACCAAGAATCAAACCTAGTACAATTGCAGGGATCGAAAACCCGGAACGGCGCAACAGATACCCAATAATGCCTGCTAGGAACATTACCATCACATCCAAAACCAAACCACGTCCGATATAAGCTCCTGTTGTGGCCAACATCAAAATAAGCGGCGCCAAGAACTGGAACGGGATTTTCAATAGGTTCAAAATGGTTTTGGTTTCTAAAACACCAATGATCAGGATGGACAAATTGGCGTAGAACATCGCCGCAAACACAATCCAAATCAGATCAGGTGACAGCATAAAAACCAATGGACCAGGTTGCAGATCATGCATTTGGAACACCGCAACCATCATCGCGGTTAATGCGCCCCCCGGCAGACCCAGTGCCAACAGCGGGATCATCGCTGCACCCGTTGCCGCGTTGTTTGCGGTTTCTGCGGAAATAACCCCTTCTAGTTTACCCTTGCCGAACTCCTCTGGATTTTTGGACCACCGCACAGCTTCGCCATAACTCATGAAAGCGGCGAGCGTGGCGCCAATGCCCGGCAGGATGCCACAGAAAAACCCAACTAGGATGGATCGCAGCACGGCGATTTTATGCATCCATAGTTCAATAAAAGATGGAAACGTCATGCTGACTTTGGGTGCCTGGTATTTACCGCTGGCCTTCTTCTCAGCTTGAACAAAGATTTCTGAAACTGCAAAGAACCCCAAGATCGCAGGAATAAACGCAATACCAGCGGCTAAATCAGTCATCCCGAAATTATAACGGTTGATGCCTCCCACCGGATCTTGACCAATGGTTGCAATCAACAATCCAATTAGGACCGACATCCAGCCTTTCCAAATGGTGCGCGCCCCAACGGATGAGGCGACGACTAGACCGAAGAAAACAAGAGCAAAGATTTCAGGCGGGCCAATGTTGCGGATCGCCCAATTTGCCAATGGTTCGGTTGCGGCCATCATAACGAGGGCCGATGCAATGCCCCCAATGGCCGAACACAACACGGCTGCGCCAACGGCCTTGCCCGATTGGCCTTTTTGCGTCATGGGGTAGCCATCAAAGGCGGTTGGAGCATTTTCGGCAGATCCAGGGATGTTGAACAAAATGGCAGTAATCGCACCGCCATAGGTCCCAGTACAGTAAATGACCGCAAACAACATAACGCCCTGAGCAGGTTCCAGACTCGCGGTAAAGGGCAACAAAATCGCCGCAAGTGTCAGCATACTAACCCCGGGGATTGCCCCAAACAACATGCCACCCACGACGCCAAAGACGAAAATACCTATCGTGAAGGGATCACCAAAAAGAGCTGCGGAACCCGCTAAAAAATTCTCGATCATTGCGCGTTAAATCCCTTGCAACTGAGCATTCAGTTTCAGCACCCACGCGCTGAAATCATAAAAGGGTGACACATTGCCTTGGGGCAATGGAGCGTTCAAAATCATTAGGAATAGCCCTATGAAAACACAATAAATAAACAGCGTCATGATCAAGATCACCTTCCATCTACGTTCGCCAAAAAACCAGATAATTGCGGCAATGAAAAACGGTGCACTAAAGTAAATGCCAATCGGTTTAAGCAGATAGGCAAATATGAACGGCGTCAGCAGCACGGCTA
Organism: Gammaproteobacteria bacterium UBA4421; assembly: GCA_002389675.1. GTDB lineage: Bacteria > Pseudomonadota > Gammaproteobacteria > Pseudomonadales > Azotimanducaceae > UBA4421. Next base: position 5,869 of record DGQF01000036.1, read on the forward strand.
TCATGCGGCGTACGGTTCCTGCCTCGCTAAAGTCTGCCTTATCCTCCAATTGGCCCAAAGTTGCCTGTGTTGCGTTGCCATAGCGGTAATGGAACCAAAGATTTCCAAGTGTCGCCAATAGTAAAAATCCAATCACAACTCGTGGCCATGCGGTGGCCCCAAAAATATAGATTTCGATAGGTTGATTGAATTCGAATGAAAAGGCGTAAAAAATGCCAGCGATCAACAAAAAAATCGCGGCCTCGATCAGATTACTGAGTGTTAGTCGTCCCACAGTGTATTCCCATGCTCGCGGCAGAAAACATGGCGCCAAATGGCGCCATGTTACATTTATTATCTTTTGTTTATTTCACGTCTAGGCCCATGGCGTTATACACTTCGCGATACTGCTCGATCGAACGGGCAATCAAATCTTTTGCACCGTTAGTATCACGATAGCTGTCAATCACAGTCATGAATTTTGATTCATTGAATGCCTGGTAGCTGTCTTCACAATATCCACGCTGAAAAGCCCACTTTAGCCATTCGACGCGATCCGTTGGTGCATCTGCATGTACATAGAACCCCCGAAAACGTAGCAATGGATCAAAATCCATACCCATTTCCCGGTGCGTTGGCGTATCTGCAAACGCGGCTGGGCGTTCATCAAAGATTGTTAGGATCGGTTTGAATTGATCCGCATCAAGGAAGTTGCGCACATCACCAGGCTGCTCAAAAAGGGCATCCACTTGTCCACCCAACAAGGCGCCGTAACGTGGGGCACCCTTGTCGAATGAAATCTGCTGAATCTTCATGTCACTTGCATCGGTGATAAAGCCCATTGTGACGCGCTCCATCGAACCCTCTTTGGATACGTTCGCAATGGTTGCTTTGCCGTTTTGCGCCTTGACCCATTCTACAAAAGATGGCCAATCGCTAAAACGTGTTTCATTTGTGCGGATATACACCTGACTGAATGTCACCTGGCTAACAACCAGTGGAATCAAATCCTCTGCTGGGTTTGGCATAGATGAATCCAACGCATGCGCAGAGGACGCGTCATCAATGTGTTCCAAAACGTTATATCCATCTGGTGGCGCCGCCATATAGGCCGTCATACCAACAGTCCCAGAACCGCCTGGTTTGTGATCGCGGTTGATTGGAATGCCAGTCAGTTCAGTCACCGCTTCGGCCATCGCAGCAGCTACCTGCCCTGATCCACCTGCAGGACCATATGGTACGATCATTGTCAAAGCACGCTCTGGAAACCCACCTGGTTTATCAAAGGATGCTTCACCACGTTTACATTCAAATGCAAACGCCGATCCAGCCGCCATCATCGCAGCACAAAGTGCCGCTGTTCCAATAATATTTCTCATTTTTTACCTCCCTTATGGGTGCCGCAACGCAAAATCTTACCCCTAGATTGCCGAACTGAACCGTATGGTTCACATATCAGACAACATCCTCAAAAGGCCCTTTACATCCAAGGCACTTGGTCCAGCTTAACTTTTAATCTCGTTCTGTCTATAAATTTGTGTCACATTAAAATAAGTAGCTGCCAATAGCCTGTTAAAAGGATGCCACTATTGGAAGTTTTCAGTCGAATGAGAACTCGTATCAGATTGCTAGCGCAGCAGGGTTGCGGTATCAGCGCAACAATATGTAATCTTGCTCCGCGTCAGGTTCACTGGCACCCCCAGAGGCATTTCTCCAAATTCGCAAAGCACCATAACTAGATGAGAACAACCCATCCGTCTTGGATCGATAAACTGGGAAGGAAACTCTGCGTTGATTGCAGTCGTAAGATACGCCATAGAACAAACCTATACCTTCCAGTGTTCCAGCAGAGAACATGAGTGGGGCCCAAACAAAATGAACAGAACGACGCGCGTAGAGCGTCAACACCTTCCCTCGACTAGCAGCCATGATGCTGCGCCAAGCCAATCGCGCAATCTGGCCGTGGATCAAGGACATCGCCTCAACTTCATAGAAAGGACAATCTTTTGCAAAGACCTGGTGGGGCAGGTCACAAACCCAAAGCATAAGTGAGCTTAACTCGGTGGCAACCGACTGTGACGATGCGTGAGAAATGGTACGGTCACAACGAATATCAGATGGCTCTGAACAACCAAAATATACATGACTGGGCGAATCCATAGTGAATTCCTAATCTCGACTGCCCACCTAACCCAAATTTTTGAAACCAAATGAGATCTCACCTGTAAAGGTCAAAATAAATGAAGTTTTAATATTTATATTTAATTCAGTTCCAGGTTTTTAGCTCCGGCACCAAGGCGACGGAGGCAGTTTCCTTAACGTCGTAAGATGGCAGCCTAATGGGTCCAAACACCACGACGATTTGTTGCGAAATTTTCTCCATAACCGCCAGCACGAATATTTGTGGCACGCTTTTGAGGTTCAACAACCGTGACCTCAATACCATGGCGTTCGGCATAGGCTACAGCCTCATCTTTCGTGTCAAACTGCAGGCGTATCTGCGTTTGCGTATCATCACTGGAGGTCCACCCCATCAGGGGATCGATACGGCGCGCTCCCGTCTGCACAAATTCAAGCACCCAAAGTTTTGTTTTGGCAGTGCCAGATGACATAGCTGTTTTAGCGGGCTGGTATATACGTGCAAACATTATGTCCTCCATAGCGGCTATTTTAATAGCTTCCTGCTTCGAAGCAAGCACTTGCCTACACCGGTTTACTTAGATTGTTTATATTTATATTATCGCAT
>DGQF01000034.1:0-54617 GCA_002389675.1 Gammaproteobacteria bacterium UBA4421
AGCGGTCAAAGCGCAGACGCCGGGAGTATGGTTAAGCGGCGAATTAAAAAACGAGTTTATCCGCTTCCCAACGGTTGCACGCATCTCCCCACATCGGTATAGTGCGCGTCCGCTTTCGGGGTGACTCGATGTAGAGAAGCGGGAGATACAGAACGCAGGCAAGGCAGTGGCGATGGACAGGTTTTGGCCATCACCGCTGGAGAGGGCAAATCCGCGAGTGATAAGTTCGTGGTTCACAATCTTTTTGCGCCTTAGGCTTAATGCTTTCGGTCGGGTTCTTTAACAGAAGTAGCGCCAGCTGCAAACTAGAACGACCTGCCGTCCAGCAGACAATGGGCGCAGTGACTGGTCTAAGCTGGAACACCGTAATTTGGGATTGGAGTACGTGTAGGTGCAAAACCAACGCATTCGAATTCGCCTCAAGGCGTTCGATCACCGTTTAATAGACGTATCCACACAGGAAATTGTGGATACCGCGAAGCGCACTGGAGCGCAGGTCAAAGGGCCGATTCCTTTGCCTACGCGTAAAGAGCGTTTCACAGTATTGGTCTCGCCTCACGTGAATAAAGACGCCAGAGACCAATATGAAATACGGACCCACAAGCGTCTTTTAGACATTGTTGAGCCGACAGAGAAGACCGTTGACGCGCTGATGAAGCTCGATCTAGCGGCTGGAGTAGAAGTACAGATTAGTTTGAACTAACGCGATTGCACCGAGGGCCAAGAAAGGGCGGGTCGGTTAGCGTGATGATGCAAATTCACCGATAGATGGCTTTCGATGAATTTAAGAACAAGGCCCCGATAGGGGGCCACTGATAGGCGCAAGTCTAAGCTCAGTCCTTCTGAGCCCAGCAACAGAAAGCTGAGGCCCGTTGAAGGAGTGAGTTTTTGCGCTCTGATAAGAGCCAAAAGGCTTTTTGAATTTGACCAGGGATAAGACCAATGGCGATTGGATTGGTAGGAAAAAAATCGGGCATGACCCGTATTTTCACTGAGGATGGCGACTCGGTTGCAGTGACCGTGATTGAAGCGGCGCCAAATCGAGTGACTCAGATTAAGACCGACGAAACCGACGGTTATATTGCGGTTCAGGTTACCGCTGGCGAGCGCAAACAGAATCGGGTGCGAAAGCCTCAGGCTGGGCATTATGCCAAAGCGAACACAGGTGCTGGGCGTGGACTATGGGAGTTCCGCCTTGCCGATGTCAGCGGAATCGAGTTGGGCTCTGAGTTGGGCGTAGACCAATTTGCGGTTGGTCAAAAGATTGACGTTCAGGGGGTCTCGAAAGGTAAAGGATTTGCCGGTGGTATAAAGCGCTGGAATTTTTCTCACCAAGACAACACCCACGGCAACTCAATTTCGCATCGCGCGCCAGGATCTATCGGCCAGTGCCAGACCCCCGGTCGGGTTTTCAAAGGTAAGAAGATGGCTGGGCATATGGGTGCGGCAAAAGTGACGACACAGAATTTAGAAGTGGTGCAAATAGACACCGACAAGAATTTATTGTTGGTGAAGGGTGCTGTTCCAGGATCGGCCGGGGGAGACGTGTTTATTCGTGCTTCCGTGAAGGCCCGAAGCGGAGGGACTGGTAATGAATCTTAACTTGGCTGCTGATGGCGGTAGCGTTGAAATATCGGACGTTACCTTTGGTAGGGAATTTAATGAGCCGCTCGTGCATCAGGTTGTGGTCGCTCATATGGCAGCGGCTCGGCAGGGAAGTCGTGCACAGAAGACGCGTTCTGAAGTCAGTGGCGGTGGTCGTAAGCCTTGGCGTCAGAAAGGCACGGGTCGTGCTCGAGCCGGCACTATCCGCTCGCCCATATGGCGCGGCGGCGGTGTTACTTTTGCAGCGCGGCCTCAAGACCATTCGACGAAGGTCAATCGGAAAATGTACCGGGGTGCGCTCCGTTGTATCGTTTCGGAACTGATACGCCAAGGACGGTTAGTGGCCGTGGATGAATTCAACGTCGGTGAGCCGAAGACGAAGACGCTTTTGCAGCAGTTGAAGACCCTAGAATTGTCTAGCGTTTTGATTGTTACCCAGGAAGTTGAGCAAAACCTTTATTTGGCCGCGCGCAATGTGAAGGGTGTCGACGTTCGCGACGTACACGGTATCGATCCGGTTAGTCTGATCAGTCACGATAAGGTGTTGATTACCGTGGGCGCGCTTAAGCAACTCGAGGAGGCGTTGGCATGAATCCTGAAAGAATGTTTATTGTTCTGCGCGAACCTCATATCTCAGAGAAGGTTGCGATCCTAGGCGATAAAGCCAACCAGTACGCTTTTAAAGTGGCTGTCGACGCCACTAAAGCTGAGATTCGAGAGGCTGTCGAAACGCTATTTAAGGTGGGAGTGGTCAAGGTGACGACTGCCAATGTTAAAGGCAAGGTCAAGCGGAACGCGCGTGGTGAAACCCGCAGAAAGAATTGGAAAAAAGCATATATCACTGTAGCCGAGGGACAAGAACTCGATTACATGGTTGCGGAATAAGCGGCTAGGCGAGGTTAGGAAAGTTAAATGGCTGTTGTAAAATCTAAACCGACTTCACCAGGGCGCCGATTTGTCGTCCAAGTTGTAGATAAGACCCTGCATAAGGGAGCGCCCTATAAAGGCTTGCTGGAGCCTCAAAGCAAAAGTGGCGGTCGTAATAACGCAGGCCGTATTACCACTCGGCATCGTGGCGGCGGGCACAAGCAGCACTACCGGATTATAGATTGGAAGCGTAATAAAGATGGCATCCCATCAGTTGTGGAACGTATCGAGTACGATCCTAACCGGACGGCACATATTGCGTTAGTCAAGTACGCCGATGGAGAGCGCAGATACATCATTGCGCCTAAAGGGGTGGTTGCAGGTGACGCGCTCATGAGCGGCCCAAGTTCCCCCATCAAGCCAGGTAACGCGATGGCTTTGCGTAATGTGCCAGTGGGTTCGGTGGTGCATTGTGTTGAATTGAAGCCCGGCAAAGGGGCTCAAATGGTGCGCAGCGCGGGCGGGTCGTGTCAGCTAGTCGCTCGAGAGGGCACTTATGCGACTCTTCGCATGCGATCCGGTGAAATGCGCCGCGTCCTCAGCGAGTGCAGGGCGACCCTCGGCGAAGTGGGAAATAGTGAGCACAATTTAGGATCGTTAGGTAAGGCTGGGGCGACCCGGTGGCGCGGTCGTCGACCGACGGTACGTGGCGTGGCGATGAACCCAGTTGATCATCCGCATGGCGGAGGAGAGGGTAAGACCTCCGGTGGTCGGCATCCGGTCACACCTTGGGGTGTGCCGACGAAAGGTCATAAGACTAGAAAAAACAAGCGAACCGACAGCCTAATTGTACGCCGTCGCGGTAAACGTTAGACGTAGACGCAGGGACAGGAGAGAGCTAAGTGCCAAGATCGTTATTTAAGGGACCGTTTATAGACACCCACCTGATGAAGAAGGTGGAGGTTGCTGCGGCGAACAATGAGCGTCGTCCGATTAAGACATGGTCACGCCGGTCGATGATTGTGCCGGAGATGGTTGGGTTGACTATTGCAATCCACAACGGTCGGCAACATGTGCCAGTTTTAGTGAACGAAGATATGGTGGGTCATAAGTTGGGCGAATTTGCCCCAACACGGACCTATCGGGGTCACTCAGCGGACAAGAAAGCAAAGCGGTAACGCTTTAAACGAGAGATAGGAAGGAATGATGGAAGTCAGTGCTACGGCTAACCGGCTCAGAATCTCAGCTCAAAAGGCACGTCTCGTTGCTGATCAGGTGCGCGGTCGGCCGGTTGCTGAGGCGCTGGATATTTTGAATTTCAGTACTAAGAAAGGTGCTGTTTTGGTTCGAAAGGTTGTTGAGTCAGCGATTGCAAATGCTGAAAACAACGAAGGGGCGGATGTTGACGAGTTGATGGTGTCAGAGATTTTTGTCAATGAAGGCCTCACGATGAAACGCATTCGTCCACGCGCCAAGGGGCGAGCGGATAGAATTTTGAAGCGGTCGAGTCACATCACTGTGACTGTGTCCGACGTATAAACAAATATTGAGATAAGTATGGGTCAAAAAGTACATCCGACTGGGATTCGCTTGGGTATTGTCAAAGATCACACGTCAGTGTGGTATGCGGAAAAAGACAACTATGCGAATTATTTGATCAGTGACTTGGAAGTTCGCGACTTTTTGCGCAAGCGACTAGCCGATGCCTCGATCAGCAGGATCGACATTCAGCGTCCTGCGCAGACAGCGCGGCTGACGATTCATACCGCTCGTCCTGGGATTGTCATTGGCAAGAAGGGTGAAGATGTGGAGCGGTTGCGTGTGGAGTTGGCCAAGCGCATGGGAATGCCTGTGCATGTCAATATCGAAGAGATACGCAAGCCCGAGCTGGATGCATTGTTGGTGGCTCAGAACGTTGCGCAGCAGTTGGAGCGTCGGGTGCAGTTTCGTCGGGCAATGCGCCGAGTGATCCAGAATGCGATGCGACTGGGCGCCGAGGGTATAAAGGTCCGTGTTGCTGGACGTCTTGGTGGTGCAGAGATCGCGCGGTCTGAGGTCTATCACGAAGGTCGGGTCCCGCTGCATACGTTACGAGCAGATATTGATTATGCAACCGCTGAGGCACTCACGACCTATGGGATCTTGGGTATCAAGGTCTGGATTTTCAAGGGTGAAGTGATCGCGGGTGCAGAAACAGCAAGCGCACAATAAACGAGTTAGTGGGCGTATAGGGTCCGGAAAGCATTATGTTACAGCCGAAAAGAACTAAATTTAGAAAGATGCACAAAGGCCGCAATCGCGGCTTGGCCGAGCGTGGTAGCAAGGTCAGTTTTGGTGAATATGGACTCAAGGCTATTGGCCGTGGGCGGCTTACCGCTCGCCAAATTGAGGCCGGTAGACGGGCGATGGTGCGTCATATCAAGCGTGGTGGTAAGACTTGGATAAGGGTATTTCCGGATAAGCCGATTACGAAAAAGCCCCTAGAAGTTCGGCAGGGTAAAGGCAAGGGCAGCGTTGAGTACTGGGTAGCGCAGATCCAGCCGGGTCGTGTGCTCTACGAGATGGAAGGGGTTTCCGAAGAGTTGGCACGCGAAGCATTTGCGTTAGCTGCTGCGAAGCTGCCCTTTAAAACCGTATTTGTTAAACGGACGGCATTGTAATGAAAGCGCAGGAGTTAAGAGAAAAGTCAGTCGACGAGCTGAATGTTGAGTTGTTGCGTTTGCGTCGAGAAGAATTTGTGTTGCGGATGCAGGTGGCCAGCGGTCAGATTGGTCAAAGTCATATGGTTAAAGAACTGCGCCGGGACGTCGCCCGCGTGAAAACGCTAATGAAGGAGAAGGCTAATGACTGAAGCCGTTGAAACGCGTCAGTCCAACCCGCGTACGATTTCCGGGGTTGTCGTCAGTGACAAGATGGAAAAGACGATCACCGTTCGCGTCGAGCGCCGGGTAAAGCACCCGGTGTACGGCAAGTACGTGCGTAAGTCGTCGAAGTTACACGCTCATGATGAGGATAACACCTGCAAAGTGGGAGACACGGTTACGGTGGTCGAATGTAGGCCGCTGGCAAAAACAAAGACATGGATGCTCAAAAGTGTCGATGATCGAGCAGGCGGAGTCTAAGCAGCCATGATTCAGACAGAAACCATGTTGGAGATCGCCGATAACAGTGGCGCCCGGAAGGTGCAGTGCATCAAAGTATTGGGTGGCTCTAAGCGGCGTTATGCAGGTATTGGAGACATCATCAAGGTGACCGTTAAAGAGGCTATCCCGCGCGGGCGGGTGCGCAAAGGTCAGGTGATGAATGCGGTGGTAGTGCGGACGCGCAAAGGGGTTCGTCGTCCCGACGGGTCTTTGATTAAGTTTGATCAAAACGCGGCAGTTTTGTTGAATCCACAGAACCAGCCGATTGGTACGCGGATTTTTGGTCCCGTTACGCGCGAACTGCGCAACGAGAATTTCATGCGCATCGTTTCGCTTGCGCCCGAGGTTATTTAACGATAACCCCTAAATGTTTCGTAACAGGTTTTTAAGACAGATCAATGTTAAAAATTAAGAAGAACGACGAAGTGGTAGTCCTGGCGGGGCGCGACAAGGGGCGCAGAGGCGAAGTGCTGCGCGTAATGAAAGACGGCCGATTGCTTGTTGCCGGCATTAACATGATAAAGAAGCACACGCGGCCGAACCCGAATACGGGTGAGCAAGGTGGCATTGTCAGCAAGGAAGCACCCATTCAAGTATCTAATGTGGCCATCTGGAACGACGAAGAAGACCGCGCCGATCGAGTGGGCTTCAAAACTGAAGAAGATGGCAAGAAAGTGCGTATTTTTAAGTCTAACGGCAAGGTGGTTGAGGACTGATATGTCTAAACTCTATCAAACATACATTAATGAGATTCGCCCGCAGCTCAAAGACGAGCTAGGGTTGAACAACATCATGTCCGTTCCGCGTATCGAAAAGGTCACGCTGAACATGGGCGTTGGGGATGCCGTTGCTGATCGCAAAGTGATGGACTCGGCGGTAGCGGATATGACTGCAATCGCAGGGCAGCAGCCCATCGTGTGTAATGCACGCAAATCTGAAGCTGGATTTAAAATTCGCGAAGGTTGGCCGATCGGCTGCAAAGTGACGCTTCGCCGGGAGCGCATGTTTGAGTTCATCGAGCGCTTGGTGTCAATTGCGATTCCGCGTATTAGGGATTTTCGCGGTCTGAACCCGAAGTCGTTTGACGGCCGGGGAAATTTCAGCATGGGCGTGACCGAGCAGATTGTTTTTGCGGAGATCGATTACGACAAGATTGACAAGATCCGCGGGTTGAATGTGTGTATTACCACCAGTGCGGAAACCAACGAACATGCTTTGGCGCTGCTCAAAGCGTTTAAATTCCCGTTCCGGGTTTAGTTAAGCAAGGCAGTTAACGAAAGAGAATCCTATGGCTAAAACATCAATGATTGAGCGCGAAAAGAAGCGCGCAAAGACACGCGAAAAGTTCGCTGCGAAGCGCGCCAGCCTCAAGGCAATAATAGCGGATCGCGGTGCATCCGATGAAGATCGCTGGCAGGCGCAGTTGTTGCTTCAGGCGCAGCCTAGAAACGCAAGCGCCGTGCGAGAGCGTCGCCGCTGTCGGGTTTCCGGTCGTCCTCACGGCGTTTATAGAAAATTTGGTTTGGCGCGGACGAAACTCAGAGAAGCTGCTATGCGCGGTGATGTTCCGGGCCTCGTGAAAGCCAGCTGGTAAGAAAGGTAAGACAACAATGACAATGCAAGATCCAATCGCAGATTTGTTAACTAGGGTGCGTAACGCTCAGATGGCAAGGCACGCGACCGTTGAAATGCCGAATTCTAAAACCAAGCGAAGCATATTGAAGGTATTGGAAGAAGAAGGGTATATCTCGAGTTTTTCCAGCACCGGCGAGGTGAAGTCGACACTGAGCGTTGCGCTTAAGTATCACGACGGGCAGCCGGTAATTGAGGAGATCAAGCGGATTAGCCGGCCAGGGTTGCGTATCTACAAAGAAAGCACCGATCTGCCTGAAGTCAGGGGTGGATTAGGGGTTGCTATTGTGAGCACCAATAAAGGGGTTATGACCGACAAGCGTGCGCGTACAGCAGGTGTCGGCGGCGAAGTGCTCTGCACTGTATTTTAGGAGTAAGCGATGTCTCGTGTTGCAAAAAATCCCATATCAGTGCCCAGTGGCGTTGACGTGGCCCTTAAAGGTCAGGATGTGACCGTCAAGGGTACCAAAGGGGTGCTGGCGTTTGCCGTGCATAATGACGTGGTCATTAAGCAAGAAGAAGCCGAATTGGTGCTGTCGGCACGCAACGGTTCGAAGGCGGCGTGGGCGATGGCAGGGACCATGCGTGCACTCGTGCAAAATATGGTTACCGGTGTTTCGGCAGGCTTTGAGCGTCGCCTTGACTTGCAGGGTGTAGGTTATCGAGCGCAGGCGCAAGGTCGCAAGATCACCCTGCAGCTGGGGTTTTCGCATCCGGTTGTATACGAATTGCCCGATGGGATCGAGGCGCAGACACCTTCTCAGACAGAGATCGTAATTACGGGCGTGGATAAGCAAGCCGTCGGTCAGGTCTGTGCGGAGATTCGTAGCTTTCGTCCACCGGAGCCCTACAAAGGCAAGGGTGTGCGATACCAAGGTGAATACGTCAGGCGTAAAGAAGCTAAGAAAAAATAACTAGAGAGGCCCTTGGCGTCGGTCTGGATTCGGACGGCCCTTTTGAGCAGCAGAGTATTAGAGAAAAACAGATGAACGATAAGAATCAAAGCAGACAGCGGCGAGCTCGCCGGGGTCGAATGAAGATGCGGGAGTTGGGTGCAACCCGGCTGAGTGTTACGCGCACACCGAAGCATATGTACGCCCAGGTTTGGTCGCCGGATGGAAGCCAAGTGATTGCACAGGCGTCGACGCTGGAAAAGGATCTGTGTGAAGGCGGTACAGGCAATGCAGACGCCGCCGCGAAGGTCGGTACACTGGTGGCATCACGTGCAAAGGAGGCGGGCGTTAGCGCGGTTGCCTTTGATCGTTCCGGATATAAATACCACGGCCGGGTTAAAGCGTTGGCCGACGCTGCTCGCGAAGCCGGTTTGGAGTTCTAAATGGCATATACAGAACAAGTAAAAGAAGAGGGATTGGTAGAAAAGCTGGTCCAAGTTAATCGCGTCGCCAAGGTTGTGAAAGGGGGTCGAATTTTTGGCTTCACCGCATTGACCGTAGTTGGTGATGGGAATGGACGTGTTGGCTTCGGTCGCGGTAAGGCGCGAGAAGTACCTTTAGCGATTCAAAAGGCGATGGAAGCTGCGCGGCGCAACATGATCGATGTTGAACTCAACGGCGACACGCTGTGGTATCCGTTGACGGGCCGGCATGCAGCATCGAAAGTTTATATGCAGCCTGCCTCTGCAGGTACCGGCGTTATTGCGGGTGGTGCGATGCGAGCCGTTTTGGAGGCCGTTGGCATTCATAACGTTTTGGCGAAGTGTTATGGGTCCACCAATCCTGTGAATGTCGTGCATGCAACGTTTAAAGCGCTGCGAGATATGCGTTCGCCGGGAGATATCGCACAACGTCGCGGCAAGGCCGTAGAAGAAATTGTAGCCTAAGACGGGTGAGAAGCCCTGTTGAAAAAGCCTAGAGAGTGGATGAGACCATGGACAAAAAAATTAAAGTGACTTTGACGAAAAGCCCCATAGGGCGTCTGAAGAACCACAAGGCGTGCGTGGCTGGGCTGGGTTTGCGTCGGATAGGGCATACCGTTGAGGTTGAGGACACGCCGTCTGTAAGAGGCATGGTTAACCGTATCTTTTACATGGTGCGTGTTGAGGGAGAAGTATAATGCGGCTTAATGACTTGTCGCCGAGTGAAGGCAGTAAGCGCTCCAAACGCAGAGTGGGCAGAGGCCCGGGCTCTGGTTGGGGAAAGACCGCAGCGCGTGGCCAGAAGGGTCAAAAATCTCGCTCCGGCGGTGGTGTGCGGGCTGGTTTTGAAGGGGGGCAGCTACCCTTACAGATGCGCATTCCGAAGTTTGGTTTTCGCTCTAGAATTGGGCGGGTAACCGCTGAGGTACGCACCAGCGAGCTGCGCTTGGTCGATGGAGATGAAGTGACGTTGTCGAGCTTGATTGCGGCAAACGTAGTGCGTCGGGACATGAAGCGTGTCCGCGTTGTGCTCAGCGGAGAGGTCACGCGTGCGATACAAGTCAAGGGTGATGATATCAAAGTCACCAAAGGCGCCTTAGTGGCGATAGAAGGTGCCGGCGGCAGCGTTGCTTAATTGCAGCGACCGTTTTTTTTTAAGTAGATTCTGGGACGTTTAATGTCACGTAACGCAGGGGAAGTAGCCAGTCAACTGGCCGGCAATCAAGCAGGGATCGCGGAGCTACGCACGCGACTGTTGTTTGTGCTGTTTGCGCTGTTGGTTTATCGCGTGGGTACGCATATCCCAGTGCCGGGTATTGATCCAAGTCAACTAGCTGCTTTGTTTAACCAGAACCAGGGGGGCATCTTAGAACTGTTCAATATGTTCTCTGGTGGCGCTTGGGAGCGGATGAGTATTCTAGCCCTGGGAGTCATTCCATATATTACGGCCAGTATCATCATGAACTTGATGACAATGATGTACCCGCAATTTCAGCAGTGGCGAAAAGAGGGTGATGCGGGCCGCCGCAAGATTACCAAAGTGACGCGCTATCTGACCTTGGGCATCGCCACCCTTCAAGGGGTATCTTTGACAGTAACGCTGGCCAATCAGGGTCTTGCTTTTGCGCCAGGGCCGACATTTTATTTCGTGTCTTCCCTGACGCTCGTAACCGGCGCTGTGTTCATGATGTGGTTGGGCGAGCAGATTACGGAACGAGGCGTTGGTAACGGAATTTCATTATTGATTTTTTCCGGAATTGTTTCTGGTTTTCCAGCGGCATTGGGGCAGGTTTTCGAAGCGGCTCGCCAAGATCAAATTAATATCATTGCACTCCTATTTATGACGGCGATCGCCATCGGAGTGATTTGGTTCATTGTTCGGGTCGAACGTGGACAGCGGCGGATTACTGTGAACTATGCGAAGCGGCAGCAAGGGCGTCGAGTCTACCAAGCGCAGAGCAGCCACTTACCGCTCAAAATTAACATGGCGGGTGTTATTCCTGCGATTTTTGCGTCTAGCTTACTTCTGGCGCCTGCGTCGATGGCGAGCTGGTTTGGCACGAACGAAGGCATGGGATGGTTGCAGGAGGTTTCGCTCGTGTTGTCTCCCGGTCAGCCGCTTTACATTCTTTTGTTTGCGGCGGGTATTATCTTTTTTAGTTTTTTCTATACCGCGATCATGTTTGACCCCAAAGACGTGGCCGATAATCTTAAGCGCCAGGGCGCCTACGTTCCGGGCATCAGGCCGGGTCAGCAAACGGCGAAATATATCGATGATGTCATTACTCGGTTGACTGTGTTCGGTGCGGTGTATGTGGCGCTTGTATGTCTTTTGCCAGAATTCATGATTGTGGCGTTCGACATTACATTTCAATTGGGAGGCACTGCATTACTGATTGTTGTTGTGGTTGCCATGGACTTTATGTCACAGGTTCAGTCGCATCTGATGTCAAGTCAGTATGCGAAGTTGATGGAAAAGTCGAACCTACAAAACAATGGTCGGCGCAGAGGCGGTTAGCATTATGAAAGTGAGAGCATCGGTTAAGAAAATTTGCAGGAACTGCAAGGTTGTCAAACGTAGGGGTGTTGTACGAGTGATTTGTAGCGCAGAACCCCGGCATAAGCAACGACAGGGCTAAGCGGCCCGCTTAAGCAGAACAAAAACGGAGCGAATAAATGGCACGTATTGCCGGAATAAACATCCCAGATAACAAGCACGCAAGGATAGCCTTGACCTATATTTATGGGATCGGGTTGACCACAGCAGAGAAGATCTGCGTTGGAGCGGGCGTAGACCCAACAACAAAAGTTGGCTCGCTTGACGAGGCGAACCTAGACGCGATTCGCAGTGAAGTGTCGAAGGTCACTGTAGAAGGCGATTTGCGTCGAGAAACGTCAATGAACATCAAGCGATTGATGGACCTTGGTTGTTATCGGGGGATTCGTCATAGACGGCATTTACCGGTACACGGACAACGCACGCGTACTAACGCGCGGACCCGAAAAGGACCGAAGCGACCGATTCGTAGGTGATTGGCAAATTAATAGTTAGTGTCATCGGTTGATATTGACAATGAATGTATACAGGAACTAAGTAAATGGCAGAACGCAAGAAAGCCAAAAGAGTGGTCATAGATGGCGTCGCGCATATACACGCTTCGTTTAATAACACCATCGTGTCGATTAGCGACCGTCAAGGCAATACGCTGTGTTGGGCGACCTCTGGTGGGTCGGGCTTCCGTGGTTCGCGTAAAAGTACGCCGTTTGCGGCGCAGATCGCGGCAGAGCGCGCGAGTAATGTTGCGCTGGAGTTTGGTATGAAGAGTGTTGACGTGCTGGTAAAAGGCCCTGGCCCGGGACGTGAGTCCGCCGTGCGTGCACTTAATGCCGCTGGCTTGAAAATTAACAGCATCGCAGACGTCACTCCGATACCGCACAACGGTTGTCGTCCCCCGAAGAAACGACGCGTTTAAGCGTCTTGAAATAGGAAGAGGTAGGTTATGGCCCGTTATTTAGGACCTAAACTCAAATTGAGCCGACGCGAAGGCACGGATCTGTTCTTGAAGAGCGGTGTACGCCCGATCGACTCAAAATGTAAAATTGATAATGCGCCCGGTCAGCATGGGGTGCGTCGTGGTCGGCTGTCTGATTACGCATTGCAGTTGCGAGAGAAGCAGAAGGTTCGCCGGTTATACGGTGTCCTGGAGAAGCAATTTCGAAACTATTACAAGAAGGCAGACCGTAAAAAGGGTGCGACGGGCACAAATCTTTTGCAGATGCTAGAAGGCCGGCTGGACAACGTGGTCTATCGACTGGGATACGGCTCCACAAGAGCGGAATCGCGACAGCTTGTTTCTCACAAGTCGATAACGGTTAACGGCCAGTGTGTAAATATTGCCTCCTTTCAGGTTAAGCCCGACGACGTGGTCGCGGTGGCTGAAAAGTCTCGCGGACAACTCCGGATCCAGGCTGCGATGCAGCTGGCCGCTCAGCGGGGCGCAGTCGACTGGGTAGAAGTCAATGCTGAGAAAATGGAAGGCGTATTCAAGCGGTCACCAGATCGCGAAGAGTTACCGTCTGAAATCAATGAAAACCTCATTGTTGAGCTTTATTCCAAGTAATTGAATGGAGCGCTTGCGCTTTTAGGAGACACCACAATGTCACAGTTGGCGAACGATTTTTTAACTCCTCGAAATATAGACATCCAGTCAGACAGCCCGACTCGGGCGAAAGTGACGCTGGAACCGCTGGAACGGGGATTTGGTCACACGTTGGGCAATACGCTACGACGAATTCTTTTGTCGTCTATGCCTGGTTGCGCGATTACAGAAGTGCAGATCGACGGTGTTTTGCACGAATATAGCACCCTCGAAGGTGTGCAAGATGACATCATCGATATCCTTTTGAATCTCAAAGGGATCGCAGTGATTTTGCATGACACCGATGAAGCGGTCATCAGCCTATCGAAGAGCGGAGGCGGTGCAGTCACTGCGGGCGAATTTCAGCTCACGCAGAGCGTTGAGATAGCCAACCCCGATCATGTGGTTTGTACGTTGAACGATGCCGGGTCGATACGCATCGAAGCCCGCGTCACTCGGGGAAGAGGTTATGTCCCAGTTGATTCAACGAATAACGAAGAGGACGAGCGTCCAATCGGCGTGCTGCGTTTAGACGCCTCCTACAGCCCGCTTAAGCGCGTGGCTTACTCCGTTGAGAGCACGCGAGTGGAACAGCGTACCGATTTGGACAAGCTGGTATTAGATCTCGAGACAAACGGCACGATTGACCCCGAAGAAGCTATTCGGCGGGCGGCGACGATTCTGCAACATCAGTTGGCAGTTTTTGTGGATCTCGAAAGCGAGAGTGAACCAGCGCCGGAAGACATTAAAGACGAGGTCGATCCCATATTGATTAGGCCAGTTGATGATCTCGAGCTGACGGTCCGATCGGCGAACTGTTTGAAAGCTGAGAATATCTATTACATCGGTGATTTAATCCAGCGCACAGAAGTTGAATTACTCAAGACACCCAATTTGGGTAAAAAGTCACTTACCGAGATTAAAGATGTATTGGCATCTCGCGGTTTAGCACTTGGCATGCGGCTAGAGGGTTGGCCGCCGTCAAACCTACACGGCGGTCGGATCGGTTAGTTTAGAGGCATAGATTATCTGGAGGTCAGTTGCCTTCAGAATCATAGATAGGAAAGGTAGAAGATGCGTCATCGTAAGAGTGGTAGACAGCTCAACCGTAACAGCTCGCACAGGCAGGCTATGTTTCGCAACATGGCAACGTCTTTGATTGAACACGAAGTTATCAAAACAACGTTGCCAAAAGCAAAAGAATTGCGTCGCATTGCGGAGCCGTTAATTACATTGGCCAAGGACGACTCGGTTGCCAATCGGCGACTGGCATTTTCCCGCACACGCGACAAGGCGGCCGTGGGAAAACTTTTCACCGAACTGGGTCCAAGGTACGAAGCTCGGCCAGGCGGATATACACGAATATTAAAGTGTGGATATAGAGCGGGCGACGCGGCGCCAATGGCGTATATAGAATTGGTGGATCGCCCGATAGCACAATATGAAGAGGATTCTGCGGAAGAAGAATCAGAATCCAGCAGTGTAGACGCTGCAGTGGAAGGTGAAACCGCCGAAATCAAAGCCTAGTGCAGGATGTATAGGTCGTTTAACCCTACACCACGTACTCTGATGGGCCCCGGCCCGTCAGACGTCCACCCGCGAGTGCTCGCGGCCAGTGCCCGGCCTACCATTGGGCACCTAGATCCCGAATTCATTACCCTAATGGATGAGATCAAAGGGCTGCTCCGAGAGGCTTTCAAAACTAACAATGCGTACACTTTGCCGTTGTCTGCTCCGGGTTCTGCGGCTATGGAGGCGGCTTTTGCCAATTTGGTGGAACCCGGAGATAAGGTCATTGTCTGTATCAACGGCGTATTCGGTGCGCGTATGGCGGAGAACGTTCGCCGGATGGGCGGGGTCTTGATCACGGTCGAAGACCGATGGGGTGAGCCCGTGGACCCTGAAAAATTACGCGCGGCGCTGGTGTCTCATCCGGATGCAAAGGTTGTGGCTCTGGTCCATGCAGAAACCTCCACGGGGGTGTGTTCGGATGTCAAAACGCTCTGCGCAATGGCTAAAAATTCAGGTTGTTTAACCATCGTTGATTCAGTGACCGGTTTGGCGGGTGTCGAGTTGAGGGTGGACGACTGGCAGATTGATGTGGCTTATTCTGGGACGCAGAAATGCCTTTCTTGCCCGCCGGGAATTAGTCTGATCACGTATAGCCAGGCAGCGGCAAAGTGTGTAGAGGGGCGCAATACGCCAGTTCAAAGTTGGTTCCTGGATCTGTCACTTTTGATGGCTTATTGGGACGGCGACGGTGCCCGTGCATACCATCATACTGCGCCGGTAAATGCGATGTATGGTCTTCATGAAGCCTTGTTGATGGTGCATGAAGAGGGCATAGAAAATGCTTGGGGAAGACACCGTGATATGCACCAGCGGCTGCTGGCTGGCCTTGATGAAATCGGGTTGACCATGGTTGTGGACGAAAAATACAGGCTGCCGCAGCTCAATGTGGTTTCGGTACCTGACGGGATCGACGAGGCAAAGATTAGGCGGGATGTGTTAAACCGGTACAATTTGGAGATCGGCGCTGGTTTAGGGGTCTTTGCAGGAAAGGTTTGGCGTATCGGCTTGATGGGATACGCGGCGCGTCAGGAAAATGTCACGCTATGCACTAATGCGTTACGCCAGGCGCTTCTCTAAGCCTGCATACTAGTTCGGGTTGCTCAAGACGGTTTTCAGAAAATGTCCTGTATGTGACAGTTGGTTTTGTGCGACCGCTTCGGGTGTGCCCGTTGCGACAATGGCGCCGCCACCGGAGCCGCCTTCAGGGCCCAAGTCAATAACCCAGTCTGCTGTTTTGATTACATCGAGGTTGTGCTCGATGACCACAACGGTATTGCCATGGTCTCTCAACCTGTGCAGCACCTCTAGCAACTGGGCGATATCGTGAAAGTGTAGTCCGGTTGTGGGTTCGTCCAATATATAGAGTGTCTTGCCGGTGTCTCGTTTAGAGAGTTCGCGTGATAGTTTGACGCGCTGGGCTTCGCCTCCGGATAGCGTGGTGGCCGATTGCCCCAAACGAACGTATGAGAGGCCGACCTCAACCAGCGTTTGCAGCTTTCGCGACAACATGGGCACTGCGTCGAAAAATGCCCTGGCCTCCTCAATTGTGAGATCCAGTACCTGGTGTATGTTTTTGCCTTTATAGCGAATGTCTAACGTTTCCCGATTATAGCGGGCCCCTTTGCAAACATCGCAGGGAACGTAGATATCGGGCAAAAAATGCATCTCGACCTTGATGACACCGTCTCCCTGACACGCTTCGCAGCGACCGCCTTTGACGTTGAAGCTAAAACGCCCGGGTTTGTAACCGCGCGCGCGCGATTCCTGAACCCCTGCGAATAGTTCCCGAATAGGTGTGAACAATCCCGTGTACGTTGCGGGGTTAGAACGCGGTGTCCGACCAATTGGGCTCTGATCGATATCAACCACTTTGTCCAGGTGGTTCATTCCCTCTATGCGCTCGTGCGCCGCGCTAACCAAAGTGGTGGCCTTGTTCAGCGTTGTCGCGGCGACAGGGTAAAGGGTGCGGTTGATCAAGGTTGACTTGCCAGAGCCGGATACGCCGGTGACACAGGTGAGCAAACCACAAGGAATAGCGACGCTGACATGCTGTAAATTATTGCCGCTGGCACCGATTAGACGAATACATTTTTTCTCATCCCAAGGCGTTCGTTGGTTTGGCACTTGGATGTGTTTCTGACCCGACAAATATTGGCCGGTGATCGACGCTTCGCTGTTGATAATGTCTTCTAGCTGTCCGGCAGCGACCACCTCTCCGCCGTGTGTGCCTGCACCCGGGCCGATGTCGATGAGATAATCGGCGGCTCTGATCGCCTCCTCGTCATGTTCAACCACCAGTACAGAATTACCGAGGTCTCGAAGGTGTTCAAGGGTGCGTAACAGTCTTTTGTTGTCCCGCTGGTGCAGGCCGATAGATGGCTCATCGAGAATGTACATGACACCAACTAGGCCGGCGCCAATTTGACTGGCTAGCCTAATACGCTGTGCCTCGCCGCCAGAAAGCGTGTCCGCACTGCGATCAAGTGTCAGATAGTTGAGTCCCACGTCGACCAGAAACTGCAGGCGGGCCAAGATCTCTTTGAGGATTTTATCCGCAATTGCGGCTTTCTGTCCTTTCAACTTCATCTGGTTGAAATGCGTAAGCGTCGCTTCTATGGAGCCGCTGGTTATCTGCGGCAAACTGGTTTTGCCTATGAATACGTTGCGCGACGAGGAACGTAATCGCGTTCCTTCGCAAGCAGGACAATCCGCAATTCTGACAAACTTCTGCAGGTTTTCGCGCACCATGTTCGAGTCAGTCTCGTGGTATCGGCGTTCCATGTTGGGGATTACACCCTCAAATCGATGTCGCCGGCTGATCACGTCGCCACGGTCGTTGGTATAGCTAAAATCGATCCGATTCTGTCCACTGCCGAAAAGGATAGCGTTGCGATGCTTTTTGCTCAGGGTATTAAAGGGCAATTCGACATTGAATCCGTAATGGTCAGCCAGTGACGTCAGCATGTGAAAATAATATACGTTACGCCGGTCCCAACCCCGTATCGCTCCTTCAGCTAGGGTCAGGTCCTCATCGGCGACCACAAGATCGGGATCGAAGAAATTCGTCATGCCTAAGCCGTCACAGGATTCGCAGGCGCCGGCAGGATTATTGAACGAAAACATTCTCGGCTCGAGTTCGGAGATACTGTATCCGCACGTCGGGCAGGCAAATCGGGCTGAAAAGACCAATCCCTGGGCACGACTGTCGTCCATATTTTGCACAAGGGCGACGCCGTCAGATAGATTCAATGCGGTTTCAAAGCTCTCTGCCAGACGTTGCTGGATGTCGGGTTTAACTCTGACTCGGTCGATGACCGCTTCGATGGTATGTTTTTTATTCTTATCAAGGTCCGGGGTCGCATCCAGATCAACGACCAGGCCATCAATTCTCGCGCGTACAAAACCGTTGCTGCGCAGTTCTTGAAAAACATGTAAATGTTCTCCTTTGCGTTCATTAATCACAGGCGCCAAGATCATCACGCGTTGCTCGGCTTGGGCTTCCAGCACCTGATCAACCATTTGGCTCACCGTCTGTGCGGCCAACGGCAATTGATGGTCAGGGCAGCGAGGTTCCCCAACTCGGGCATACAGCAGGCGCAGATAATCATAAATCTCTGTAATAGTGCCGACCGTGGAGCGCGGATTGTGGGACGTTGACTTTTGCTCGATGGAAATCGCCGGCGACAGCCCTTCAATATGATCTACATCCGGTTTTTCCATCATGGATAAAAATTGACGAGCATACGCAGACAAAGATTCTACGTAGCGTCTCTGGCCCTCGGCGTAAAGCGTGTCGAATGCCAGTGAAGATTTCCCTGAACCGGATAGCCCCGTGATGATAACCAATTGATCTCTGGGAATGTCTAGATCAATGTTTTTTAGGTTATGAGTTCGGGCGCCGCGAACAGAAATCTTATCCAACGTGTCTTTCTCTGAAGTAAACAAGTTACGGTAGCTTGAACTGTGCGTTCGAGCAACCAGACTGATCACTTGTCTGAGCCTCTGGAATAGATTTAGCCTTCTATAATCAGTTGAATCTGTAGATATCTCTCACAAATGGGATGAATCACAACTGCTGTGATCGCGCCACAATTGAATTACACTAAGCGCAGAACGGCGAAAAGAGTGGGGCAATGGCGCGCGGAATAAACAAAGTAATACTAATTGGTAACTTGGGTCGAGATCCTGAAACTCGGTACACACAAAGTGGGAGTGCAGTCACTAACTTCAGTATTGCCACTTCTGAAAATTGGCGAGATCGAACAACGGGTGAGCAGCAAGAGCGCACGGAATGGCATAATGCAGTTTGTTTCACCCGGCTGGCGGAAATCGCTGGCGAGTATCTGCGCAAGGGTTCGAAGGTCTACATCGAGGGTAGTCTTCGCACCACAAGTTGGGAGCAGGACGGGCAAAAAAAATACCGCACTGAGGTGATGGTTCGGGAACTTCAGATGCTTGATGGGCGAGCCGATTCAGGTATGGGAGGCGGCAGCAGTGGATACACTGGCAACGGCGGTTCGGCGCCCAGCGCACCGTCTCGCGGCGCACCGACCGGCTTCGAACAGGGACCGCCTATGGCAGATAACGCACCGACATTATCTGATGACACAGACTTTGAGGACGATATTCCATTCTAGGATAAGCTCACAGGAAATAGATTATGAGCAGAATGGCGCCTAATAGCCCTCGGTAAATCACGTAGGGCAGCATGCCGGTTCTTTCGACCAGCGCAATAAAGTAGTGGATGCACAAATAAGCGGACAGCCCGGCAATTAGGGCCCCGCTGACAAGGTCACGCCAAGCACGATCGACATCACCGTTGATTAGGTCAAGCGTCAGCAGCAGCTGTGCGCCGGCAATGGCTGGTATAGATAACAAAAATGAAAACTTGGCGGCGCTGGTTCTGCTTAAACCAAGCATCAGCGCGGCTGTGATCGTAATGCCCGAGCGCGATGTGCCGGGAATCAAGGCAAGGGTTTGGGCCAACCCGATAAGAATCGCACTAGACCACTCAGGCCGCTCTTTGGTGCCGGGGCGTCGGTCTGCTATCCACAGTGCTGCGCCGAAAAGCAAGGTGGTACTTGCTATAACAGGCACGGTTCGAAGGTGATCTTCGATGAGTGTTTTCCCCAGCCAACCTGCGATGACGACAGGTAGGGTTGCCGCGGCAAGCTTAAAGGCTAAATCGATCTCTGGGGTGTAGGCTTGTTGTGCTGGAAAGTTGATCAGCGCACGACTCATGCCGGTTAGTTCAACGCGAAAGTAGATGACTACGGCAATCAGCGTGCCAAAATGTACGCCGACGTCGAATGCAAGCCCCTGGTCGGGCCAGTCGGTAAGTTGCGCGGGTAGCACGAGATGTGCTGAACTTGAAACGGGTAAAAACTCGGTAAGACCTTGTATTAAGCTCAGGGCAATGATTTGCAGCCAATCCACAGTTTAGGCACCTCGGCTTCGTGTTAACGCAAACGGTATGCTCGACGTTGCGGTGGTCTGTGTAAAAGCGATCGTGTTGTCATTATAAGGGCTAGACATGCTTTATCCGGATGAGTCGAGAGCCTGAAACTGGGCATTAGTATACCTTTTAAAACCGGCGGGTAACGAAGTCGCTTTGAACAATGATGATCCCAATGTGCCATCCGTGGGTGGTGTCCAGTCCAGTGAATTGCTTTTGTTCCCGGCGAACGCGGTTTTGTTCCCGGGCGTTAAGTTGCCTCTGCAAATTGTTGAACCTAGATATTTGGATATGGTCGCCCACTGTGCGCGCAATGAATGCGGCTTTGGTGTGGTATACAACGGCGGAGCTAAAGGTGACCTAGGTTTGGATTTGTCTGGCGCTGGGATTGGCACAGGCACCGAGGCGTGGATTGTTGACTTCGATCAGGCCAGTAATGGCATTCTGAACGTTGTCACCCGAGGGAGCCGTAAATTTCTTTTGCATGAGACATCAATGCAGGGTGGCGACCTGCTGGCCGGGCGAGTTGATTTTTTGGCTGACGAAACGCCCGCTCCCCTTATGGTCGAGCATGCTGCACTGGTTGATTTATTGCGCGCCTTGGTTTTGCACCCCTCAGTCGAAGTGCTTGATCTGCAGGTTAACTTTGATGACGCGTTAGCGGTCAGCTTTTGCTTGAGTCACCTACTACCCATCGACGCAGAGATGAAACAACAATTGCTAGAAATGACCTCGCCTGGCGAGCGCTTGGCCGAATTGAATGAAATTGTCGACAGATTTCAAGGATAGGGTAAAAAAGCGTATGATGGCGGCATGTCAGCAGAGTTAAAACACTACATTTCGGCACTAGGGCAAACTGCACGTGCGGCCTCCCATGTGATCGCTTCTGCGTCCACGCAGGTTAAGTCAGCGGCGCTCCAGGCTGTGGCGGCGGCGACTGATGAGTCCCGCGACGCAATAAAGGCGGCCAATGCCCAAGATATGGCCAAGGCAGAGCATCAGGGTATCGATCAGCCGTTGATCGATCGACTTTACCTGGATGACAAGGGTATCGACCGCATGATCGAAGGCATTCTTCAAGTTGATGCGCTAGCGGATCCCGTAGGTGAGGTGACCGGTCTGCGGTATATGCCTTCGGGTATTCAAGTTGGAAAAATGCGGGTGCCGTTGGGTGTGATCGCTATGATTTATGAGTCGCGCCCCAATGTGACCGTTGATGCGGCGAGTCTGTCTTTAAAGTCCGGTAATGCCTGTATTTTGCGGGGTGGATCGGAAGCTTTTGAGTCAAATCAAGCGATTGGTGCCTGTGTTCGGAAGGGATTGCAGGCTGCCGGATTGCCAGCAACTATCGTCCAACTATTGAACACACCCGACCGCGCTGCGGTGGGTGAGCTGTTGCAGTTGGAGCAGTATGTTGATGTCATTGTGCCACGCGGGGGTAAAGGCCTGATAGAACGCATCAGCCGCGAATCAAGAATACCAGTGATCAAACATTTAGACGGTGTTTGCCATGTTTATGTGGATGCCGCGGCCGATCTGCCTATGGCAGAAAAGGTGGCCTTTAATTCCAAGGTTGAAAAATACGCGGTCTGCAATGCTCTGGAGACGTTATTGGTGCATGAGCGTGTGGCGGCACAATTGCTGCCTGGACTCAGCAAAAAGTTGCAAGAGGTTGGCGTAACCTTGCGCGGATGCGCAGCAACTTGTGCTCTTTTGCCGCTGATTGAATCTGCTTGTGAGGCCGACTGGTACGAAGAATATTTGGGGCCAATTCTGGCCATTCGCGTTGTGGAATCTATGACAGGCGCCATCGAGCACATTAATACCTATGGTTCGCAGCATACAGACTGCATTATAACCAACGACTACACGCATGCGCGGCGGTTTGTTGCGGAGGTCGATTCGGCGTCTGTGATGGTGAATACGTCAACCCAATTTGCAGACGGGTTCGAGTATGGTCTGGGTGCTGAAGTGGGCATCTCGACCGATAAAATTCACGCGCGTGGACCCGTCGGTTTGGAAGGGTTAACTTCGCAGAAATACGTGGTCTATGGTAACGGAGAAATTCGTCATCGTTGAAAATCGATGAGACACTTGTGCTGATCGGACTTTACGGCGGGACATTCGATCCTGTGCATCTCGGACATTTGCATGCTGCAATAGCTGTGCAAAAGAGCTTGGGCTTTCCTACCGTACGTATGGTACTCGCTGCTCGCCCTGGACATCGCGGCCAGCCATCGACAGATATTTATCATCGTTGGCGCATGTTATGCCTTGCTTGTGAGTCCTATCCTGAACTGGAACCAGATGACGCTGAAATAGCCCGTCAGGGAGCGTCCTATACATTAGAAACGCTGGCGGCCTGGTGCGAGGCAAATCCGGGTACGGTGCCCTGCTGGATTCTAGGTGAGGACGCGTTTGTGACTTTGCCGCTGTGGCATCGTTGGGAATCATTGCTGGATTATTGTAATCTGGTGGTTGTTCGGCGGCCGGGTTTGTCGTCGCGGTATTCCGAGACACTCACCAGATTCTGTGATGAATATGAAGTGAGACAACTGAACCGCTTCTCGAGTGGACAGATTTACCGGTGTGCCTTACCGATGGAAAATATTTCTGCAACGCAAGTGCGCTCTGCTATAGCAATGGGGGAACCGGTGGGTCATTTGCTTGCCGAGCCCGTCTGCGCCTATATTGAGCAACACAAGCTTTATGGTATTACGGAGAACGCTTCTTGACCGCAAAAAAACTGCGTGACCTTGTCGTAGGGACCCTTGAAGACGCAAAAGGGTTAGACATTCTTGATATTGACGTGAGTAAACTCACACCGCTGACAGACTATATGGTGGTCGCCAGCGGTACCTCCAACCGCCATGTCAGAGCGCTCGTAGATCAAACGTTGGAGGCGGCAAAATCCCAAGGGGCGACCGCAATTGGTGTTGAAGGCCGGGAAACCTGCGAATGGGTACTGGTGGATTTGGTCGACGTAATTGTCCATGTTATGCAGAAAGACGCTCGCGAATTTTATGAGTTGGAGCGGTTATGGACCGATATGCCCTCACCCAGCCACTCTCAAATCTAGCCTCGTGGCAAGATGAAAATAAAGATTCTGTCTGTAGGCACTAAAGCACCTCAATGGATTCGTGCTGGTTTCGAAGAATACGCAAAGCGTATGCCACGAGAAATGCCGTTGGCACTGGTAGAAATTGCGCCGCCTAAACATGGAGCTGAGGCTGACAAATTCATCCAGATAGAGGACGCAAAGATGATGTCCCAGCTGGAATCGGATGATTGGGTTGTGGCGCTGGACGAGAGAGGCAAACAGGTCACCAGTACTCAGCTTGCTGGCAAGCTAGACCGCTGGCGAATGCAGGGCGGGAATGTGGTTTTTGTTATCGGCGGGTCTGATGGCTTAGGGGAATCTGTTTTGGCGCGCTCGAATGAACAAATTGCACTGTCGGCATTGACGTTTCCACACTATATGGTGCGCGTTATTTTGGCTGAGATGATCTATCGAGCGTGGACGATTGTTATCGGTCATCCCTACCACCGGGCGTGACCGGGCGCCTATTGCTGGGAGGTTTATTTTGACTGGACTGTCAATCAAAGACCCAAAAAGAGAGCAAGAAATGTTCGCCTCGCGTGGGTTGGTGGTATTTCTGATTGTGGTGATGTTGCTGGGCGTTTTGATGTTGCGCTTTTTCCAGCTGCAGGTGTTGCAATTCGAAACTTATCAAAAGCGCGCAGATCGAAACAGAATACATGTTCAGCCTTTGCCGCCTCAGCGAGGGCTGATTTTTGATCGTAATGGTGAGGTGCTTGCAGACAATCGCGTCTCCTCAAGTTTGGCGCTGGTGACTGAGCGTACAGCAGACGTTGCCGGGATTATCGGCGTGCTTGGAGGGCTTGTGGCCATTACGCCAGCCAATATCTCCGAGTTTGAGCAACGCCTCGCACGCAAGCGGCGTCCGTTTGAACCCGTTGTATTGCGAATGTCTCTGACTGAGCAGGAAAATGCCATCTTGGCGGTTAATCGGCACCGGCTGATTGGGGTCGAGGTCACCACGGAATCGTTGCGGCACTATCCGTACGATGCATTTTTTGCCCATGCCGTCGGCTCTGTTCGTCGCATCACAGAGAAAGATCTGGATGATTTAGATCAGGTCAGCTATCGCGGCACCAAATTTTTAGGCAAACAGGGTGTTGAGAAATTTTATGAACGCTCACTGCACGGCGAAGCCGGTTTTCAGCGCGTGGAGACCGATGCGCATGGTCGTATTCGACAGGTTTTAGAGGTATTGCCGCCAATTGCGGGCCAAAATATCAGTTTACATTTGGATGCGCGTCTGCAGATTGCGGCTACCGCAGCGATGGAAGGACGCCGGGGTGCCGTTGTCGCGCTAGATCCCCGGTCAGGGGGTATTTTAGCCTTGGTCAGCCAGCCGAGCTATAACCCTAATTTATTCATTGCTGGGATGAGTCGCACGCAGTACGCGCGGATGAGTGATTCGGTTGTGAAACCGTTGTTTAATCGCGCGATTAAAGGACAGTACGCGCCGGGCTCCACATACAAACCGGTTGTTGGTCTGGCCGGAATCGCCAGTCAAACCACAACTTGGGAAGACACGATCGAAGATAATGGTTTTTTTAAGTTGCCAAATCAGGAGCGTATTTATCGTGACTGGAACTGGACTGCTCAGGATGCTGGCGGACAGGGCACTGTTGATCTTCGGCGCGCGTTATTTCGTTCCTCTAATGTGTTTTTCTATGATTTAGCTTCCAGACTGCCGATTGAGTTTTTAGTCGCCTTCTCAAAACAATTTGGCTTTGGTGATGACGTGAGTGTTGATGTGACGGGCGCCAACCGGGGCTTAATGCCGGATCCGGTCTGGAAGCGCAACTTTAAAGGGCAGCCTTGGTATGTAGGAGATTCGGTTAATCTAGGAATAGGTCAGGGAGATTTGTTGGTCACGCCGATGCAAATGGCCACCGTCGCGTCGGCTTTTGCGAACCGGGGATATCCAGTACGTCCTCGAATGTTACTGTCCAGTGATGCGCCCCTGCCTGAAGCGGTTAGCTCAGAACCCATGTCCCAGATCAAAGGCCTTACGTCACAAGATTGGGAAAAAATGGTTGATGCGATGGAGGCTGTTGTTCATTTGGGTAATCAGGGGTTCGGCGGCAATGGTACGGCTTGGGCTTATATCGGTCGCGACATCGAATATCGCATGGCGGGAAAATCGGGGACGGCTCAAGTGGTTGAAATTGCTCAGGGTCAGGAATACGAAGAGACGGAAATTACAGAATTTAATCGTAAACACGCTTGGTTTATCGCATTTGCGCCCGCGGATAATCCAACCATCGCATTAGCGGTGCTGGTGGAAAACGGTGGTGGCGGTAGTTCGGTAGCCGCACCGATCGCGCGGCAGGTGATAGACACTCATCTATTGCCTCAGTTGGCCAATCGATAAGATGTCACAAGATTATATAAGAAGTTTACCTGAGCATGAGCGTGAAGCCGGTACATTCGGGTTGCGCAGACTGCATATTGATCCCGTGATGTTTATCCTGATTGTATTGGTGGCGATTTACGGTCTGTTTATTTTATATAGCGCGGTTGGACAGAGTGATGAGCTATTTACAGCGCAGCTGAAGCGGATCTTATTTGCTTTTGTTGTGATGATTGGCGCGGCTCAACTGCCGCCACAGTTATATATGCGGTGGGCGCCGTTTATCTATGTTGCCGGTGTCATTCTTTTGTTGGCGGTCTTGTGGATGGGCGTGACGGTGAATGGCTCTCAGCGGTGGTTGGACATTCCCGGATTGATCCGGTTTCAGCCATCCGAGTTGATGAAAATTGCGGTGCCGATGGCAGTTGCGTGGTACTTCCATAGCCGACCTCTGCCGCCTTCGTTTAAGGATGTTGCTGTTGCAGTTGCGATTGTGGCGATTCCTGCGGCTTGTATTATGAACCAGCCAGATTTGGGGACGGGTATCTTGGTGATCTGCGCTGGTTTGGCGGTTGTTTTTTTTGCTGGTTTGTCATGGCGCTGGATGCTTGCAACAGTTGCCGTGCTGGCAGCCGCGGCCCCGGGTATTTGGTTGCTGTTAAAAGATTATCAGCGCCAGCGTATTCAGACATTGTTTGATCCGGAGACAGATCCATTGGGCGCGGGCTGGAATATCATGCAGTCGACAACGGCGATAGGCTCTGGTGGATTATTTGGCAAAGGCTGGTTACAAGGCACTCAAAGTCAGCTTGATTTCTTGCCGGAGGCGAGAACCGATTTTATCATTGCAGTGGTGGCTGAAGAGTTAGGCTTTGTGGGTGTCACGGTACTTTTGATTTTATATTTATTGCTCATTGCGCGGGGTTTGTTTTTGGCCGCTGCGGCGGAGAGCACCTTCGGCCGTTTATTATCCGGGGCATTAATGTTGACTTTTTTTGTTTACTTTTTTGTGAACATAGCGATGGTGAGTGGATTGTTGCCGGTTGTCGGTGTCCCCTTGCCGCTGGTCAGTTATGGTGGTACCTCGGTGCTCACTTTGATGGCGGGTTTTGGTATTTTGATGGCGGTTCGTTCTCATAAAGCTTGGTAAACGATAATGCGAATAAGTGGAAAATTGTGTCTTGTCTTTTTATGGGCTGCGTCTTTTGGGGCTAGTGCTTCAACGCTCCAAAGCGATGATCATCCGACGCCTTATGCTGAACGTGCGGATGTGCAGGCTTATATACAAGAGCTGGTTGCTGAACATGCATTTTCGCGTTCTTGGCTAGAGGCGGCTTTTGCTCAGGCGCGGCAGCGAGACGATATTATTGAGCGTATTTCAGCGCCGGCTGAGAAGGTTTGGACTTGGGGGCGATATCGTAAACATCTGGTTGATGATGCGCGCATTGCGCAGGGGGTTGAGTTTTGGGCGGCCCATGAAGCGACCATTCGCCGAGCATCCCAGACATTTGGTGTTGCCCAAGAGATGATCGTAGCAATTTTGGGCATCGAAACCTTATACGGGCGGATCAAGGGCAATTACAGGGTGATTGATGCGCTAACGACGCTAGGGTTTGACTACCCGCCACGGGCTAAATTTTTTCGCAAAGAACTCACGGAGTTTTTGTTGCTTGTTAGAGAGGAAGGCAAAGACCCGCTGGCGGTAATGGGCTCTTATGCGGGAGCGATGGGTTATGGCCAGTTTATATCATCAAGTTATCGCTATTATGCTGTCGACTTTGACGGTGATGGTGTGCGGGATATCTGGCAAGATCCCGTTGACGCTGTAGGCAGCATAGCGAATTATTTTTCTAAACATCGCTGGAGCGGGCAATATCCAGCGGCAGTGCCGGTTGTGGTTTCTGATCACCAAATGGCAGATGCAGAGCTTGTCGATGGGTCCTTAAACTTGAGTCGCACTGTGGGTGAACTGCGAGCCAAGGGTGTGCAGGTTGAGGGGCTGGATGCTTCATTGAAGGCCGCTCTGTATAAATTTGAGGGTGACCAAGGGACCGAGTACTGGGTGGCGTTGCATGATTTTTATGTCATCACGCGTTATAACCGCAGCACGCTTTATGCCCTGGCAGCCTTCCAATTGGCGCAAGCGATTAAGGCTGAAAGACTCACTTCACAGAATTCATAGGACCATGTACAGCCGTTGCATATTTAGTGGTTTAGCCGGCTGGGTCGCGATCGTGTTTGCGCTGGTCTTGTCGGGTTGTGCCTACGAAGGCGGCACAGTGGCTGTTGCTAAGGATGCCGCACCGCCCCACGATGCAGACCTCATCAAATTTTTGGAGGCGCTGCCCGACCCGGTGGTTAAAGCAGAATCCCGCAGTCAGCGCGGTAATGGACCTGTATATGAGGTATGGGGTCAAGCGTATCGGGTAATGGAGTCGGCAACCGATTTCTGGCAAGAAGGTGCAGCCTCTTGGTACGGCACGAAATTTCATGGCCGAGAGACTTCCAGTGGCGAACGCTATGATCTTTATCAATTAACCGCTGCCCATAGACATTTGCCGTTGCCAACCTACGTGCGGGTGACCAACCTTGCTAATGGTCGGCAGACGGTTGTCAGAGTTAATGATCGTGGGCCGTTTCACAGTGATAGGATTATTGACTTGTCCTATGCCGCAGCGGTCAAGTTGGGGTTTCACAATCAAGGGATAGGGCAAGTGCGTATAGAGGTTTTGGAGCCGGAGCCTCCACAGCAGCATTTTATGGTACAAGCGGGCGCGTTTACCGAATTTGCGCGTGCACAGGATAGTCATGAAGAACTTCAAGTGTTAACGGGAGTTCGCGGCGTGGTTATTCAACTTCCCGACGACGGATTTTATCGTGTGCGTCTGGGACCGGTTTTGGCGCATGAAGTGCCGCGATTACAAGCGATACTAGAAGCCGCTGACTACGGTAAGCCGACGTTGATTCCAACAGCCGCCCCAATGAACTAGACAGCCGATTTTAGAGTCTAAAGCAGTGGTAGACTGGTCAACTAATCGATAGGGAATGAGTTTCTTGATGACTGATCGTTCAAATTTTTTAATTCGCTCCGGCAGCCTGGTTTTGACCGTTGTGTGGTGCTTGAGCGGGGTGATAGGGGCTGTGCACGCCGCTGTGCCGGTTATTCCCCCACCGCCGAAGATTGCGGCTGAATCTTATTTGTTGATTGACGCCGCTTCGCAGGAAGTCTTAGTGGCTCACAATGCACATGAGCAAACGCCGCCAGCGAGCTTGACTAAAATTATGACCAGCTATTTGGTTGAGCAAGAATTAGAAGCAGGGCGCCTGGCTCTTGATGATGATGTCTTGATTAGTGTGAATGCATGGCAAACGGGCGGATCGAAAATGTTCATTCGTGAGGGTACAAGGGTAGCCGTGAGTGATCTGATTAAAGGCGTGGTAATCCAATCGGGAAATGATGCCAGCGTCGCTTTAGCGGAACTGATTGGCGGCAGTGAGCTTGCATTTGCAGATATGATGAACCAGCAGGCTGCAATATTGGGCATGGAAAATTCCCAGTTTAGAAACGCAACGGGGTTGCCCGATGCTAACCACTACAGTTCTGCCTGGGATATAGCGTTGCTGACAATCTCCCTGATTGAGCGATTTCCAGAGCAATATGCGTTGTATTCCCAGCGAAGCTTTAAGTTCAATGGCATAGATCAGCCGAACCGCAATAAATTATTATGGCGAGATCTGACCGTTGATGGTGTCAAAACGGGTTATACCAATGATGCGGGCTATTGTTTGGTCGCCTCCGCGGTGCGGCAAGGCATGCGTTTGATATCGGTGGTAATGGGCACGGACAGTGATGCTGCGCGTATGCGCGAGAGCCAGAAACTGCTCTCCTATGGCTTTCGCTACTTTGAAACACAATCGTTGTATGAGGCGAATGTCACGCTGAAAGAGCAACCGATTTACTATGCTGAGGCCGACAGCGTGAGTTTGGGTGTGACCGAGGATGTGACCTTAACTTTCCCTCGCGGTTTTTATAAAGACATCAAAGCTGAATTGGTAGTGCCTAAGTTGTTGGAAGCGCCGTTGGCGCAAGGTGAATCGGTTGGGGAGATCATTTTGCGACTCAATGATGAAATTATTTACCAAGCACCGCTGGTCTCGCTTGAATCGGTCACCGAGGCCGGTATTTTGTCTCGCACATGGGATTTCATTACTTTGTTCTTCTCGCAATCAGTGGAAGCCGATTAGATGGAAGCACCACGAATAGAGTTCCCTTGCCCTTACCCGATAAAAATAGTCACTGAGTCGCAAGCCTCTATTGCCGAAATCGTTGCGGTGGTTCGCCAACACGCGCCAGAGGTGACCCCGGATCAGATAGCGATTCGAGAAAGTCGAAAGGGCAACTTTCGTTCAATTCGGGTCACGATCGTGGCCACAGGAGAAAGTCAACTCAAACGGCTTCATCTCGCATTGATGGCCGTTAATGGCGTGCGCTTGGTCTTGTGATAGGGCCTCACCCGGTTGTTCTGCGTGATTTGGGTAGAACCGCATATGAGGACGTGTTTGCTGCTATGCAAGCCTTTACGCAGGCGCGTGGGCCGCAAACCGAAGACGAAATATGGTTGACGGAACACTTTCCCGTTTTCACACAAGGTCAAGCTGGCAAGGCAGAGCATGTCTTGGCGGCAGGCGATATTCCGATACTTCAATCTGATCGCGGGGGGCAAGTAACCTATCACGGGCCCGGTCAGTTGACGGCTTATTTGCTGTTTGACTTGCGCCGTTTAAGCTTGGGTGTCCGTGATCTGGTGACCGGAATAGAAGAGTCTATGGTTGCGGTATTGGCGCAAAGTGGTATCACCGCACTGCCGCGTGATGATGCACCGGGCGTTTATGTGCGAGGTAATAAAATTGGCTCGTTGGGGCTGCGTGTGCGGCGAGGCTGCTCGTACCATGGGTTGAGTCTGAATGTCGACATGGACCTAGAACCGTTTTCTAGAATTAACCCTTGTGGACTGTTGGGTATGCAGGTAACCCAGATGTCTGACTTTTGCGAAGTAGAGGTTTCTTGTGTAAAAGGGCAACTTTTAGATGTGTTGCTGGCACGATTTAAACTGCGTCGCAGCAAACCGGACACTGGGTGCGCCGAGAAAGTTTGAGTTTACGCCACTCCATATACTTGGCATCAAAATACAGCACGTGCCCGGTGAGCGGCTGCCCAACATTGGCGATTAGTTTAATGGCCTCCAGCGCCTGAACCGCTCCTATGGTGCCCACCAGCGGTGCGATAACGCCGTTGGTTGCGCAATCTAAGGTACTTTCTCCTGAGGTGTTGGGATACAGGCAGCGATAACAGGGTGCATCTTTGACCCTTGCGTCAAATACGCTGATCTGCCCCTCCCACCCGATGGCGGCGCCTGAGACAAGCGGTACTGATGCGCTCCAGCATGCCTCGTTGATCATATATCGTGTGGCGACATTATCGGTACAGTCCAAAACAAGGGTGACCTGTTTGAGTTGATGTTGAAGTAGCGCCTCGGAAATCTGCTGATCGATCACGTGGACGGTCACGTTTGGGTTGATCGCCGCAAGCGTTTCTTTGCCCGAATGTGCTTTATTGCGTCCTATATCGCCGGTGGCATGGACTATCTGACGCTGTAAATTGGACAGATCAACTGTGTCGTGGTCGCACAGGGTTAGCCGGCCGACACCTGCCGCGGCAAGGTAAAGGGCGGCAGGGGAGCCCAGACCTCCAACGCCAACAATTAGTACGTGGGCTTCGGCAAGCGAATTTTGCCCGGCAACATCAAAATCCGGCAGCATGATTTGCCGGCCATAGCGGATGAGTTGATCGTCGTTCATCAATTACCGCTCGGCTCTAAAGCGGCGGCCACTAGTGGCGCGTGCAATAAAGGCTAAGTCTTGCATTGATTCCACCTGAGTAAAACCATTTGCGTTCATCATTTTGTTGACGGGCTCCGCTTGGTTGTAGCCATGTTCTAGTGCGAGCATACCACCCGGTGCCAAATAATTAGGACTGTTTTCAATGATCTGTTTGAGGTCGGCCAAGCCTTTGTTGGGCGAGACCAAGGCTAGCTGAGGTTCGGCCTGCAATGCAGGTAAGTGGGCATCGCCTGGCGCAATATAAGGTGGATTTGCAACGATAATATCCCAGTGACCTGTGACGTTGGAGAACCAGTTGCTGTTGAGGAAAGTGACGCGGCTTTGATGATCAACGGCATTTTTTTTGGCGACCTTTAAGGCCGCTTCACTGCAATCTACAGCCGTAATAAGCAAGTCCCGTCGCTCGCTTTCGATGGCGATGGCGATCGCGCCGCTGCCCGTGCCCAAGTCCAGTAGGCGACCACCTTGAGGCGCCCGCTCAATGGCCCATTGCACAAGCAATTCTGTTTCTGGTCGGGGTATGAGTACCGCGGGGTTGACCTTAAAAGAAAGACCCCAGAATTCACGCTGGCCCAGTATATAGGCGATTGGAAAATCTTCGCGCAGTTGAGCTACCCCGGTTCCTAGGTGTATTAGCTGCTCGTTGGTTAACTGATATTCTGGATGGGTCAGGATTTGAACGCGCGAGAGTGACATGACGTGACTGATCAAAAGCTCAAGGTCAAGTCTAGGTAGGTCGGCGTGCGCGTGCAGCCAACCGCGCACGGTGGTCACCCCTCTTGGCCGAGTTGCTGCAATAAATCAGCCTGATTTTCCTGATTGAGAGGTTCGATGATGGCGTTGAGTCCACCTTCGATGATTTCATCAAGCTTATAGAGTGTCAGATTGATGCGGTGGTCGGTGACTCGTCCTTGCGGAAAATTATAGGTTCTGATGCGCTCCGAGCGGTCTCCTGAGCCAACAAGCTGGCGCCGGTTTTCAGCTTGCTCAGAGTCTTGGGCCGATTTTGCGGCGTCTAACAATTTTGCCTGCAGCAGCGATAACGCCCGGGCTCTATTTTTGTGTTGTGAGCGCTCGTCTTGACACTCCACGACAGTACCCGTTGGTAGATGGGTCAGTCGAATTGCCGAGTCGGTTTTGTTGACGTGTTGTCCCCCTGCGCCGGAAGCGCGGAAAGTGTCCTCTCGAATGTCTTTTTTGTCTATGGCGATTGAATCGATTTCATCGACTTCGGGCATGATGGCAACGGTACAAGCGGATGTATGTATGCGTCCTTGGGATTCGGTTTCTGGAACCCTTTGTACACGGTGTGCGCCAGATTCGAATTTCATTAGGCCGAAGACATCTTTGCCCTCGATGCGGGATATGATTTCTTTAAAGCCGCCGTGCTCACCATGGCGTTCGTTAAGAACCTCTACTCTCCATCCTTTGGACTCAGCGTATTTGCTGTACATTCGAAACAGGTCACCAGAAAAAATTGCAGCCTCGTCGCCCCCGGTTCCTGCGCGGATTTCAAGAAAGACGTTGGAGTGATCGTTTGGATCTTTGGGCAATAAAAGGGTCTGTAGCTCGCTTTCTAAGACGTCCATATCGCGGGTGGTGATTTGAATATCTTCCTCCGCCATGGCCCGCATTTCAGCGTCCTCCTCTTGGAGTAGGTCTTTTGCGTCCTCCAAGTTTGCCTGAAGTTGCTGCAAATTTTGGTAACACAGCACAACAGGCTCTATTTCAGAGAACTCTCTGGACAAAGCGGTGAATTTTTCTCGCTCAGACATAACCTCCGGATCGGATAAAAGTCCGGATACCTCTTCAAAACGATCGGTAAGGCCCGCCATTTTGGCGACCATGGAGGGGGATAAAGGCATGTGCGGGTTAATGTTCTCGGTGAGGATCTGATGGTTGCTGCAGTGTATCCGCCTCTTCGAGGTTGTAAAGCGTTCTTACTGCGTCCAGAACATCACTGCGCCCGCTGGCGCTTGCATCACGTATGGCTTTTGTGGGTCCATGAATAAGCTTGTTGGTTAGATCGTTGCTGAACCGCTCCAGAACTTGTTCAGGGTCGGTGCCTCGTCTTAAGTCTTTTCTGGCTCGTTCAAGTGATTCACTTTGAATCGTTTTGGCTTTTTCACGGTAGGTCCGCACAAGTGCCTGATCTTTTTTTACCCGGCTTTCGCGCAGGTAGCGGCTTGCGCCTTCGTGTACAAACGTTTCTGCGCTCGCCGCGGCGGCTTGGCGCTGTTTTAGATTTCCTTCAACGATCTGGGTCAGGTCATCGATGGAGTATAGATAGACGTCTGGAAGGGCACCGACTTCCGGTTCGATGTCTCGGGGTACGGCGATGTCTACCATGAAAATTGGGCGGCGGCGGCGTTGTTTGATCGCCGCTTCCACCGCGCCTTTGCCAATGATGGGCAGAGAACTGCCTGTCGAAGCAATGACTACATCGTATTCCGCGAGTCGCTGGGCCACGTCGGTAAGTTGCAGAGATTCTGCGTTATATTTTGCCGCAAGTATTTCTGCGTTGGCTAAGGTTCGATTGGCGATTGCCATTTTGCCGATGCCGTTTGTGTGTAAATGGTCGGCGACCAGGCCAATCGTCTCGCCCGCGCCAAGCAGTAGGGCTTTCTTGGCAGACAGGTTGGTGAAAATTTGTTGTGCTAATGATACAGCAGCATAGGCAACAGAGACGGGGTTGCGGCCGATTTCTGTATGTGTTCGAACCTGTTTGGCGGCTCGTAAACTGATTTGTGATAAGAGGTTAAGCTGGGGTCCTAGCGTGCCGCATTCGCGAGCGATTTCGTAGGCGGCCTTTATTTGCCCCATGATTTGGGGTTCTCCCAGCACTTGGCTGTCCAGGCCAGACGCAACACGTATCTGATGGCTGGCTGCATCGTGGTCCCAGTGTTTATAGGCTGCGTTGTCGAGCTCCGCAAATTCAACCGAGCGGTGTTTGCTCAGCCACAGGCTCAAGTCACGCTCGGCGTCTGGGTGAATGGCGCAATAGAGTTCTGTGCGGTTGCAGGTGGACATAATTGCTGCTTCATCCAACCCAGCCACATCTCGTTTGATCTGACGTAGGGCATCCTGCAAATGGTCTGCAGGGAAAGCCACACGCTCCCTCAGTTCAACTGAAGCCGTGCGATAATTTAAGCCGTATGCCAATATGCTCATGACGTGACGAGAACCTTCCTTGGAGACCAAATGATAGCAGACTGGTGGTGCCGCACAGAAGTTAAGCCACTCATTTTAAAAGGTATTCTCGTCACACTTTGGGTAATTACCGTGCTTGGGGGTTGTGCTGCTGTGCCAAACAACGGTGTATTTGCCCGCCAGCCGTTGGAATTTTCCGTGGTTGGTAAGTTGGCCTTCAAAGATAATAATGAAGGTTATGCGGCAAGATTTAAGTGGCAGCAGTACAAAAATAGCTACGTTATTCAGGTCTGGGGGCCGCTAGGACAAGGGTTAACGTCTTTCGAGGGAGATGGCAAAACGATTCAGGTGAGTCGTGGTGGCGCGATCCTCGCGAACGGTTCACCTAAAAATATTATGTTGGCGAATTTGAACTGGTTTATCCCCCCACAAGTGCTTGCCGCTTGGCTTCGGGGGCAACCCGGGGTTGATGATGCGTATGTCAATGCGGTGACAAACGCTTATGGTGGTTTTGATGAGTTTGAGCAGTTGGGGTGGCGAGTCGAATTGAGCAATCCTACCCTGCGCAAAACGCGCCCCGACGCCTTGATGACGCCGGGGCGGATAGTTGCGCGCAATGCGGGTAAGAAGGTTGTTGTGGTGGTTCGGGAGTTTTTGAATTAAGTCGCTGCAGGGGGATATGTGTTTGACACAGGCTAGCCGGATCAGCACAATAGCGCGCTCGAAAAAATGGGGTGTCGCCAAGCGGTAAGGCACCGGGTTTTGATCCCGGCATGCGCAGGTTCGAATCCTGCCACCCCAGCCATTTTTGCAAATGCTCACGCGATCTGACCAGAGCCCGGTGGCCGGGTATCTGTCCGGGGAAACCTATTTTGGCTAATTTAATGCTTTTTGCCGGCGGCTCTAACCCAGAATTGGCGCATCGTGTGTCAAGGCAGCTTCGGGTGGAGTTAGGGCGTGCAGACGTTGGTCGCTTCAGTGACGGCGAAGTCATGGTAGAAATCCATGAAAATGTGCGTGGTCACGATGTCTTTTTATTGCAGTCAACCTGCGCGCCAACGAACGACAGTTTGATGGAGCTGTTGATCATGGCTGACGCCATTAAGCGAGCTTCTGCAACTCGAGTGACCGCAGTGATCCCTTACTATGGCTATGCCCGCCAAGACCGCCGACCTAGATCGGCCCGAGTGGCCATTAGCGCAAAAGTGGTCGCTGATATGATCAGTGCCGTTGGCGTGGATCGTATTCTAACCGTCGATCTTCACGCAGATCAGATTCAAGGGTTTTTTAACATTGCGGTCGATAATGTTTATGGTTCGCCGGTATTGGTAGACCACATTATCGCTAAGGATTACACACGGCCAATAGTGGTCTCGCCAGACGTCGGAGGTGTTGTTCGAGCCAGAGCTATAGCCAAGCAGATAGATGATCTAGATCTGGCGATCATTGACAAGCGCCGTCCTCAGGCCAATGAAACGCGAGTGATGAATGTTATTGGTGATGTTGATGGCAAGACCTGTATCTTATTTGACGACATCGTAGATACTGCAGGTACGCTGTGTACAGCCGCGCAGGCTCTGAAAGCTGAAGGTGCAATTAAGGTGGTCGCTTACGTTACCCATCCGGTACTTTCTGGTCCAGCGATCGACCGTATTGCCGAGTCCGAATTAGATGAAATGGTTGTGACAGATACGATTCCGCTGGAACAACAGGCAAGGGCCTGCGGGAAAATCACGCAATTGAGTTTAGATAGCCTGCTAGCGGAGTCTATTCGCCGAGTTAGCAATGAAGAATCGATCAGCGCAATGTTTCGCTGATTAAACGAATTTCCGGCAGTGGAACCTTATGCAGGTCCACTGCTCGGCGATAAAGTGATTGCCCTATATTGGTCGCAGATAAGGCAGTTGTCATAAAATAAAGGAGAAGGATATGTCAGAGACATTAAACCTGACGGCAGAAATCCGTACAGACATGGGGAAAGGTGCGAGCCGCCGCCTGCGTCGCGCGGGATTACAAGTTCCGGCAATTATTTATGGTGCAGAAGAGGCACCACAAACGATCAGCCTAAAGACGAATGAATTGAATAAAGCCATGCAGCAGGAAACTTTTTATTCGCAAATACTGAACGTGATCATTGATGGAAGCAGCACCAGTGCGGTCGTCCGTGATCTGCAGCGAAATCCTGCTACAGGCAGGGTGATACATATTGATTTTTTGCGGGTAAGCGCGAACAGAGCTTTGAACGTTAATGTTCCCCTGCATTTTATCAACGAAGACAAGTGCGTTGGTGCGCGAGTAAATGGGGGCTCAATTGCGCACACGTTAACCGAAGTGGAAATCACTTGTCTGCCTGCAGACATTCCGGAGTTCATTGAAGTGGACATGGAGAATGTCGACGTTGGCTCCAGTGTGTTACTGAGCGATTTGTCGTTGCCTGCAGGAGTGCAAATTGTTGCCTTGGCGCAGAGCGCAGAGCACGATGCTACGTTGGCTGCTGTCAATGCCCCGCGCGGGGTCATCGCGGAAACAGATGAAAGTGACGATTCCGATTCCGATTCCGAATCCGATACCCAGTAGTGCAATGTTCGGAGGCCGTGAATGATTGTCAACATTGCCTCCAATGCCTTGTCTTAAGTTGATTGTGGGTCTGGGGAATCCCAGCCCACAGTATGACTCTACTCGACATAATGTAGGTGCTTTATGGGTACGCGGTCTCGCAGATCGCTACGGCATCAAGCTTCTGCCGCAGGCAAAGTTTAAAGGTGAAGTTGGTCGGGGCAGCGTTGCCGGAGTCGACTTGCGTTTGCTCGTGCCTTCAACATATATGAACCTCAGCGGCGAGTCTGTTGGCGCTGTAATGAATTTTTATAAATTAAAGGTCGATGAACTGCTCGTCGCTTATGACGAAATGGCGTTCGATCCCGGACTTGTTCGGCTCAAACATGGCGGGGGCGATAATGGACACAATGGCCTGAAAAGTGTTCGTGCCGGCTGCGGTGCTGATGGTAGTTTTCACCGATTACGGATAGGCGTGGGACACCCGGGAGATAAAAACCGGGTCACTGCCTACTTAACCCAACATACCTTGCCTAACTCAGAGCGCAGTTATATTGAGTCCGCTACCCATTTCGACGAGTCCGTGTTGGCCCAACTTGTCCGGGGCCAATGGCAGGCAACCATGAACGTCATCCATGCTTCAGGAGAAAAATAATGGGTTTTAAATGCGGAATAGTTGGTATGCCGAATGTGGGGAAATCGACGCTGTTTAATGCACTAACCAAGGCGGGTATTGATGCAGAAAATTTCCCGTTCTGCACCATCGATCCCAATACGGGCATTGTTCCCGTGCCTGACGTGCGACTGCATACGCTGGCCAAAATGGTAAATCCGCAAAAAGTAGTGCCGGCAACTATGGAGTTTGTAGATATCGCCGGGCTGGTTGCTGGGGCTGCTCAAGGGGAGGGTTTGGGAAATCAGTTTTTGGCGCATATCCGCGAGACCGACGCGATTGCACATGTCGTTCGTTGTTTTGATGATGACAATGTGGTGCACGTTTCGGGTCGTGTTTCACCGCGAGACGATATTGAAATTATCAATACCGAACTTGCTTTAGCGGATCTGGAAACACTAGAGCGGGTTTATGATCGCAACCGTCGGGTGGCCAGCTCTGGTGATAAAGATGCCCGCGCGATGATGGAAATTTTAGAAAAAGTCAAAGATACGCTCGAAACAGGCATGCCTGTTCGGGCGGTTGAGCTGGCGCCCGAGGAACACGTGGCGTTGCGCCAATATCACTTTATAACGGCAAAACCGGTACTTTATATTGCCAACGTCGCTGAAGATGGTTTGGTTAATAATCCCTTGGTGGACGAAGTGAGGGCGATTGCGGAGCAAGAGGCGGCGGAGGTAGTTGTCGTAAGCAACCAAATTGAAGCGGAAGTTGCGGAATTAGAGGACGATGAGCGAGAAGAATTTTTGGCGGATCTTGGTATTGACGAGCCGGGCCTGAATCGCGTGATTCGTGCGGGTTATAAGTTGTTGGGATTACAACAATATTTCACCGCGGGGCCGCAAGAGGTTCGCGCATGGACAATTCGTATTGGCGCCAAGGCTCCGCAGGCGGCGGCGGTCATTCATACCGATTTTGAGAAAGGATTTATTCGCGCGGAGGTTGTCGCTTACGATGACTTTGTCGAACACGGTGGTGAGGCCGGCGCAAAGGATGCAGGCCGATGGCGCTTGGAAGGGAAAGAGTATGTTGTCACGGACGGAGATGTGGTGCATTTCCGTTTCAATGTTTAACTTGAGTTAACGCACGACTGGAGAGCAAATGAAAGATTTAAAGTTGGGGCTGCAGATGGGTTATTGGGGCGCCGGTCCTGACCCACAAATGGTAGCTATCGCTCAAGAAGCAGAGCGACTGGGTTACGACGCGTTGTTCACTGCGGAAGCCTGGGGGTCAGATGTGTTTACGCCTTTGGCTTGGATAGGCGCTCATACCAGCCGAATTAGGCTCGGTACCGGTATTGCCCAGATGTCGGCTCGCGCGCCGACGGCAACGGCTATGGCTGCGCTGACGCTGGATCACCTTTCCGGTGGTAGGATGATTCTAGGTATGGGTGTTTCGGGCCCCCAAGTGGTTGAGGGCTGGTATGGAGCTCCTTTTGCGAAGCCGCTCTCAAGAACCCGGGAGTACGTGGACATTGTTCGTCAGGTTCTTAGCCGACAAGCGCCGGTAGCCAACGACGGTGAACACTACCCGCTGCCGTTTGCTGGGGAGGGATCTTGGGGTCTGGGTAAACCCTTGAAATCAATCACTCACCCGTTGCGGCCAGACTTGCCGATTTTTCTCGGAGCGGAGGGCCCTAAGAATGTAGCGATGACAGCTGAAATCGCTGACGGATGGTTGCCTTTGTATTATTCCCCCTATCGGCAGGAGGTTTATGCAGATCAAATAAAAGATGCCAAGCCCGGGTTTGAAATTATGCAAGGCATCACAGTGATCATTAATGACGATGTCGAAAAGGCGTTGATACCGCTAAAACATAGTCTGGCGCTGTACATAGGCGGCATGGGAGCAAAGTCGCGTAATTTTCATAACGAGTTAGTGAAGCGCATGGGTTTCGAGGCGGAAGCGGAAAAGATCCAAGATCTTTATCTGGCGGGTAAAAAAGACCAAGCCGCTGCAGCCGTGCCTACTGCGTTAGCTGATGAGATATCGTTGGTTGGATCAGTTGATCGAATTAAAGATCGATTGCAGGCTTGGCGTGAAACGCCAGTCAATTCGTTGCTGGTATCGACCCGAAATCTGAGTCAACTGCGTACATTTGCTGAGTTAGTACTCGGCTAGACAAATCAGTCCGCGGGGTTGCTGACAACGCCCGCGACTTTATTTTGTTGGCGCGAAGGCCGCCTTATGAAGCGGCCTTGCGTGCTTTGACTTCTGCAATTACAGATTCTGCGACGTTGTTCGGGCAGGGCGCGTAGTGGGAGAATTCCATCGAGAATTGGCCCCTGCCAGAGGTCATCGTGCGTAGGTCGCCGATGTAACCGAACATGGCGGCGAGCGGGCAGTCCGCCTTTACGCGTACGCCGGTAATGCCTGCTTCTTGCGATTTGATCATGCCACGACGTCGGTTTAAGTCTCCGATCACGTCGCCGACATGGTCATCGGGTGTAAATACGTCCACTTTCATCACTGGCTCAAGCAATTGCGGAGAGGCCTTAGGTATGGATTGCCGATAGGCGGCTTTGGCTGCCAACTCATAGGCAATTGCGGATGAGTCAACCGGGTGGAATCCACCATCGGTCAAGGTGACCTTCACGTCCAGCAACGGGAATCCCGCCAAAGTACCTTCATCCATGGAAACACCGAAGGCTTTTTCAACGGCAGGCCAAAATTCACGCGGGACGTTGCCACCCGTGACAGAGGAAATAAACTCGTATCCGCTGCCGGTTTCACCGGGCTCAATAATATAGTCAATTTTTGCAAACTGCCCTGCGCCACCGGTTTGTTTCTTGTGGGTATAGCTGTCCTCAATTCGGCGGGTGATGGTTTCACGATAAGCCACTTGAGGCTTGCCGACGTCAACGTCAATCCCATGGGTGCGCTTGAGAATGTCTACTTTAATGTCAAGGTGGAGCTCCCCCATACCTTTCATGATGGTTTCGCCAGATTCTTCATCTGTTTCAACATAGAACGAAGGATCTTCCTGAATCATCTTAGAAAGTGCGATGCCCATTTTTTCTGCGCCTGCTTTGTCTCGTGGCGCAATGGCGACTGAAATAACCGGATCCGGAAACACCATCGGTTCTAGCGTGGCAGGCTGATTGGGATCACAAAGGGTATGTCCTGTTTTGGTATTTTTCATTCCCAATAAAGCAACGATGTCACCTGCTTGTGCGGAATCGAGTTCCAGGCGCGAATCCGCATGCATTTCCACAATGCGACCAATGCGTTCGGTTTTGCCGGTAAACGTATTGAGCACGGTATCCCCTTTGGACAAAGTGCCTGAATAGATCCGGGTGAAGGTGAGTGCTCCATAACGATCGTCCATGATTTTGAACGCCAACGCGCGTAAAGGCGCTTGGGGGTCGACAATCGCCTTTCCACCTGTTTCGACACCCTCAAGATCAACCTCGGGTTGAGCCTCTACTTCAGTCGGGTTAGGCAGGTAGTCAACGACGGCATTGAGTACGTTCTGCACGCCCTTGTTTTTGAAAGCAGAACCGCAAAATGTTGGGAAGAAGGAAAGCGCAATAGTGCCTTTACGAATGCAGGCTTGAAGCGCTTCAACTGATGGCTCTTCGCCCTCAAGATAGGCCTCCATCAAATCGTCGTCTTGCTCCAGAGCTGTTTCAACTAATGCCTCACGGTATTCTTCAACTCGATCTACCATATCCTCTGGCACGTCTTGTACTTCATAGGATTCGGGGTTGCCGGTGTCGTCCCAAACGAAGGCCTTGCGGGTCAGAAGGTCGACAACGCCGACAAACTGGTCTTCGATGCCAATAGGCAGAGTCATGACCAGTGGAACAGCGCCCAAGATATCTTTAATTTGCCCCACTACGCGGTAGAAGTCTGCGCCCAGTCGGTCGAGTTTGTTAACAAAGATGAGGCGAGCCACTTCCGACTCATTGGCGTAGC
This sequence comes from Gammaproteobacteria bacterium UBA4421, assembly GCA_002389675.1. GTDB lineage: Bacteria > Pseudomonadota > Gammaproteobacteria > Pseudomonadales > Azotimanducaceae > UBA4421. The sequence goes on from DGQF01000034.1 coordinate 41,434, forward strand.
GCCAGTTGGTTTCAGATTGAGGCTCGACGCCGCCAGATCCGCAGAAGACTCCCACGCCACCATCTAAGACCTTTAAAGAGCGATAGACCTCGATCGTAAAGTCGACGTGCCCGGGAGTGTCGATGATGTTTAGGCGATGCCCGTCCCATTCACAGGAAGTTGCGGCAGATTGTATGGTTATGCCGCGTTCTTGCTCTTGTTCCATGAAGTCCGTGGTTGCCGCGCCATCATGTACTTCGCCAATTTTGTGGATTTTGCCGGTCAGTTTTAGTATGCGTTCTGTGGTTGTGGTTTTACCAGCATCCACGTGGGCGAAGATCCCGATATTACGATAGAGCGATAAGTCAGTCATGTTAGTTCTCAAATAAACGTTTTTTTAGCAGCTTCAGCTTACTAACTTATTGAAAAATAAGGAGAAAAATATGAAGCCTAATTCGCGAGCGCGCATGTTATCAAACAACAGGGCAAAGCTCACGTGAAAAATGCGTGTCTGGCGCTCATATTGAAGCATTCGTTGCGTAGCGGTTGTAGCCCGTGAGGGCCCTGGGCCGGGCGTGAAACGCAGCGGTTGCAGAGTCTTGTCTGTGTTTGGTTCCTTGGGGTGCGCGTTGCGAGGCAAATAGGTCAAGGCCCGCTTGACGGATTGGCTTGGCAACATCCAACAATTTAGTTAATTTGGCACAGTGCCATAACGTGAGGGATTTGATTGTGCCTATGTTAGAACGATATGACTTCTTTCAAGAAGCCTACTTAGTGAACGATATAGAAAAAGCGTGTGAAAAGTGGAATCGGTTATACCGAGCGGGCCCGTTTGTGGTCACCCATCATCATAAAACCGACACCTTTATGTATCGCGGGACTACTCAGGAGGCAGATGTCAGTTATGCATTTGGATATTTGGGTAACATGATGATCCAGTTCATACAGCAGCATGATGATACGCCTTCGATATACCGAGATATGTATCGGTCAGGAGAGGAAGGGTTTCACCACGTGGGTATCCTCGTCAATAACTATGAACAAGAGAAACAGCGACTGCTGGATATGGGGTTTGTGCTGGCTTGCGAATTGCACGCAGACAATGTGGATGCCTGTTACGTCGATACTCGTAGCTACAGCGGGGGATTCACCGAATTGCACGATGATCCGCCACATATATTGAATGCCTTTACCAGCTGGAAGCGTGCACACGAGTTATGGCGGCCCGGAGACCCGGCCATTATGCCCAGAGTCACAGGATAACCTCTGTATTAACGTTTGGTTGACAGTGTGATATCGCGGGTCGTTTTGCGTGATGAAACTCGTCGGGGGTGGTTTGAATATACCCACCCCGTCGAGGTGATTGTTGCGCGCAGTGTTAAGGATGTTTTGCCGGCCTTAATTGACGTTGAACACCTCGTGCGATCTCGGCAGTTATACGCCGCCGGATTTGTAACTTATGAGGCCGCGGCGGGATTTGATGATGCTTTGCCTGCTGCAGCGCCTGGATTTATGCCGTTGTTGTGTTTCGGGTTATTCAGCGCACGCCATTTTATGTCATCACTTCCGCAGTCGGCGGATTCGGCGCTCGGCAGTTGGCAATCGAAAACAACGCGAGATGCTTACGAGGCCGACGTGCGATCACTAAGAGCCCGTATCGGCGCAGGTGATATCTACCAAGTAAATTATACGACTCGGTTTGCGGCGCCGGGAGTTCTTAACTTTGAGGCCTTTATCCGCATGGGTGCCGATGCCCCTTATGGCGCGTTTATCGACGGGCCTGAATTTAGTGTTGTGTCAGCTTCGCCTGAATTATTCTTTACACGCCAGGGTCACCAAATCACCTGCAAACCGATGAAAGGTACGGCGGCCAGAGGATTGGATAGCGCGGCTGACAAGCATCAGGCGTGCTGGTTAGAGACTTCTGCGAAGAATCGGGCAGAAAACCTAATGATCACTGATATGGTCCGTAATGATTTGAGCCGCATTGCGCAGTCGGCAAGTGTCTGCACGCCCGCATTGTTTAACGTCGAGCAATATCCAACCGTTTGGCAGATGACTTCAACTGTAACCGCGCGCACAAGCGCGAGTATCGCCGATGTCTTTCGGGCGCTTTTTCCCGGCGCGTCCATAACCGGTGCACCCAAGCGCGCGAGCATGGAATTTATCAATTCGCTGGAGAACTGCCCCCGTGAAATTTACACCGGTGCTATCGGCGTCTTGTGCCCCGACGGTGATGCAGAGTTCAATATCGCTATTCGTACGGCATGGTCGAACAAGCGCGAGGGCATCAGTGGTTATGGTTCGGGGGGCGGGATTGTTTGGGATTCAGACCCGTCAGACGAATTTGCTGAATTACAGGCGAAGACCAAAGTGCTCACTCGTGTTGTGGAAAAGTTTGACCTATTCGAGACTATGCTCAGCGATTCGAATCAGGGTGTGCATTTATTAGAGCGGCACTTGGCCAGATTATCAGCCAGTGCTCTTTACTTCGCTTTTGACTTTGACGAACGAGCCGCGCGGCAGGCCATTTCTGAGCTAGTTGCCGGGTTGCCTGCATTACCTCATCGCGTGCGATTGGTGCTGGCAAAAGATGGCGCAATTGCGCTGCAGTCATCACCGCTAGCGAAGGTTGGCACCGCACAATCGGTTCAGTTGGCACAAACCGCAGTTAATGCTGCGGACGTTACGCTTTACCATAAGACCAGTTCACGCAAGGTGTATGAGCGGGCCGCGGGCGAGGTAAATACTGATTGCGAAGCGGTTTTGTTCAATGCCCAAGGTCGTGTAACCGAGTCGGTGATCGCAAATTTGGTCTATCGTTGGCAGGGTGTGTTGTACACCCCGCCGGTGAGTGATGGTTTGCTGCCAGGGACGCTGCGGTCGGAATTATTGGCCTGCGGTGAGATATATGAGCGTTCATTATCGCTGGACGAATTACCTTCAGTTGGCGACCTATACTTAATCAGCGCTCTAAGGGGTTGGCGGCGCGCTAAGATCGTTCTGCCAGAGGAGTCTGAAAACCTGCCTGCGTGTGGTTGGCTTGATGAGGATCAGATCAATGTATAAATCTTATTTTTTTCTTGAAGGCGCGCAAGGCATTGATCCTTTTTGCATGCGCGCACAAGAGGCGGCTGACGCGTTGAGTGATTTGTTGCCTGAGGCTGCAGGCTATGTGCAAACTCGTACTTTGACGGAGGCGGTTGACGCAGCGGAGCCCGCCCCTTTTTTGGGTATTGCCGAGCTATGGTTTGCGGATAAGTCGTTTGCGCTAGACAGCGCGCGTCAGGCGCGGTTGCTGGGTAGTTTACTCACTCCGGATGTGCGGGTGGGACCTGTTGTGACGGGGCGCGCACGCACCGTGATGCGTCTGCCGGATCATCATCAGGTTGGATCGATAAAAGGCGTTTTCCCGTTTCGGCGTTTAGCCCGCCTGACGGTGGCAGAATTCCAGCGTTATTGGTGGCTAAATCATGGTCCGATAGCCGCACAAACTGAGCAGGCGCTTTATTATTTGCAATGTCATCCCTTGGCTGAATCCTACACTTCTGGATTGCCCCCGTATGATGGTATTACTGAACTCCATTGGCGGGATATTGAGACGGCAAAAAAGGCGATGAATTCGCGTCAGATGACGCAGGACCAGTCACAAGATGCGAAAAATTTTGTTGATACCAACAGTGTTTTGCTTTTTTTTGCACACGAAGAGATTGTGCTAGAGGCATAACCACGAGCCACGGCGCGGCTACTCAAGGCCGGCGTACGAGCAAGGAAAAGACCAGTGACGGTCAGCTTCAATGGGGGTTTAGCAGCAACGGCCGATTTGAAGATTCAGAAAATGCCAGTGGCTTTCGCTGATATACCCGTGCTCCCCAATTGACAAGACTGAGTTCGCCAAGGAAAATGCGGCCCCCCAAGGGCCAGCCCGTCGACTGAACGCGGTTAAAGTCCTGCACAATGGCTAGGTAGCTCAGCTGGTTAGAGCGCACGATTCATAATCGTGAGGTCGGGAGTTCAAGTCTCCCCCTAGCTACCATTGTGTGCCAAGTGGTAGCTTACACTGCCTGTAAATTTCAAGTCCGATTGCAAAAATTTGAAGGGCACTGGGTTACGTTGGCCGCGTCAAAATCACGGGATTTTTCGGCAGTAAACACAGTTGTTCGAGCATATAGTGAGCGGCTGGCTCTACACGCCAAGCGTCACTGCCAAGGCTGAGCATGGGTAGGACTGCAGGCTTTGGACCTAAGGCGTATGCGGTATTTGGCGCAGTTGCGAAATATCGTAACCTTGGTCCTCAATCAGGCTCACGAGGGACTCGTAAGTGGCACTATCGATCCTCGGCGTGCGGGCCATCAGCCAGACGTAATCGCGCGCCTCGCGGCCGATGATAGTTACCTCGTGGTTTGGGTCGACGTACATGACTCGATAATCGGCTTTGAAAGGCCAGATGAACTGCATTTTCCAAACGGCGTTGTTCTCAGGGCTGACGAATCCCATCGGATTGGCGGTTTTTAGGGGGCCGCTGAGGGCGCCTTTATTGTAGGTAAAAGTGGTGGCTACTTTGCCATTGCCCAACCATTGATAATCCTCGGTAGCATTGTAGATGTCTTTTTCAATGAAAGTTGGGATGTTGGCAATCACAAACCAGCGCCCCATAAATTTTGGGAGGTCCAGTTCGGCGGTCAGGGAGAGGGGTTTATTTGTCATGGGTCGTGGGTTTGCACATGCGGTGGCGAGTATCAAAGTAGTGACGGCGGTGGCTGCAAGCAGTACGAAAGAGTTTCGCATGTCCAGATTTCGTAGAATTGAAGAAGCAGTAGGATAATAAAATCGCTGTGAAAATCCCGCGAAGGGCCTTGGGTAAGGTTTAGCGCAGGCAACCTCATTGTTGCCGCTGCTGCTTGCGAAGTCGCTATTACAGGCCTAAACTCCGCGCCGCAGGTGGCTTTGCTGCCTAGTGAGAGGGAAGAGGGTGCCCGGGAAATCAGTGTGAATCTGATGCTGGCCTCGCAACGGTAATTCGAGTTTTTGTAGTTCACTAAGCCACTGTGCTCAAGGCATGGGAAGGCGATCTACAAGAGTTTTGCTCAACTCATAAGTCCGTAGACCGACCTTTTTCTCCAATTTATCAGCAACCGCTCGAGGGCCAGCGGTACGTGGAGTAAAAATGTCTTTGAACTATGTGTCGAAGCTGGTCGCAATTGCCAGCGTGTGTTTTTTGCCTGAATTTTCTGTAGCCGAAGTGATAAGTAGTGAACCCGCTGCAAGGGACTCGCGCACTGTTGGTGCGTCTGGAACAATGATCGACGAAATCACTGTGGTTGCCTCTCGATTGCCAGTGCAATCGTACGCAAGTGGTCGCGCTGTTACAGTTTTAGATCGAGAACAGATCAGCAAGCTCGGTTATCGATATGCGGTGGATCTCCTTCAGTTTGTCCCGGGCGTTTCTGTGAATCGTGCGGGGGGCTATGGCGGCGTTGCTCAGGTTCGAATTCGCGGCGCGGAGGCCAATCATTCAGTGGTGTTGATAGACGGCATTGATGTGTCAGCAGCGGTGACAGGGGAGTTTGATTTTTCCAGCTTGTTGAGTGCGGATATCGAGCGTATTGAGGTCCTCAGAGGCCCGCAAAGCGGCGTTTTCGGCTCCAACGCTCTGGGCGGTGTGATCAGCGTGACGACACGTCGTCCGCAAACCGGGTTCGAGTCGGATATGTCAATTGAAGTCGGCGATGACCGGCTCAGGGAAGGATCGATTTCTGTGAGTGGCGGTTCAACTCAAGTGCTTGGGCGCTTAAATTATACGCAAAGAAGGTCAAAATTTGATCTATCTGAGGATGATACATTAGCGCAGGAAAAAGATCAGGACGACAATCAGACGCTCAGCGGACGGTTACTGATATCACCCGGCGAGACATTTTCGCTAGCGATTTCTGGGCGTTATGTGAGCAAGGATACAGACACTGAAGGGTTTGACTTCTCAGGTGGCCCACTGCAAGGCTTGGCGGTAGACGACGAGAGTCGGTCCAAAACCAATGATTGGTCGCTCGGGGCCGTTGGGACCATGCGTCTTGCGCAGGATCGATCGCTGACCCGGCTTTCCGTGTCGCAAAGCGAATCAAAACTAGATGCATTCTTTTTTGGCAACCAATCTGAGCGCGAACAATGGCGGCTGGATAGTCGCTGGCAATGGCAGATGGCGTCGCAGAATCAAGCAACAACGGGATTTATTGAGCAGGAAAAAGAAAGTTTCCGTAACCTATATCCCTTTGACGCGAGTCAGCGGGCGAAGCAGACGCGAAAACTCGTTGGTTTTGGCGTTGAGCATAGATTAGATGTTGGCGAGCACTGGTATATAAATGGTGTATTGCGTCGCGATGAGAACGATGATTTTTCCGACATCACCACCTATGCGCTCGACGGATCTTATCGCGTGAGCGCCAACACGCGTGTGCACATGAGCTATGGTAAAGGTGTTACCAATCCAACCTTTTTTGAGCAGTTTGGCTCGGTGCCTGACCGTTTCGAGGGAAATGCTGCGCTGAAGCCGGAATCTTCGCAGGGTTGGGATGTGGGTGTCGAACACCAGTGGCAAGACGGCGTATGGTTTGCTGACCTCACTTACTTCAAGGCAGATTTAGAGGACGAGATCATCAGCGTTTTTCCAAGTGTTGCCAATAGTCCGGGTACAAGTCAGCGTCAGGGGGTGGAGTTTACGACCCGCTTTCAGCCTAACGTTTCAACGGTGTTGAATTTGAGCTATACCTACACGGATGCTAGCCAGCCAGGGGCTAAAGAAGTTCGCCGACCAAAGCACAGTGGGGCGGCCAGTTTTGCATATCGGTTTGCCGCTGATCGAGCACAGTTTACGGCGAACGTTACCTTCGATGGAAAGATGTACGACGAGGATTTCCGTAATTTTTTCAACAACGGTTTTGTTTCCGAGCAGGTCGCCTTGGATAGCGTGATGTTAGTTAGCCTAGGGCTTGATTTCTCGATCAACGCGGCGTGGCAAGTGCATGTGCGTGCAGAAAATTTATTTGATGAACGTTATCAGGAGGTGCTGAGTTATCGAGCGCCGGGTCGAGCAGTCGCAGCCGGGGTGCGTTTGACGTTGGGCGGGGGGTAAACTCCACCAAAAGGCCCGGTCGCGCTCGAATCTTTCGATAATAGCGCTTTTATTGAGGTAAATTGGCCCAAAGACTCGACGTTTGGCTATCTTTGTATAAAATTCCGCGCCTCTGTCTCTTGCGTTGTTCAGGAACCTGATTAGACGCTGTTAGGCGGGATGACCACAAACCGAGCCACCCGATTTTAGGAGAAGGCGTGACTTCGATGGCGGGTCTTGCGTGACTTTAAATGGGGGTGCCCCAAGGCGCCAAATTAAACAAAAATATTTAGAGGTTAGAACGTGGTTGTAATCAACAAACTTAATCTGCGATACGGAGCTATCGTTTTGATATCGCTCGGACTGTTGACTTCTCTAACGCACCGGGCTCAAGCCGCTGAGCAAGCGGGTGATGATCAAATCATCGAAGAGTTGGTGGTAACCGGTGATCTGCGCAGTTTGCCCGGTGAAAGTGTGGAGTCAGTCTTTGGGTTTCAAAAATCGTTGCTCGAAACGCCAAGATCCGCTTCAACCGTGTCTTGGGAGCAAATCGAGCGTTTCAATTTGAGTGACATCGATGACTTGGTGGCTCTCGCACCGGGCACCTATACACAGTCGTTTTTTGGCGTTGCGGGCGGGCTGGATGTTCGCGGTACGCCAGGCGAGACATATTTCCGGGGGGTTCGCCGACTGGATAACCCTGGCAACTATCCGACGCCCATTGGAGCCGCAGATCGTATTGATATCGTGCGAGGGCCGGCCTCTCCGATATTTGGGCCTTCCAAGATAGGTGGCTTTCTGAATTTCACACCCAAGTCTGCTCGTGCGGACAGCGGCCAGTATCTTGCGGAGAATGAAGGTGGTATTTCATACACTGCGGGCAGCTGGAACAAAAGCGTTCTGACAGCAGAGGTCGGTGGGCCTGGGCAAGTAGCGGGTAAAGACTTTGGTTTCTATCTCTACGGCGAGATCGAGGATTCTGGTAGTTACTATGACAATACCGCTACCGATCAGACCCTACTCCAAGCGTCTTTTGACATGGATGTGAATGCCAATTTACGCATTCAAATGGGTGCTATGTACCACAACTATGAGGGTAACCAAGTAGCGGGCTGGAACCGATTGACCCAAGATTTGATCGATCACGGAACCTATGTCACGGGTAATCCATTCCCGCTAGATACGAACGGAGACGGCTCAATTTCGCATCAGGAATTCGACCTCAACGGTGATGGCTTTACAGATTATAACCCTTTCGCGCCAGGGATTGTGCCAGGGCAAGAGGATCCTTTAGGGGATATCCTCATTTTTGGGGATACGTCTTTACTGGCACTTGATCCAAGTACTGTGGGCACAGCGAAAATTAAGGGCAGCGATGTTTTGGTCGCACCTGATGACAGGCTAGATTCAGAAGATTACGTCTTTTATTTTGATGTGATTTGGATGTTTGATAATGGCATGGAGCTGAAGAACCAGCTCTATTACGAGGGTTACGAAAATCTAAGTGAATCGTCATATGGGTTTTCACAGTTTCAGGATTCCCATGTTATAGAGAACAAACTTGTGTTGTCAGGTACGTTGGAAATGGATGGTGTGAAAACAGCGTGGCAGCTATCGCCTTCGATCCGGTATACCGATTTTGAACGCGGTGATGATTATACCAACGAATATTTTGATCGCCGGGACCTGACCGGGCCCTCTACAGCGCTGGACCGTCGGCTTCTGTCAACGCGGATTGACGACGACTATACTGAGTATTACTACGGGGATTACCTGAATATAGGTCTTTCGGCGATGGTAGATGTCGATTTTGAATCTGGTCTGAATGTGGTTGCGGGTTTGCGATGGGATACGATAGACCTGGAAAGTAAGCAGCCGTTTGAAAAGCTGTTATTCGCAAGTTCGAACAACTTTTGCGCGCCGGCGAGTGCCGCGGATTATTTTGCCGACTGCGGTAATTATCTCAGCGCGAAGGACGATGTGGACGGCGTTTCCTGGACCGTGAGCGTCAGTTGGCAAACGCCTTTCGGCCTGCGCCCTTACGTGACAGCCTCCGAGCAGTCGACGTTAATTGCCGGGCAGGGTGCGGAAGTTACGACCAACAACATCGCCACTGGAGAAGCGTTTGATACGTCTGAATTGCTTGAATTTGGTCTGAAAGGCAGCGTGTTGGACGATAAGTTGTACTTTGCTCTAGCCTACTATGAGCAGGAGCGCACAGATTTTTCTGCACAATCGATTGTGACCAACCAAAGCGCAAAGACGGAAGGTTATGAGCTTGAAGTTCGCTGGTCGGTTACGGACCGTTTGTTGATGACGGCGGGCTGGTCGAATACCAAGGTAACGAACCTAAGCACCAGAGAAAGCGGTGGTCGCTTTAGCTTTATCGGAGCTGACGATTTGCCTAATGTGGCACCTGAATTGCTCTATGGTGGTCAGGTCGGCGGTAACGTTTTCCCGCCTTTGAGCCCAAGCCGTGCTGCGCGTCGCGCCGGAATGCCAAAGAATATTTATTCTTTAACAGCGACGTATGACGTAACGGACACGATTGCCGGCAATCTCAGTGTTATTCATGCTGACGAAGTTGCGTCAGGCTTTTCCCAATCAGTTCAATTGCCTGATTATACGTTGGTCAATTTGGGTGCTGTGTATCAGACTCAACAATGGCTATTTGGTGTGACAGTCAAGAATCTGACAGACGAGGATTACTTCCGCGCAAACTTCCCTAATTTGTTCGGAACAACCATTGTGCTGCCTGAATTGCCGAGGCATTACTCGGCGACATTACAGTACACCTTTTGAGGGTGTGCTGACTAAACTTGGTTGAGCGCCTCGGCGGCGCTCCTAGGGATAAACGCCCGTTGAGCGATTGTGCTCACGGGCGTTTTTTTTGCGCAGTATGCATGGTCTTTTGGTTGGCGGCTTGTCGCCTGATGGTCTGCGGTGTGATGTATAGTAGCAACGGAGAAAGTCAAATGTAGGCATGATACGGTGCCAGTGCGAACTAACCGGGTGAATAAATGTGGCCAGTGAAAGAAGCTCAGACATGCGTCGAATAACGGTTCTTGGGATGGGAAATTTTGGCACGGCGCTCGCTTGCAATTGGCTTGCTGCCGGACACCGCGTGGTGGGTTGGACCGTTGAGGGTGTGGTTTACGAAAGTATTATTGAAAACGGAATTAATGAAAAATATCTTCCCGGAGTCCGGCTCGATGGGCTGGCGGCGACGATGGATCTTGAAGCTGCTGTTTCGAATGCAGAAATCGTCGTTTTTGCATTGCCCTCCTCTGTGGTACTTGATGTATTTGCCCAGGCGCTTCCCGCGCTCAAAAAAGGGCAGGTCATCCTGGATCTGGCGAAGGGCCTAGCGCCAGATGATCGGTTGATATCGGAGGTCATGGCGGCGCAACTGGCATCAGTAGGAAAAGCGAATCCCTTGTGTGTGATGATGGGTCCAACCATAGCGCCAGAGTTGGCCCATGGGGTCTATACCAACGCCTTAGTGGCAAGCTTGGATCATAGGTTGGCGCAGCGAGTAGCCTCTGAGTTAAGCACCAAGACGCTTACCTTGTCCCCAGCAAACGATCCTATGGGCGCTGAATATTGGGGTGCGTTCAAAAATATCATTGCCTTGGCGTGTGGCGTGGTTGACGGGTTAAAGGCGGACGGGCGCGGAGGTGACAATTTAAAAGCGGCAGTTTTCACCGCAGGATATCGTGAAGCGGTTCGGCTGTTACCTGAATTGGGTGCGGCGATGGATACCGCGTTCAGCCCCGCGGGTATCGGCGATCTATTTGTAACCGCGACGTCACCTCATGGGCGAAATCGGGAGATGGGGGAGCGGTTGGGCCGCGGGCAGTCGCTCGCGGAAGCCGAAGCAGCGATGGTCATGGTGAGCGAGGGAGTGCGCGCTGCGCGCATGTTTGCCGCGCTGTTCGCTGCTCGTTCGATTGATGCACCATTTGTTAAAGCGGTTTGTGGATTGCTGCAGGGAGAGGCCGATATGGACTTCTTTTTGAAGCAATTGATGGCGCTAGACTGAAGACCACCGGATGGTAACTTTATACAAACAAGCTGACCCAAAACATCAAGGGAAACCGGATCCTGCAGGTGCCCTCAATTTAAGTATACGGTTTGGGGTAGTTATGGCTTCCCCATGGCCGGTGGATCTCGGTTGGAGGTTTTGGGTGTCTATAGCGGGAGTGATGAGGTGTGTTACTCAGCCTATGAATCCAAGACCGAACGTTCTACAGGCACCACGGTGCCTCGTCCGTATGGCCTTAAGTTAACCTACTCGTTGGGTGCCTTATAAGGGTTTAGCCTAGGGTTACTGGCAGTGAGCCAGATGAATAAAAAAGGGGCGCAGTGCGCCCCTTTTTTATGTGTTCTAAACGCTCGATGAAATGAAAAAATGTTACCAAAATACACACTTGAGGTTTATTTACCCATCTGCCTGCCTGTTTAACGTGCATTTGCTAAAACTAACGGATCTTCATTGACTTGCGCAGATCGCCGGTATTGAATGCGCGAAGGTGTTGGCAGATCTTAGACCGTGTTTTATGAGCATGGGACTTAGTTTTAAAGGGTCTTTTGCATGCGCCAATCATAAAAAGGAGAGCGGACCGGGCGATGACGATTAATTTGATCGTTCGCTTGGATGGCGAAAAAAATATGAATGGAAGGGGAATTATGAAGAAATCATTCTTTGGGCTAAGTGCGGGTGCAATTGTTGCAATCACACTAATGCCTTTTTCAATTACAGCCGTTGCTGAAGAGCAGGCCGGTCGAAAGATCGAAGAAGTAGTGGTTACCGCTGAACGTCGTGAGGCATCTATTCAAGACACCTCTATCTCAATTACGGCGTTTACCGGCGAGATGCTTGATGACTTTGGCATACGGAATCAAGAAGACTTGCAGAACTTCATTCCGGCCACAACGATACAACCCTACGATGCAACAATCCGCGGTGTAGGTCGGAACTTTCGAGCCTTGGGTGGAGATCCGGGCGTGGCGACCTATATGAATGGCGTTTACTCGGAAGATTTGTTGACTGCCACGGCAGCGACATTTTGGGACGTTGAGCGTATTGAGGTTTTACGCGGCCCTCAAGGCACACTTTATGGGCGTAATGCGGTAGGGGGTGCGATTAACATCCTCTACAAAGAGCCGACCCATGAATTTGATTACTCGGTTAAGGGTATTGTGGGTAACTTTGGTACGGCAGAAAGTTATGGCATGGTCAACGGCAGTATTATCGAAGATAAGTTGGCTGCAAGGGTTAATTTCAGCCTGCGTGACCGAGACGGAGTTATCGAAGAAGTCGGTCAAGGTAAAGATCTTGATGGGCTAGGCACCGCGAATGTGGCGTTGCAACTTTCGTTTACGCCGACGGATACATTGTCGTTTAATCTTCGTGTCAATGAGATGTCAATTGACCGTGATTTTGGTGGTGCTAATGGTGGCGGTCTGGTTGTTCTCAACGAGCTTGATAATCCTTTTCGTAACACTACTGAGGTTGTTCCGGGTTTTCGGGCAATCGACACGGCAAACACTGATCCGGCGAATTTTGCGCAGAACAGCTGGTATGACACAACTCGCCCGATTTTAAATTTTAACGATCCAATAACTGGTGATTTGGTTCAGGCGCAGTCTAATCGACTGGGTGTTGATGTCGCGGAGTTTGATGGATTTCGCAACGCAGCGGCTTCGATGGATGGCCTTGGGTTTACCAGTGATGCCAGTGCAGCGGCGCTAAACAATTGTGTATTCGACGGTGATATCGATGGTAAAGACGTTTGTGCTGCGACCAACGGGCTAAACAAAGAACGTTTTGACCAGGAAGGTACTCAGTTCACGGCGACTTGGGATGCATCGGACAACCTGCAGTTCAAATACATCTATGGTCACAATGCGTTGGTTTATGCGCGTACCACTGATGATGATAATACCAACAGCATGATTCAGGATCGTCAGTTTTATGTGAATCATGAAGCCACTTATGCGTCTCATGAATTACAGATGTTCTTGGACTTTAATGACAATATGTCAGTGACCTCGGGTATTTTCTTCTACGATGCTCAAATTGACCAGCGTGGTGATT
>DGQF01000034.1:54687-192233 GCA_002389675.1 Gammaproteobacteria bacterium UBA4421
TACAACGGGCAAATGCCAACGTTGCACTCGGCTCGGGCGTTGTGTGAAGACCCAGCAACGAGACTGCCGCAGTGTGAGACAAACTATGCCTCCAGAAATCCTGCACCGGCGCAGAACAACAACTTACACATTGGCGTATGGGAAGGCGATCGTGGCCAAAATGGCGATCTGAACGTGTCTCATGGTATCAACAGCATCGGTAGTGATCTGCTGTACCATACACAGACCAAGCGTGAAGCGTATGCCCTCTATACTCAGGGTGTTTGGGATATCAACGATACCTTTACATTGACGGTTGGTCTGCGATATGCAGAAGATGAGGTTCTAGCTGAAGAGAATTTGTGGCGTTATACAGAACTTGCGCCAGGATTTTTGCCTGCGTTTGGCCTTGATATGTTCACATATAACCTACTTAACGGCGGCGTTGTCGCGGACGCAGAGGCCCCTGGTGGTTTCCGTGGCACCGACCGTGCGGTTAATGGTGGATTTCCTGCGGCGATTAGTGTTTATCGTCAGTTCAAGCGTACGGATAAAGAAACCACTGGACGTGTTAATTTAGATTGGAATCTTTCTGACAATGCCATGATTTATTTGTCAGCAACCTCTGGGTATCGTTCAGGCGGCAACAATCTGGTATTTTTCAGTGCAACGCCTGATTATGACCCTGAAGAGCTGATGGCCTATGAGTTAGGCTATAAACTGCAGTTGCTGGATAATTCATTGCAGCTCAACGGATCGTTTTACTACTATGATTATGAGTCGATCCATACCGTTGCCACTGAGGTGACCCCGCCTTTGGTTCCCGGTGGTGCACCGGGTACAACCACCTCTGTATTGCCAGCACCTGGTGCTGAGATTTACGGTATTGAGGCAGAAGCGATGTGGCTGGCGACAGATAATCTGACTTTGGGTGGTAATTTCAGCTTTACGCCAAGTGAGTACACCAAGGACTTGTTTATTCAAGATCCAGCAGAAGTGGGTACTCCCGAGTCGCTGTTTCCAGATACAAACAAGCTAACCCAAAACATTAAGGGAAACCAGATCCTGCAGGTGCCTGAATTTAAGTATACGGTTTGGGGTAGTTATGGCTTCCCCTTGGCCGGTGGATCTCGGTTGGAGGTTTTGGGTGTCTATAACTGGATTGATGAGGTGTACTACTCACCGTTTGAATCCAAGGGCGAACGTTCTGATGCGTATGATCGTTTAGATTTGCGCGCGACGTGGACATCAGCTGGTTCAAATTGGATTGTGTCAGCCTTTGTAAACAATGTGTTTAATGACGTTGGCGTGCTGCAGGTATTGCGTGAAGGTGAAGCTGAGAGCTTCCGCCGTTCTGCAGGCACAACGGTGCCTCGTCTGTATGGCCTTGAGTTAACCTACTCGTTGGGTGCCCTTTAAGGGTTTAGCCTAGGGCTACTGGCTGTGAGCCAGGTGAATAAAAAGGGGCGCAGTGCGCCCCTTTTTTGTTGCTACTGGGTTTACACTAAGCGGACGTAACATCATAAACAGGTTTAGGATGAGTCAAAAAACCCCATTCACGTTTTGCTTGATTGCCGTCGTATGCTCCCTTTTTTGCCTAAGTTCGGGGGTCTTAGCAAAAGAGAAGCGGCAGAAAACATATACAGTCACTCATGGTCCTGTTGAAACGCTCATGATGACCCGCGGCTCGACCGGCCATGAACTGGGTGATCTGCGCATTTTGCCCGCAACCCCTATATTTGATCTGCAGGGCCATGAAATAGGGCGTTTAGATGCGAATTTGATCACCACTTCCGTTGATTATCCGACTTATGGCGATGAAATTCGTATGAGCACGCTTAATTTTGTCTTTGGCACGGCAGAAGCCGCTTTTTCAGGCTCAGCCCATCAAATTGTGGTGGCTGGCAGCGGATTTTATCCGGGTGATCAGAGTACCATCGCCGTGGGCAATGAACTCATTCGGCCCATAACTGGAGGTTCTGGTAAGTATCAGGGGGCGACCGGTTCAGCGTTGACAGAACATTTAGAGGATGGGTCTTGGCGCCATACCTTTGTGTTTGCGCGTCAAAAGCGTTTGCGCAAACTTCGCGACCATGACTGAGTGCCTCTAGTAGCGAAGTTGCCTAAAAAACGATGGTTTTATTTGTTTCAGAGGAAGTAGGCGATGCAAACTTGCGTGCAAGCGATGATAGAGCGCCAGAACTTTGACCTGTGAGCGAAAAGAAAGTCGGTGCTGTGCTGATACTCAGCCGTATCTTAACTCGAGTAGCACCTGCGGCAGGAGCAATTTTGCTTGTCGCATCGGTGGGCGGGTGCTGCATAATGCCTATACCAGATGAGATTTTAGAGGCGCTATGACATCGCAGATAGCAACAGATCTTACGATAATGGACGGCGGAATGGGCAGCGAGCTGCTGAAACGCAGTGGCCAGCGTGGTGGTTTGTGGTCCGCACAGGCGCTGCTCGATGCTCCAGAAACAGTGGCTCAAGTGCACCAGGACTATATCGATGCTGGTGCGCGTTTAATTATCACCAATACTTATTCGACCGTACCTAGTTATCTGCAGAAAGGTGGTTGGCAAGACCGGTTTTTGGAATTGGCAACGCTTGCCGGTCAAATTGCGCGAGACGTGGCTGATCAGGGGCCGGATCATGTTCGTGTGGCCGGATCATTGCCTCCTTTGAATGAGAGTTATCGCTTTGATCTAGTGCCGCCAGCGCAAGAAGCGGCATCGGTTTACACAGCGCTAGCCCAGGCGTTGATGCCCTATGTAGATCTTTTTATTTGCGAGACAATGTCCAGCGTTCGGGAAGCCCGAAATGCGGTTGCTGCGGCGCGTCGAGTGGGCGGAGCCGACACGCCTGTTTGGGTTTCTTGGACCTTGGCTGAGGAGCCTGGGCGAGGCCTGCGCAGTGGTGAATCCATTTCCCAAGCGGTTGCCGAACTTGCTGATTATGGGGTTGAAGCCTATCTATTCAACTGTACCTCAGCTGATGCGATCACGGCGGGATTAGCTGAGTTGCGTACCCTGACAACGCAGCAGATTGGTGCTTATCCGAATCTGTTGCACATTCCTGCGGGTTGGACGTTGGATAACGAAGTACAGGCTGGTCATTATGAAATGACCGATGAGGAATTTCGAGCCTATGCGGTTATTTGGCGAGAACAGGGCGCGCAAATCATTGGTGGTTGTTGTGGTATTGGACCTCAACATATTCGTGCGCTGGCTACGCTTTAATTGCACGCAAGCATAAAGGCCCGCCAGCCAAGATGGTGTTGCCCGGATGCGTTTTACCGAAAGAGGCATTGTTTTGGCGGATGCAGAATTCAGAATTTTTTCTTATTTACCGAACCCGCGAGTGTGGAAATCGTTAATCACTGCGGATTTATGTGGTGTGCAGGTAGACGTAATAGGGGATAAGCCAGCTCGTCTGTCACAATGGTTATGGGACTATGAAGCGCGTCTGTTGCCACCAGAAATGCGCGGTGAGGAAAGTGTCTATGCCCGGACTGGCCGCAGGGGGTTTTCTGGCACGCTTTACAAAACGGATGCTTTTCTGCGGGCTCAGCCATTTGGTACGGTGCCATGCGCTTTTGGCCCGAGCGGGCATGTTGGCCTTTTCGAATCAAATTCTATTTTGCGGGCTGTGGCCAGAGCAGGTTCAAAAACGCTTAATTTATATGGCGATGATATTTATTCAGCATCCCGTATTGATGGTTTTTTGGATGCAAACTTAGTGTTTGCGCGTGAAGTACAGGTTTATCTGCTGAGTATCGAAGACCTGAGTTCAGGGGCGCATGAGCGCATGGTGTCAGCCTATGAATTTTATTTGAGTGGTATTGAAAGTGCGTTGGGGCACGGTCAGTGGATCAGCGGTGACACCATGAGCATCGCCGATATCTCTTTTGTATGTGATTTCGCGCAATGCTTGCGTGATCGATTTTTCGATGCGCAGCTGCAGTCTCAAGGTTTTTCTGCTGTGAGTTCCCAGTGTCGAATCGACTATCCTCGCGCAGTGCAGCACATGTTGACGCTGTGCGAGACGCCGGCCTTTAAATCTCATATGGGGGATTATCTTGACGCGTTCAAAACTGCTGAATGATTTTTGATATTTCGTGAAATCTTACAGGTCAGGCAATCAAGCATGAATAACAAACAACAATCTGAATATTGGAATGGTGCTGCGGGTCAGACTTGGGTGGGTGCTCAGGTGCACTTGGATGAAATACTCAACCCAATTTCACAGGTGGCTCTAAGTCAAGCTGCTGGGATGCCCGGAGAGCAAACGCTTGATGTCGGCTGTGGTTGTGGCACAACCAGTTTGGCGTTGGCCGCTCAGGGCGCCCAAGTGCTGGGAGTGGATATTTCTGCACCGATGCTGGTACACGCCAAGAACCGTTTGCGGGGTGTTGAGCGCGTTTCGTACCTACATGCAGATGCCTCTGCCGCCGTCTTTGAGCCAATCTATGATCTTGTTTTTTCACGTTTTGGGGTAATGTTCTTTGATAACCCTGTGGGCGCGTTCAGCAATTTGCATGGCGCGTTAAAGCCGGGGGGGAGATTGGTCTTTGTGTGTTGGCAGTCTTCAGCAGCCAATCCTTGGATTGCGGTGGGTGCGCAGGCGATAGAGAGTTTTTTCCCGGCGAATGATCCCCCTGACCCGCGAATGCCGGGCCCGTTTGCTTTTGCGGATCCTGAATATTTACAGGACGTGCTGGTCAGGTCTGGTTATCAGCAGATCCATCTGCGGCCGCTGTTGATGGATTTGACCGTGGGTTCGGATCTGGATTCAGCGATGAAATTTCAAACAGAGGTGGGTCCCGTCAGCCGAGTGATGACTGACCTCAAAGGGGGCGTTCGGGATCGAGCGGTGAACGCTGTGAGAGACGCATTGACGCCCTATATCACCCCATTGGGGGTGCGGATGTCGTCCTCGACATGGATTGTAACCGCTTCAAAAGGAGATAAGTGATGACCGGGAATACACAAGTGCTTATAGACAGTCTGCCCAGAGGCAAGCTCGAGGCGCACCACTATCGGCTGCACACCGCTGAGGTGCCCACAGTGCAAGAGGGAGAGGTATTGGTTAAAACTAGGGCATTTGCGATTACCGCGGGTACGCGTGCGGGTTTGCAGGGCAGCGCGAGTTATGCGGGTGCCCCGCAAGCCGGTGTTGTTATGAATGCGACAGGGGTTGGAGAGGTTGTTGAAAGCCGGGTTGCAGAGATTCCGGTGGGTAGCATGGTTTTAGCACCCACGGGATGGCAGGAATTCTCGGCTCACAAAGCGCGTATGTTGACGCTGATTCCTCGTTTACATGACCCAATACACTATCTGGGACCTCTGGGGGTGAATGGTCTGACGGCATACTTTGGCCTGCTTGAGGTCGGCCAGCCTCAGCCGGGCGAAACTCTAATGATTTCAGCTGCAGCGGGTTCCGTAGGTCATCTGGTTGGACAAATAGGTAAACTCAAAGGCCTTCGCGTGGTCGGTGTCTGTGGTGCTCAGAGCAAGGGAGACCTGTTGCAAAATGAGCTCAGCTTTGATGCTGCAGTTAACTACAAAAAAGATACTTTTCGGGCGGATCTGAAATCGGCGACGCCGGATGGCGTCGACGTTTATTTTGACAATACAGGGGGCATGATTCTTGGTGCTGCGCTTTTTCGCATGAATGTCTTTGGCCGTATCGCATGCTGCGGTGTGGTCTCGCAATATGATACCGACCGACCCGAGCCAGGACCCAAAGGTATTCCTGGGTTATTGATTAACAAACGAATCCAAATGCGTGGGTTTTTAGTGTTTGACTTTGCCGCTCGTTATGCCGAAGCGCGCGAGGAAATCACCGCGTGGATTCAATCGGGCGAATTGCAAGTGCTTACAGATGACGTCCAAGGTTTGCAGTCCGCTCCAGATGCCTTTGTTGATTTGCTCAGCGGCGGTAATGTGGGTACCCGAATCGTACATTTGGATTGAGCATGGCAAAGCGTAAAAAAGCCTCTGGAGTGTGGGTGGTTTGTATTCTTGCGACTGTTTTTGCTAGTCAAGCCGCGGCGGACAGATCTGCAGATATAAAGGACGTCTGCACCGATTTGGTGTTGGATTATGCCTACTATCGCGATCGCCCTGAACCTGAACAGTTGGGGCGGCTGTTCACGAAAGATGCAACGCTGATGGTAATGGGACAGGCGTTTAAAGGTCGATCCGAAATCGAGAAAAGGGTGCGCGATGCCCGAGACGGCCCCGTGTTTCGCCATATGATGAGCACCATAAGAATTTTTGTCCTAGATGCGGATCATGCGCGTGGCGTAAGTTATGTAACGGTGTATTCCGCGCCGCCGGGTGAAGGTCCTAGGCCTCTTCAGGATCCGGTTGCGGTCGGGGAATATCATGATCAGTTTGTGCGCACCGAGCACGGCTGGCAAATCGCTCAGCGGGAATTTGTCGCTGTGTATTTGCCTTGAGGGCAGCCCGTATAGTCACTCACATCGGCTGGGCCTATTTCAGGGGTAGCCGTTGCGGTGAGCGGGGTGTGGCAGGTGGCCGCTGAGGCTTCCTTTTTTTCTGCGAGTTTCGATTATTCCTTGCTTTGGGATCCTTGTTTGAGGGAGCCTGTGTCACCTGTTGAGGTCGGTTGCTTTGGCTGGACCTGTTTAAGTTAGGCCTATTTTGGTTGTTGCGACGCTCGGTGCGCGCGTTGCTCCGGTTGGGATGTCGATCAAACGTCTCGCGCCTATCCGCTTTAGGGCGGTGTACCGTGGAGCGCTCGTAGGTCTGCTGTACGCTGTTGATCTCGCGGGTCACCGGTCGGTGGGCACTGGCGCGTGATCGATGGTTGTTGGCATCGGTGTTGCGTTGTTGTCGATTAGGTCGACTCTGATCGTGCCGCGTGTGGCCTCGATGGCGGGGCCTGTCCGAGCGGTTACGATGATTGGGTCGCGCGCCTGAGTAGCGCTCATCAGGCTGCCATCGTTGCCTATTTTTTTGTTTGTGGTGGTGATGTTTGCGGGATTTGAATCGATTATATTTTTGCGTGCGGCGGTAATGATTGTGATTATATCTGCGATCATAGTAGGGGTGGCGGTGGTAACGATGAGTGTAATGACCTAGATGGTTATCGTGCCAAGACAAGGCAAACATTGAACTGATGCCCCAAAATCTATAGTCGTAATTATAGTAAGCGTGGCCGTAATCGTAGGGGTAAAAATACAGGGGATAGGGGGTTGGATAATAATGGTATACCGGCTGTGGCTGATAAACGGTGACTGCCTCAGGTGCATAGTAGGGGACATGCACAACTTCGGGGTCGCGCGATGCTATGGTTACTGCGCCATTTTGACGATTCACAATTTGGTGCTCGTCCGTTTTAAGATTGCCGGCGGCTAGTGCCGCTTCCCTAAATGCTTTGATGGCGGTGATCACATCTTCCTGTTGGGTTGCGACCGCTTGCCCGAGGGCCCATGTCCATTCGAGATCTTCGTTGAGTTGATTCAAGGCTTCCGGGTAATTAAGTAACGCAACAATCGATTCATCCCAGTTGTCGTCGGGTTCTATTCCTGAGTTTGTTTTACTTGATTCGTGAAAGCGCGTCGCGGCAACAATTTGTAAAGGGTAGGTGGAAGCGGGTAATACCAGCGCCAGCAGAGTGTCAGAATACAGAGCAACGGGCCCGACCAGTTCACCTAGTGCTGCTTCGTCAAGCCATTGATTTCCAACTGCTGGTGTTATTTCTCCATCGTTGGCCGCTTGGATGCTACAGGATGCAAATATCCACAGCAGCGCAAGTAGCATCATTGGCGTTGAAGCGTTCTTGATTCGGTTCATATTGGACCCCTGTGCGGGCAATGCCGGCTTGTTCACTATGCCATCAGGGTAAAAGGCGCAAGCTGAACCTAAACTTAATGCCGGTGACCGATGCAGTTTTAAATCACCGCAAACAGCCAAGCAGTGGCGGCAATCATAAATGCGCCCGCTCCGGCGCGCTGCTGGTCGGTGACTGTGACTTGTTTGGGGTCCATGCCGCAGACAATAAACCCCATCGCAATTCCGCAGATAAAACCAAGTATATGGCCCATAATATCGACGTTTTCACCGCCGAAGCCGGTGAATACCAGTAGTGCTATGGCACCAAATAGAGGCGCAAAGCCGCGGGTAAATCCTCTACCGCGAAAAAATCCTCTGCGCCAGCCGTATGCGGGAACAATTCCCAATGCCGCGAAGGTTGCTGTGGATGCGCCAATGGCCATAAAAGAATCAGGTTGAATTAATGCGTTGATGCTGTTGGCCAGAATTCCGCAGACCAATACCAACAGCCATCCGACTCCAGAGCCTAAATAGCGGCCGACAAATAATCCGAAAACACAGCCGAAGATAGAATTTGACGTAATGTGAGCAATGTCCGCGTGCAGGGTTAGGGCGGTCGCGGCACGCCATAGATCACCATTGATGAATGCCCCTGCATCAAGACGCCCCAGACTGAGAAAATCCAAAGTACTAAAGGATGCGAGCGCCGGAATGAACCAAATGACAAATAAGTAGCCGACGACACCGGGCCAGCCACTGTCGACGATCGGTGCCTCGACAGGGGGTAGGGTTTTGGGTTGGTTCTCATCCCAAAAATCTAACAGTTGGTGGTGGGCACGGGATTGGTCCTGTGCAGACACCAGCAAACTCCAGCCGTTGGGATGTTGCTCAATGATATGGTTGATGCCGACGGCGGTCAGGACCAGAGCTGCATCATTGACAGCCCTTCGCGAATCCGCTGCATACACCCTGACGTCTGGTGAGTTCATAGCACAGAGCTTACCAACCTGACGGTGGTTGGCTACGTTAAATTATTAAGATTTTTGCAAACAGACCGATCGCCGCCTCTACGAACGCTGCCCCGTGGTTCGATAGAGGAAAAGATTGGAAATTTGACTTGTGTCATCTGCCCAACCAGGTCGGGACTTGCAATTGTCGCCAGATGTCCCAATATATGCATGCAATGTATCTTTTTAGGTAAAAATAATGGTCGAGCGGTCTATTTCTCAGGCAAGTGTTGCGGGCTTATCCGAACTGGAAACAAGTAAGGTCCTGCGCAACACCTATCTTCTTTTATCGATGACACTGGCCTTTAGCGCACTTACAGCGGGCATCTCAGTGATGATGGGCGTGTCGCTGATGAATCCTTGGATTTTCCTCATAGGAGCAATTGGCTTGAGCTTTGCTGTGCACAAGACAGCAGACAGTGCGCTAGGGTTGCTGATGGTGTTCTTGTTTACAGGATTTATTGGGTTTTACGTCGGCCCTGTGATTTCGTTATACACATCTCTTCCAGGAGGCAGCAGTGCGGTTGTATCAGCATTGGGCCTGACCGCCGTTGCGTTTCTTGGGTTGAGTGGCTATGCGCTGGTAACTAAGAAAGATTTTGGATTCATGACTGGATTCATTACGGTGGGCATGTGGGTTCTGCTAGGCGCTATTGTACTGGGCTTAGTGTTTGACCTGGGTGCGGTCCGGTTAGCGATCAGTGCGGGGGTTGTGCTGCTTATGAGCGCGTTAATACTGTGGCAAACCAGTGCCATCATTCATGGCGGCGAGACGAATTATATTCGTGCGACGGCGACGTTGTTTATGTCGATTTATAACCTCTTTATGTCATTACTGCACCTCTTCATGGCATTTGGTGGTGACGACTGATTTAAGGTCTACAATGTAAGTAAGGCCTCTGGTTATTTGGAAAAGTAGATAACCAGAGGTTTTTTTTTGCTTATTAGCCAGTGGTGAGTGCGGTATAAACTTTGCTTAGTTGATCAGGCAGATCTGCCATATCCTCGATGACCAGATAGCGTTCATTCGGGCACATTCGTTGGAGGTAATCCGGCCCGGACCGATCAACGGTGACACAAAATGTTTCAACTCCCTTTTGTTGCGCCTCTTGCAAAGATTTTGCCGTATCCTCTACCCCGTAGTTATGGTTGCCTCGTTCCGGCCCATAGTCGCTGTCTTGCGGGAAACCGTCGCTGATCACAATCAAGACTTTCATGGCATGCCCGGATTGCGTCAGCTTATGGGTGGCGTGCCTTATGGCCGGTCCCATGCGGGTTGAGCGCTTTGGGGTCATGCTCGCGATCGCTTGGAGGGTGCGCTGGGAAAACGCCTCATGTGGATCTTTGGCCGTGTAGATCTCAACGTTGTCCTTACCATAACCAGAAAATCCGTACACGCCGTAGCTGTCTCCCAATGCATCTAGGGCACTGGCCATTACCACCATTGCTTCGCGTTGAATGTCTATGATTTTTCGTTTTGGTGTCTCGTCGACGGGTGATTCTTCGAACTCCGAATCAAAAGGATCGCGCAAATTGTCGTTGTTGTTTTTTTGGTATGTGTCCCAGTCAAAAGGTTCGGGTGGCTCTATCGGATCGTCGGTTGACGCGGATAAATCGATTAAGAAAACGGCGCATACGTCGCGTTGCATGCGTTCCTTGCGTGAGTAAAATTGCTCGTTGGGGCTATGCCCTGCCCGTATGTCTTGGCGGGCTTCTATGATCGCGTTTAGGTCGAGCTCATCACCGTCTTGTACTCGAGAAACTCTTTGCAGACCGGTGGGACGAATCTGCTCCAGCTGTCGTTGCACGAGCGGTTGAAAGTGTTTGATGGCGTCTCTGAGCTCGGTGGTATCATAATCGTCGCTTCCGGTCAGTGGTTCTTCGTATACTCTGCACCAACGATTCAGGTAGCGGCGTTGCTGATAGTCCCATTCGTCGTAGCGGAAACTTCGTGCATTAGCGCGGTTGGTGCCTAGGGCATGTTGAACGGAGGCACGTTCCATATCGATTCGCCGTTTGAGAGTGTCTCGTTCATCGGCCAGTGATTTGATATCTAGCTCAGCCTCGCGAATCGCAGCATCGCCGGAGTCGCCGCGTTGCGCTTCAACGTCTTCTGCCGCTAACATGTCAACAGCCATCAGGCGTTCATCAAGTTGCTCTAAGTCCTCTTCCCACTCCTCAACGCGCTGTTCTCGATTCAGCCAATCGGGCAGCGATTCCTGTTGTTGTGGGTACGGATCAGTTTCGGTGAATACGTAGGCAGACTCAATTAAACTATAGAGCGTGCATAGCTCGGATACGCTGTCATAAACGTCGGTTGAGGATGCTTCCAGATTTTGTAATGCGCAGCTCAACAATGACCATTGTTGGGGTATATTCGCTTCGCCCCACAGGTAGCGGTGACCCCAGCTAAGCGGGTCGATGTCAGGGCTTTCAGTGCTTAAAAGATGATTGTGGTAGTTTTGCAGGTGGCGTTTTAAGCCGGGGTATGTGCGCAGGAGGTAGGCTTGCACCCTTGCTTTTTCTAATAATGTGAAGAGGTCAGCGGCCAGATTCGGGTGAGTGAAACTGCCGAACAGCAGGTGGAAATCACCGCTGCGTGCGGTGCCCGTCGCAGGCTCCGAATAGTGGGCTTTGAGTGTATCCACGCGCGCCAGCGCGGTACGCATTCGGAAGCTGAACGTTTGACATTCGCGCAAGCCCAACTGCTCCATGACCAGCACACGATAACCGTTATGATCCGGCGCGTTGATATGTTCGGGCAAATAAATAGCGTCGCTGGATTGTCCCGTCTGATCTGGCCGATAGGCCAAACGCCGATGATTTACAAATTCCTCCGTGGATTTGATGTGAATATAACGCCCGGCGATTCCCTCTGTGAATAATGCGAGAGTATCTTCAGATTGGGCTAGACTGACCATTGGTTACGGTAAAATGACGTCAACGATATCTGCAACTGCATTTTGCACAATTCGATCGTCTGAGATGGCGGTGACGATGGCGACATCAGCGGCGCGTCTCGCCGCAATGCCGGCAGTCATCAGATTGGCGGCATAAATCAGAAGTCGTGTGCTTACGCCTTCCTCGAATCCGTGTTGTTTGAGGTTCCTTACGCGTTCACCAATGACGGCAAGGCGCTCAGCGTCGGTGTTTTCTAGGCCCGCTTCATGCGCGATAATTGCAGCTTCCGCTTCGACGCTGGGGTAGTCAAATTCCAGGCTGACGAAGCGTTGACGAGTGCTTGGTTTGAGGTCCTTAAGGACGCTTTGATAGCCCGGGTTGTAGGACAGCACGAGCAAAAACTCGGGGTGCGCGTGAAGGAGCTCGCCGGTTTTATCGATGGGCAACACTCTTCGGTGGTCGGTGAGTGAATGAATCAGTACGGTAGTATCTTTGCGGGCCTCAACGACTTCGTCGAGATAACAGACTGCGCCGGTGCGCACCGCGCGCGTGAGTGGACCGTCGGTCCAAATAGTTGAATCACCTTTGAGTAAATAGCGGCCGACCAAATCAGTAGCGGTCAGATCTTCATGGCAGGAAACCGTAATCAGCGGTACTTCCAGAGAGTTTGCGGTTTCCTGGTAAAGACGCCAAGTCATATGTTCGACAAATCGAGTTTTCCCGCACCCGGTAGGTCCTTTAAGGAGAATGGGTAGGCGCGCGCTGTAAGCGGCGCGAAAGATTTCAACCTCGTCGGCCAGCGGCAGGTAGTAGGGCTCTTTGTCAGCGGTGAAAAAATTAACGGATTGGCTCATGTTGTCAGGTATTTACAAAACATTGATTGGCACCTTTATGGTCGGCGAGGCATTGGACTTTTGGCTGGCTTAAAGCCATCAGCTATGGTCCTAAAATGCGGCCTTAGTGCCGCATCCCGCGGGAATGAGCGACTAACTATACAAGAAAGTCGGTGAAGTAAAAGATCTTGCCCGGATACAGGAGATTGTGCGCGCTCATGCACTGCCGGGCCTGAGTCTAAGCGCCGGGTGGAGGCACCTCGGTGACTTCGTAAAATTTAGCCTCGACATTCTTTGGGGGGTTAGCCGCCATAGCGGCCTGAAAGTCAGCCATATGCGGCATACCAAAATGTGCGTTGAGGTCCGCCATGCTTGACCATTTCTCGGTGATTCTAAGTATGTTGGGGTTATTGAGCTCGACGCTAAATGTGTAGTCATGACAACCTGATTCAGCCCTACTGGCGACTTCCATATCGGCTATGGCTTGTTTGAGTGCATCAATATTTTGTGCGGTCGATTCAATGGTGGCGTTGACGACAATCATAAAGGTTCCTGTAGTAGTGACAGATGGATGTAGTGAAATATTAGCGTAAGCCAAGACGGACTTCGGTGCCATACCTATTGTGTCGGCAGCGCAGAGCACAAGTCACTACACATCGACAGGTCTCATGGCAAAACGCTGCCCGCAAGAGAGCTGCTGGTGATGGAGCTTATCAAAAAGTATTCGAAATTCAGAACGTTACGCTCGCGTGCTAAATCTGCAGTGGACGGTCGACATGAGTGCTATCCTTGGTTAGCTTGTAAAACCCTCAATCCATATATTTTGGTGCGGGTATTCTAAATTTAATAACGTCAGATCAGCGAGGGAGCCCGCCTTGGGTCAAAGTTTTCAATTTCAATATCGGCAAAAGTTGTTCCAGTTAAGCGTGACTGATGACGGTGCGCTAGAGCTTTACCTGCAAGGTTGTTTGCGAAAGCGGCGTGAGCGCGGCAGTAAAGAGCCGCAATATGTCTGGACTAATGTAGAGCTTGAATGGGAAGAGCACCATTATGTTGAGGCGCGTTATTGGGCGAGTTCCGGAGAAGTATCGGTCACGGTCAATGGCAATGTGTTACTAACTCAGGTGTTGGCGAGCGCGGTAATTGGCAGTTAGCCGTTCCGGTTGTCAGCGATCTTTTAAAATTGTTCTTGGGCAGCAAATCTGCTCGTGTTTTAAATTTCGGTAGACTTTATCGGGCAAGATTATCCAGAATGCTGCACGCAAGCATGAAAGAGTGCACTCCGGCGAATACATAAATAGAGGAAGCATAATAATGCAGGACATCACAACACAATCTATGGCAGAAACGACACAAGAGACTTTGAATGAAATCCTCGATCGCCAGCGTAGGGCATACCTTGCAGAAGGTGTGGTGACGAATGCCACGCGTATCGATCGTTTAGAGCGTGCGGTCAATTTGCTCAAGAAACATGAAGGGCGGCTAGTAGAGGCGATGACAGCCGACTTCGGGCATCGTAGTGAGCATCAATCTCTGTTCACGGATATAGCCAGTTGTATTGGCCCATTGCGGCATGCGCAGAAACATCTAGCGCAGTGGCGCAAGTCCGAAAAGCGCAAGGCGGGGCCTTTCCCATTGAACCTGTTAGGCGCGAAAGCACGAGTGGATTATCAGCCCTTGGGTGTAGTGGGGGTCATCAGTCCTTGGAATTTCCCGGTTAATCTGACCTTCACGCCGCTGGCAGGCATTCTGGCTGCGGGTAACCGTTGTATGATCAAACCAAGTGAGTACACACCGGCAACATCCGAGGCGATGGCCCAAGCGATTGCGGAGAGTTTTAGCGAGGAAGAAATAGCGGTAGTGATTGGTGGTCCGCAAACAGGCGCAGATTTTTCAGGCCTAGCTTTTGATCATTTGCTCTTTACAGGTGCCACGGGTGTGGCCAAGCATGTAATGCGGGCAGCGTCAGAGAATTTGGTGCCGGTAACGCTAGAGTTGGGCGGAAAGTCTCCAGTTGTGGTTGGTCGTAGCGCAGATATCTCAAAAACAGCCGACGCCATCATAGCGGGTAAAATGATGAATGCGGGGCAAATCTGTCTTGCGCCCGACTATGTTTATGTCCCCAAGGAGCGCTTGCGCGACTTTGTAGATGCCAGTGAAAAGTCTGTTGCGAAAATGTTTCCGACATTGCTGGACAACGCAGACTATACCTCAGTGATCAACCAGCGACACTTTGACCGGATTAATGGCTATGTTGAGCAGGCGCGCGAGCATGGCGTGGAAGTGGTGGAAATCAACCCTGCTAACGAAGATTTTGGGCAGCAGCCACACAATAAAATTGCGCCGACGTTGGTGATCAATCCAGCGGATGACTTGGACGTCATGAAGGAAGAAATATTTGGCCCCGTAATGCCGGTCAAATCGTATGACGAGTTGGACGAAACATTGGATTACATCAATCAAAACCCACGTCCGCTAGGGTTGTACTATTTTGGGTCTGATGCAAAAGAGGAAAACCGCGTGCTGACACAAACCACCTCTGGGGGGGTTACGGTCAACGATGTGGTGATGCACGTGGCGCAGGAAGACTTGCCATTTGGTGGAGTGGGCCCATCTGGGATGGGGTCTTATCATGGCGAGGATGGCTTCAAAACGTTCAGCCATGCGAAGGCGGTTTTCACCCAGACTAAATTGAACATTGCTGAAATGGCGGGCTTGCGTCCGCCTTATGGTGAAAAGTTGTTGAAAGCGGTGCGTATGCAAATGCGTTAGAATTGGACTTATGCAGAATCGATTGAGCCAGAATACGGTATCGCGGTTTCGTGAAGAGGGATTCATTGTTCTGCGGGGCGTCTTGGACGATCGTCTCATTGAAGATGTCACTGCATTTGTGCGTGCTTCGTTGAATCCTTTGGTTGGCCCAGCAGAATTTGAGGCGGATGTTGGCTACCCGGGCGCGCCAGATCACCGACAAGCGGAGGGAGGGTTAACGCCCCGAAGGCTGCTGCATGCCTATGGCCGTTCTTCAAGGCTTCGAGATGTTGGGCTTCACCCCGAGGTTGTTGCTGCGGTAAACGGGCTGATGGGCGGACCTTGCCTGTTGTCCCAATGTCACCATAACTGCGTCATGACCAAATATCCGGGTTACAGCAGTGCCACAATGTGGCACCAGGACATCCGTTATTGGTCGTTTGATCAGCCGGAGCTGATTTCGGCGTGGTTTGCCTTGGGTGAGGAGAATGAGCGCAATGGTGCGCTGCAGGTGATCCCAGGTTCGCATATGGCGTCTGTTGACCGGGGTCGCTTTGACGCCGCGTTATTTTTGCGGCCGGAATTACCGGAAAATTCAGCGTTGCTTGCGATGGCGGAAACTGTTGTGCTGCAGCCCGGTGATGTACTGTTGTTTCATTGTCGGTTGTTTCACGCGGCCGCTCGTAATGCCAGTTCCGTGGTTAAGCTATCTCCCGCATTCACTTATCATCATCATGAAAATAGACCTATTCCTGGAACACGATCGGCGGAGTTTCCCAGCATTCCACTTTCTTCCCCTTTCCCTTTGCGCAACTGATCATGCTGCCCACTGACCGATCCGACGAACAGGATTTATTTGCTCAGGCGATGCAGGACGTGGCGCCAATTTCCAAAGGTCGCCAGCAGGCTGGGAAAACCGGGATAGACGACAGTGATATGCATCGTCAGCGCCGGGATGCCGCAGAGGGGCGGCATGCGCCTCTAGTAGATCCAAACTTTTTAAGTTTGGGTGACGTTAGGCAGCGTCATCCTATTGAATATTTGGAATGGAAAAAGGTCGGCGTGCAAAATGGTGTTTTTGATCGCTTGCGGCGTGGTGGCTATGATGTGGAGGCGAGCTTGGATTTGCACCGAAAAACGGTCAAAGAAGCGCGTGTTCTGGTGTATGGTTTTTTGCAGATGGCCAGTGCTAAGAACCAGCGCACGCTGTTAATGTCGCCGGGTAAAGGGGAGTTCAGCCAGACGCCGGCTCGCCTAAAGAGCTATGTCGCGCACTGGCTAGAGCAGCATCCAGAGGTTATTGCGTTTTGCTCTGCTCAGAAACATCACGGTGGCGTCGGAGCGGTTTACGTCATGGTGCGCAAATCACCCGCGAGTCGAGAAATGAATCGCGAGCAGCATGGCATGAAAAGCGACAGCTGAGCGTTCCTGCCCACGCTTTACGGGCAAAGATAGCTGCGGAATTGTTGCCCACCGTTTTTGGGCTCGCCAATCGGTACGATGCCGTTTGCTCCCAAAGTTGCCGCTTCGTTTCGTGCGAGCACGGTAATTTCTTCGATCACCGTTTCACGGTTGCGATTAAAAACAACCTTAGCGTTAGTTTTAGTGGAGACCACTCCTTTTTGTGTGCACTGGCTAACTGCCTCCGCAGTGAGCTGATCCACATTGGCTCCTGCGTCCGTCAGTTGCACAAAACTGCAACCGCTGAGTGCGCTGATGCTCAAAAACATAACAAAATATCTCATTGTGATGCCTAAATTCGCCCTTTACCCAACTCCAAAATGCCTCGACCGATATTCAGGCGTAAGACGTCACTTGCGCCCTCGGCGAGGCGCCAAGTGCGTACTTTTTGATACAGCTTTGCCAAAGGGTGATCCTCTACCAGCGCGCCTCCTCCAACCAGTTGGATGGCGGTATCAACAATTTCCCCAACGGCCTCTGTGGCGAATACTTTGCAGGCCATGGCCTCATTGACGATGTTTTGGCCTTGATCAGCAAGGCGTGCTGTTCGATAGAGCATGCTCCTGGCTGCAAAGGCCTTAATGCGCAAGTCTGCATAGCGTAAGCGGACGACGTTTTGACTGCCGCGTGGCTTACCACTTTTGTCGATGCCCAGAAGATGAGTGTTGAGTAAATTGATCGTCCACAGCATATAGCCGCTGGCTTGCGCTGCGAAAAGCAGGCGCGTGTCGCCGATTTGCCGCATTGCTTTGGGTAGCCCTTGACCAGGCTCACCAATGATGTGTGCTGTGGGCACAGTCACGTCGGTAAATTTAAAAGCGGCGTGATGGGATCCATCTAAGGCGGTAAAGCGACGTTCTAAGGCGACTCCGGCAGTTGCGGTATTAATGACAACAAGAGACGAACCGCGACCCTTGATATCAACCAGTGTATTGATGAAATCCGCGTCAGCGCCGCCTGTGACATAGGATTTTTGGCCGTTGATGATGAGTTCGTTGCCCTGAATGATCCCGGCTGTCGGATGTGCGGCATCGTCAGGCTCGGTAAAGCCAAAACTTCCGCGAATAGTGCCCGCGAGCAAAGGCCGCAGGTGGGAGCTGTACAAAGGATCCTTCACATTGGCCAATACGCCCGGGCTTGGACCAAAGACCGCATCCAAATAGCTTGGATTGTGTGAGCAAAGGGTTTCGCGTGCGACGCATAAAGCTAGGGCTGAGCTTGCGCTGCCGCCAAAGTCGGTCGGCTGGGTCATTGGAAAAAGCCCCACATCTTTGGCGCCTGCGCGAATGAGCGCTCGTGCGGCATCAGTGGGGTGCTCCGCTGCAGGATTCATCACGTTGGCGACAAATTCGTTGCAGGTATCAATCAGCGTTAATAATTCGCGGGAGAGTGACTCAGGCACGTGATAGATCCTCAGATGTTGCGGTCAGACAGGTATGGAAATGCTTAAACGTTTGGCGCAATGGTCAACACCACTATAATCAGCATGGCCAAAACCATCGTTCCAAAGGCGTAGAGTAATGTACTTTCTCTCTGGGCATATTTGGCCAGCAGGGCCTCGGTTTCTTGCAGTGTACGCGTGGATGCGGTGGTGGTGATGCGATATCGGGTAATTCCTTCGCGTTTGGGTAACTTAACAAATAGCTCGGGGGTGGCCTCTAACCGTCGGGCGACCTCCGCAAAGCTAATCCCGGTGCGGCGTGCAATTTGGGTTGGGTGAAGCGCAACATTACCTTCGTCGAGAAAACAAAAGTAGATGTCCAAAATACGTCGCACTTTGCCACGAAAACGAAACTGAAAAGGAATGATGCCGAACATGAGGTGCTGTTTTTGTTTATTCAGGCGTAAAATTAACGTTATGGCGCAGCAGAAGCAAAGGTAAACCGACCGCTCATGTCGATCAGGGATGCAGCATCGGGCAACGGAAGAACACGTGAATATGAAAAAATACGCAGCAGGCATAACGCTCCTAGGACTGTTTTGCCTATTCGGGTGCCAGTCAAGTGACCCAAAAGAACGTGTTGTGGTGGCAGATATTGCCATTACAGACATTACTGTTATTGATGCGCTGCGTGGGGTCCGTGTAAACCAGACGGTCTGGTTGAAAGGTGATGAAATTGTCGGGGTAACGTCTGATTTTGCACCCGGTTTTGCAGCTGAAGAAAAGATCGATGGTCAGGGCAAGTACCTGATCCCAGGACTTTCTGATATGCATGTTCATATTACCTACGAGCCAGCCTTGACAGATGTGATGCCGAGTTTGTTTCTGGACTATGGTGTCACAAGCGTGCGCGATACCGGTGGCTTATTGGCGCTTTTACAGCCCCAGATAGACCAGTGGCGTGCAGCTGGTGCGATAGCGCCGCGTATCTATTTCAGTGGTCCTTTGTTGGATGGTGCCAAGGTGGTGTATGACGGATATAACCGCCCGCAAATAGGGGTTGCTAATGCCACGGTGCAGTCCGCTAAGCGCCAAGTAGCTAGGTTGGCGGCGGCGGGCGTCGACTTTATCAAGATATATGAACTGGTATCTCCCCAGGTATTTGATGCGTTGGTTGCAGCTGCAAATGCGTATGATCTGCCCATCGCTGCTCACGTGCCATTGGCGCTAGAGGTGAGTATGGCGGGGCCGCGGGTGGACTCAATGGAACATCTGCGCAATGTCGAACTGTCATGTGCTGAGGATGCTGAGGGGTTGCTTACAGAGCGCCGAGGACGGCTCTTCGAGTCAAACGCTGTGAGTGGCTACCAGTTGCGTAGTGAAATACACAGTCACTTTAGACCCCTAGCATTGGCTCACCTTAAGTTGGATAGCGCGCGCTGCAGGGGCGTGATCGGGTCTTTGCGGCAGACGATTCAAGTGCCCACGTTGCGCCTGAATACCATTGCGCGGTATTCGCCTTTGTTGCGAGATGACTGGTTAGCTGTCTTGGCTCGGTTGCCCGAGTCGGTTGCATTGCGCTGGCAAGCGACCGCGCAGGGTTATGCGGGCAAGGCGACATTAAGTCACGAGGAAATGGTGGACTGGAGCTTGGCATTGGTAGGGGCGATGCAGCGAGCCGGAGTGCCCATAGGTGCAGGCACAGATACGCCGATTGGTCAGGCGATTCCAGGTTATTCTTTGCATACCGAGCTGGAACGTCTGGTTCAAGCGGGATTGAGTCCGCTTCAAGCGCTCAGCGCAGCGACCGTTCGGCCGGCACAGTTTTTAGGATTGCAGGATTCGCATGGCGCTATAGAAGCGGGTTATGTTGCTGATCTAGTCATCCTTGCACAAGATCCGTTAACAGATATCCGCCATACGCGAAGCATAGCTGCGGTAATTTCTAAAGGCCAACGGGTGCGCTAGTTTTGCTTGCAGCCAGTGGTTTTAGCTCCAGCTGAATGGGCTCCATCGATGTTGGATCTGTCCATTGCGAACGGCCAAAATTTCACCAAATTGCAGCATCACAGATTCGCTTTGTGTCGGGCGATAAAAGACATAGTCGTCAACTTTAACGTTAACAGCGGCGGATGCATTGAGCATTTCTTGATTACTGCTGCGTCCGAACAGGGGGTTGGTGATTAGGCCTCTAGGGGACACCGGTTTGGCTTTCCAATAACCGCCGTAGACAAAAATAGTTTGCGCTCTATTGGGGTTCCATAGGCTTTGCGCTTCACCGACCCAATTTACTCCTGCTGTCCTTGTCCCTAGTGCCGATTTAAGTACGGGCGTGGCAATGTAAATTGCAGGCATGTGTGCGGCTAAGGAGGGGATATCAAAATCTAATGGTTTGACAAAGCCTGAGCCTACCGAAAGCTCATTAGCGATTCCCTCAACTTCTTGCCACAGCTTATAGGTTGGACTGCCGGCCGCGTTTAGGGTCAAGTCATCACCGAAGGGCCGGGCGACTTCAAGCATTTGTTGATAGCGTTGCTGCACGCGTTGAAATTCGGTTTGTTGCTCAATGATCAGTGCAGGCATTTTGACGACATGCGGATCGTAGCCCATCAACCCGCTAAATGAGAGTTCCGGTATGTCATCTATCTTTTTGAGCATGTTCAAAAGCATTGCCGGATCGCCGATCCCGCCGCGGTGCAGACCGACGTCTATTTCAATGTTGACTCGCAACGACACCTGTTTACTTTTGGCTAAGGCGGCGTATTGATCCAGTCTTTGGGGGGTATCAATTAACCACTGCAGCTGTTCGCTGGGGTCAAAATGCTGCCGCGCGGGCCGATCGTAAAATTGTGCTGCTGCCGCAATGGGCATAGGCTTGCCAAATAAAATGTCTGTTGTCGATCTGCCCATGGCATTTAGGAAGGGTTCGTGGAAAGCCATCAGCTTGTTTGATTGGCTTCGGTGGCTGATGTAGTCAATGAGTGCTGCGCTGGGCACTGATTTGGCGACGATCCTCAGGTCGCGTGATTCCAGGGCGGTTTTGACCATCTGGATGTTGTGGTCGAGTGCTTCTAAATCGATGATCATCGTTGGATGGCCCTCGCCGGCCTTGCGCAGCAGGGTATTGAGCTGCGCAAAGTAGGGGGCATGGCCGCCTGCACCTTGATTTGCTGGACGCAGGGCAAATAGAGCGCCCGCGCCAGAGGCTGCCAAACCGCCAAGCAGTAACGCTCGGCGATTAACCATGGGCGTTGCCGGTCAGGCCAAATAACTCAGTTAAGTGTTCGTTTAACAGGCGCCCCGCGGGGTCAATGCTATTGCGCACGGCCAAAAAATCCGCCCAGTGAGGATATAATTCAGACAACGCCTGGGAACCCAGCGTATGTAATTTACCCCAATGGGGGCGGCCAGCGTATTTTCTAAAGATTGGTTCGATCTCTGCGAAGTACTCACGATAATCTTCGTCAGCGAACTGATGGATCGAGATAGAACATCCCGCCTGTTCGCAAAACATGCTCAACCAGATGTTGTCTTGCTGGGTATAGCGATACTCAATAGGAAAAATCACTGGGATTTTCTTGCGGGCAATTCGGGAGAGAATTTCTTCTAGGCACGCGGGTCCGGCATCGGCTGGAACGGTATATTCCATTTCTCGAAACGGCACGACGCGGTCGTGTGTCAGTACGCTATAGGATGGACCGGATGTTAGCGTTTCAGCGCCATCCGCGGCAAAGTCGATAACCTTTTGATACGCGTATTCGCCGACCAGCGGTAAAATTCCCAGCTTTTGGTAAGCCTCTCTTATTTGGTAAATGGCCGTTGGGTCTTCTTCGCCAAATGTGGTTATTGGTGCTGCCGCATCTATGGGATTGGTCCGTACGACTAAGGCCTGTGAAGTATGAGGAAATGCCAGGAATTCGAAATGACGGTTGCGTTCTTTCTCTTGATCAATGTTATTGAGCACGTCCGCAAGCGGTTCCACTGCCGTGGTTTGCGCCAAGTTGAAAGCGGCAGTGGTGTCCAGGTTGACCTGAGTGATGATGCCGAGAGCGCCGAGGCCGCAACGTGCAGCATTAAATAGCTCTGGGCGAGTCGATGCGCTGCAGGTGATCAGCTCACCCGCGGGGGTTGCGATGGTCAATTCGTTGACCATGGATGACAGAGACCCCAGGGCTGCACCACTACCATGGGTAGATGTCGAGATTGCGCCCGCTAAAGTTTGGTAGTTGATATCTGGCCAATTTGTCAGTGCTAGGCCATAAGAGTCTAATGCCGGCCCCAATTGGTGTAGTCGAGTGCCCCCCCAAACTCGCGCGGTATTCGCTTGTGAGTCTGTGCTAATAATTCCGTTTAATAGATCGGTTGATATCAAGGTGCCTTCGGTAGGCACGATCGCGCTGAACGAATGTCCCGCACCGACGGGTCGCATTCGGCTTGAGTGGTTGGCCTTCAAGAGCTCACAAAGCTCGTCTTCGCTTTGCGGTGCGATTCGCTTTGCTGGGAAACAGCCCTGATTCTTTGCCCAGTTGATCCAAGGCATGGGCTTGCCAGCGGTGAATTCGTAACTCAGCGGAGCGGCCGGTCCCATAGATGACTTTTCACAAGCCGACAGACCCAATAACCCCCCGGTGCCTAATGAGCCGATGAATGATTTTTTAATCAGATTTCGACGGTTAATCATGGCGTACTGTTCTGTGGTAGTGCCTCTGGTGTCAAACCGCTGATGACCTTAACTAGGTTGCGAATTTCGGTTTCGGTGCAGTACCCGCAGGTGCCCAGCGGCGGCATATTGCCGATGCCAACCACGGTGTTGTGTACTAAGGCTTCGAAGCCATTTTCCGCGCGACGCTGCCATTGCTGTGTATCTGCGATGATTGGCGCTGTGGTGCCCGTGCGGGCGTGACAGTACGAACAAATTTGGCCCAATGCATATGCCTCTCGGGCGGTTAATTCGGCGGCTTGAACTGGGGCACTGAACGAGCCAATCAAGCCTGCCGCAAGCAGAGTGAGGTAGCGAAAAAATTGTGTATATACGGATGTGACTAGCATAGTGGAGTGTAGTGATCAGCAGTTGTGACTATAGGACGATTAGTGGGCCGGCACAAATAACCGAACACGCCCCTATCCTTGAAGGTGGCAGGGCCTTTTTAACACGGGAATTTGCGCCAGCGATGCAAAGCCCATTTCATCGCACCGGTCTAAAGATGGCTTGGTTTGCGTGCAGCCACCACTGCACGGCAGGGTGCGGGATGACCTTCCACTGTTTGACGATGATCCGTTTGATTTAGCGCTTGTTCGAGTGAGTCGAAGTGCATCCAGCGGGTGCGGCGCTGTTCGGTGGTGCGGGTTGTGCTGACATCTATTGTCTTGATATCGGTCAAACCGGCTGCGCGGAGCCAGTCATGTAGCGCAGATACCGTGGGAATACACCAGACATTGCGCATGCGAGCGTAGCGCCCACTGGGTTGCAGTGGTTGTGGGGCGTCTACGACCAATGACTCCAGTAGCACGCCACCACCGGGTCGGGTCAAACACGCAAGTTGGTGGACGTGCTCGAGCGGATCGCGACGGTGGTAGATGACCCCCATGCTCAGGACCTGATCAAATGAGGGTGTGATAGGGATTTCTTCTATCTTAAGTGGGAGTACCCAGTTTCTGGGGTCTTTTATGTAGTGTTGTATCGCCAGATGCTGTAAGCAAAACAGTAGCGTCGGATCTATGCCAATTACTAGTGATGCTCCCGCGCCGAGCATACGCCAACCGAAGTAGCCGTTGCCACAGCCCACATCGAGAATGGTTTGCCCTGACAGGTTGCCTAAATGCGGGGCTATTCTTTGCCACTTCCAGTCAGAACGCCACTCGGTATCAATTTTGACATCACCGATTTGAAAAGGGCCTTTTCGCCAGGGCCGCAATTGCTGCAATGCATCCGCCAGCTTTGTCTGGTCGGTTATTCCCGACGCGGTTACGGTGTCGCCAAATATAATGTTTTGGATCTGCAAGGGCGGTAGGCTGTCAAGCGCCTGCGACCACCGATTAAAGTCGCCGTGATACGCCGTGCTGAAACGGCCATGGGCTTTTTCCAGCGGCCAGTGGCTAATTTCTTTAGGTAATTGCGGCCAGTGCATGGACATAGTCTAAGGATAGACTAGGAACGAAGCCCAATTCATACAGCGATACCACTGTATCGCGCGCGTGAAACCGGCCTGTTCAAAACGAGCATGATGAGTTTGCTCAGTATCAATCTGCATCACATTCTCCAAAGCGGTGCGCTTTTGGCTGACTTCAAGATCTGAATAACCGTTGGCTTTCTTCCATTGAATGTGGGTTTGCTCATAAAGGTCGTGCAGCCAGGGATCGGTATGGGCGACTTTTTCAGAGACGATCAAAAGGCCTTCCTGAGACATTTGTTCGCGAAGTTGTCTCAGTAGCGGCAGGCGTGCCTTGGGCGCGATGAACTGCATCACCAAGTTGAGCACAACTACGGTGGCACCGGTGACGTCGCTGTTGAGTATGTCTTGTTCAACGAAGTCGGCGCGCGGATCGGTGATTCGGTCCCTGGCGCCGGCGATCATTGCGGCGGAGTTATCCAAACCGGTTACGCGAATGGTCGGTGTGTTGTTGTGTTGCAGAATGGCAAGTGTGGTTGCACCAAGTGAGCAGCCTAGGTCATAGGCATGTTGGTGTTCTCCAAGATGTCGGGCTGCGATTAACCCCGTCACGGGGATCATTGTTTCGTAGCCGGGTACGGACCGTCGAATCATATCTGGAAAGACGGCTGCGACGGCTTCGGTAAAGGCAAAATCTACGATGTGCGGCTGAGAGTGGCGGTAGACCTCGTCACGCATAGGGTGAAGCTCCTCTGACAAATGTTGTGGAGGTATTGTTGCGCTGCAACAGGTTCCAACAGGCGGGCATGCTAACATCGTGGCTTATGATTACCCAAACGAACAGTGCTGACGGCGCTTTGAGCGATCCCGAGCTCTATATTAATCGTGAATTATCACAGTTGGAGTTTGTTGGCCGCGTGATTACCCAAGCGCAAGACGAGCGCGTGCCGCTGTTGGAGCGGTTGCGTTTTTTGTGTATTGCCTGCTCGGTATTAGATGAGTTTTTTGAAATCCGTGTAGCGCGTCTTAAACATCAAGAAGCCTACGGGAGCGTGCGGCGCGGCCCGGACAATTTAAGTCCGCAAGAGCAACTGCGCCGCATTGCGTTGGCCGCTGCCGCTCTAGTTTCGCAGCAATATTCTGTCTTGAAGGAGGTTTTGCTGCCGCAGATGGCTCTAGAGGGCATTTCTGTCCTGCGGCAGGGTCAATGGAGTGCGCAGCAAAAAAGCGAATTGAAGCGGTTTTTTGATCGAGAAATTGCACCCATTGTTTCTCCGATTGGGTTAGACCCGTCGCACCCTTTCCCGCCG
Organism: Gammaproteobacteria bacterium UBA4421; assembly: GCA_002389675.1. Taxonomy (GTDB): domain Bacteria; phylum Pseudomonadota; class Gammaproteobacteria; order Pseudomonadales; family Azotimanducaceae; genus UBA4421. The sequence goes on from DGQF01000034.1 coordinate 80,223, forward strand.
CCTATGAACAAAGGTCTCGCGTTTATGGTCACGCTGCGGGGTCAGGATGCGTTTGGTCGCAACAGCGGTAAGGCGATAATTCAAACACCGAGGTCGTTACCAAAAATTTTGCGTTTGTCGGGGCCGACTGCAAAAAATCAATTTGTGCTTGTGGCGTCGATCATTCAAGCCTATGTCAGCGAGTTGTTTCCGGGAATGAGCGTTTCTGGTTGTTATCCTTTTCGAGTCACACGCAATAGTCATTTGTTTTTGGATGAAGAGGAAATTGTCGATTTGGTGATGGCTTCGGAGAGCGAAAAACCTGCACGGCGCTACGGTGACGCGGTGCGTTTGGAGGTGTCCGCAGATTGCCCAGCGTCTTTAATTCACTTTTTGGCCTCAAAACTGGGTTTGAGCCAAGACTCAGTATACCGGTGCGACGGCCCTGTTGATCTTGCGCAGCTTGAAATGCTGGCCGACGTGATCGAAAGCCCAGGGCTGAAATATATCGGTTTTTCGCCTGCAGTGCCGCGCTCGGTGCGCAAACACAAAAGCATGTTTGAAGCGATTCGAGAAGGTGAAATCTTATTGCATCATCCCTATGAATCGTTTGTGCCGGTTGTAAATTTTTTGCGTCAGGCAGCATGTGATCCTCAAGTTTTGGCAATTCGTCAAACGCTTTATCGGACTGGGTCCGAATCAGCAGTGGTAGAGGCGCTGGTAGAGGCTGCGGCTCGGGGCAAAGAGGTGCTGGTTGTGATTGAGTTGCGCGCCCGTTTTGACGAGGAGGCCAATATTGAATTGGCTGGCAGGTTACATGCGGTCGGCGTGCAAGTGGTTTACGGTGTGGTGGGTCATAAAACGCATGCAAAAATGTGCATGGTGACGCGGCGCGAAGGAGACGATATGAACCGCTACGTTCATCTGGGGACGGGAAATTATCATACGCGCACGACGCGCAGATATACGGATTACGGTTTTTTTTCTTGTGATGTTGCACTGGCTGCTGATGTGCAGCGGATTTTCCAACAGCTTACGGCCATGGGTCGGGTAGGCAAATTACAAAAAATTTTGCAGGCGCCGCTCACCTTGCATGCGGACATGCTGAAATATATCCACAGTGAAGCCAAGCGTGCTCGAAAAAATAAGCCTGCTGCGATTTACGCCAAGATGAATGCATTGGTTGAACCGCGGGTGATTCGGGCTCTTTATAAGGCGTCCCAAGCGGGGGTTGTAATTCATCTCATTGTGCGTGGGGCGTGTGCGTTGAGGCCGAATGTCAAAGGCATTTCAGACAACATCACGGTCACTTCGGTGGTCGGTCGATTTCTAGAGCATACGCGCGTATTTTGTTTTGAAAATGCAGGTGATCCTTTGGTGTATCTGTCCAGTGCAGACTGGATGGGGCGAAATTTTTTTTCCCGAGTAGAAATTTGTTTTCCCATCGAAGACCCAGCACTCAAAGCTCGGGTATTTACTGAAACCATAGAAATGGCGCTGGCGGATAATGTGCAGGCATGGTCAATGAAAGCTGACGGCAGCTACATCCGCAAGAAAGCCAAAAAAAAACCACGCTCTATGCAGGATTTGCTGCTCCAACGATTGCGGGAATCCTAGCCCGCGCGTGTTGCTTAGCCTGCTCTGGTGATGGTTGAATCGGCGTAGATGCTGGGAGGTAAGGGACAGTCAAGGGTTGCGGCTATGCCCTGAATTAAAGCACCTTCGGTTGCTGAGACTTGGCCGTCAGCGAGAATGGTCGCTGCACACCCTTTAATGAGGATGGGTTTGACCAGCGGCTTGAGCTGCCGAAGTTTGCCCAAGGATTGGTTCATTTGTTCATAGTCAAAACTATGTTGTTGGATGAAACGTCGTTGAATACCCAGTGTGCTCGCACCGGCTGTATAAGCGGCAAGTTGGCGGCTGGCGTCGGTATCACTGTGGCTGGCTAAGATAGAAAGTAATGTTGCCGCTTCATCTTCGACCTTGCGAATGGTTTTTATGCGGCCATGCAAATTCTGTGGACCTTCGAAGTGAGGATGAAGGTCCTTAACCAGCAGGCGGTGAAGAACCCACTCAAAGACGGCCACGTGGCCATCTGCGGTGATCAGTCTGGCTGTATTTTGTGAGAATTTTCTATATTGATTGCGGCTAAGCTCTTTTAATGCCGGGATGCTCATCTCCAGCAAGGTGAGCAGATGGCAGTGGTCGCTTTGCAAAACCTCTGGTAGAAGGCGTTCAACGGTTGCGGCAACTCCTGTTTCGGCTTCGTGCTGGATAAAGGTCATTTGGTCTTGTGCCAGTTTCGGTTCGGAATCTATTAGCATGGCGTAGATGAGTGCACGAGCTTCAAAGGGGTCGTGAGCTGCTGCAGTTAAGCCCGCCGAAACTCCGGCGATCAGTTGTTGTGCTTTGCCGAGGCTATTGTCTGATAACGTGCCCACGTGGGTTGCGATTGTTTCAGGGGTTACTTTGGTGTTCACGGCAGTATCGCCAGACAGACCTGCAAACCCCGTGGTGCCGCTGCGCTGTTGTTGGCGCGATGAACCTGGCCCAGCAGGTGGGGTAGAGCTTTCGGTAAACAGGCCGTTCCAATTGGGTTCAATGGCCCTGATCCTTTGTTCAAGCGGGGGGTGTGTAGCCATAGCACTTGAGGCGAGTTTTACGGTTGCAGCGCCAAAAAACATATGACTGATTTCTGCCGCGGCGGGATGGGTCATGGTTGATCCCGCGGCGGCACCTCCAATTTTCTTCAATGCGTCGGCAATACCGCTGGGGTCGCGGGTGAATTGAACCGCAGAGGCATCTGCCAGATACTCACGTTGGCGGCTGACAGCGGCTTTGATCATATTACCAAAGAAGGTTCCGCCGTAACCCACTATTAGCAAGCCAAAACCTATTGCGATTAAAGCTAAACCGTTGCGGCGGCTCATGCCGCCTGCTCGTCCTAAGGCGTAGCCAAGCATGCCGATAAACAAGATGCCATGCAAAATGGCCATCAAGCGCAGATTGATACTGGTATCGCCGTTGAGGATATGACTGAACTCGTGCGCGACAACCCCTTGAAGTTCTGCACGAGTCAGACAGTCTAAAGTACCTTGGTTGATGCCAATGACGGCATCATCAATACCAAAACCTGCGGCGAATGCGTTGATGCTGGATTCGTTAATGAGATAGACCGGCGGTACCGCAACACCCGAAGCGACGGCCATTTCCTCAACAACGTTCAATAATTGCCGTTGTTTCGGGTCTCGAATATTTTGATGGATCAGGGTGCCGCCAAGCGCTTCGGCGATGGCGCGACCGCCTGCCTGAATACTCATATATTTATACAGGCTTGCCACGGTTACGATGCCGATGACACCAAAACTTATCCATAGCCAGCTATCCGCGGGGATACTGGCAAGTGTCTGGCTAAAACTCAAACCGGCTTGAGTACCTGTGAATCCAAGTGCTAGCGCAACGAGTATGTTGGTGAGCAGTACAAGAGCGAATACAGCGGCGCCGAATAATAGGGTCAGTTGCCCCGTTTTACGTTTGGCTTTGTCTTGGGCTTCAAAAAAATTCACGTGATGATCAATCTACCTGCTGTTGCTTGTCCGCGTGCCGAGCGGGCTATGCATTGTGTGTGGATTTTCAAGTGCGACGTTCAGGTAAAAGAAATGCTGGGCGCGGCTTGTATTTCCGTTGAATCTTCAAATTCCAATAGCTCAGCGTCATTGTTATGCCCGAATAAATTGGCGAATAGAATGGGCGGGAAAGATTGGCGATAAATGTTGTAGGTGGTGACCTGGTCGTTGTAGCCCTGGCGGGCAAAGGCAACTTTGTTCTCTGTGGTGGTGAGTTCTTCGGTTAGTTGCATCATGTTCTGGTTGGCTTTGAGGTCGGGATAAGCCTCCATGACAACGTTTAACCTCCCCATAGCACTGCCCAGAAGGCCCTCGGCACCTGCTAATCCCTGCATGGCGCTTGGGTCTCCGGGTGCGTCAGCTGCCGTTTGCAGCCCCGCCATTGCCTGATTACGTGCTGAGATGACTGCTTCAAGCGTTTCTCGCTCGTGGCTCATATACCCTTTAGCTGTTTCGACCAGGTTAGGAATCAGGTCGTAGCGTCTTTTAAGCTGCACTTCAATCTGTGCGAAGGCATTTTCAAAGCGGTTCTTTAGGGTAACCAGCTTGTTGTATATGGCAGCGATCCAAAAGCCGAGGATGGCCGCAACAACCAAAATGATGATGAGTTCCATGGTGACCTTACTGATAGAGTGAGCGTCACGTTATAATGGTGCATTGTGTTAAAAATTCAATGCTTTAAGTGCTACGGTGGCCACCCGAGTTGGCCGCGCCGAGGTTAATCGGGCAAGCCTAAAACTCGCTTAGCGATGACATTGAGTTGTACCTCGCTGGTGCCGCCTTCTATCGAATTTGCTTTGGAGCGTAGCCACTGTCCTGTGATATTGGTTTCACGTTCGTCGAAACCCGGTCCTCCCCAACCGACGGCTTGGGTGCCCATGATTTCCAGCATGCGCTCATATTTACGTTTGTTTTGCTCGGTGCCGTAGTACTTGAACATGGACGCCAGGTGGCCATCGCTATTGCCGGTCTTGGCTTCTTCCGCAGCGCGTGCCAGCGTAAAACGAAATGCGCTGTCATTCATGCGGTGTTCTGTGACGCCGCTGCGGATAGCCGGGTCTGCGATTTGTCCTTCCATTTCGCCGACGTACTGTTTGGCCACGTGCTCCAGCTGGGTGCCGGATCCGCCGAGCGCCGAGTTGCCACCGATGCCGGAAACCATTTGACGCTCGTGTTGCAACAAACGCTTGGCGATGGTCCAGCCTTTATTCAAATTGCCAATCAGTTGCTGTTTGGGGACTTTGACATCGTCAAAGAACGTTTGACAGAACGGAGAGGCCCCGCTGATGAGTCGTATGGGGCTGGTCGTGACTCCCGGGCTGTTCATGTCGAAAAGTAAGAAGCTAATTCCCTCATGCTTGGGTGCGGCAGGATCGGTGCGTACGAGACAGAAAATCCAGTCGGCTTGATCAGCATAAGACGTCCAGATCTTGGCTCCGTTGACCAAATAGAAGTCGCCTTGATCCTCTGCTTTGGTTTGTAGCCCGGCGAGGTCGGAGCCGTTGCCGGGTTCTGAGTAGCCTTGGCACCAGCGTATTTCTCCTCTCGCAATTTCAGGCAAGTACTGGAGTTTTTGAGCTTCGCTGGCGAATTCTAGGAGTGCCGGGCCTAACATCCAGATGCCAAAGCTTTGTAGCGGAGAACGCGCTTTGATGCGTCGGAGTTCCTCTTGAAGAATTTTGTCTTCATCGGCAGAGAGACCGCCGCCGCCGTATTCGGTTGGCCAGCGCGGGACAGTCCAGCCGCGGTCGGCCATGTTATTTAGCCAGACTCGTGATTCAGGGTTGATCCACTGTTGCTGCCTGCCGCCCCATATAACTTCTTCTTCCGGGGTGGGTGTGCGCATGGTTGGTGGGCAGTGTTCTGCCAGCCACGTGCGGGTTTCAGCGCGGAATTTAGCGAGATCAGTCATCGGGAGCCTCTTGTCAACGGATCGTGGAAAACACAACTGGCTATTTAAGCAAACTCGATTCAGCAAACCAAGTTGTATCGGGTATAGTCCGACATGGCACCCAGTTGTGCCGCAACCGATAAAATTTTGGGGTGATGATGGCGGAATTTGACAGTCGAATGTTGCGAGACGCAATGGGTAATTTTTGTACGGGGGTCGTCATTGTGACAGGTGTGGTAGATGGTGTGCCTTCAGGATTCGCGGCCCAGTCCTTTGTTTCCGTGTCGTTAGATCCACCCATGATTGCTGTATGCCCGGGTAAAAGTTCGGCGAGTTGGCCAAAGCTCCGGGATTCCGGCAGTTTTTGTGTCAATATTCTTGCGGCAGATCAAAAAGACGTTTGCGATGTAATGGCTCGTTCAGGGTTAGATAAATTCGAAAATGTGGTTTGGCGAGGGGGGGTTACGGGTTCGCCGGTGATCGCGGATGTCTTGGGGTTTATCGATTGTGATCTTGTAGCCGAGCACGATGCGGGGGACCATACAATTGCCCTCGGACGGGTTCGGGACTTTAGAATCGAAGATCAAACGAGAGGGCCGTTGCTGTTTTTCCGCGGCGGCTATGGAAGTTTTGACTCCTTCAGCTGATGCGCGTGCTTAACGCTAGTTACTGGCCAGCTGCGCTTAACCCACAGCAACAATGGGCAGCGCAGCGTAAGGTCATCAGTTGCGTTTAGCTGGCCAGTGCTTCCAGACAATCCCAGTGCAGATCGCCAAATTTGCCATTTGGATTGACCGGTTGAATGCATACGTGTGAGGCACCCGCATCCATATGTTCGCGAATTCGCGCTTGGATAGTCTCTGGTCCTCCCCAGGCAAAGGTTGTATCGATGAATTTGTCGCTGAGGTGGTTGATGTCGTCCTCGCTAAGCCCCATGCGCAGCCAATTGTTGCGATAGTTAGGCAGACTTGAATATATTTTTGCCACGGGCTTGGCCAGTGCTCTGGCTTTCTCTGGGTCAGATTCTAAAATCACTTTTTGCTCAACGCACAATAACGGATCAGGTCCCATGATTGCGCGCGCCATGGCGGTGTGATCCGGCGAAGAAAAATATGGATGCGCACCGGCGCACTCCGTGGCCGCTAACTCAAGCATTTTTGGCCCTAAGGCGGCAATGACTGTAGGCGGTTCAGCAGCCGGTGCAAACCCCATGTAGGGTGATGCTTTCATGGCGGCGAGATACTTACGCATGGTGGCAACGGGCTTGCCGTATGTTAAGCCTCTTACCCCTTCAACCATCGGTGCGTGGGAGACGCCCATGCCGAGCAGAAAGCGCCCATTTGACTGTTCTGCAAGGCTCTTCTGCGCCTGCAGGGTAACACCGGGCTCGCGGTGATAGATGTTCATGATGCCTGTGGCAAGATTGAGGGTCTGGGTGTTCGCTAGTAACCAGGAGGCCAGTACCGTGGGGCTTTTTCCCACAGTTTCGGGAATCCACAACGTGCCATATCCCAACGATTCTATGCGTTGGGCATTGGCGGCAGTGTCTGCTGATGAAAGGCCGTCGAAAAAGTACCAAACGCCTAATTTTCCTGTATCCATTGCTGTTTCCTTGAATTAATTGAGAAGAATTTAAAAAGAGATGCCCGCTGCATCGTTTGCGAGGCTTCTTCTGTCGAGTCGAGATTGCCTGTACCATGCACGACCGCTGATGCAAAGTGGATGGATAATCCACATGTTCACAGCGTTGACCGGGTCAATACTGCGTTCGTTCGTGCACCTCTCAAAGAGGGTAAAGTTATGCCGATTGTGCATTGTGTCGGCAGATGTCTTTTTTTTTGAGCCACGTTAAGAGCCACCGGTGACCCGTTGCTGCAAGAGCATGGGTGGTTGGGAAAAAAACAAGCCATCGCAGCGATGTGTGGTCACGAGCATTGATCCGTAGATTGCGACACTAGTAGATGGTAACAGTGAGACAAAGGCAAATCATATATCCGTGGAAAATTCTGAAGACAAAGACAGCACTGCAACTGATGAACTCGACTTCTTGCCAGCGGCGGGCAAGCGGCCCGGCATCTGGGAACTAGCGCTTCCGTCAATATTAGGCAACTTGTCCTACACGGTTGTGGGGATGGTCCAGACTAAATTTATTGCTGATTTGGGTGCCGAAGGGCTGGCAGCGGTGGGCGCGGGGCAACGAATTTTTTTTGCGATGCAGGCGATACTCATGGCCGTGAGCGCAGGCACGACGGCGCTGGTTGCTCGTGCATGGGGAGCAGGTGATTATCGCGAAGCCAGCCGAGTAACCATGGCATCGTTGGTTCTGGGAGGTGTTATTGCACTTTTCATTGCGGTGTTGGGTATTGTGTTTGCTACGCCTGTGGCGTCTGTGTTTGGGCTTGATCAAGTCACCTTGGAGATGGCCAGCCTAAACATTAGGTGGTTGTCTGCTTTCAACGTGGTTTTTGCAGCGATGTTTATTCTCAGTGCAGCTTTGCGTGCCTCAGGTGATGCTTGGACGCCGCTGTGGATGAGCGTTGGGGTCAACATAATGAATATTCCGCTGCTTTATGCGTTTATTTATGGACGCTGGGGCATGCCAGAGATGGGTGTGGCCGGTGCATCGATTGCTGCAGGCATTTCATTCAGCATTGGCGTTGGCGTGCTTATGCTGATGTGGATAAAACAAAAATTTCGCGTCAAACACGTTGCCAGTGGTTGGTGGCGGCGCGCACGTTTAAAACAACTGCTAGACATTGGTTATCCGGCGGCTCTGGAACAGGGCGTTTTCCAGATTGGTTTTTTTATCTTTTTGATGCTCATCGGTAACTATTACGGCACTGAAGCGTTTGCAGCCTATAACATTGGCGTCAACCTGTTGGCCGTATGTATGACCGTTGGGTTTGGTTTTTCGATAGCTGGATCAACGTTGGTGGGTCAGCATCTGGGGGCCAATGATTATGCAGGTGCAACGCGCAGTGGTTGGCTTGCGTTGCTATTTGCGATTATTTCAATGGGTTCCTTAGGCCTGTTGGTGATTATTTTTGCGCAAGAGCTGGCAACGTATTTCTTAGGCGACGCAGAGCTGACCATCGCCTACACCGTCCAGTTCATCTACATTCTTGGTGCGTCTATGCCCCTGATGGCGGTTGAATTTACGATTGGGGGTGCATTGCGCGGGGCGGGTGATACGCGGTTCCCACTGCGCGCTACGATCGTCGGATTAATTGTTATGCGTTGCGGCCTGGCTTTTTTGGCGGTGTACTTGGCATTGCCCGTTGTCTACGTTTACGCTGCCCTTGTGGGTGATTATTTGGTCAAAGGCGCGATGTTGCTGTGGCGATTTGAACGCGGTAAGTGGAAAACGGTGATTCGAACCGAAGACCTTAATTTGACCCGAGGGTGAAATGGTTCAATTCGCAGGTTGAAAGTAGGTCCGGTGAGTAAGACTTCTAGATTGAATAGGTAGAATAAAGATGCGTAGGTTTTTTATTTCTGTATTGGTTTTAAATTTGTTAATCGAAGGATTAGCGGCCGTCAGCTTAATTTTTTCGTCACCGGTAGGTGTTTTTGCTGAAAATCGGCCGGCCGGGAGCGAGTGGTCGATGATTTATGGTTTTGCGGCCTTCGCAATCGCGACTGCGATTTTTTGGTTGTGGCCCTATCGCGACGATGCCGCAGCGGTTGGCTCTGTGATGGGGATGCTGGCTACATTTCATACTGCGTTGTTTATTGTTTTGGCAGTCGCAGGTACTCAGATGGCCGGAATGATCATGCATGCGGTAATGGCGGTTTTTTGTTGGCTTATTTTATTCCAGCGCGATCGGTGGTGTCAGTGATCCGAACTGCGGTTTTGGCGGCGCTGTTGTTGCCGTATTTGCGTGGATGAAATGTTATTTTGATATTTATCCTGCGGGACACCGGTGCATCGTTGTCTGAGAGTGTGAGGAAGCTGCAAATCCTCTAGGGTTTTAAATTTGGAGTCTTGTTGTCGACCAAATACGAGAAATAGAGTGTCCTGTTGTTCAAAACAAGCAAGGGCACGGTCGAATTGGTCAGCATTGTTTTGATAGAAGCGTAACTGGCCTATGCGTTCCAGTGTATCAACACCCACAATGAAAGTTGCGCCAGGAAACAGTTGCGCTTTGCCGTCGAATGTTGGCGTATTTGTGAGCCACAGAGAGGCGCCGTGCAGGTCTGCCTGGCGCTCTTTTAGCGTCAGATAATCGAGGCTGGGCTTGTCTGCATTTTTGATGGCCAATTCAAAAGCACCCTCGAGCCCGGTAAGCGCTTGAGCCACGCGTAACATCTCCTTGTGCCCTTCGTGAATGGGATTGAAAGAGCCTGGAAATAATAGGCTGCAAACGGGGTGTCCAAAACAGTGCGAAAATGGTTCGGGGTTGAGCAATTTTTGTAGAGAAGGGGTTGCGCTGGCGTGCATCTGTGTAACGCCGGGGTCCACCTTTTGGTCTGGGTGGTTGCCCATATATTGCTGTAGAGACTGCCAAATATGGTTCGACAGCGCGTACTCCTCGCCGCTTCGATCGCTGTCATAGGTTGCGCTGAAGGTGAACGTGTCCGAGGCAGTCTGTACGGCCCAATGTGCGCGATGTTGTCCTTTTTTGATGCGGCCGGTGGCCAGGCTGGCGGTGCAGCCAAGACCAAATAATTCTCTGTTGCCGAGCGCTTGTGCGCGCTCATAAGCGGCCATAGCCAGTTGTCGCGCCGTGGTTGATGAACATGCCTGTTCCGGTTCCTGTCCAAGTAGGTCCGTCAAGGCGCCTATAGCATAAGGCACTTGTGCGTCCAGAACGCTCTGTGAGGCCCCGGGTGTCTCAAGTAGTTCTGCGAGCAAGGAAATGCCGCCGCCGGTCAGGTAAAACACCCCCTGCCATTGATTGGCATGAAATTCTGCCGCGCGGGTGCTCAAGAACTAGTCCTCAAGGAATTCACGCGTGCGACCAACAAAAGCTTCCAATTGGTCATGATGTACCCAGTGGCCGGCATCGGCGAAGCTGGCGACCTCCAAAGGACAGGAGAAGTTTTTGGCTCGACCGTCAGCGATGGGATCACTGGCCCAGGATTCTAGACCTCTCACCAGTAGCGTCGGACAGGTAATCTCGGTGAACATCGCCCAAATATCTTCAAAGGGAATGCCGCTTGGCGCAAAGGCGCGGACGTAGTTGTCAAATTTCCACGAGTAGGTGCCGTCTTCATTCTGATTGCTGCCGTGAATGGTTAGATGCCGGGCTCGTTCTTTGGATAAATGTGGATTTTCCGTCTGCATACGCTGAAAGGCATCTTCTAATGTCGCGTAACGTCGCACGAGGCGGCCAGAAAGTTTGCGCAAGTCTGCCATCCAATCGTGAACACGTGGGCCTAAAGATTGGTTGATGCGGGCTTTGATCATCGCTGGGGGTGGCCCCATGCCTTCTATGGCAACCAGTTTTCTGACATTCTGCGGAAAAAGTGCGGTGTACAGGAGTGCAATTGAGCCACCCAGAGAATGGCCTATGACCGTGACAGGCGCCATGCCTTTTTGGTCCAACAGCTGAGCGATGTCGTAGACATAATCAATCTGGTTATACGAACCGCCGCGCATCCATTCGCTGTCACCATGCCCCCTCAGGTCTGGTGCAATGATGTGATAGTCATTGCGAAAGTGTTCAGCGACCCAATCCCAATTGCGACAATGATCTCTGCCGCCATGAATTAAAATCATCGGCGGCGCCTCAGGGTTGCCCCAGTCAACATAATGAAGACGAAGTCGCTGCGAGAAATAACTGTGTGAAGTGGGTCCGAGCATGAATAGTGATCTGTGCTAGTGAGCCTGCAGTATACCTTGGGATTTGCTTCGGTTTAGCTCTGGGTCGAGGTTTTTTTGGCTGCTTGGCTCAGGCGCCGGTTAGCCTGTTGTGCGATAAAAGCTTCGATCAAGAAGCCAAAAATAAGAATGCCTGCCGCGCTGATGTGATTTAGCCAGTCCAGCGCATGAAATAGACCTGCGGCGGCAAATATGCCCAGAACGCGGACGGTACTGCCGTAGGCCATGCTGGAGGTTTGGCGTAAATGCATCAATCTGCTGTGGAAATAGTTCCGGTAGATGATCACTGTGGGCATAAGGCACATGACCAAGAGCACCTCAATTGCCAGTTCGATCAACCCGTTGGGTACGTTCATTAAATCTCCCCAGAGCCAATTAGCCAGTGGGGTCAGACTAAAAACCAGCATAATGGCGGTAATGCCGATTGCGATTTGCCGCATGAATTTTTGTTTACCCACCAGATCGTCGAAACCAAAACTAATGAAAAAATGCCGGAATTGGTTTGCGGCTTGTTGGAAGATCATGCTGAAGTCAAAAGCGATGCGCAGGGCGGCAATGGTCAAAAGGCCATCAGGCGTGCGAGCGACGAAGGCGAACAACACTGGACGACTCAGCGCAAACATGACACCCGTGGTCGACACTGGAACAAAAAACTCAAACAAGGTTTGAAAAGATATTTTTTCCGTGATGATCTCTTGTGGTGGTTCATAGTGTTGATTCTTCACTAGCCACAGCAGAGCGTTGAGCAAGCTGACTCCGGTAAGTTCAGCACCAACAATGACTATCATTGGGGTGCCGTCCAGCGTGAATCCAGCGATCAAAAAGACGATAACGCTGGCTAAATAGACGAAATTGCATACGGTAACCCATCCAGTGAGGTGAGCCTGAATCAATAATCCGCTAAGAAAATGGCGTTGAGCGTTCAGCAAAATTAATGGGCACATCATGAATAAATAGCTGGTCACGCGTCGACTGAGTTCACCAGATAAGTCAAACACCCCACTGATAAGCGTATTGCCGAAAGTGGTGCTCGCCAGAATCAACAGAGGCAACATGACCGTGATGCTGGTCATGACCACAAACTGCCACGTTTTGCGGTTCGCCTGCCGGCTGCGTGCAAAAACGTTGGCGAGTTGTGAAATGAATTGCAAGCTGGCATTAAAAAAGCCAAATACGCCATAAGCCAGTGCAAGTACGGCCAGTTCAGTTACCGCGTTTGGGTATCGAGCTAAGGTTGCATTCTGAAATTGAATGGACAAGACCATGCCCATGCCCGTGAGTGCTAAGGGCCAGTAAAAGCGCCAATACGTCATGTGGTGTTTCGTGTTGGCTCAGGGCTGGCCGGTGCGCAGGTTACGGGCCGTGTTTGCGGAAAGTGAGGACGAAGCTGACTGGAACGGATTGGCTGATGCTAGGCAAGCCCGCCAGTGATCGCAGCTTCTCGATGCCTTGTGTTAACCCGGTGTCCTGGGCAGTAAGAATAATCGGTACGAGACTGCTGATGACCAATGTTTCACCGTCTAATTTTGCAACCAGTGTATTGAGGTTAATGGGTATGGTCTTATCTTTAAGCGTTAAGGTGGCGTCGGTGTTGAAAAGCAGGGTGTCACCCGCGTTGAAGCCCGAGAGAATCAAAGGGTCGACATTTGTGCGTAGGGTGGCTTCAGGAAAAATGTCGCTTTGAAAAAGGAACGTTTGCATCCGTTGGTTGCGGATGGGTATCAGCGTCTCGACGCTGGCAAGCTTGACTGAAACTTGGGCGTCACCGCTTTCCAGTAGCGTGCCGGATAAATTCTTGAAGTAATGGACTTCCGCGATGTCGCCAGCTTTTGTCGATATAAAACTCAATCTTGAACGGTCATTATCCAGTGTCCACTGCGCCCAAGTAGACGTTGCCCAGAAACTCAGGGAGATTGTTGCGATTAAGGTAATCCATCGAATAAGCATTTTAGGCGTCCGTACTGTGTTTTAGAATCAGAAAAAGCGGAGTATAGCGGTCTTTTAAGCTCGGGTGGCAGGCGCGAGGTGCTGCTGGCGTCTTTTGTCCGAGTGCGGGACAATGCAGGAATGGAGAATTGGTCAGATGGATCGGATACAAATGCAATGAATCGGGTGGTGATCTTACTAGGCACCAATTACAGCGGTTCACACCTTCTGTCGCATTTGCTCAGTTCCCATTCGGCCTGTGTCGGTGTCGGAGAATTGCATCGATATACCCAGTTAGTGGCGGGGGATACCTCTGCGCCTGTGGTGTCGCAGTATACGACCTCACCGTTGTTTGCTGATCTGGAGGGCTTGCCGATCTCGCGTTGGCATGAGGTTATTGAGCAGCGTATTCGGGATCAATTGGCGATCCCTGCACCGGTGATCATCGACAATTCGAAGAAAATTCGCTGGGTTGAACAGGTGGCGCAAGGATCAAGGCTAGATTTGCGGATTGTACATCTTCTCAGAGATCCCAGAGCCTTGGTTTTGCGTTGGCTCAATACCTACGGCGCGGCCAAACAGCGCCGCACCCAGCGAATCCGAGTAGCTAAACGAGTGCCATCCCGAGCAGTACGGATTCTATTGGGCAATTGGTCGACGGTCTTTACCTATAAATGGTTGAGAGAAAATCGTCAGATTAGCCAGTTTATTGCCCGCACCCGATACCCCCACGCGGTGGTAACGTATCGCGACATGGTATTTGATACCCAGTCTATGCTGACGCGCTTGATGCCGCGATTCGGTTTGTCTTTTGAGCCGGCGCAATTGCGCTTTGGCGAGTCGAATTTGCATGGAACGATAAAGACTGCGCATGCTCAGGTCGTAAGTCAGTCTGAGATACGCCCCGATTTGAAATGGCAAACGCAGCTGGATCAAAGTGCATCAGCTGCGATTGTGGGCAACAAAGACGTGGTAAATTATCTAAAGTCGCTCGGGTTGCACTGCGGTAGCAACGGCCTGCAGTCGATTGTGGATAAGGCCCACGGCGTGAGTTAAAAAGGGGCGTTTTCAGGGCTGGGTGATCGCAATTGGTGCAAGGGTTTGCTTTTCTTGATGCTCGCTTTGGCGCCTTGCGCATTTATACAGCCATGAATCAGCGTTTTACGCCGCATTTTTTGTTTTGGCACGCAATTTGCTAACACTTTAGTGTGTTTGGCAAGAAAAGGAAACAAAGCGCAAGCAAAACAACAACTTCTTATGGCGTAAAAGTGGCACAAATCGCTCTGCGTCGTAAATCTGATTTGAAAGTTTTCGGAACGCTGTGTAGATGTTATCTACTCATACCTCTCCCCTCTCCAAGTGAAGGCATCCCCGCCTGCAGCGTTCTGGGAATGCAGCGCCTAGCAATAGGCGCTGCAACTTTCCAAGGAGGGATTGTCGGCATAGGGCGTCCGCCGGCGCGAGCTTTTGATTGATCTCAAAGCAATCAACCGCTGTCTCATAAACCGAAAAGCGCGCTTTGTGACCGTGTTCACAGGGTAGTCACAATCGCATGAGTATAGTGTCGCAAAATTTAGCAACGGTCAGCCAGAGCAGCCCGTTTACAACGTATTGATGGAGAATTTAGACATGAAATATTGGTTAACGACCAATCCACAAATAGTGTTCCCAAGCTTGCTAATTGCGATAGCACTGGTATCACCTATCTTCCTGGCCTAGTTCAGGCTGACCGTATGTGTGGCGCAACCATTGCGCTAGCATGACGGTGGGTTCACTTCGGTATGAGCTCAAAAACCGCATCAACGCTTGCATAGAATGTGAGTTCGCCTTCGGCGACACGGGTGGCGTCCACTTGCGCTGCTGCAAATCTCCCCGCGGTCATCTTGGGCGCTGAGACGTAATTTTTAACTTCTGACAAGCTGAGCAGGCTCCCCACTCGGTGGCCCGTGGCATCGGCATAAAGGGCCGCTTGTGCGCTAGCCGCCTCTACCGCTTGCTTACGTGCCTCATTGCGGGCGGGGTTGTCGTCGTCAAGCGCAAACGTTATGCCAGAGAACGACTGGCTACCCGCGTTGATGAGCGTGTCGATGATGGTACCGAGCTGGCTTAAGTTGCGCACGGTGACGGTCAATTCATTGGAGCTGGTATAGCCGACCAGACGAGGTGCTTCACCCGGCCGGCGATTGTTGTAATCATAGTCGGGTTGCAGGAGAAAATGAGATGTCTGCAGGTCTGCATCAGGAATGCTCGCGGTTTCCAAAGCGAGAAAAATGCTGTTCATCGCGCTGCGGTTGGCAGCCATCGCTTCTGCCGCGGTTACGCCAAGCGTCTTAACCCCGGTCCGCAGGTAGGCTATGTCTGGCGCCTTGCTGATCCGTCCTTCGGCTGAAACGCTTACTTTAGCAACGGACTGAATCTTATCCAAAAGGGCGGCTGGGGTGTACTTTGATGGCGCGGTGGTTGTAGGTCCAGTGACGTCGCCGTACCCGCATCCAGTTGAAGCACTGGTGACTATGACTAGGAGGCTGGCGGCTAATGCGCTTCGGGTGAGGTCCATGTGGGATCCTAAATTTAACGTAGGCTTGCGTTGATGAGAGTTCTTGCTGCGCAGGCGCGCGCCGCGCATGGTTAAGGGCACCCTGCTGCAGGGTATGGGGCAGGATATACCTGCACAGCGGCGTCTCGCAGGGTGCGGCATTTATCGGGATGTGATGCACCCGATGTGAGGATGTAGAGATTTTCCTCTCCGATCATGCAGGCATATGCGCTGCGCTCCAATGCGATGCGATGTGTCACTTCCCCCCCAATAAGCTGGCGAATGCACTCGTTAGTGGTGGGCGAGGCGCTCCATATTCCGCCTGCTTCATCAAGGCAAATGCCATCAGGGACAGCCGGGCGTGGGAGTTGCGCCCATATCCGTTTGTTGGTCAGGGCGCCGTTGTTGGCGATGTCAAACATGGTCATCCGCGAGGCAAACGTTTCGGCGACGATCAGGGTTTTGCCATCTGGCGTGATCACACTGCCATTTGGGAACATCAGATCATCGTCTTCGAGGAAAATCCCGCCGTTAGGGTCGACGCGTATTAATTCGGCGGGTTTGGGTTTTGCATTGTTGTGCAGGTCGAAGCCGAAGTTGCCAATATAGGCGCGCCCGTTGAGGTCAACGACCATATCATTGCAGTGGCCACTGGCAAGGTGACTTAGGTCTGCATGGACAGCCAGGTTATTGCCGTCAAATCGTAAAATCTGCCGCCGAGTCATACTGACGATCAGTAAATCTCCGTTAGGGAGCCAGCCCAATCCCGAGGGTTGATCATCTGCTAGCGTTACGATGGTCGTGCGCTCGCCGTTAGGCGTTACGCGGATCACCTGTTGCGCATGCATATCTGATAACCACAGGGCGCCGTCGCGCCAACGGGGCCCCTCTGCGAAACATAAGCCGCTCAGCAGAACGTGCTCAGACATGAATTTGCCTCACTGTGCAGCCAAAAGGGCGGCGAGCGTCTTGCCAACTTCCTCTGGCGTGGTTTGTGGTCCAAAACGTTGAATCACATTGCCATCTCGTCCAACAAGAAATTTGGTGAAGTTCCAGCCGATAGCTTCGTTGCCGTCGTCTCCAGGTGATCCCGATTTAAGGGCTTTGAACAGATCACAAGTCCGAGCGCCGTTGACGTCGGTTTTTTCAAACATCGGGAAGTTGACGTCGTATTTTTCTTTTGCGAACGCGAGAATCTGCTCGTTACTGCCAGGCTCCTGAGCGCCAAATTGATTGCAAGGAAATGCCAAAACGGTGAAGCCTTGATCTTGATAATCTGCCTGTAATGTACGCAACCCGGCGTACTGTTGTGTAAGTCCTCAGCGGCTTGCGACGTTTACGACGAGGCACAAAGTGCCTTTATAGTTGGCGAAATCTACAGTGTTTCCGTCAATTGAAGTCATTGAAAGTTCATGAAACTGGGCCATTGGCTATGCTCCTTGAAAGCGGGTTAACGATCTGACGCCGGCGCGGCCGGAGCCGTCATTCTCCATGGTAGCGTCCAGCCGCAGTTATGGGTACCATCTTAGAAGGAAGCGTATAAATTAATTGCAGAAAGGATCTTGACCATGCGTGATGTTGTTATCGTTGACAGTGTTAGAACAGGCCTCGCGAAGGCGTTTCGTGGAAGTTTTAATATGACTCGTTCGGACGATATGTTGGCGCACTGCATCGACAGCCTGCTTGATCGTAATGGACAAGTTGGGGTCGACGAAGTTGAAGATGTAATTGTTGGCGCTGCTACTCACGCGGGCGAGCAAGATGGTAATTTAGCTCGTCTGGCCGTGATTCTTTCTAAGCTGCCAGTGACCGCTGCGGGTGTGACAATTAATCGTTTTTGTTCCTCTGGGCTGCAGTCGATTGCAATGGCGGCAAACCAAATCGCTTCGGGGCAAACCGAGGTGGCCATTGCCGGTGGCGTGGACTCAATCTCGATGCGCACTCGTCAGGAGCCAGGAAAGGCAAAGCAGAATAAGCGGTTGCTGGAGGAGAAGCCTGACATATTCATGGCGATGGGCAATACCGCTGAGGTTGTTGCTCGACGCTATCAGGTGACTCGCGAGAAACAGGACGAGTACGCGCTGCAAAGTCAACAGCGCTATGCGGCGGCGGTAGCGGCGGGCAAAATCGGTGAAGAAATTGTGCCGATGAAAGCCAATATGCTCAAAGTAGACAAGGCGACTGGCGAAGAGAGCTATGTCGATGTTGTGGTAGATCGCGACGAATGCAACCGACCGGGCACCACGCTGGAAGCTCTCGCGGCGTTGCCGCCCGCGTTTGAGGAAGGCGGTAGCGTAACTGCAGGTAATGCCTCCCAGTTGTCTGATGGCGCATCGATGACCATGCTCATGAGTGCGGAGCGTGCGGCTCAGTTGGGGATAGAACCGCTGGGAATCTATCGCGGGTTCACAGTTGCCGGTTGCGAGCCCGATGAGATGGGGATAGGCCCTGTTTTTGCTATTCCGCGATTGCTAAAGAACGCAGGCCTGAGTATCGATGACATCGATTTATGGGAACTCAACGAAGCGTTTGCATCGCAGTGCTTGTATAGCCGTGATGCACTTGATATTGATAATGAGAAATACAATGTTCTGGGCGGCAGCATTTCAATTGGCCATCCTTTTGGTATGACGGGATCGCGGCAGACAGGTTTGGTACTGCGTGAATTGCGTCGGCGCAAAGCGAAATACGGTGTGGTTACGATGTGCATTGGTGGTGGCCAGGGCGCAGCGGGACTGTTTGAGTCGGCATAGTTTGGTTTTGAAGCGCCGATATGTTGAGTATTTTGGCGCTTTCAAGGCACTCGATTGTCCGGCTAGAAACATTTTGATACGTCCGAGAAATTGGCGCGTAACAGAATAGCCCGAGAATGGCCCAACGGTGTGAGGGATGCCGTTGAGCCGGGGCCATTGGGCACTAAAAATAAGAGCAACAAGAGTGAGAAGAGCGGGAGGATAACAGGACTGTGATGTCTGGGCGCAATCAAAGACGAACACTCGGTGCTGGGGCTATGCTCAGCGTCGTCACGTTGCTGTGGCTCCCTTATGCACTGGCTGCCTCACAGGCTATTGAGTCATCAATCGAGTTGGAGCAAGGTCTGCCCGCGAAACTGGCTGACGTCCAGCGCGGTTCAAAATTCTCTGCGCAAAATTTAGCCGGAAAAAGTGACGTCCAGCTGACCCAGCTGACGGCTCAGTGGGGACAATTGAACCCCAGCCAGCGCCGCGATTTGTTGGCTGAAGTGCGACGTCGGATGACGCTGAATAAGGCGAGTGCCGCGGCGCCCAAGGACGGTTTAAAGACTGGCCAAAAAGGCGGCAAAGTAACGATTCGTGTCCAGCGACGTTATGGTCGGTTAGGGGAAAACACGAAAGGTACTGTGGTTGTGCAAACGCGTGTCGTGAAGGTCCGGCCGAGAGTAGCGCAAGTGGGTACAGTGCGGGTTGATAAAGTACAAACGGCCAGTCACAAAGGGCGTAGTCAGGTGACTTTTGGCATTGGTTTTGAGCAGCGGTCCAAGACGCGCTCAGCGCAGCCAAATCAAACGCAGCCGGATCCAAGTCTGCAAGAAAGTTCCGAGCCGGCCAGCGCCGCATCGGTATCCATCGAGCCTGCTGAGCCACGGCGGGCGCCCTAGGACCCGCGTGGATCTCGACAACGCTAAACTGCTTGTGGTGGATGACGATCCGGAATTACGTGAGCTCACGCAAGCCTATTTTGAGCGGCAAGGTTTCGATGTGGCAACCGTCGAATCGGGTGAAAGCATGGATGCCTATTTGGTAGACCATCATGTCGATTTGCTGGTTCTAGATTTGATGTTGCCGGGCGAGCAAGGTTTATCAATCGCTCAGCGCTTAAAAAAACACTCTTCGATTCCCATCATTATCGTCTCTGCCCAAGGGGAAGATATTGACCGCATTGTGGGTCTGGAGGTGGGTGCCGACGATTATCTGGCTAAGCCGTTTAATCCCCGCGAATTGTTGGCACGAGTTCGAGCCGTGTTGCGTCGCTCTCAGGTGACGGCGAATATGACCTCCGCTGAGGCCCCGCCGGCGTTTGAGTTTGGAGCCTTTGCGCTGGATGTGGCGGCGCATCGTTTGACAAAAAATGGGGATACGCTGCCACTGACTTCAGGTGAGTTCGATTTGTTGGCGATTCTTGTTGGTCACCCGAACAAGGTGCTAGATAGGGATAGGATTTTAGATTTGTTGACCGGCGCAGAGCGGGGGCCGTTTGATCGTTCAATTGATGTTCGCGTGACTCGCTTGCGTTCGAAGATCGAGTCAGACCCTACAAATCCTGTTTATATTCGAACAATTTGGGGTAAGGGTTATATGTTTTGCCCAACGGGTGATGGTTGACGTTTTGCGCTTAAGCGGGCCGACCACCCTATTGGCTCGAACCAGCTTTATTCTCTCTGTCGGCGCGTTGTTGATTGTTATGATGGCAACGTTTGCGCTGTACGTTTTTGTGATTGATCCAATCACCGAGCAGTCTGCTGATGACGAAGCCGCAATGCTGGTGTTATCTGCGCAAACATGGGTCGAGCTGCCGCCTGAAGCGCGCCCTTATTTCGAGCTTGAGATGGCCGAGAGTCATGATTTAATCATCAGCGAAGCGCGCCAGCCGCTGCTCGAGATGGTCAACTATTCGCGCTACTTTGATTTTTTACGGCGCCAATTAAGCAAGCGTTTGGGAACCCCGGTGCGCCTTTTGCAGAGTGAGGATTTGTTGTGGGTGGATTTGCCCATGAGTGGAGTTGAATTGCAAATAGGATTTCCGGCAGGCCGTCGCGAAATTCAGCCTCTGTATGTGGCTATTGTGATTGTTGTTCTGGGTGCGGTGATTGTCTTTTTGACCTCGCTATTTATTGTGCAGCGGATTGCACGGCCCTTGGTTGAAGTGGCCAAGCAAGCGGAGCGTTTTCGCGGTAGCGAAGGTATTGAGCCTTTGCCCGAAACCGGGCCGCGAGAGCTGGCTTCGTTAGCACATAACTTCAACACGATGGCTCAAGAAATCTCGACACTGCTGGCCAATCGAACCACTCTTCTGGCCGGAATATCGCACGATTTGCGGACTCCGTTGACTCGGATGAGACTGGCACTGGCGCTTTTGCCGGACAATGTTGACCCGACGTTAACGGAGCGCTTTGAACGCAACCTAGAGTCGATGGACGAGTTGATCGGCGATGCACTGCGCTTCGCCAGAGGCACCTATGAAGTGGCTCAGGAGATCGAGCTGTACTCGTTTGTTAGTGAGGTTATCGACAGCTTTGAACAGCCCATTGTGCTGGAAAGACGCGTTCCAGTTGATCATCGCGCAATATTGCCGCCGAGCGCTTTTCGGCGGGTAATAATAAACTTAATCTCTAACGCGTGGCAGCACGGGGGTGCTGTCAGAGTTGTGCTCAATGCGGGTCTCGTGGAAGTGATCGATGATGGTCCGGGTATTCCTGAGGCCTTTAGGGATCAGGTGTTTCAGCCGTTTTTTCGCTTAGACAGTTCACGCAGCGCCGCTACCGGTGGTAGTGGCCTTGGTTTGGCGATAGTGCAGCAATTGTGCCAGGCACGGGGCTGGACGATTCGCATCGGTGATGCATCAGGGGGAGGTGCTCACATTAAACTGAATTTTTGAAACAAAATGTCACAATTTAAAGGGGTCTGGAAATTCTCCTGTAACTTTCGCAATGCATAGTAGGGACACTCTCCGCAAGGAGGGCGTCTATCCCCTTTAGACTCCAAGGTCTGAATCTCTTGAGACAGTAGAGAAGGCCTTTTTCTAAAGCCGCCAGTCACCTCTCCAGACTGGCGGCTTTTTTTTGTCCGACCGTTTGGCGATGATTGATTGGTCAATCAACTCGCGCGCTCATCAGGTTCAAGCTGAGGAAATATTGTTATGAAACCATTTGCCTGGATTGTTGGGGTAATTTGGATATTTGCAGGTGGTGATGGATGCGCTGGCCGCGGCTAAGCGCGACATGAATGACGCCTCTCAAAGCGAGAGCACAAGTGAAAATGAAATGACATTTGTGATTGAGCGGCTAAGCTTTACGCAAGCTGTTGTGTCTATGCAATCAGATGTTTTTGGAAAGACGCAACTTGATATCCCTGATATGCATTTGCAAGATATCGGCCGCAAAAGTCATGGTGCAACGGCATTGGAAGTTGCTGAACAAGTGTTTAAACCGATATGGATAGCTGTGAACGAAGCGGCGATCAAACAGGGATTGGACATTAAAGGGGCTAAAGCCGATATTGAGGATAAAGTGCGCAAAAAAATTGGCAGCGCTTTGCAAAGACTGACTAACAAGCTTAACCGGAACCCAACAAAATGAAGTTTGAGAATGTACGATATGAAGTCCAAGGCCCCCTTGGGCTTGTGACCATAGACCGCGCGGACAAGCATAATGCGATCTCGCTTGCGACCCTGGATGAGCTCAATGCCGCCGTAGACGCTGCGGCAGCCGATGATGCTGTGCGTGCCATTGCCATTACTGGGGCGGGGGGTAAATCTTTTGCTTCGGGATCAGATCTTTCCGAGGTGCTCAACCGAGATCTTAAGAAGGCGCTGGAGCCGATTGTGCAGGGCCTTGCAGAAAAGCTGGAGCGTACCCCAAAGCCGACCATCGCTGCGATTGACGGTATTTGTATGGGGGGCGGCCTGGAAGTGGCGCTGGGATGTGATCTGCGGGTGGCCACGCCGAAATCTCGCTTTGCGACGCCCGAGGGTAAACTGGGCATTATTCCCGGAGGTGGTGCCACCGCGCGGTTACCCCGAATTGTCGGGCGTGGATGGGGTATGGAAATGATGCTGATGGGCCAACCGATTAGCGCTGATCGTGCACTACAAATCGGCTTGGTGACGCGTCTGGTGGAACCCGAAGAATTGTTGCCCGAAGTGCGCCGTATGGCCGAGCATTTGGCACAATTTGCGCCGTTTGTGCCGCGCACGATGAAAGCGATGGTGCATTTTGGGATGGAGGCGAGTCTTGCCGGCGCGTTGATGTTTGAAAAGTATGCTCAAGGCGCGTTGGTGCAAACCGAGGATAAGACAGAAGGCATTACGGCATTTCTGGAAAAGCGCGACCCTGAGTTTAAAGGCCGCTAATCAACAGTTGTTTAAGCTGGCGCAATTTGCAGTCCTATTAGATACTCTGTGCTGGAGAACATACCAACAACAAATAAGGGAAGCTTATGGCTGTGGAAAAATTTCCCGTCGAAGCGAGTCACATCATGATGTTTGCTCGTTCCGTCGGTGATGATAACCAGATTTATTATGATGATGAATATGCAAAAACGACTGAGCCCGGTACCGTGATTGCGCCACCAACGTTTGCACAATCCAGTGCCCAATTTGACCCGGATTATTTTTTGCGTCCTAAAATTGGAGAGCCTTGGTTTGGTTCAGGTGGGCAGCCTACAGGTATTACACGATCCGCATCTGGTGGCGGTGGCGGCGGTGGTTTGCACGCCGAGCAGCATTTTGAATACCATCGTCATGTTAAACCGGGTGATGTGCTGACTGCGTCTGTCGGTCCCGGGAAAACATGGGAAAAAGAAGGGAAACGATCAGGGAAATTGGTCTTTTCTGAAACGGTCACTGAGTATCGTGACCAAAATGGGGAGTTAGTCATTACCGCGCGGGGCGTAGGGGTGCGTACGGAGCGGCCGGTAGATCAGTAGGAGAGCGATATGGCTTTAAAGGCAGATGATTTGAATGTAGGGGATACCTACAGTGAGTGTCTTGTAGAAGATCTTAAGCGAACACAAATTGTTCAATATGCAGGCGCCTCTGGAGATTATAATCCATTACATACGGATGAAATTTTCACCGTAGAGGTTGCCAAATATCCCTCGGTATTCGCGCATGGAATGCTCACGATGGGAATGACTGGCGGGATGTTGACCAATTATGTTGGTGATGGCCGCCTGACCAAATATGGCGTGAGATTTACGAGTCAAGTTTGGCCAGGGGATACCCTGAACTCAACAGCAACGGTTGAAAGTCTCCAGGATGGGTTGGTGAATCTTGTGGTGGAGACTACCAATCAGCATGGGGTAAAGGTGCTGTCTGGCTACGCCCAAGCTCGAATCGACTGAGGTTAGGAGTGATCTGATCTTTGTGGGGGCTTCTTGTCGCGGAAGTTGTCTCAGCTTGCGGGCGGAATGATCTGCTTGAAGCCCCTGATGGTCACTTTTTCGAATAGCCCGGACTGACGATAAGGGTCGCCGGCGGCAAATGTTTCTGCCGCTGTTTGATCAGTGGCATCAATGACAATCATAGAACCGATCATTGTGGTGTTGTCCGGGGACAGCATGGGTCCGGCAAAGCGTATGTCGAAAGGCTCCAGATAGGCCAGATGTTTGGGGCGCACCGATTGACGTAGGGCCTCGCTGTTGGGTTTGTCCTCACAGATCAAAATGTAAAGCAAGGGGATCTCCTTTTAGCTAGTTTTGGGTGAGATGCTGTTTGATGACACCGGCGGTATCCATTAGCGCCACCGCGGAGCACTCAAAGGCCGCGGCGGTGGCCATGAAATCATGCACGAGGCCGTCGTAACAAACGCTGGTGGCAGCGTTTCCTGCAGCGCGTAGCGCTTCAGCGTAGGCTTCCCCCTCGTCGCGCAACGGATCAAATTCTGCCGTGATCACCAAGGCAGGTGGCAGGTGAGCTAAATCGGCAGCCCTTAACGGACAGGCGTAGGCCTCTTGGCGTTGTTTGTGGTCCGCGCAGTAGTGATCCCAGAACCACGTCATAGTTTTTGTTTCGAGTAAGTATCCTTCACCGTTTTCACGATACGAGGCACGATTGAAGTCACAATCTGTGACGGGATACAGTAGACATTGGAAATCAATTTTAGGGCCATTGTCGTCTCGGGCTTTTTGGCAAACGACGGCGGATAAATTACCGCCAGCACTTTCGCCGGTGACTCCCAATTTCCCGTTGCCGCGGAGTTCTTGTGCGTGGTCGCTCACCCACTGCGTGGCGTCGTAGGCATCGATTACGGCAGCGGGATAAGGGGCCTCGGGGGCTTTACGATAACCGACAGAAATCACAACCACGTTGGCAAGGGTTGTTAGCTGTCGGCAGACCGCGTCTGCCGTGTCCAGGTCTCCGATTACCCAGCCGCCACCGTGAAAATTCATGAGCAGTCCAAAGGGTCCTTCTCCTTCAGGCGTGTAAATTCGTATGGGGATATCTCCCAGTGTGCCGGTGATTGTGCGATCTTCACAACTGCCGACGGATATTGACTCGATGGTAGGGCGCATTGCGCTATAGGTTGCTCTGGCTTGAGCCGTGGTCATGGCCCAAATCGCCGGCGTTGGCTCCTGCTCGGCCAATTGGTCAAACATAGCGGTATATTCTTCGGCAAGTGGCATGGATTCCTCTTATTCTTGTTACACTATGGCGTCAATAAACATAGTACTGGAAATACGGAGTAAACCAATGACTTCATCGGATGGAGAGCAAGCGCTCGAAGATGCTGCTAAAAAATTGAATCCCATGGAATCGCTCATGATGAAACATCGAACGCTCACGCTGTTCGGTGAAATTAATCAAGAGGTTTCCCGAAAGACGGCTGAGAAGTTGCTGGCGTTAGCTTATGAATCAGACGACCCCATCACAATATATATCAGCTCCCCCGGGGGACATGTCGAATCAGGCGATACTATTTTCGACATGATTCGTTTCATCAAGCCGATTGTGCGAACCGTGGGCACCGGTTGGGTAGGCAGCATTGCAACTCATATTTATTTAGCGTCGGACCGAGAGCATCGATTTTGTTTACCCAATACTCGATTTTTGATTCATCAACCCTCTGGTGGTTTTGGTGGCGACGCGTCTGATATCGAGATCCATGCGCGTGAGATTGTAAAAACGAGAGAACGCATCAATGGGATTATCGCGCAGCAAACGGGTCAATTGCTTGCTCGCGTGAGTGATGACACCCAGCGTGATTATTGGATGAGCGCTGAGGAGTCGGTGGACTATGGGCTGGTGGGTCAAATCATCAGTGGTATGGATGACATTGGTTAGCCGATAGTTTGGCGGTGACATCAGAGCAGTATTGATGGCCCTGCACGATATTTGTGGTTGACTATCGAGTAAAGTGCTGTACATATATACAGTATGCAGCTCGTATTAGCCCGCCGGCTCAACAAACGTTTGATTGAACTTCATGACAATACCCGCGGAGAGACCGTGGGTATTTTGCGTCGTGATGGCACGTATGAATATCGTTCTTGGTTAGGTTTTGTTGATCGCAATCAGGCTCGTCATTTGGGGTCGCCGGTAAAGTTGCAGGTGGCACGCGTAGGTTATCTTGGCGATACCCACATCAGCTGGCGTGACGTCTCTCGTGGACGTCACGTGCAAGGCTGCCTGACCGCTGCCGGCGTTTACGCGGTTGCCGATTGGAGTGTCCGTTTGGTCTGAACAAAGCGCTAGGTTTTGCTGAACGCCGCTAACCGCTCTGCCATATCAGGTCCTGCGCCAGGACTGTTTTCCCGCTCGAAAGCCAAGCCGTCTGCGAATGTCCGATCAAGGCCACCGTTGATGAGCATTTTATCTGTACGTAGTGTGAACCAGGAATTAGCCAGGAAACGCCTTGCCATGGCCACAGCAGCGGCATCCAATTCAGCGTCAGCGACGCATTGGTTTGCCAATCCCATGGTGACTGCCTCTGCTCCCCCTATCACTCGGCCTGAGAACATCATTTCTTTGGCGGCCAATAGTCCGATACGATGAGGTAAACGCTGACTCATGCCCCATGTGGGTGACATGCCCCATTTACCGTGGGTATCACAAAATTTTGCAGATTCGCCTGCAATCATGAGATCACACGCAAGGGCCAGCTCGAGCGAACCGGTATAACAGTGGCCCTGAACTGCGGCAATCACCGGTTGCGGTAAGCGCTCGATTGCATCCAAGGTTTCAGCCTGAAAGTGTGGTGTTGGTGCGCGTTCACCATTTTGTATGGCCGTTAAGTCATTGCCGGCTGAAAAAGAGCGGCCCTCCCCGCGCAAGATAACGCAGCCTACCGTCTCTGTTTGGGCGCCGATTGAGTCTACGTGCGCTCGCAATGCCTCGAATAAAGCGGGGCTTAACGCGTTAAGCGTATTTGGTCTATTGAGGGATAGTATCGCGATGCCGTCTGTGTCAGTGCGTTCTACCAGTGCCAATTGTGATTACTCCTGAATAAGTGCTGCGGATTTTGAATGACTAATTTACAGTCCAAGCACTCGCTTGGCCATGATGTTGCGTTGCACTTCGTTGCTGCCTCCGGCAATGGAGGACGCTCTAAGGTTGAAGTAGCGAGAAAATGCAGCAATACCGTCGGCAGGCCCGATAGCGGCGATATTCTGACCAACCTCGCGGGCCTGTGGCTGGTCTACGCTGGCGTAAAAGCCCATGGCCTCTACCATCAGCGCGCTAAGATGTTGTCCCATGTCTGCGCTGAGCGTTTTCATCATTGAAGACTCTGGCCCAGGACTGCTGCCTTTGGAGAGTGCAGCCATTATGCGAAATTCTGTGAATTGAATAGATTCGATCTGTACGCCGGTTCGCGCCAGCTGGTTTGTGAACGCGGGATCGTCGATTAACCTGAGACCGTCGGCGTTGGTTGATTTTGCGAGTAGTTTGAGTTTATTCAAAGCTATCTGAAAGCGCGCCGCGCCGCCGCCACCGCGTTCAAATTCAAGCAGGTACTTCGCCACTGTCCAGCCTTGATTTTCCTGCCCGACGATATTTTGTTTAGGCACATAGACGTTGTCGAAAAAGACCTGGTTGACCTCGTGGGTGCCGGAAGCAAACAAGATGGGCTCCACGGTGATGCCAGGTGAATCCATATCTAGCAACAAAAAGGTAATACCATCCTGAGGTTTCCCTGCATCATTTGTGCGTACCAAAATAAACATACGATTCGCGTAATGCGCGTGTGTTGTCCAAATTTTTGAGCCGTTGAGAATCAAGTTGTCGCCGGCCGACGAGGCTTTGAGTTTTAAAGATGCGAGATCAGATCCTGAAGTGGGCTCTGAGTAGCCCTGACACCAATAGTCTTCGCCAGAGAGTATTCTTGGTAAGTAATGGGCTTTCTGACGATCATTACCGTGTCCGATAAGCATTGGACCGCACATGCCCAAACCCATTGGCGCCGTGGTCGGCGCGCCGGCCAAGCTGGTTTCGGTTGTCCAAAGATACCGTTGCATTAAATCCCACCCAGTGCCGCCATAGGCTTTCGGCCAGGCGGGTGCCACCCAGCCTTGGGCGTAAAGTAGCTTATGCCAAGCCATGTTGTGCGTGTAATCTAAAAATGTGCCAGGGCAAAACGCGGCAGCTTGTTTGAGTTCATCAGTCAACGTGCGGTTTAAGAAATCTTTGATTTCTTCGCGAAAGGCTTCGTGGTGATTACTGAATGAAATTTTCACAGGGGCTACCTTTATTCATGATCGAACGGGCAAGTGACTCTAGTTCAAACACATGTTTGTCACACGCGTTGAGCCTGCGCAAGGCAGTCGCCAATTCAAGTAAATAGCTGATATTGGAGCCGCTGGGGCCTTCACTGCGCAGGATTTGGTGCACGATGATGTCTGCGTCCGCGTGGCCGAGATAGGCCGGATTGTGTTTGGGTGCAACATAGACAAGACTGTCGACGCTCCGGCCGCATTGGAGGGTCAGCGGATGTCTCCAGCGCTCATAACCATTTTTTTCTCGATAATCTAACCGCTCAAATGTGTGCTGTACGATCTCCGGTTTGATGAGGTAGGCCATACCAACGCAAGTTTCTCCGGGGGCTGACACTAAGGTGACAACACGCCCAGGATGCTCGGGCAGCCCCCGATGATCGTGAGAGCCTTGCCAGAACCTGCGAGCAAAGCCACTGAGTGCGGCAGGCACCGCCTCGATGAATTCGAAGTCCGGCCGCCAGATAAGTGAGCCGTATCCGAATACCCACTGTGGAGTGTCATTGACCATTGACACTCTCTTGTCCTGTTGTTTGAGAAAAAATCATGTCAAGTCGTAAGCGGATGCCAAGATTTGGGTGCCAGTTGAATTTATCTTCGAAAGCAACAAACGGGGCGATCTCCAGATACACCCAGTCACGCCAAAAATTTTGTCGATAATGTACGCTGACGCGATGTTCAGACCAGCTGGAGCGAGGTTGGGTAGTGAATTCTGAGGTGAGTCGGTACTTCAAGGCGGCTTCGCCTGCCAATGGTTTTATAAACTCGCTGCTCACTGTTTGCCTGATCCCAGTATCGTCTCTGCGCGACGCCCACCACTGGGTGCGCAAGGATTGGCGAAAAAAATAGCCGGAGTCGAATGCGCGGTCGAAATTTAGGCGAGTATGCGTTTCCCAACCCTCATTGGTATCCCAAAGCACTCGTTGGGTGAAGCGTCCGCGCCATTGTTCGTTGAGTTGACGCCGGTAACGTATACGAGGACCGAAATTAAGTGAGGGATTGTCTAAGCGTGTACTGACAGAAAAACTGGTGTGCAGCCCACGGTCATCATTCAGTAAATACTCCAGTCCAAACGAAGGATCGTCGAATGCGTCGGCATCGTCTTCGTCAATGATGTCAGAAGTATCCGCTTCATCGGCGTTCAGCTCCTCTTCGTTACCGCTGAAGGTTAAGCTGATGCGCTCAGACAGGCTCGGCAGATGTAGCTTGCCCGAGAAGCGTGTTCTAAAATCGGTGCTGTCCCGATCGCTGAATTTGATGATCCCGCCGACGCGCAGTCGCGATCTGGCTTCATCCTCAATGGTTGGATCGTCAAAAAGATTATCGATCCATCGTGCCAACGCGTCTGCGCGGTAAGCGACGGCTTGCTGTGCTCTGTCGGCGCGGACCTGTGATTGGTTGCTTTGGTCAGCGGCATATACAAAACCTGAAAGCGCGCTCGTTGCTGCAAAAAACAATAGTTGTCTTGGCAACACGAGGATGAATTTCGCGCGCTTACTTTTGGGGCAGTGCTTGTGAAGTATGTCGGCTCTCCGGTGTATGTTGTGATTCCAGCAGGCGTGCGCCTCGCATGATATTGCCTAAAGCATAATTGCCCTCATGGCACGCGTATTCATAGACCTTACCTTCAGTGGGACGCCATGTATATTCCCCGCCCCAAGCGCTTGTCCAGATGGTTTTGTCGTTGATCGTAAATTGATAATTTAAGCTGCCGTCATTGTTGCGGCGAAAGCGCTCAACCACGTGCAATTGTTCATCTGCGCCAGATAACGGAGGCGTTTGGGTGAAATTAGTGGTGTCCACAACCAGCGTATCTCCTTCCCAGCGCCCAATACTGTCTCCCAGCCATGTCTTGATGTGGTTTGGGCGATGGTCGGTGTTCATTCTAATGATGCGAGCATCATGGTTCATTTCGGTCAGAATCATGACGTGATGCGGGGTTTGGATGATGCGCTTGTGGTTGTTATAAAAATTGGGGAGCATGGGGGGCCCTGCGGTAGAGCGCGAGCCAAAAATACAACGAGTTGCGAGAGGCCGCTGTTCCATGTGGTCATAGGGGCCTACCGTGCCCTCCCGGAGCCACCACGCTGTGCCATCATCTCGTCCCTCTGTCGGGTCTGGTTTGCGCCAATAGATTTGCCAGTTGGCGATGAAGCGCGCCATTCGCTGGGCGCCGTAATCGGTCATCGCAGGTATTCGCCCATCATCGGGCTTTGTCAAAATAGAGGTTGGGTATTGACCAGCTACCTCCGTTGCGCTCTTTCCCGGATCGAGCCAGAACAAATTATAGCCCTGGGTGATGGTGCCTTTTTGTGGTGCTGCGCGGTTCGGGTTGCTTGCTTGAGCGTCTTGGTCGAAGACGGTGGCCATGCGCAGGGCAATCTGGTCTGCTGCTGCAGGGGTTAAATGCAGACGATTGCCAAATTGGGACGGTCGCTCCAGTGGCGTCAGCGTGCCGACGTCGTAAGTACCAGACAAGTTGGGCTGGGCGATGCAGGGAAGTGCTAAAGCCGGCAGAATGAGGCAGGCGGCGAGTTGACTGACGGCGGTTTCGACCCAGCCGCGGAAATTAAATTTCAGCATAACCCTTGTGAAATCTCGTAGGCTTGCTTGACCTGCTGTTGTAGTGGCTTTGACAGAAAGAAATCAGCTGTCGTCAATGCCATTGCTTTGGCGCCGTCGACGACCGCTTGATCGCCTTTTTCCGATCCTGCCCATTGGGTGAATTCGGGATTATGAATAACCACCTGAGGCGGAGCGACGGCCAACATGGGATGAATTGAAGGCACCCGATAGCTGACGTTACCCATATCGGTGCTACCAGCACCGAATTTAAGCGCTTGCTCAAACGGTACAAATTTGCGCCCCAAGTTTTCTCCATGACGACGAAATTGATCGGCCAACGGCCAATTTGTATTTAAATCTAGGTAGTCAACATTGGCCCAGTTGACGTCTACTTTGCATCCACTGCCAGTGGCGCCGGCATCAAAACAGGCTTGCACGCGCGGCTTTAGCTTGGCCAGATCTTTTTCATTAGCAGCACGAACATAAAACTCCCCGGTTGTTTGATTGGGAACAATATTAGGTGCATCGCCGCCCTGAGTAATGATGCCGTGAATACGCTCGCTCGAACGGATGTGCTGGCGCAGATTGGAGATCGCCTGATAGGCCAGTAATAAACCGTCTAGGGCATTGATGCCTTTGTGCGGCATGGCCGAGGCATGAGCAGATTTGCCGTGATAAACCACCTGTACTTCCGCCACGCAGATACAGGGCATGGAGGCAAGATTGACGCCGGCAGGATGAATCATCATGGCCGCATCGACGCCGTCAAACGCACCTGCTCTGGCCATTAATTCTTTGCCGCCACCGCGTTCCTCGGCCGGTGTGCCGATGAGGCGAACGTGCCCGGGTAATACCTCTTGCACGGCTTTGAGTCCCAATGCGGCGCCCAAAGCTGCAGTAGCAATAATGTTGTGTCCGCAGGCATGGCCGATGCCAGGTAGGGCATCGTATTCGGCAAGAATCGCCACCGTGGGACCTTCTTGCGGCGAATTAATCTGGGCTTCAAAAGCTGTTTCGAGAGTGAATACACCCGTCTGCGGTGTGAAGCCGTGTCGCTTAAGCGCATCGGTGAGCGTTTCGCAGGCAAAATATTCTTTGAAGGCCAGTTCCGGTTGCGCATGAATTGCTCGGGAGATTTTTGCAAGTTCATCTCCTACTGTGTCGATTCGATCCGCAATTAGGGTGTGTATAGACGGGGCCATAGGGAAATACTCATTTGGTTTTACTCAGTAACTGTCCGACGCGCCATTCATGTAGGCCGCCCCAAAACATAACGATGATCATTGCTAGAAGTCCATAGCGAATGCTGTCTACTCCGGCGGTGGCTGCTGTGGCATCGCTGATGATGCCGACAGTCAATGGGCCTAAACCAAGGCCGATGATGTTTAGCACAAACAAGTTAATGGCTGCGCCGACCGCGCGCATTTCAACGGGTAACTGTGATTGTAGCATCGCAAAATTAGTGCCCAGATAGACGCCGCCCAAAGCTGCGGGCACAAAGAACCATCCAGCTGCCCAGGAGGCGTCAAGACTGCTGTAGCTTAAGTAGGCAAAAGGCATATAAATCAGCACCGCGATGCAGACAATCCAAGCGCGCCAGCCCTCGTTGCGTTTGGCTAGGCGGTCGGCTAGGTATCCGCCCAGAAAGGTACCGATGCCGCCGCCCAGTCCAATGGCAAGGGCCAGGATGGTGCCTGATTCGCCGGTTGTGAAAGCGTGTACGCGCTGGAGGTAGACCGGAACCCAGGCGATGGCTGCATAACCGGCAAAGCTGATGAGCGTGCCAGCTGCAACTAGGTTGCGGATGGTGCGGTGTTTAAACATATATTTGGCAACTGCCCAAAAGGCCGGTGCCTCTGGTTTTGTCGTGATGTTGTCCGAATAGCCGCGGGGAGGTTCGATCATGGTGAAACGAACCAGCAGCGCGATCAATAAACCCGGTGCTCCGGCGACCACAAATGCCCAGCGCCAATCTAAAAATTCGTTAACCCAGCCACCGATGAGATAGCCAAGCATGATGCCAAAATTCACGCCTAGACTAAAAATGGCCATGGCGGTGCCGCGTTCACTGGGCTTGTAGAGATCCGAAATAATGGCATGCGAAGGTGGGTTGGAACCCGCCTCACCGATACCAACGCCGATTCTTGCGAGCAGCAGCTGCCAGAATTGTACGGCGGCGCCGCAAAGTGCGGTCATCAAACTCCACATGCCAACCGAGAACGTGATGAGATTGCGCCGATTGCGCCGGTCTGCCCACATCGCCATAGGCATGCCCAGCGTCGCGTAGAATACGGCAAACATAACGCCCGTAAGCAGCCCCAACTGTGTATCACTGATACCAAAAGCCAGTTTGATGGGCTCTTGCAAAATGGCCACAATCTGCCGATCTACGTGACTGGACGTGAAGACGATCACCAATAAAAATAGGGTGTAACTTCGTTGTTGCTTCGTTATGGTTGTGGCGTTCATCACTGGATAACTATGACCTTGTGTAAAGACGCATCAAGCATCTTTTGTTCAAACTGCTTCTGAGGGGGAGTATATGCCATACGATTTTGAACTACTAAACGTTGACATAGAGGGGCGATTGGCGGTCGTGACGATAGATAATCCGCCGATTAACCTGATCACTCCCGCGCTCTACGCTGAACTTGAAAGGCTGACTGTGCAGCTCAAAGCAGACCCAGATCTGACCGTGGTCGTTTTTAAGAGCGCAGATCCAGATTTTTTTCTGGCGCATTTTGATGTAGAGGCGATCCTGCAGTTTCCCATCGATACTGCAGCAGAGAAAGATGGCGAACTTAATCTTTATCACATGATGTGCGAACGTTTGCGAACCATGGATAAAGTGACCATTGCCCAAATTGAGGGCCGAGTCGGTGGTGGTGGTAGCGAGTTGGTGGCCAGCATGGATATGCGCTATGGGGTTCGCGGAAAGACAAAAATTAATCAAATGGAGATTCCGTTGGGTATTTTACCCGGGGGTACAGGCACCCAGCGGCTGCCGCGTCTTGTCGGTCGCGGTCGCGCGATGGAGATCGTTCTGGGTGGCGATGATCTGGATGCGCAGACAGCTGAACGTTGGGGCTATTTGAACCGTATTTTTGAGGCGGATGAAATCCAAGATTGGGTTATGGACTTTGCGCGACGGATCGCAAGTTTTCCTGTCAGTGCGGTTCGCTTAGGCAAAGCGGCGGTCAATGCCGCTGAAAAACCGCTAGCGGAGGGTTTGCTTGAAGAGGCCTATTTATTTCAGCGACTGCTGCGCCAGGACAGCGCTCAAACCAATATGCGCCGGTATATAGAGATTGGTGGGCAAACCCGCCAGGGTGAGCTGCGCGTTAACGAATTAAATGAGCAATTGGGGGAGTGATTGCTTGTCCAGTCCTGTCTGCTGCGTCGTTAAGCGCAAGCAATCTAGGCGTTTTTGCGAATAAGAACCCAGGCTAAAGCCCAATATAAAATAATCGGCATGAGGGTTGCGGCTGCTGCGGGGATCTCGAATACGATCGCAGCAGGCGCGAATAAGTCTTGTAGGTACTTGAAACCTAAACCTGCAAAAATGCCAAACGTCAGCCGTAGCCCCATAGTTACTTGACGCAACGGGCCCAAAACCACCCCCAGTGCAAAAAGCGTCATACCGATAAAAGTCAGGGGTTTAAGGACGCGGCTCCAAAATGCTATTTCGTATTCCGATACACCGGCATTTTGGTCTCGCGCAAAGCCTATTTGTTGATGCAGCGCTCGCAGTGACATTTTGTGCGGTTTCAGATAAGCCTGAGCAGCTAATAAGCTAGGCGTGAGCCTGCTTTCCCAGTTCCACTGCGCGAGGTAATGTTGCTCTGCGCCGCCCGTGCCGAGGTGTTTTCTGGTGACGGAATCTAGATGCCAAGCAGCCTCATCAGGAGCATAAATTCCGCTTTGTGCATGGATGACCTCAACTAAAACGCCATCCTGATTTAGCCAATATTGCTCGATGCCCCAGATTTTCCCGGTGTCATCGATGGCGCGCACACGCATAAATAGGTTCTGATCTCTTAGCCATAAATTGTCTTTTTGATGAAAAGCGCGCTCACCATATTGTGCTTTCATTTTGTCCATTTCGGCGATACGTTCGCTGCCCGGCGCGACGTATTCGGAAACGGTTAAACTCAGTACCATCCACAACAACATCGAAGGGGTCAAAGACCGGCACAGCCGCCAAGGCGACATGCCGCAGACGCGGCAAATCGTGAGTTCGTTTGTTTCAGCTAGACGGCCTAACGTGATGAGATAACCAAGAAATAAACCATAGACCAAAATTTCGTCGAGGCGTCTGGGCATTGTCTTGAGTACGTAAGATCCTGCGGCTAGTAGGCCATAGCCCTCCTGCCGTTCACCTAATTCATCGAGCAACGTGAACAGTGAGATAAGACACAAGAGCGCGGTTACCACAAAACCAATCGTCCGATTGGCCTGCGATGTGATGTAGCGATCTAAAATGGTCATATCAGTCGCGCGGCGCAGGGGTTGAGGCAGCAATTGCCTGGGCTTCGGCGGCGAAATGCTTGAAAGCTTGATCAGCGTTAAAGAAAATTTCGCCAGAGACATTGCTGGGTAAGTTTGCGGCTTTTAAGTGTGGCCAGAGCGTGCCTTTGATGTCTGAAAAGTTGAGCGTGACGCCGACGCTGAGCAAGTGATTGTTTAACCGTGTAAGCATCTGTAGTCCAGTGGCATCAATCATATTTACTGAACTGCAGACCAGTAGCAGATGATGGGTTCCGGTGCGGCGCTGGGTGCGCTTCAAACATTTATCTTCAATTTGCAGTGCATTGGCAAAATAGATGTTTTCGTCAATCCGCAAGGCTAAAACCTCTGGCAGGGTTTGAACGTCATAACGCTTGATTGACCGAAATTGTTCGCTGTTGCCCAGACGTCCTATGGGTATCAGGTTGGGCCGACTTGAAGTGCGAATAAAGAATGCTATCGACAGTAAGACGCCGGCAGCCAGACCAATCTCGACGCCCATAAAAAGCACCATCAGCAGAGTTACAATTTCAGTGATGGTATCGTGGCGATGTATTGCCCAATGGCGGCGGGAACTGCGGATATCAATCAAGCTGACCACAGATACCATGATAATGGCTGCCAGCACAGCCTTGGGTAGTGCTGCAAACAAGGGGGTTAAAAACAGCAGTACGCCAATGATAACCGCGGCGCAGATTAAGCTGCTCACTGGTGTGCGGGCGCCGCTGAAAAAATTAACGCTGGATCGAGAAAAACTTCCAGCTACTGGGTAGGCGCCAGTAAATGCAGCTCCAATGTTGGCCGCGCCAATAGCAATGAGTTCTTGATGAGCGTTAACGCGTGTATGTTGGCGCGCGGCCAGAGAGGTGCCGATAGAGTAGCTTTCGATATAGGACACGATGGCGATCGCAGCGGAGGATGGCAATAAAGCGATCCATAACGCGAGTTCAAAAGGTGGACGTTTGAATTCGGGCAGGCCGCCGGGGATATAGCCCACGGTAGAAATATGTGACGCTCCCTCACTAACCGTAGCCCAAACGATAGCAGCGGCGGCGACCATCATTGGTCCCATGCGGCATAGTGGATGAGCGGTTGTGAGCTTGAAGCCGCACAATTGTCCTACTTTAACAATGCCTGCCGGGAATACGATCAGCGCTGCCAGGGCGATTGAGCCGATTCCTGCCGTATACAGGCTGATGTCATCGACATGACTGATCAGTTCGTTGATTACGGCAAAGGGTTTTGCTGTGCTGGTAATCTCAATGCCGGTGAAAACCGGCAGCTGACTGACGATGATTAAGAGGGCAGCGGCATTCACAAAACCGGTAATGACCGGATGGCTCAGCAAATTGACTAATCCGCCCATGCGGGAAAGCCGCAGGAGCCATAGGATTAAACCAGATTGAAGGCAGATGATGCTGGTGATTCCAAGGTACGCATCGCTGAATTGGGGAGCATATTCGCTGACAGTGGCTGCGACCATTAATGCTGCGACGGCAACGGGACCAACCACCAATTGTCGAGAACTGCCAAAAAAAGCGTAAAGAATCATGGGTACTAGGCAAGCGTAAAGGCCTGCCTGCGGCGGCACGCCGGCTAGAAACGCATAAGCGACAGCCTGTGGGATGGTCACCATACCCACAATTAACCCCGCTACCCAGTCATGGTTGAAATCGTCTCGACTATAGTTGCGCAGAATGGGAATTAGAGGCAGATATTGTGGCCATTCGCGCAATCCGGTTTTAAACCATAGGGCGAAGCGCATCAGTTGTTTAGGTCGGGCGCAGTCATCGGATAAGTGTAGCAGCTGTCCGCTGTCCGTGTGCGGCCTTCGCCCTTCTGCGTGGGCTTGCTATAGGGTGCCTTAAACGGAGAAGATAGCGGTTGGTGAAAAAAAGAGAATAGCTATGGATACAAGAGCTGCGGTTGCCTGGGCGGCCGGAGAACCTCTGAGTTTGGAGACGGTGCAAGTATCGGGGCCCCGTGCCGGCGAAGTATTGGTCGAAATCATGGCTACGGGGATTTGTCATACGGACGCCTACACGCTCTCGGGCGCCGATTCTGAAGGATTATTTCCGTCTATCTTGGGTCACGAAGGCGCAGGGGTGGTTCGAGAGGTGGGTCCCGGTGTGACCTCGGTGGTGCCCGGTGATCATGTTATCCCTCTGTACACGCCGGAGTGTCGTCAATGTAAATTTTGCCTCTCCGGCAAAACTAAT
This sequence comes from Gammaproteobacteria bacterium UBA4421, assembly GCA_002389675.1. Taxonomy (GTDB): domain Bacteria; phylum Pseudomonadota; class Gammaproteobacteria; order Pseudomonadales; family Azotimanducaceae; genus UBA4421. The sequence continues at coordinate 117,759 of DGQF01000034.1, forward strand.
TTATGTGGCGCAATTCGTGACACTCAGGGTAGAGGTCTGATGCCTGACGGTTCTTCTCGTTTTTCTCAGGCCGGCAAGCCTTTGTTCCACTATATGGGTACTTCGACGTTTGCGAATTTCACTGTGATGCCCGAAATAGCGGTGGCTAAAATCCGTCAAGATGCGCCCTTTGACAAGGTATGTTACATCGGCTGCGGCGTAACAACGGGCCTTGGTGCGGTGATGAATACAGCCAAGGTTGAAGCTGGCGCGAACGTAGCGGTTTTTGGTTTAGGTGGGATTGGCCTGAATGTTATTCAGGGCGCTCGCATGGTTGGCGCGGATCGTATTATTGGGGTGGATTTGAACGCGGATAAACGAGCGTTGGCTGAAAAATTTGGCATGACGGACTTTATCAATCCGAGCGAGGTGCATGACGTGGTTGAAGCAATTGTCGATTTGACCGATGGCGGTGTGGACTATTCGTTCGAGTGCATTGGCAATACAGATGTGATGCGCCAGGCGCTGGAATCCTGCCATAAGGGCTGGGGCGAAAGCATTATTGTTGGCGTTGCGGCGGCAGGCAAAGAAATTGCGACGCGGCCGTTTCAGTTGGTGACGGGCCGGGTCTGGAAGGGAACTGCGTTCGGCGGTGCCAAAGGGCGTACACAAGTACCCCGTATAGTCGACTGGTACATGCAGGGCAAGATCAACATCGATGACCTGATCACACATTCGCTGAGTCTTGAGGACATTAACCAAGGCTTTGATCTCATGCACCAGGGCAAGAGTATTCGTTCTGTGGTGGTTTATTAACCTTTGGCGCGTGGTTATCTAGTGCGCGGTGCTGCAACCGGGCACTAGATAAAGATGCTGTAGATTCCCAGTTGTATGATGATCAGCACGGTTGCCCAGACCCGGATATCACGCCATTTTGAATGATCTTTGGCTTCAGAGAAGATTAATTTTTTTGGGATCAGCCAAATGAGCCCGGCGAGCAATAAAAAACCCGCCATGGAAATATAGTTGGCCCATTCTGTGGGCAGATCGGCTGGATTCATGAGGCGCGACTCCAAGGGTTGTAGGTGAGCTTGGTTAAATCGGCGTCTGTGCGGGGAGTGAAGTAACTGATGACCCACAGTGCAATCATTGCGTACACAAAACTCGAAAACGCAACATAAAGCATATTTATACCGACGCTCAAGAGAAGCGCCGCCAGCACAACTCCGCTGATTAACGTCCACAGGCCTGCGGTGGGAGTGGCATGACGGGTAAATGCACCGAGTAGGAGTAATGCCAGCATTGGGCCTTGGAACAGCGATAAGATGGTTTGGATGAAGGTAAAAATTCCGCCCATATCAGCGACTAACGGCGCAATGCCCATAGCCATGAGTAGCATGACTAAAGTGAGGATTCTGCCGATAAGCAGATCGTTATCGCGGTTGGCGTTCTTAAACAGCACGTGACGAATATCACGCGTGACCATTAGCGACGTTGAATTGACACCCGAGTCGATGGTGGATTGGAGTGCCGCAATGATCGCGACAAACATCAACCCCGATATACCGGGAGGTAATACGTTTTTGATGATCCACGGCAGCGCCATGTCGGGATATTCGATTTCGGCGTGCATGACTAGTGCCAGCAAACCCGGAAAAACAATCAGCAGGGGAATAAACGTTTTGGCGAGAGCGGCAAACATCATCCCGGCGCTGGCGTCCCATTGTGTTTTCGCGCCTAGGCTACGTTGCAATATCGCTTGGCCTGCGCACCAGTAGGCCGGTGAGAGCACAACGCCTAGGCCTAAAATGACGCCCGGCCAAGGAAACGTTTCATGATCAGCGTCAAGATATGTCTGTAAATGATTGGGATTTTCTGCAGTCAGGGTAGTTGCAAAACCGGTAAATCCGCCCGTTTCGGCGATGCCCAAGCCGACAATCACCAGACCTCCGATGAACATAATACAAACTTGAAGAGAATCGGTGAATGCAACAGCGGCAAGGCCACCAGCAATGCTGTAAAGCCCTACCACGGTGCCTGTGACCATGATGCCGACCCATATCGGCCAGCCCAGGTAGGATTGCAGCGTCAATGCAAGGGCCCAAAGTGCAACCCCGATGGCAAATATACCAACAATACTGGTGATAACAGCGGCGGTTACGCGGACCGCTTGGTTGTAGCGTAGGCCGAGGTATTCGGGGATTGAATATACGCCGGCTTTCCAATAGAGCGGGATGAAAACCAAAGCCGCAAGGATCATTGCGGGGATAGCACCGATCCATTCGAAATTTGCCTGAGCGATACCCACCGTAAACGCGTTGCCGGCCGCACCGACATAACTGTTAGCACCGATGTTGGTGCCGATGATTGACAACCCGATGACCCACCAGGTCAAAGAACGCCCGGCTAAAAAGAAATCCTGCGCGGATTTGACCCGCCCACCCAAGCGAACGCCAACAAAGGTGATCAGGGCTAGGTAGGCGATGACGATGGTTAGGTCTAATGAATGCATATCATCCTTGGTACAAGCGATCGGAGACGCAGAGCATACTCACATATTCCTAAAGCCAGCGCGAGTGGGTTGGCCCTGATAGGTTCAACCATAAACCTCTTACAGAATGTTTGACGATGCGAGCTTCCACGATTTGTCTGCGCAACAAAGTTGAAGCGCTTGCCGGGCTAGTGTGAGTCTAAATCGACAAAACGATCAATGGCCTGCAGTTCGTAACCTGCATGCAGGTGGTGCGGTGCGAGCCGGTTTAATTCCGTCTTTGAAAACCAGCGTAGCTCAAGCAATTCACGGGTATCGTAATGCTCAACTGCGTGGTCGACGTCAGCGCCGTATATGAGATGCTGGTGCCCCTTATAAGTATATGGCCCAAGCTCTATGAGTGCGTCGAGCTGTAAATCTAATTCTTCGCGCAGTTCGCGTTTGACTGCCTCTTTGGGCTGTTCACCCCATTCGATACCGCCGCCGGGAAGGCCCCAGCGCTTTTTGTGCTGCCTGCGAAAACTGGCATGAATAGCCAGTAGAAATGTATCGTTATACCGAAGAACCGCTCGTGCGGTGCGATATACAGGGCTGGGTGTCACGAGTTGGGGGGTACGTTCAGTTCGCCGACCTGTGGTCCAAATAACAACACGAGAAAAATCCACGCTGCGGTGATGATAAAAGAAGCCACCACACCCACCATAACGCCTTTACCGACGGAGTAATATTTGCCACCCATTTCTTCGAAACTTCGAAACATGGCCCCCTGCAGGCGATTTGTAGCGAACAGCACCAACACAACCTGGCTAATCATAAATACAACCGCAGTGGTCATGTTTGGGGTAAATAACCCTGGTAATGCGATAAACACGAGGACTAAAACGATACTGCCTATCAGCGCATAACGCCCCATTTGGGGTTGCCCTAAGGCTGAATAGTTCTTTGCCAGCATATAACCTGCGGCCAGCGCCGAGCCTAAAAATGTGGCGATGCCCATGGCCGTGAGTGAATATAGTTGGGGCAGATTTTTCTGGTTCATAGTGCTGGCCAATCTCGACTTGCTTTGAGTTTAACGGGTTTATGGTGTAAATGAGCAAGTCGTGTTCACAGAGCGAGACTTTTAACTTGCATTGTTTGTTTGTGCCTCTAGTGTAGGGGACCGTCTCGAAAAAGCGATAATTTATGAGTACAGCCAAGCACCCGACATCACCAAGCTCCGTCGATTGGCCAGTTCTAATCTGCAGTTCCACGCTATTAATAGGACTGTGTTTGCCGTTGGCTCTTTACCCGGAGGCCGGGAAAAAAACGCTGGGTGATGCGTTTAATTATCTGACGCAGAATTTTGGTGTTCTTTATGTGTTAGCAGGCATCTTTGCGCTCATATTTTTACTCTACTTGGCCTTCGGTCGACATCGCAATATCGTATTTGCTAGGGAACCGGGTCCGCCGCAATTTTCAACCTTCAGCTGGAGCTCGATGTTATTTTGCGGTGGTATCGGTACCAGCGTCTTGTATTGGGGGACTGTCGAGTGGGCGCATTATTATATAGCGCCGCCGTTGGCCATCTCGCCGTTGTCGGAGCAAGCATTGCCGTGGGCGACGAGTTATCCGATATTTCATTGGGGGTTGATTGGCTGGGCGTTCTACTGCTTGCCAGGCATTGCTATGGGGTATGTTTTTTATTGCCGCGGAGCGACCAGCTTGCGTTTATCTGAAGCCTGTCGCCGTGTTGTCCCGTTCAGGGCACGCGGTGTGGTGAATCCATTGATAGACTTGATATTTGTGATTGGACTGGTGGGTGCTTGCAGCACGGGCATAGGCCTCGCGGTGCCGCTGATAGGGACACTTTCGAGTGATCTTTTGGGACTGGATTCGCGAGGATTAGGTTTTCAGCTTGACCTGATGGTCATCGCGATAGTTACCTTTTTATTTGCGGGCAGTGCCTGGTTAGGCCTGGAAAATGGCATTCGATGGTTAAGTAACGTAAATATAGGACTGGCATTTGGTGTTATCTTGTTTGTCTTCCTTGCCGGTCCGACGTTATTTATAACGGAGCTCGGTGTTGAGAGCATCGGGTTGTTGTTACAAAACTTTGTTCGCATGGCCACTTGGACAGATGCCCAAGGCACATCCGATTTTGTTGAATCATGGACCATTTTTTATTGGGCCTGGTGGTTGGCTCTTGGTCCTTTCATGGGAATTTTTATCGCGAAAATTTCGCGGGGCCGGACGATGCAGCAAATTATTTTGGGTTGCTTGGGGTTCGGTACGTTGGGCTGCACTTTATTTTTTATGGTGTTGGGGAACTACGCGGTTTTCTTGGAACTCAACGGTGTAGTTAATGTATTGGATTATGTGCGTGCGGGCGAAGCACCTCAGGCCATTCTAGCGGTGCTGCAGACTCTGCCCGCGGCCTCGTTAATTATTTTTCTGTTTACGTTGGTCTGCGTGATATTCGCGGCGACCAGCTATGATTCAGCCTCTTATGTGCTGGCGACGGCTGCAACAAAAAACCTTGCAGAAGAGGTGGATCCTTCACGTTCCCATCGAATTTTCTGGGCAGTTGTGTTGGGCGTATTGCCGACGACCCTCATTTTTGTGGGCGGCTTGCGTCCGTTGCAGTCGGCGGTCACTTTGGCGTCTGTGCCGCTGTTGGTCATTATGATTTTAATGTCCTGGTCTTTGTGGAAAAATCTCGCGGAACGTGACGACCCCGCGCTCGAATCGACTGTGCGTTGATGACAAAGTTTGGATCCTATGGCCATCCGGGCGGGGGATCTGGGCTGCGCGTTTGATGTTTTGGAATCTGCTGTCGAGTTGGATCGGCGCGTTTGAACCGGGGCTGAAGGTGCGCGCCAAACATTTTTTTTCTTGCTACTCTTGCGGTGACTCAAAGGCGCAAAAATAGGGAGGGATCAGTGACTAAACGGGTAGTTTTTGTAACGGGCAGTGCAGTGGGTATCGGTAGGGGGGTCTCGTTGTTCTTTGCCAAGCAGGGCGCAACAGTGATTGCGTTGGACATTGACGCTGAACAAAACAGCCAAACGCACGCTGCCGTCGAATCGGCGGGTGGGATCTGTCATAGCTACACCTGTGATGTAAGCGATAAAATGGCGGTCAGAGCGGTTTTTGATGATCTAGCCTCGCGTGTAGATCGTATTGATCTGATGGTGAATAACGCGGCGGTTTATAACGATACAACGCTGACCGGCGGCGACTGGCAGCAACAAACAGAGGCCTTTGATACGGCGATCGGCGTTGGTGTTATGGGTGCTTTTTATTGTACGGTTGCCGCAGCACCTTTACTGGCTCATGCAGGACAGTCGAATATCATTAACGTTTTGACTGATCACGTAAAAGAAGGGTTTTATCTTACAGGTGGTATGGCAACCGGATACGATTGTGCCAAATTTGCGCTTTTGAGGCTGACAGAAAGTTGGGCGGTAGAACTCAAAGATCAAGGGGTGCGGGTGAATGGCCTGTGTTTTGGCGCCACCGATACGCCGATGCTGCGCAAGTTTGCACCGCATATGGTCGCCAACGGCATGGTGGTTGAAGACATATGTCAGGCAATCTCTAATGTGATCGATCAAGGACCGGATGGCGCTTCCGGTCGCTCCTATGAGTTCGGCATGGGGCCGACCCCACGACAAACCAGTCTTGAGCAAATTGAGGCCATTGTGAACGGCTGAAAATGCCCGGATCAATCAAACTCTAAAATTGCTCGGCCCTGGATTTGGCCAGCTTCCAGTGCCTGGGTGGCGGCGTTGATATCCTCCAACCGGTAACGCGCAGTCACCATTTTTTCAAGGTCGAGTGTCCCTTCGTTGTGCCATTTCAAGAATTTCTCGAAATCTCTATCGGGCGCGCATGAACCGCCGATGCTGCCGATAAATTGTTTTTCGTTGAGCAAGACATCAATTGCATTGAGCGTTACCTCGGTGGACGGCACGCCAACCAGTACGGCAGTACCGCCGGGCGCTGCGCCAAAATGGCCGCTGCGGCAAGCGGGTACAATCTGTTCCATAGTGCTTCGAATACCGATGCAGTCAAAAGCATAATCAGCGCCTGATACGGGGGACTTCAGAATGGTGAACTGATCGGATTGAGTTGTCATTTCGTGAATTGCAGTTACCGGGTCTACCTCACTGGCGTTGATGACATGAGTGGCACCAAAGGTCTTGGCGAATGAGAGTTTGCGATCGTCAAGATCCACCGCAATGATTGGATTTGCGCCTGCGACTTTAGCTCCGACAACGGCGGAGAGGCCGACACCCCCGACACCAAAGATCACAACGCTTTGCCCAGCTTTGACTTTTGCCGTATTGATGACAGCGCCGGCGCCGGTCATGACGGCACAGCCGATAATCGCGGTGACATCCTTTTTTATGTTTGGGTCAACTTTGACTACATATTGTTGGTCGCAAATTGTGTGGTCAGCCCAAGTGAAGACATTTTCTGATATTGCGATACCATCGCTGACCTCTAGCTGCGCGGTGACGGGCGGTGCGTTGGCGGCGCCAGCGTCTCTAGGTACCCAGGTGACTAAAACAGTATCCCCTTCTTGAACATGAGAAACGGCACTGCCGGTTTTTAAGACAACGCCGGTAGATTCATGTCCCAAAATCACCGGCTGAGGTCGCGGACGATGCATCTGGTGCAACTGAGAATGGCAGATTCCCGAAGCATATTGTTTGACGATCACCTGGGTGGGCCCGGGATCTGGTAGGTGCAGTGATTCGATTCGTAAGGTGGCGGTGTCCTTAGGCAGTACAACAACGTTAGCGGGTGTTCCCATAATTTAGTTCTCGATAAAGCGGTGGTTCCAATTTCCCCAGCCAGTTTGGCCTGACTGGGCTTTCAGATCAATCGAGTGTACGCTCTTAGGATGACAGGTGACCATCAACTTATTTATGCCGGTAAGATCTTGCAGGGACAGCATTTAGCGGTGGTGAAAAAGCGATTGGCTGCTGCTTTGAAATTAGATGAACGGCGCACTGAGGTTTTGTTCTCAGGTGAGCGGGTTATTATTAAAAAAGGCTTGGATGAGCAGGCTGCCATGGCCTATCAGAGTTTGTTTCAACAAGCCGGTGCACAACTGCAGGTTGTGCGGATGCCGCAGATGGTGTCACCCTCATCTCAGATGAGCGCACAAGAGCAAACTCCCGCGCCAGGTGATGCATTTACGCTGGCGGAAGTAGGTGAGTTGTTGATGCCACCAACGCCGGCTCCCCAAGCCCCTGTGGACCTCAATGAGATCAATTTTGATATTGCCAATTTGGGAGAGCCGCTGCAGCTGCCGGTGCACGAGGAGTTCCCGCCGGCACCGGATATTTCACATCTGGCCCTGGTGACAGTAGGACTGAACGATCAGGGGGATACGTAGGGGGTGGTGGGTTTATAATTCCCCTCACCCAATGGCTGATTTAGCCGACACCACAAACATTAATTAGGAAATGTTAATGAAATTACATGAATCGCCCAGCCCCAATGCCCGTCGGGTGCACATATTTATGGCAGAAAAGCATATTGAATGCGAGCGTGTTTCCGTTGATATACGCGGTGGTGAAAACATCAGTAAGCCTTTTTTGAGCAAAAATCCCGGCGGTAGGGTGCCGGTATTAGAGCTGGATGATGGCGGCTACCTGAGTGAATCGATTGCAATCTGTCGTTATTTTGAAGGGATTGAACCTGAGCCGAACTTGTTTGGAGCGGGTGCACTTGAAAGTGCGCAGATTGAAATGTGGCAGCGTCGGGTTGAATTGAGTTTCATGGCGGAAGTGGCCGGTGCATTTCGCAACTTAACCGGCTTTTTCAAGGATCGGGAAACTCCGGTGAAGCAGTGGGGGCAAGTATGCGCCGAGGAAGCTCCCAAGAGGCTAGAGATGTTTGATCAACAATTGGCGAATACAACCTATCTTGCGGGTGAGCGCTTCAGTGTTGCGGATATTACTCTGGTGGTGGCGTTAGACTTTGCCAAGCAGGTTAAAGTGGTGGAATTACCTCAGTTGCCTCATATTTCCCGTTGGTATAGCCAGGTAAATGAACGACCCAGCATGACGGCTACCTAGTCGAAGCGTCCACCGTTACCTGCAATGCGGCGTAGCCGGCGCCGCGTATCGCTTGGACAATTTCTGCACTGTTATCTGCGCACAGCGCAATCATTGAGCCGCCACCGCCGCCGCCGGTCAGTTTGGCACCCAGAGCACCGTTTGCGCGCGCGATATGTGTGAGCAATTCAAGTTCAGGCGTGGATAATTGGAGTGCGTTTAGATAGCCGTGGCATAGGTTCATGATTTCTCCCAACTCAGCCAGCTGTCCTTGGGCCATTGATTCGACGCCGGCCCGCGTGAGCGCGGTGATCTGATCAAAAATATTCTCGTAACGCATTGGCGCTTTTTGCCGGGCCTGTCGAACGCGTGTCACGGTTTCAGCTGTCAGGCTGGATTGGCCGGTCACGCCAATGACCAGATTCAACGGTTGGGTCAGAGTCAGTGGTTTGAATTCTGCCTGGTCATTGGTGCGTTGGTAATGCATCGGTATGCCGTAGGTGGCCACCGTATTATCGACGCCTGAAGGCGTGCCGTGGGCGCCTCGCTCGAATTCAAAAGCAAGATTATTAATCGTTTCATCATTTAGGGCGAGACTAAAACGATGGTTCAGCGCGCGCAGAATCGCAACGGCTGTGGCCGCTGAGCCACCTAGCCCCATAGCGCGGGGCACGTGGGGAAATACCTCGATTGTCATATTGGTGTTGTGCAGGTTGAGCTGCTGAAGAATTTTTGCCAGTGTTCCGGCCAAGCCCGGTGCTCCAAGCTCGATGGTTTGTTCTAATTGCCATTGTGGAACCTGCAGAGTTACTGCCTTGTTAGCAGGTTCTACAGCGGCTTCTACAGCCAATGGAATGGGTAGTGCAATTGCGGGGTGCCCGTAGACGACGGCATGTTCACCCAAGAGAATGATCTTGCCGCAAGCCGCGTGGCGTTTGGCGGTGCGAGTGGGTGATTTTTTGCGGATTAAATTTTCAGCAATCTCTTTTGCCTTCCAAACCTTTATCTCACCTGATTCGATTAACTCGTCCACCACGCGGTCGAAATAATCTTCGCTAACGCCAGCGCTGCTGGCCACGCTCCGTGCATGGTGGTTCATATGATTTTTCTGAATACCGTTGGTAGACAACGAGCGCAACGCGGCAAAGTTCTGTGCCAGTCCAACGGCAGCCATAATACTCGCCAATTCCGTGGCGTTCGGCGAGCCCAACAAGTGATGATTGATGCGGACGTTGGGGTTGCTCTGCAAAGAGCCGCCGACGGTGCCGACTTTTAGGGGTATTTCAATGGCACCAACGAGATCACCATTTTCATTTTTAGACCATTGCGTTAAGGCTTGGTAACGGCCGCTGCGAGCCGCATAAGCGTGGGCTGCGGCTTCTATGGCGCGCCAGTCGTTACCGGTCGCGATTGCGACCGCGTCAACGCCGTTCATGATGCCTTTGTTGTGGGTCGTAGCTCGATAAGGATCGGCAAGCGCAAGATCGTTGGCCAAGATGATGCCATCTCTCACCTGCTCGCCGCTATAGTCCTTGGCCTGTAGATGAGCCGTTGGGATGTGCACCGATGCCTTAGAAATTGCGCGGTCGGTTAAGTTGGACAAAATGCGTAGAAAGACTTTGCCGCCGGTTATTTTTTCGACCAGTGAAGCGATGCCCTCACACAAAGTATTCACCAGATTGGCGCCCATGGCGTCACAAGTATTTACTAGCAGATGGAGCACCACCATGTGGCGGCCGTCGTTTTGTGCCAAATAATGGAAAACCTCGATGTCCTTGGCGCCGCCGCCGCGCGCCACCATATTTGGATTGAAGCTGTTGGCCAGTGCTAATATTTCCGTTTTATTCTCCAACAGTCGCTGCATAGCAGACTCAGGGTCGCGCTCTAACATGACTTGCACTTGTCCAATGAGTATGGGTTCGCTGCTGCTGGCGGTATAGCCGCCGGTTTGTCTGGCGATGCGCGCAGCGCCGGATAATCCGGCAACGATTGAAGGTTCTTCGACGACTAGCGGAATGACGTAATCGCGGTTATTGATCATAAAATTGAGCGCCACACCCATCGGCAGCCCGAAAACTCCCAGAACGTTTTCAATCATCTTGTCAGCGACATTGAGTTCCAGCAGCGGATTGGCGCGGCCTAGCTGCGCCACATCTTGATGGCTGAGATATCCGTGGTCGTGCAGCGCAGCAAGGCGTTCTCTAACGTTCATGCGGAAAAAATTAGGGATGCGCGAAGATGCTGGGTGTTTAGCCGGGGGTGACGCCATCTTGAGCGATCTCCAAATCCAATGGTATAAAGTTGCCTGCCGCGGCGGCGCGAGCAAAGTCCTGTACGGCGCCCGGATCTTCTCCGCAGGCTAAACCGATGTCCCCGCCGCCTGCACCGCAAGGTTTGTAGAGTAAGCCATATCGCTGCGCAATTTCATTGAGATGGCAGTGTTCTGGCGTGAAAATATTGAGTCCAGCGACGACGTCTAATGATTTTAGTCGGTCGACGTATTCAGACAACCCAGCCAGATCCGGCGATTTAAATAAAGACGTCGCACTCTGGCTCAAGCGCTCCAGATGTACTGAATGATCTGATACGTGAAAATCTGCCAAGGAATCTTGCGTGATAGTTGCGCGTCGCGTCCAGACCACCTGCCAGTATAAATCAGCTGGCCAAGACCAAGGCGTGCTGGAGCCTTGACTAAAGCGAATGATCCCGCCGTGCCAGCTGGCTGCGACGTCCAGACCGCTGCCATGGCCACCCTGAAATGCTCGATGTGCGGCAATAGCTTCGGCTTCAATTGCCGGTCTGTTGAGCCACTTAGTCAGCGCAATATAGGTGGCGGTGCATACCGCCGCACTTGATCCTAAGCCAAGTTTGTTACCACGTGCATCATGAAACGCACGACTGTCGGAGTGAACGGCCAGGTTCTCGGGCAGTTCGTTGTAGCCCCACAGGCGTAAAATGGTTTCGGCTATTGCCGCAGCTGGTGCGTTGGAAAACGTACTGCTGGCTTTGTGGATCCCAGGGGTTAAAAAGCCTTGGCTGGTGAACTGCCGGGTGCCCTGAGTCCGCTCTAAGTGGACAAGGGCGCGGCGGTTAACAGCCATGACGGCTGCGGGAGCGCCGGCTAAAACAGCATATTCTCCCCATAGAACTATTTTGCCAGGCGCCGAAACAATCACGCTTGAACTATTTTATCGGGGATCGTGCGCGCCCCGCCACCCATGCCACAAATCATAGTTTGATGGACGCCGGTCACGTTGGCCAGGGTTTCCGCGACTGCATCGCTGTACTGGGGTTCGCAGATTGCTTTGAGTTGTGGCCCAGCATCTATGGTGAAAAAAACCGGTGTCCCGCCTTTGCGCAGATCGCGAACAGCGTTCATGCAGGCAAAAGTAGCAGGGTTCCAATAGGCAAGCGTCGGCACGGTGGTGAGCATGACACTGTGCATTTTTAAACAGCTGAGCTCGGCGACGCCGGCCAGTTTTTCAAAGTCTTTGTGCGTGACGGCCTCAATGCCCTGACTTAGATCATCACTGCTGCTGGACACCCATTGCTGGTAGTAACTTGAAGTTGTTCGGGAGCGCTCCATCCCTTGAGTGCTGCTGACGGTTTTTTGACTGCCACTGGTGATGGCAACCACAGTATCGAGTGGCCAGTGATCGCGAGCGGCAATCGTGCGTGCATGCCAGATGGGCGGCGCTAAACTGATAAATCCAGAAAAGATTGAGCGTGCGGCACTGGCAGAGCCTTGGCGCGCCCAGCTAGAGCGATCGGTGTCGCTCAATTTTAGGGCGAAATGCGAGTTGAGTGCGGTGATCAATGCGGCGAATCCCGAAGCCGATGAGGCTAACCCAGCCCCGGTTGGGAAGTTATTGTTGGTTTCTATTTTGATGGCGCTGATGGGGTAACTTTTTCTCAGTAGGGCTAAAAATGCCGCCACCTTGGCATCTGCGGTAAGTTTGCCGTCCAGCCAAAACTCATCTTGCGGGTGCCGGGTCACCGTGGTGCTGGTGGTGAGATCTGCTAACGTGATCGAAAGGCTTGGTGTGGCGGGATAGTTCCCTGGCCTTTGTTGTTTCCCCCAATACTTCACCAATGCAATATTGGGGTGGGCTATCGCGGTTGTCATCGTCAATAAACGTCGCCTTCAACTGTAATTTTGTGGTGGTGTGAAGGTGAAGCCCAGCGCTTCGAGTTCCTGAGCGACACCAATGGTGATCAAATCATCATATTCGCCGCCAACAATTTGAATACCTATTGGTAGGCCATCAGCGTTCAACCCAGTAGGAACAACGGTCGAGGGGAGATGCGCAACGCCGGTCAACCCTGCCCAAAAAACTTGTTCGAAGTATGGCCGCTGCTGATGGTCTACCTCAATGGTGCGTTCGCCAAAGGGTCTTTGATCGTGCAGGAAGGCAGGGGTCGCCATGATTGGGGTGAGCAAAATATCATAGTCGTTAAAAAAGTTATGCCAGTGCCACCGCAAGTGGTGGCGCTCCTCGTTTGCGGCACTCCACTGTTTGAAACTGGCGACTTGGGCTCTAACGAGCATTGCCCCGTTTGATTGATCAGTAGGGTCCAAACTGTCTGCGTAGGCCTTTAGACTGGCGTAGTTTGCATCGGGCATGCGACTCGCCATTGTCGCCTGTAACAGGGTTTGATAGGTCTCTTGGCTGTGGCTTGGACTAAAGTCGGGTCGCGCGCTGTAATCGATTTGTGCGCCCTGATCAGCGAGTGCTTGGGCCACCAAATTGACGCGCTTTTCGATTTCTTGGGTGACGGGTGCGTCCTCATTATTGGACCAAACAGCGACGCGTAGGCCGCGCAGCGAGCGGCCCTGCCATTGGGGCAAATTGAGTTGGTAGCCTCGGGCAGTAATTTCGTCCGGGCCGGCCATGGCCCGAATTGCAATCTCTAAATCGGAGGCTGAGCGGGCGAGTGGGCCGATAACAGAGATATCTGAGGGTGCGCGAATATCACCTGGCGGCGTATGACCTCGCATAGACAGTAAGTTGTAGGTTGGCTTATGTCCAAATACGCCACAAAAATGTGCTGGATTGCGTATTGAGCCACCGATATCTGAGCCCGTTTCTATGCCGGTCAATCCTGCAGCCAGCGCGGCGGCGGACCCGCCAGATGATCCTCCGGGCACGCGACTAAGATCATAGGGGTTGTTGGTGGTGCCATAGATGTCGTTGTAACTTTGAAAGTCGGCCAGAGACAGAGGGACATTGGTTTTACCAAAAATATTTACCCCGATGCTTTTCAAATGTTTGACGGCGTCGGCGTCTTCTTCAGCAATGTTGTCACGCCATTCTGGTGTTCCGCGGGTTGTCGGCGTTCCGATAATGTTGTACGACTCTTTGACGGTCATGGGTACGCCGGCGAGAGGCCCCATAGCTTTACCCTGCGCTAATGCTTTGTCGAGCGTGCGGGCATATTTGCGGGCATCATCGCGCATATCGACAATGATGCTATTAATTTCAGGATTAAAGCGGTCGACCCTGTCCAGGTAATACTCTAGAAGTTCGCTGGCGGAAATTTCCTTTTTACGGATCTTACTGGCCAGTTCACTGGCTGAGGCAAAAGCCAAGTCGCTCATAAAATCACCTTTGTAGGTTACCTAAGAGGGGAATGTCGTAAAAGAAAGACTATATTAACCTATGCAGGGTTCAAGCGTTGTCCGTTTGATGTTGCAGTCGCACGATCCAGTTTTCAATTTTGTGCCGGCTGAATGGAAAATCTAACGCGATGAAAGCGGCGCCCAAGGGCAGCATCCAAAAGCCTAAAATAGGTAGGAAACCGAAAACGCCACCAATCATAAATACGACGCCGACAACGCTGCGAACGCCCATTGGGACTCGATCTCTGCCCCAAATCAAGGCGCTTAACGTAATCTGCGCAATGCGTGTTTTTAACTCCGAGCCTGCAGCGGCCATTAATTGATTGCCGGTTGTTGGGTTGGCGCGCTGTGAGTGTCGGTGGGCGAGTGTTGATTGAAGTCAGAGTGTACGGTTGAAAAGTGGTAGCAACCGTCTTCGCCGAGGGTGCGCTGAATGCGCTGACGATCCATCAACAGGTGCAGATGTGCAATGGCCTCACCTAATGCCATCATCATCTGGCGGGAATCCAATTTTCGTTGGAAGAGCACCGGCAATAAATCCTTAGCGACTTTAGGCTCGATGCAGGCTTGCTCGATCGCCAGCATGCGCTCCTCGTGGTGACTGATCAGCTCTCGCAAACGCTGGCGTATGCCGTAGAAAGGCAAATTATGGGCCGGAAGAACCAGCGTGTCCTCTGGCGTGGTGAGCAGCTCGTTGTGTGAATCCATCCAGTCTTTGAGTGGATTAGCGTTAGGCTCTGACGGATGTACGCTGACGTTTGATGTAATAATGGGCAAAATCTGATCACCTGAGATCATTATTTTCAAGGCCGGACAATATAGGCAGGCATGCTCGGGTGAATGTCCAGATCCGATCACGATTTGCCATTGATAGGCGCCTATTTCGAGTGTCTGGCCATCTTCTAACCGCTCGTATCCGGCCGGCATTTCAGGCATTACCATATTGTCAGCGTTGCGACTGGCCCACATTTCGGCCAATTCATCCATGTACTGCGGTGACATTCCAGCACGGGTATAAAAATCTTTGCTCAACCAAGACGCATGATGATTGGAGCCTCCACCGGAAAATGCACGGGCTTGGTAATACTCTGAGCGGGTCATGTACAGCGGACATTTAAAGTGCTGTGTGATCATTGCCGCCTGGCCAATATGATCGGGGTGAAAATGAGTGCAGATTACGCCAATGACTGGCTGACCGTTGAGCTCATGATCAAAAATTTTTTGCCACCACTGGTTTACGCTGTCCATAGACAATCCGGTATCAATGACCCACCAGCCGTGCTCATCTTCTAAAAGGTAGAGGTTAATATGGGCTAACGATCCTGGCATGGGCATACTCAGCCATCTTACGCCAGGTACGATTTCGCGGGTGCTGCCTGGTTCTGGGTGGTTGTCCCAAGGATATTCGAGAGAAGTGGTGTACTGCATGAGATGAGTATAACTTAGTTTGGTGCGCATCGCGCTCTTGGCGCGCGTTGTGAGGGTCGATCTGAAGAAGAAAACGTGTAGGTCAAAAAAAGGAGAAACGGATGCCAAAATTAAGCGATGCAGAGCGTGATGAATTTTTAGTGACGCCCGGTGTACTCATGCGGGTGAGCGTGGTGTTGGCTGACGGTAGTCCTTGGGTCACCCCAATTTGGTTTTTGTATGAGCACGGCGCGCTGTATTTCACCCCGCGCGAAAAATCGCTCTGGTTTGGTTGTTTACGGCGTGATCCCCGTATTTCGTTATGTATTGATGAGCAGCCGTTGCCTTACCGCAAAGTGCTGGTGCAAGGACGTGCAGAATTGGTGTTTGACGTCGGCGAGGATGATCAGTGGCGTGATATGTATCATCGCATTGCAACACGATATGTTGGCGATGAGGGAGCTCAAGCCTATGTTCGTAATACAATTGATCAGCCTCGAGGCCTATATAAAGTGCCATTGACGGGTTCTCGCGTCACCACTTGGCGCATGCCGGTTCAGGGGGAAGACGGGATGGGCATCTGGCATGACCGTTATTATGTGCCTGGCACCCAGTTTTGATGTTTTGGGGAGCGGCGAGAGACAGATAAGGCGGCCATTTGGCCCTGCCAGGCCAGTGGCGAGCCGTTGCCAGATCTGTCGTGGGCAGCAAACTTAATCTTTGTAACTCGAATCCAGTCGATCTGCCAAGCGGCGCAGAGCCGGCCATGCGGTTGCGGCCAGGCCTTCCCAAGCCTCCACGTTATTAAACGTGGTTTTCATCATCTCAATGGCATCCTGGTTAGGCATATTTAAGGCACCACAAGCTGCTGCCTTGACCTGAATCTGGCATGCGCGCTCCATATAATAAAGCCGCATAAAACAACTTGCTACGGACGCGCCTAATGCTAACGTGCCATGGTTTCTGAGCATCATTAGATGATGTGGACCAAGATCGTTCACCAAGCGCTCGCGTTCCCCCAGATCTAATGCCACGCCCTCCCAGTCGTGGTATGCCATGTCGTTGTAGACAAACATGGCATGCTGATTCAGGGGTAGAAATCCCGCTTTGGTGCTAGAGACGGCAACACCTGCATCGGTGTGCACATGCATCACGGCGTGTGCATCAGGCCTGCTCAGGTGTACCGCGCTGTGGATGGTGAAACCGGCGCTGTTGACTTTGTCGGTGGAATTGAGGAGCACATTTCCTTCCCCATCAATTTTGACCAAATTTGAAGCAGTCACCTCGCTAAATAAAAAACCATAAGGATTGAGCAAGAAATGTTCATCTGGGCCGGGCACACGTGCCGACAAATGAGTAAATACCATGTCAGACCAACCGTAGTGGTCAACCAAGCGGTATGCGGCTGCCAGGTCCTGTCGAACCTGCCATTCTTCTGCTGATACCTGGCTTTTGACGTCGCTCAAACTAATAACGGCTTCACTCATTAAGGTGCTCCAACAAAAAATATTCCGCTACAGGTTAGCCCACAGTGGCCGATTCATCAATTTTGAAATCGTCCAAAGTTTAGGCAAGGGTCGCATCTCAACGCAGGAGTGACGCCTGCTTATCGGCAGCGATAAACGCACTAGTCTACACTGCATCACTCGAATACTGAGCTTGCAATGAGAGATAGCTGAGGTGAAACGATGAAACTAAGATTTGGTATGGTTGGCGGGGGGGAAGGTTCAATGATTGGCCCAGTGCACCGTTTGGCTGCCCAGCACAGCGGTGAGGCAGAATTAGTCTGCGGGGCGTTTTCGTCAACACCTGACCGCTCTTATCGATCTGGACAGCGCCTTTATCAGCTTGCGGCCCACCGTTGTTACGCCAGTTACAGTGACATGTTCGCCAAAGAAGCGGCTCTGCCGGCCGATAAAAGGATGAATTTTGTGGTGATTGCCACGCCAAATCATTTGCACTTTCCGGTGGCAATGGCGGCGTTGGCTGCAGGTTTTCATGTCGTTTGTGATAAGCCGTTGACGCATGATTTTAATCAAGCCCAGCTGCTTCGGCGTCGGGTTTTAGACAGTGGTTTACAGTTTGCCGTGACCTACAACTACTCTGGTTATGCGATGCTCCAAGAAGCTCGTGATTTAGTATCGCGCGGATCCTTTGGGTCTTTGCGCCGGATCAGCTGTGAATATTTGCAGGGTTGGCTGGCCGTTGACATGCGCACGAATAAACAGGCGCAATGGCGCACTGACCCCGTACGAGCTGGGTCTGCGGGTTGCTTCGGTGATATTGGTAGCCATGGATATCATCTCATGGAGTACGTTTCGGGACTTCCCGTCACCTGGGTGTGTGCAGATTTGTCAAAACATGTACCCGGACGACAGTTAGACGATGACGGTAATGTTTTATTGCGTTTTGCCGGTGGCGCCAAAGGGGTGCTCAGCGCCAGTCAGGTTGCCGCAGGAGAGGACAACGACATCCAAATAAAGGTCTTCGGGGAACTCGGTGGATTTTCATGGCGTTTGGGTGAGCCGGATATTTTGAACGTGCGTTGGTTAAGCGAACCCAATGAAGTACGCCGCGCTAAAAATGACGCGGAACTAGCCCCGAAGCGCTCAATTGCGGGTGCACCGGATGGGTATTTGGACGCTTTTGCAGAGATTTATCGGCGTTTTTTTGCCCAGCTCAAGGGGGAATCTCATCGTGGGTTTCCGACTATTGAGGAAGGGGTGCGTGGCATGCAGTTTTTAGCAGCCGTGGTGCGTAGCGATGAGCAGGGTGCTACTTGGCAGCCGCTTTGACTGGTCCAAATCCCTGATTGGCTTTTTTAGGTCTGCAGCGCTCATTGTGAGCGCGGATGCAGAGCGTCTCGGGTAAACTGATCCATCAAATATAAAAATGGGTCGCACAGTGAATCTTGAAGCCATTCCTACCGGCAATGACACGCCCAACGATGTCAACGTCATTATCGAAGTCCCTATTGGCGGAGAGCCGGTAAAATATGAAATGGACAAAGCCTCGGGAGCATTGTTTGTCGATCGCTTTCTCTACACATCAATGCGTTATCCGGGTAATTACGGTTTTGTACCCCATACCTTGTCAGATGACGGTGATCCCATTGATGTATTGATTGCCAACACGCGCGCTATAACCCCCGGTGCAGTGGTTAATTGTCGCCCCATTGGCGTTTTGATGATGAAAGATGAAGCAGGGGGTGATGAGAAAGTCATCGCGGTACCCTCAGCAAAACTTTCTCGTCGTTATGAGGGCGTTAATGAAGTGACAGATCTGCCGCAGATTACGTTGGATCAAATTGCACATTTTTTCCAGCACTACAAAGATCTTGAAGGCGGTAAGTGGGTTGAAGTCCAAGGCTGGGGTGACGCTCGCGCGGCACGCCGGATGATTGATGATGCGGTGCTCAGGGCGAAATCGCCCTAGCGACTAGCCCGAGAGATCCACTGTGTTGATCAGATCGTTTCTTACCAAGGTTGCAGACGGCCGTTTGCGTTCGTATTTTGTGGCAGGGGTATTAATAATTTCTTCCAGCTCACCGGCCTGAATTCCCGCTTGTTCGCGTTCTTGGCTGATATTGCCGTAGGCAGTTGAGCGCTGTTTAGGCTGTCGGTTCAAGCTGCGGACAATATGCCGCATTTGTTTAGATGAGGTTTCTTGACCATGTAGGGTGCCTGCCGCACGGCTGATCGACTCGTTCATCAGTGTGCCGCCTAAATCATTACACCCTGCGTTAAGGCAACCTTTGACCCCTTCATGGCCCATTTTGACCCAACTGGCCTGTATGTTGTTGATGTGGCCATGAAAGACCAAGCGCGCAACCGAGTGCATGAGGATGGCCTCGCGAAAAGTAGGCCCTTTGCGTGCCTGACCTTTGAGGTACATCGGAGCTTCCATATGTACAAAGGGTAAGGGCACAAACTCTGTGAAGCCGCCTGTTCGCTTTTGCAGTTCAAGAATCCTTAGTAGGTGGCGCGCCCAGTGATGAGGCTTCTCTACATGGCCATACATAATTGTGGCGGTTGTTTTGAAACCGATTGAATGTGCCGTCTCCATCACCTCAAGCCATTGATTGGTGTTGATTTTGTCGGCGCAGATCACGGCACGAACTTCGTCGTCAAGAATTTCTGCAGCGGTGCCTGGTAGTGTGCTCAGCCCCGCATCTTTCAATAGTTCGAGGTAGGGTTTTAAGTCCATTTCCAGAGTCGCAGCCCCCTGCCAGACTTCCAGCGGCGAGAACGCATGGATATGCATCTCGGGCACCGCTTTTTTAACGGTTTTGAGAATGTCGATATAGGTTTCGCCGGTATATTCAGGGTGAATACCCCCTTGCATGCAGACTTCAGTGGCTCCTCTGCCCCAAGCCTCCTGAGTACGCCGGGTGATTTCTTCAGGCGCCAAGTCATAAGGGCGGCCGCGTAAATTTTCAGACAGTTTGCCTTTGGAGAAGGCGCAAAACTGGCATTTGAAGTAGCAAATATTGGTGTAGTTGATATTGCGATTTACGACAAATGTGACGGTGTCGCCTGATACGGTGTGTCGCAATTGATCGGCCGCCTGTGTCACCGCGGTGAAGTCGTCCCCTCTGGCTTGGAAGAGCCTTACAATGTCTGCCTCACTGAGTGCTTGGCGGCGTTCGGCGCGATCGAGGATCTCTTGCAGGTCGCCGGATACGTTGCGCGGAGCGTCCATAATGGCGGTCATGATTGCTGCGGGCGGGGCCGTTTGATCATCCCCGGGGCACCAGCTGTCCGTTCGTGGGAACCCTTCGGCATCGATACATTCAACCAAGGGTTCGCGTAGCGACGGTGCCGTCCAAGTTTCAAGTTGCTGGGCGTAAGCTGGGTAGAGGGTCAAGCGCTCGGTCAGAAACTTGCCGGCGGCAGCCGTTTCGCGAGCCAGGTCCTCCAAGTGGGGCCAAGGTGCCTCCGGATTGACAAAATCAGGGGTGACGGGTGATACACCACCCCAATCATTGATGCCGGCGTGGACAATCTGCGATAGAACGCCAGGGCTCAGATTAGGTGGTGCCTGAATGCTCATGGTTTCGCCGAACAGCAGTCTCGCGACGGCGATGGTCCACAATAATTCGTTGAGGTCTGGCTCCGGCGCGTTAACCATTTTAGTCTCCGCTTTTGCGCGGAAATTTTGCACGATCACTTCTTGGACGTGGCCATATTCTTGGTGGATACGCCGAATCGCCAAGAGGCTCTCGATGCGCTCCAGGCGAGTTTCGCCGATACCAATCAAAATTCCGGTTGTGAAGGGGATTTTGGCAATACCTGCGTTACGCAGCGTCTCCAGGCGAACGGCGGGTTCTTTGTCCGGAGAGCCATAGTGGGGCATCCCTTTTTGGCACAATCTGGTGGAGGTTGATTCCAGCATTATCCCCATGGAAGGAGACACTGCGCGTAGCTCGATTAACTCTGCGGGACTGAGGTTGCCCGGATTGAGGTGAGGCAACAAGCCAGTTTCTTCAAGAACGGCCTCAGCGGCAGCCTTCAAATAGGCTGTGGTGCTGGCATAACCCATCTCTGCTAAAGCTTCGCGTGCGGCCTTATAGCGTAATTCAGGCTTTTCGCCGAGTGTGAATAGCGCTTCTTTGCAACCCATTTCTTGGCCGTGCTTGGCAGTTGCGACCACTTCCTCTATGGTCATGTAAGGCGCTTTCAGCTGGCGCGGCACCTGTGCAAAGGTACAGTAATGGCAAACATCTCGGCACAAATGAGTCAGTGGAATAAACACTTTGCGGGAGTAGGTGACAACATTGTTAAAGCCTCGGTCGCGCACAACTTGAGCAACGTCTGCCAACGCACGTGTATCAGAATAACGGGCGAGTTTTAAGGCATCCTCGTCAGATGGCAGGTGACCGCTAAGCGCTGCATCTAGCAGGGGCTGAGCGAACGCGTTTTGGTCGCCAGGTGCGCTAGCTAAATCGTCGGGTGCATGCTGATTATTCATGAGTTATCCAGATTGGGATTCTGTCAGTGGCTCGAGGCGGGCAATGATGCCGGCTTTGTCGAGATAGATTGCGGTCTGGCTTTGCGGATGTTGTTGACTGACAGCCAGCAAATCACAAGGCAGGTCCACATCCAAAGAGAATGCTGTTTTGGGTATGATTTTAGGTGTGATTCCGGCCGCGATGGCGGCATCCACGTGGGGCTGAAAACTTTGGCCGTCGAAAATAAACGGTATGGCAAGTGGCGGCGTGCAAATTAGTCCATTGGTACCCACGCGGTCTGCATCCGGCAGAATGGTGACGCGCTCGTGCTGGGACAGCAGGCAGTCGATTTCAGAGGCTTTGATGCCGGGTACGTCTGCCGGGACAACCATGATCCCGCGCGCGTTGTGATGAGTCACAAGATATTCGGCGGCCTGCGCTAGCGCTTGTGCGAGGTTGGCCTCAGGGCTCTCTGCATAACGCGCCGTGGTGAAGGTCTGGGCGAGCGCTTTGGCTTCAGGGGTGCGCGAAACGATCAGTACACCCGAAAGTTGTGTGCTCTTTGCGAGGCAGGTTAACACGTCTCGTGCCATAGCCAGCATCAGTGAGCGGCGTTCATCTTCACTCAAGACATTGGCTAAACGCTGTTTGGCTCGGTCAAATGTCTTTATGGGAACAATGGCCCACATTGGCTTCTCCCAACTGCAATTAATACGTCGCCTATGGCCCCTATTCGCGCGCCTTTATCCGTTTCACGCGACTGAGTTGCCTTAAGCGTTTGAGCGACTGAATATGCCGATCATGCCCTTCTGACGGCCAGCTTGTTCTGCTGGCTGCCTAATACAAACGATCTCGTGAGCATCTGATATCACTGACCTTGTGGTCTTAACCCGAGGTTCTGCGTGAAATAATCGATGCGACTGCGCCGTTTGAGCCGCACAAGTTAGCACGATGAAATGGGGAGGGATAGTCGGTTTTTTGCCCCATTGTTCGAGTGTTGAGTGTCTGCGGGCTGATTGAGTCTGATTTATGCGAGCTCAGCAAGGAATTTAAGGCACCCTTGGGCGAGCTGGATACGTTTTTTGACCGAGTCCATAATCGTGTCCGTGACGTAGCTTTTTGGGGTGATTGCGGATTGTTGGTCGGCATCCCTTTGGTCCAGAACAAAGCCGCTCAGCAAGTCGCCATAATGCGCAGCTACGGCCGAAGCGGTGGCGGGTATTTTGAGTTCAGCCATCATCTTTGCAGCGGGGCCTTTGATCGCAAGTCCTGCGACGATGGGGGATACGGCGATGACCGGTATTCGTGTCAGCGCCTCGCGCATGCCGGGCAGCGTCAGCACCGGGTCAACTGACACAAATGGGTTGCTCGGGCAGATGATAACGCCGTCGCAGATCGGTAAAAACGATTGAATCAGGGGGTTGATTGTTGCTTTTGAAATGCCGTCAAAGTCGAAACCGGTAACGCGGGGTTCGCAGCGCTCGCGCACAAAATAGTGCTGGAATGCCAGTGTGCCTCGATCCGAGTGAACGAGCGTGCGCACAGGCTCGTCGCTCATTGGGGCAATTACATGTTTGATGCCCATCGCTTTGGTGATGATCGCGGTAGCCTCGGTCAGCGATGCGCCTTGCTTGAGTAAGCCGGTTCGGCGCATGTGCAATGCGAGGTCTTTATCCCCCAAACGGAACCAACTCTGGCCACCCAGACTCGACATTGTCTCAATAAATTGCCAGCTTTCATCGGCCCGCCCCCAGCCCAGTTCGGTATTGTTTTGTTCTGCAAGAGCGTAGGTAAGACTGTCGATATCTGGCGCGATGTGGAGGTCTAAATGGTTGAAATCGTCACCTGTATTGACGGCGAATAGGAGGTCTTGCGCGGGCAGGCATTTGCTCAGCCCTAGAGCCAGTTTGGCGCCGCCCACGCCGCCGGTGATGGCGAGAATTTTAGGCACTAGCGGAACAGGTCCTCTTGGACGGGACGATTAATCATCGCGGCATTGTGGTGTTGTGTTTTTTCAACAGATTCCGGCGCCAGACCGCGCACAAGGGCCAACGGTATTTTCTCCGTTGTCTCGCCCATCACCAGGGTAGCCGCGGCTGCGATGGAGTCGGCTCGATTAATCAATGTCACGCGCAACTCCCGCCCATAAAGGTCCTGCCCGCCGCGGTGATCGTCCAGAACGGTGAATCCTGCGCAACCAATTGCGCAGCCGGTGGTGCCCATCCGCCAAGGACGATTCTGACTATCGGTGATCAGCACACCCAAACGTTTTTTACTGCGTTTACTCAGTTCGCTACACAGGTGCGCCGCCGACTTGTCTGGCTCAGCTGGCAAAAGCAGTGCTTGCTCTCCGCCGCTATGATCAACGTTGGATTGGTCGATGCCCGCGTGGGCGCCGACCAAGCCGAGGCGATGTCGCACGATCAACACGCCGGGCCGTTGACGCATCACCTCTGAAGATTCTTGGAGTATCAGCTCTACCAAGCGCGGATCCTTATCGGTTTCGTCAGCCAAAGTTTTTGCGCGCTCAGAGGGCGTGACGCCGGCCAAAGCGACTAATTGTCCTTCAGCCTTGGATACAATTTTTTGTGCCAGACAAACAATATCACCGTCCTGCAGGGACAGCTGGTTTGCATCAAGAGCCTGGAGAATGAGATCGCTGAGGTTGTCCCCGGGTCGAACCATCGGCACCCCGCTCACAGGAACAACGCTAAAGCCGTTATTTGCAGTTGGGTTCATCGCCTGACTCAGTGTTCCTGGCCGATAATTTTTATGCCCGAATGCGAGAGCAATCCACTCCGATTAATCTGAATAAGGATAGAGGTTAAGGCCTCTGCAGCGGCTGAATTTGCGATGGGTCCGGCGTGCCATGCAGTCATTCCTGCCTCTTTCGAGAGGTCGATGACTTTCTGACGGGCTATTTTTTTGTTGCCGGCGACTAGCACGTCGCATTCAATGGCGACATCCTGTTGGAGTAGATGTGCTGCAATATTCTGATAGGCCGTAACCACCATGACGTCTTCGCCTAATAAGTCCTGAGCGCGCTTGCCCGCGCTGCCTTCAGGTGGCAGTTGAACGGTACCGACTTTAGGTGGCACCAAGGGCACGGTCACATCAATTAAAATTTTACCCGTCAGATTGGCTTTCACGTAATCTAGCGTGGACAACTGGTGGTCGGCGGGTACGGTTAAGACAACAATATCCCCGGCTGCTGCGGCTTCCAGATTTTCCATTGCCTGAGCGGGAGTATCCGGACTGATCTGTTGTAAAGCCGCCACTGCTGTCTGTGCTTTTTCTATGGTGCGTGAGCCGATGACAATTTTATAGCCGGCTTTTGACCAACGAATGGCTAGGCCGGTGCCCAAGTCGCCGGTACCACCTAAGATGGCGATGGTTTCTTTGTCTGACATGTTAAAGTCCGTATAGATAAATTAGGCGCGAGAGTATGCCGTGATTGTGGCTTGAATTAAACGCTCTGGTGCGTAAGCCTGTGGATCTTAATATTTTTTTTGGGGGGTAAGTGATGAGACTTGGCGTGATGATTGGTGCTGATGGTGTGAATAACACATTAGATGACGTGATTGATGTAGCCAAAAAAGCTGAAAAAGTGGGACTTGATAATGTTTGGTTAGCCAATATCTTCAGCTTCGATGCCATAACAGCCTTGGCCCTGATTGGACGGGAGACTCATCGCATAGGTTTAGGCACCGCGGTGACGCCGACTTATCCGCGCCACCCCACGGCAATCGCTCAGCAAGCGCTGACGGCCGCTGCCGCGTCGAATAATCGGTTCACTTTGGGTATTGGACTGAGTCATAAGGTGGTCATTGAAGATATGTTGGGCATGTCCTACGACAAACCTGCCCGGCACATGCGCGAGTATCTAAGTGTCTTGATGCCGTTAGCGCGTGGCGAAACAGCGCACTTTGAGGGAGATCATTACCGCGTTCGGGGTATGGCGCTTAATATTCCCGGCGCCCAGCGGCTGCCGGTGGTCATCGCCGGGCTTGGTCCGGTTATGCTCAAGCTTGCAGCTGAGTTAGCCGATGGTACAAATACGTGGATGGTGGGTCCAAAGACGATGGAAAATCATATACTGCCCGTGTTGCATGCGGCGGGTGCTGCAGCGCCGAGGGTTGTTGCGGGGTTGCCGATAGTGCTCACCACAGCGGTTGATGCGGCAAAAGAAAAAATCGCCAAAGACCTGACCATCTATGGGCAATTGCCCAGTTATCGGGCGATGTTAGACCGCGAGGGTGCAGCCGGACCCGCTGACATTGCATTGGTTGGCGATGAAAACCAATTGCGTGGCCAGATCAAGCGCTTTGAAGATATGGGTGTCACAGATTTTAACGCAGCGATCATGGCTACTGACGATGGGGCGTATTCGCGCACGCTGGATTTCTTGGCCAGCGTGAACAGTTAATTCGCTTGAAGATGAATTACGGAGGATAGCAGGTGGACGCAAACTTGGCTGGTATGCCACAGGGTAAAGAACTGACCTTGGCTCGCGAGTGCCGTGGCGACATTGAGCGGGCAGGGGCGGTGGCAGAACAGGAATTCCGCGTGCCCTCGTCGTTGATCCAGAAGCTGAATTCACACGGTTTATTTGCGATGACCGTGCCTGAAAAATTTGGCGGTGGGCAGAAGCCGGCGTTAGAAAGTTTACGGGTCATTGAAGAAATTTCATATGCCGATAGCGCGGTGGGCTGGTGCGGTATGATTTATTCAACCACCGCGGTTTTGGGGTCTTTTTTATCCGAGCGCTGGGGGCAGACTGTTTACGGAGCGCAGAGGCTCGGTGATACATACTTATCACCGATCACAGCAGGAGCGGCAGCCCCCTCGGGAAGAGGTGAGCGCGTTGACGGTGGCGTGCGCGTTTCGGGTCGTTGGGCGTGGGGTTCCGGTTCCCATCATTGTGATTGGATTTGCGGTGGGACACTGGTTTCACAGGGTGATGATATTTTGCGTTTTGAGAACGGTGAGCCGCAGGTTCATGTTATGTTTTTTCATAAAGACCAAGTCAAGTTGCATGATAATTGGAACCCCTCCGGGCTGCGTGGCACGGGCAGCGTTGATTTTGAGGTTACCGAACAATTTGTTCCAGAAGGGCGTTGGACCGTCTTGGGGTCGTCTCGGCGTCAGATAGACAGTCCTCTTTATCGATTTCCCTTCTTTGGTTTCTTTGCGGCTGCCGTGGCCAGTGTGCCGCTGGGTATTGCGCGACGCGCGGTAGATGATTTTTATGATCTTGCCTGCGGCACGGGGCCTGTGAATAAGACATCATCGATCCGAGAATCGTCGATTACTCAATTAGAGTTTGGCCAAGCTGAAGCGATGGTTGAAGCGGCCAGGCGTTATCTGCAGGATGTTGTTGCACAAGTTTGGGACAAAGTGGTGGCAGGGGAATCGATTTCAGTTGCGGATAGGCGTCATTTGCGATTGGCGGCTTCGCAGGCAACAGTGATGAGTGCGGCTGCCGTAGATAAATTGTATAACGCCGCTGGGGGTGCTGCATTGCAGGGGCATTGTCCGCTGCAAAAACATTTCCGAGATATTCATACGGCCACCCAGCATCGAATGGTAAGTCCCGAGGTGTTGCGTATGGCCGGCGCAGCGCGCCTGAGTGAAAAGGCTGTCAGTTACCAACTTTGATCTGCCCAAAGCATGTATTGAGCAGCCAAAATGCGGGCCCGCCGGGCGCTTGCCGTGCATTGCTAGAGCGGATAAAGTTAGCGCCGTGAAATTGAAAAATCTTACAACCGCCTCGATGGCAATCCTATCGCTGCTCCTTGGTAGCGGTTGTTGTGCCTGCTCAAGTTCAGCTCCGCTGGATGTTGATAATCTTGACATTCAAGCCAGCATGCATGCGCATCACAACATGGCGCCACCGGCAGATAGTAATGATGCCGATCACCATGTTGCTGTTTGTGCTGAACAGCTGGGCGAACCCTGTGCGCAGATGAGCGCAGAGCCGCTCAACGAGAGGGACAACATACGATTTGCGGTGCATCGGTCGGGTGGGCAGGATTTTTATTATACGCAATTTGACGCGGTGGAACTCACCAGCGTCTCATGGTCTCTGCGGTACGTAAATTGGCCGTTGAGAGATCTGCTCAAACTGTTTAGCACGCCTGTGGTGCGTATGGACTTGCAGCTGGAGTAAGCAGCTCCCTTTTGGGGGACTCCCTGATTCCCCCTGTTCACGCCACCAGCCTGGTGCTGAATAAGTCATCCGCCCAACGTTCAAGCCGGCCAGCTTTGGTCTCTAGAGCCTAGAAACTTGGTAGTCAGATAACTTGTTTAAGAAAGCGCAGCGCACATATTTATTATGCGTCTGCGTTCAGCGCTGGTTACCGTTCAAGACAGTTGTTTGAGGCAAATCGATTCATGTTTTTGCAGTTTGAAATAGAAACGGTCATTGGCGATCGGCAGGTCGTTATAACGTGCGCCCGAGTTGCGAGAAAGTGGCTAGGATGGGTACTGGTTTGTGGCGGCATTGCTTGCATCATGCCGCATCGCGGCTATGCCGAGTCCGATCTGCTCGCGGATGAGGTTGCCGGACCAGACCTGTTGACCGTTGACAGCGCGGTGCGTGTTGCGCTGCAGGACAACCCTGGGCTTGCACAGATGCAGGCTCGATATCTGGCGTTGGCGCAGGTCCCTGATCAGGTGGGTGCGTTGCCCGACCCGCTTGTCGAGTTTGGCGCGCTGAATTTCCCGACGGATACGTTTGACCGTACCCAAGAGTCTATGACTCAGTTGCGCCTTGGGGTGAGCCAGGTACTGCCTTTTCCGGGGAAACGTGGGCTGCGACGTACTGTTGCAATATTAGATTTAGAGGCGGCCGGTTTTTCTTTAAATGAAGCTCGCTTGCAGCTGGTGCGCAGTGTGACACTGCAGTGGTGGCGGCTTCACTATACAGAACACGCTTTGCAAATAATCCGGCAAAATGAATTGTTATTGGGCCAATTTATCGAGATAGCCAATACCAAATACGCTACCGGTAAAGGATTGCAGCAAGATGTACTGCTTGCGCAGCTGGAGTTGTCAAAGCTGTTTGATCGAAAAATTCAGCTCAATGCAGACCGTCAACAACAGGCAATTGAGCTGAATATTTTGATGAACCGACCGCCGGATTTTCCGGTGAGTGTCAAAATGCAGCAAAAACGCGAGTTGCCTAATTTGATTGCGCACAGCGATCTTTACCAATTGTCCGAAGGTGCACGGCCGCGTATGCGTCAGATGCACACCCAGGTTGTGGCGGCCCGCACCCGTCTTGACCTGGCGCGAAAAGCCTATTACCCCGATTTTAAAGTAGGCCTGGCATATGGGCAGCGTGGTGGCCGCAACGCGACGCCGGCTGCTGATCGGCGGGCCGATTTCTTTTCGGTGAGCGTCGGTGTTGAGGTGCCACTATGGGCCGGCCGAAAACAAACAAAAGCAGTCTCTCAGCGCGCATTAGAAGTGCAGTCAAATCGTTATGCGCTCAATGATGAGCGGGCATTGATTAGGGCTGAAATTGCGTCTTCTGTCACGGCCTATCAGCGCGCCCGGCGGCAATTATCACTGTTCGAAAGCGGCATCGTGCCGCAGGCAGAACAAACGGTGAAGTCGATGTTGGCGGGTTATCAAGTCAGTGAGGTAGATTTTTTAAATCTTATACGCAGTCAAATGACATTGTTTGAATATCAACTGCGCTATTGGTTGGCGTTGAGCGAAGCGCATCAAGCGCTGGCGGACATTCAAGCTGCCGTTGGAGAGGGAGTGATTTATGAATAAAACGTTGGTTTTTTTGGTTCTGACCAGTTTGGTTATTGGCATTGTCAGTGGTTACGCACTATTTGCTTATTGGCCTCTAGCTGCGCCATCAAGCCATGTGCAGGTCTCGCCGTCTGAACGAGAAAACGGTGCGCCGCAAGTGCTTTTCTACCGCAATCCCATGAACCCGGCGGTCACATCTGCGGTGCCTGCAAAAGACAGTATGGGTATGGACTATGTGCCGGTTTATGCGCAGACACCTGCAAGGGTGGCAGGCGCGGTCGAGATTGATTCTGTAGTTGCCCAGAACATGGGTGTGCGCAGTGCAAAAGTACAGGCAATGTCTTTGGGCCGAGTGATTATGGCAAGCGGGCGCGTTGCCTATGATGAAGAAAGGATGATTCATTTACATCCTAAAGTTGACGGCTGGATAGAGGAAATCAGGGTGGGGAGGACCGGGCAGCGGGTAAATTCTGATGACATTCTGTTGAGCCTTTATTCGCCCAAGTTGGTGGCTGCGCAGCAAGAATATTTGTTGGCTATAGAAAACATAGCGGTACTTCAGCGCAGCCCTGTTGAGCAAATTCGCCAAGGTGCTCAAGACCTGTTGGCCAGCGCGAGAGAACGCTTGCAGTTGCTGGACGTGCCCGAACACCAAATTCATGAGCTTGAACAAAGCGGCGTGGTGAAAAAAAATCTGCATATTCATGCCCCTTGGGGGGGCACGGTTGTGGGGGTAGGCGCGCGTGCCGGGCAGTTTGTTACCCCGATAACCGAGCTTTATCGGTTGGTGGATCTTACCCGAGTTTGGGTCTACGCGGATATTTTTGATTATGAATTACCTTGGGTGAAGCCAGGTGACCGGGTCACGATGACAACGCAGTCGGTCCCCGGTGAAACGTTTTCTGGCGAACTGGCTTATATTTATCCTTACGCGAATGCTAAAACGCGTACCACGCAGGTGCGTATTGTTTTTGATAATTCGGAGGGTTTGCTGCGGCCGGAGGCCTTGGTCGATGTCCGTATAGCGTCAGATGAGCGCCGCTATCCAGCGGTAATTCCGGCGGAGGCTGTTGTCCGCTCTGGCAGTGGACCGCAGGTATTTGTTGTGAAAGCAGCAGGTAAATTTGAACCCAGACAGATCGTTACGGGTATTGAGGCTGATGGTTTTGTTGCGGTGGTCAAGGGCCTTGCCGCAGAGGAACAAGTGGTCACTTCTGCGCAATTTTTAATCGATTCAGAATCTAAATTGCGCGAAGCAATGGCTAAAATGTTGAGCCCCAGTAAGGGCACAACCCCACCGGCTATGCACGAGCATCATCATGATTGATGCAATTATCAAAAGTGCTTTGCGAGACCGCGTTATCGTGTTGTTGGCCGCGTTGGCGATATCAATTGTTGGTTTTTTTGCAGTAAAAAATACCGCATTAGATGCGCTGCCGGATTTATCAGATGTTCAAGTCATTATTTTCACACCCTATGGTGGGCAATCCCCTCAGGTGGTTGAGGATCAGGTCACCTACCCGATCACGACGGCGATGTTAGCGCTGCCGAAAACGCAGGTAGTGCGGGGATACTCTTTCTTTGGTTTTTCTTTTGTTTACATCATTTTTGAGGAGGGGACGGATCTCTACTGGGCGCGTTCGCGGGTGTTGGAGTCAATGAATTATGTCAGTGGCCGCCTGCCCGCAGGGGTTACTCCAACGCTGGGGCCTGACGCCACTGGGGTAGGTTGGATTTACGAGTATGCGTTAGTCGATCGGTCAGGTCGCTATGACTTAGCCGAACTACGTTCTCTGCAGGACTGGTATTTGCGTTATTCGTTGCAAACCGTTGAGGGGGTTGCAGAAGTGGCGTCCGTTGGTGGCTACGTCAAACAATACCAGGTGGAGTTAGATCCCGGTGCATTGCAGCGTTTCAATCTGCCGTTGAATCAAGTTTTACAAGCGATTAAAGACTCAAACAAAGATGTTGGTGGCGGCCTGATTGAAATCGCCGAAACTGAATACATGGTGCGTGGCCTCGGTTATATCCGTTCGCTTGATGACCTGCGCAGTATTGCCGTTGGAATTGATTCAGCAGGCACACCCCTGCGAGTGAGCGATGTGGCTGATGTTCGGTTGGGCCCTGCGCTTCGGCGTGGGTTGGTGGATCTAAATGGTGAGGGTGAAGTTGCAGGTGGTATTGTCATCATGCGATCAGGCGAAAATGCGCTGCAAACCATTGAGGGGGTGAGAGAAAAACTGTCTGATTTGAGCTCTGGATTACCCGCAGGGGTCGAGATTGTCCCCGTATATGATCGCGGTGACTTAATCGAACGGGCTGTGAATAGTTTGAATCTGTCACTGCTGCAAGAACTATTGATTGTCAGTGTGGTAGTGACCCTGTTTTTGCTGCACGTGCAGTCTGTAGTGGTGGTTTTGATCACGCTGCCGCTGGGAGTGCTGATTGCCTTTATTGTCATGCAGGTACAGGGGCTCAACGCCAATATTATGTCTCTTGGTGGTATAGCGATTACCTTGGGTGCAATGATTGACGGGGCGATTGTGATGGTTGAAAACGCCCACACTCGGCTGGCCCTAGCCCGGCAAGACAACCCCCAGGGGCTAACAAATAGGGCCCGCTGGTCTGTTATCAGCGAGGCCTGTCGGGAAGTTGGACCGGCGCTGTTTTTCTCGCTGTTGGTGATTACCGTTGCCTTTCTGCCGATTTTCACGCTGGAGGGGCAGGAGGGTCGTTTATTTAGTCCGCTGGCATTTACGGCCACTTATGCAATGGCGGCTTCAGCGCTGCTGGCCATCACCCTTGTTCCGGTAATGATCGGTTATTTGTTGCGCGGCAAAATCGTAGAGCCGAAAAAAAACCCGTTGAATCGTTTGCTGTTGTGGATACATCGACCAATACTCCGATTTGCGATGCGTTGGCGGATGGTAACGGTGCTTGGTGCACTGGTTCTAATGGGGATTACCCTGTACCCGTTTGCTAAGCTAGGCAGTGAATTTATGCCGCCGCTGGACGAAGGGGATATCGTCTACATGCCGACAACATTCCCGGGTATTTCGATCACCAAGGCCAAAGAATTACTGCAACAAACTGACAAAATTCTTTATCGATTCCCGGAAGTACAGCAGGTTTTCGGCAAAGTTGGGCGAGCCGAAACAGCAACGGATCCCGCACCGCTATCAATGATTGAAACCATCATTCGCCTGAAACCGAAAGCTCAGTGGCCTGATCCTGATAAGACAACTTCCGAGTTGATCTCCGAAATGGATCGTGCGATTGCGTTTCCCGGCTTGGCGAACAGTTGGACAATGCCGATCAAAACGCGCCTGGACATGCTTTCAACCGGTATCAAGACGCCGGTGGGTATTAAGGTCTCGGGTCCGGATTTGGCGGTTTTAGAAACTGTAGCGGGAGAAATTGAGGGGATCATGCAGTCGCTACCCAATACCGTCTCTGCTTTCGCCGATAAAGCGGTGGGCGCCTATTATTTGGATTTTGCGATTAAGCGTGATGAAGCATCACGCTACGGCTTAACAGTAGGTGCAGTTCAGCGGGTCATTGAAAGTGCGATTGGTGGTGTAGAGGCGACAGAAATAGTTGAGGGACTCGAACGATACGCGGTGAACGTGCGTTATCCGCGAGCCCACCGGGACGAATTGGCGTCGTTACGTCGAATTTTAATTACGACGCCGACGGGAGCACAAATTCCTCTCGCAGCGGTGACCCAGATAGATCTGACCCGGGGGCCGCCGGTGATCAAGAGCGAAAACTCACGGCCAAATGCATGGGTCTATGTTGATATTTCGACGTCTGATGTCGGCGGCTTTGTTGCCCATGCGCAACAGGTGCTGGCCGAGCGAGTGGTGCTACCACAAGGCTATACCTTGATTTGGTCTGGTCAATTTGAATACCTGCAGCGTGCCTCTGAGCGTTTGCGGGTTGTGGTGCCGGCGACGCTGTTACTGATCTTTATATTGTTGTACCTGAATTTTCGTAATGTCAGCGCGCCGCTAGTTGTTATGCTCTCGATTCCCTTTGGCTTAGTCGGTGGTGTGTGGCTGATCTATTTCAGCGGCTATAATCTCTCGGTTGCGGTAGCGGTTGGCTTCATTGCTTTGGCTGGCATGGCGGCTGAAATTGGTGTGCTGGTGTTGAGCTTTATTGATGCTGAAATTTCCAAGCGGCGAGTTTTGGCGCCAGACGGTCTGACTTTGGATGACATTAAAGCGGCGGTGGTGCGGGCAACGTCAAGACGGGTGCGTCCGATTGTGATGACGGCGCTGTCAACTATAGCGGGCCTTGTTCCGATCATGCTCAGTAGCGCTGCGGGTTCTGATGTGACCCACCGTATTGCAGCGCCAATGCTAGGTGGCATGGTAACGGTCATGCTGTTGAACCTGTTGGTATTGCCGGTGGTTTACAGTTTTGTTTTACAGTTCAAATTAAAGCGGGCAGGTTCGCCGGATGACTGACGCATTATGTTGAGCGGGTGTTCAGGGCATCAATGGCGGGAATCAGATGTTCCACCATCAGTTTGGTCTGATGCAGCATGTCCTGCGTGCCCGAGGCGATGGGGCGAAGAATGAATTTCGCGATGCCTGCTGCACAAAAGTCGTCAACCAAGGTCATCATTTGCTCGAGGCCCCCTACCGCTGTATAGCCCTGAGCGGGTTTGCCCAGCCGTTTCTCAAGAGCTTGATTATAACGTTTGACGATTGGTTCGTTTGGATCCCCGAAACGGAAACCGAAGCCGGCGCCAAAGTGATCGTCGTCGATTTTGCGGCCTAATTCTCCCGCTCTTTGTTTAATTGCTTTGACGACGGGGGCGATCTCTGCCGCGGTCTCGATGCCCGCCTGCCAGCCTGTTCCCCACATTGCGGTTCTTTCAATGGCTTTGGGTGCGGAACCCCCAACCCACAGCGGCAGTGGGGTTTGTACTGGTTTTGGGGCGATGCTAGCTTCACGAAGTTGAAAATATTCACCTTCAAAGGTTACTTTGTCCTCGCGCCATAGTCGGGCCATGATTTGCAGGCCTTCGTCGGTGCGTTTGCCACGCCCTTTGGTGGGCGTACCCGTGGCGGTATAGTCTTTAGACAAGGCGCTGCCGATGCCAAACGCCGGTAGTAACCGTCCATCACTGAGCACGTCAATTGTGGCGCACTGTTTGGCCGTCAAAACAGGATGGCGGAGCCCGAGGCTGGCGACATTCATGCCAAATTTTAAGTTTTTGCTTCCCCCAGCAAGGGCTGCCATGACGCTCATGACCTCTAAGTTCGGCACGGTGTCGATGATCCGATCACTTTGCCATAGCGAGTCAACGCCGCCGTTGTCGCATAAATCTACCCACTGCCAAAAGCCGCGAGCGTCGTCAAAATTGAAGTTTGCAATGCCAATGCCTGCGCCGTAGCCCATGATTTATCCCTAGATTAGATGAATGATTGGCGATTCGCGGCGGTGCTCAAAGAGCGTGCAGCTCATCGCTGGCGTGTTTAAGTTGTTATGTTAAGGGCTAATTCAGCCCTCGCAAAGACGAAATAGTCAGGATGACCGTGGCATTGTGCTCTCTCGGGGACAGCTGTCCAGTCAAGCTGAAATTGGCCCTGCAGGCATTGCTGAGCAATTTATATCCAATTCCAAGTTTGGGTGATAAAAAGCTAAGCTTGTATTTTTCGTTGGTGCGCGGATGAGTGGATTGAATTTAGTTGCAGAGATTGGCGCCACGCAAGCTGTCTTCCAATATTGCAGCGAAGGGCGTTTACATGGTCCAGTGGTTGAGTTACCCACACCGTTGTACAAGCGAGCAAACGATCTGTTGGGAGATGCGCTAGCCGCATTGGGTGGGGGTGCACCCCAGCGGGCGTTATTGGCGATAACAGGCGCTGACGGAATTGTTGACTCAGCGTCGGGGTCGAATGCGGGGTTGAGTTTTACAGCAGGAGATTGCGCAGCAGTTTTAGGTTGTCCGGCACGTGTGGTTGATGGCTTCTACGGGCTGGCGAACGATGTGCTCGATGAGCACCCGTTGTTGCAGATTGGTGGTGATCGTTTGCAAGCCAAGACTAGGTTTATTTTACGATCAAGCCGTGAACTGGATATGGCCATACGTTACCCGGTGTTGGCAGAGCGAGCAGAGTCGCAGCAGCGGTGGCAGGTGGTGATTTCTCGAGGCGGTCATGCTGACTTGGCGCCGGGTAATCATCTTGAAATGGAGTTATGGGGTGCACTGATCACGCAGCATGACTGCGTCAGTTGGTCAACTGTGCTGTCCGAGCCCGGGCTGCAGCATTTATATCAGGCAATGTGTGCAGTCTGGGGTATGTCGCCTCAGGTGCTTTCGCCCCATGAGATTATGGCGCAGGGAGTTGATATGTCTGAGCCGGTATGCCACCAGACGTTGGAGACCTTTTGTGGTTTTCTTGGTGCGATGGCGGGGAATATGGCGGTTACGCTGGGGGCCACCGGTGGGGTTTATGTCAGCGGAGGCTTACTTGCGCAAATGTCGGAGTTTTTGCTGACTAGCCCTTTTCGTCGCCGGTTCGACGAGCGGGGTGCGATGACTGATTTGGTTCGAAATGTGCCGGTTCTAGTGCTTCTTGAGCAGGGATCAGGTGTGGCTGGTCTGGCGCGCAGTCTGGCCCAGACCGTACCTGAGTGAGCCCAATCGGGTTGGATAAATTCGGGTTTAGCCCGCCTGATTGCGTCCGCGATCTTGTATGGCCGCCCGTCGCGCGGCAACTTTCTCAGAGCGCACTTCTTCTTTGGAATGTGCGCGACTGGCTTCAAGTTCAATCTCTATGCCGTTTTCCAAAGTGGTTGCCCAACCCTGATCCATGATCTTTTTGATTGTTTTCCGGGTACGCCTGTCAGTGGTCGTGATGTCTCTGGCTAGCTGCCTGCAGGTAGTCATCAACGCCTCTGCTGCCACTACTCGA
This sequence comes from Gammaproteobacteria bacterium UBA4421, assembly GCA_002389675.1. Lineage (GTDB taxonomy): Bacteria > Pseudomonadota > Gammaproteobacteria > Pseudomonadales > Azotimanducaceae > UBA4421. The sequence continues at coordinate 153,955 of DGQF01000034.1, forward strand.
TTGACCAGGCCCCATGCGCAGGCAGTTTCGGCGTCCAGATAGTTTCCTGTGAGGCTCAGTTCCTTGGCTCGATTGATGCCGATTAAGCGCGGTAGGCGTTGCGATAAGCCCCAGCCAGGCACCACGCCCACCCGTGCGTGGGTGTCCGCAAATTTTGCATTTTCGCTGGCGATCAGAAAATCACACATCAGTGCGATTTCGAAACCGCCGGTGATGGCAAATCCGTTGATCGCGCCGATAACTGGTTTGCTCATGGCGCCGATAATTTTGCTGAGATCCTCACTGGTAAGGCTGGTTTCTGCAGCAATTTCACCGCCAAGTTCCTTCAGGTCCAAGCCCACAGTAAATGCGCGGCCTGCGCCCGTTAAAATGACCACTTCAACCGCAGGATCTTGCTCCAACGCGGCGAAAACGTGCGCGATTTGGTTGCGTAGAGCCGTCGACAATGCGTTTAAGGCTTCGGGTCGATTGAGCGTTACAGTGGCGATGTTTTCATGCTGAGTAACCAACACAAGCGGGTGTTTCATGATAGTAGGTCTCGTAAGGTGTTGTTAAAGAACCAGTCTAGCGGTGAATCTGCTTTCTTCGCAAAGCCGAACACGCTAGCATCTTACGTTTAAACGGCGGTGATTTGGGGGTGAGTGTGCAATTGGCGGACTATATTGTGAGCCAAAGTTTGCAAATCAATAATCGTTGCTTGCGCTATCTGGCAGATTGGGACGTTGACCAAACTCAGATGTCCGTCAATCATGGACCTGTTCATGCAGAAGCCCATACCGCTTATGCGGAGAGCCTGCTGGCGCTAGACAGCCGTCGATTGGTCAGTTTGTGGTTGTTGATGCGGCCGGCTTGGAAGAAAAGTGGGGCGCAAACCACTGCCCATGTGGAGACTTTAAGCGTTTGTGCGCAAACACTGACTGAGGCGACGAGCACCCGCCGTCTCGCCTTGCGCCTAGCCAATTCTGCGGCGTTGGATCAGGACGCGCAGGCGATCCTGACGGTGGCCCGTAATCTGCCCGCTGAGAATCCGCCCGCTTGGGATGAATTGAATAATCTATTTGGTCAAGACAGTCATTTCTGGCGTAAGTCGCGGGGTTTTAATGTGCTCGATGATGCCGCCTTGCAGGCGCGGGTATCTCGCAGCTATCGCAAAGCTTATCGCTTACGCAATTGCCTTGGTGAAGATGTTGGTGCAGGGGAAGATCGAGCGTTTTTGGCGGTGAAGTTGCATCGTTGGGTACAACTGAGTGTTCACCAACTTGAGCTTTTGCGCTCAGGATTGTCAGATGCGGGCCGGGCGCAATTATGGTATCTCGATAAGTTGTCCGACACGCTGCGCACGCGCGCTGATTTACAGCGACTCAAACAAGCAACAGTCTTGCTTCATATTGCGCCATCAGCGCGCACGCAGGTTGAGTTCTATGTAGATCAGCAGATTGGAAAAATGGATATGCGTATAGCTCGCCTGGTTAAAGGCGCTTTCTCTTCAAAGCCGAAATCGATGGCGCTGGCGCTAGAGCAGGCTGTAGGTGATTTAGGCCTACGTTCGGTCAGTTTGATGCAACCCGCAGGGGTGGCAGTTCGACCGGATGAGATGGCGACTCAACAGATGACGGCTGAGCAACCCAGTATGGGTTTGCCCGATCGAGAATAGCGGCATGCGTGGCGACAGAGTTGTGTTGAAGCGCGGGCTTTTTATGCTGCTGACGCTAATGTGTTTCATCAAACCTGTTTGGGCGGTTGACCATGGTACATCTTGGGGCCCGGATGTAGGCACTAAGGCCGTTGAGGTGGCTGCGCATGATCAAACAGGGTCTCCCCGGATTTTGAGTGATTTGGCCGGTGAGCAGGGGCTGCTGTTGCTCCTGAGTCGCTCCGTCGTCTGGTGAAGTTATTGCAGAGACCAGTTGGTTCAATTGGCGAGGTGGCAGGAACGATTTGATCAACTTGGGGTCAATGTTGCAGGTATGACCTACGACGGCATTTCCGGGCTTGCAAGTTTTCATGCGCAGCAACAGTTGGCCTTTCCTCTGCTGCGTGACGTAGGGGCTAAACATGTGAATGCCCTTGGGGTGCGGAATCAGGATTACAGCGCAGGGCACCAAGCCTATGGAATACCGCATCCAGGCATTTTGCTGATTGCGCCTGATGGTATGTTGTTAGCAAAATTTGCTGAACCAGGGTTCAAGGAACGACCGAGTTTTGAACACGTTTATGAGGAAGTTGAGAAAATTGTACAACTGCGTTGATGCTCAAATGGCGGCAATACTTTTGATGGCGCGCCGGTTAGGTCGCCTCCTGATTTTGATGAGTCTGCTGGCCGGTGGCCTGGCAGGCTGTAGTGCTTTGGTGAGTTCAACGACGCAGTCGTTTGCGGAAGATCTGTCGACGGCGATTTTGGATAACGATGATTTGGAAATGATCCGCGATGGTGCGCCGGCTTATCTGATTTTGGTGGATACTCTGGTGTCCAGGTCACCAACAGATCCCTACATGTTGCAGCAGTCAGCCAAACTGCATTCTGCCTATGCGGCCGCGTTTGTGATGGACTCGCGCAGAGCCAAGCTATTGCATGCCAAAGCTAAGCGTCAAGCCCTGGATTCGGTCTGCTACGCGTTGAAAAACAGTTGCAAGCTCGACGAGCGTCCTTATCGAGAATTTGAGGCTTGGTCCGCTCAGCTTGGTCTAAAAGATGCCCCCATTATATATAATTTGGCGGTCACCTGGGCAGGCTGGGTTCAGGCCAATAGTGATGATTTCAATGCCATTGCCGAGTTGGCGCGTGTGAAAGCGCTGATGCTGCAAATCGCGCGTCTAGACCCAGCGTACGATAATGGTGGTGTTGCGTTATATTTGGGCGTGTTGGAAACGCTTTTCCCTCCTGCCATGGGGGGTAAGCCCGAGGTGGGAAGGCAATACTTTGAACAAGCGATAGCGGCATCTCAGGGTAGAAATTTGATGGCTAAGGTCATGTTTGCAGAGCAGTACGCTCGCTTGGTGTTCAACCGAACACTGCATGATGAATTATTGGAACAAGTCAGTGGGGCGCCTGCGCGTGCAGAGGGTTTGACGCTGATGAACACGGTGGCTAAAGAACAGGCTCAGCGCCTTTTGGATTCTGCGGATGATTATTTCTAGATACGTTTGGGCCAGCTTGGCGGTTTTGCTGCTGATTTCAAGTTGGGGTGCACACGCAGCGACTTTAAAAATAGCGACGATCTCGCCCGAGGGGTCTGCTTGGATGGCCGCTCTGCGAGAACATGGCAAAGCCATCGAGCAACGCACAGATGGCGCGGTGAAGCTCAAGTTTTACCCTGGCGGGGTGATGGGGGATGACAAAGCGGTCTTGCGCAAAATTCGAGTGGGGCAGCTGCACGGCGCTGTATTGACAGCGGGGGGCATGCTGCAAAATTACCCGGATATTTCGCTGTATAACCTGCCGATGATGTTTCGCAGTAACGCAGAAATCGACTATGTGCGTCAGACGATGGACGCAGATTTGATGCAGGGTTTGCGTGCGCAAAAATTTGTTGGATTTGGTTTGGCTGAGGTTGGTTTTGCCTATCCGATGACACAGGTACCCGCGACCAGCGTGCAACAGATGCGGGAATTAAAGGTGTGGACCCCAGATAACGATTTAGGGTCATTACATGCGTTCAACGCATTTGACGTGTCGCCTATTCCCTTGCCTATGTCTGATGTACTGGCGGGTTTGCAAACGGGTCTGATCAATAGTGTGGCGTCACCACCGATTGGCACCATCGCGCTGCAGTGGCATACGCAGGTTCAATACGGTCTTGAACTGCCGCTGCTGTATGTTTACGGTTTGTGCGTTATGGCGGAACGACCTTTTGAAAAACTGACGCCAGAACATCAGGCTATCGTTGAGCAGGAGCTCAGTCTAGCGGTGCAACGGGTTGATGAATCCTCACGTCGAGACCACGAAAGTGCTAAGTCAGCCTTGGTTAAGCAAGGTATTGTTTGGCAATCGCCCAGTGAAGGTGAGCTTCAAGAGTGGCTTAATCTCGCCGAGATAGCCCGTCAGAAGCTGATTGATACCAACTATGTGTCTGCCCCCATCTATCAGAAAACACTTGATTTACTGAGCGAGTATCGGTCCGCAGGTGATTAGCCGGCTGATCAACCTGGTGCTGCGTATCGAAGACGCGCTGCTGGCTGTTTTACTGACGGCCATGATTGGTATTGCTGCGGGTCAGGTGCTTTTGCGCAATCTCTTTGATGATGGTTTTTTCTGGGGGGACAGCGCGGTGCGTGTCGCTGTGCTGTGGATTGCCATGTTGGGTGCAATGGTGGCCTCTAGGCGGGACGAACATATTCGGATTGATATTGCCGGTCGTTATTTACCTGAAACCTTGAAAAAGTATGTGGATCGCCTGGTCTGTCTTGCTACCTGTGTTCTGCTCATGATTTTTACTTGGCACAGTATTGATTTTGTGCGCTATGAATATGAAGACGGTACCCTGGCGTTTGCTTTTGTGCCCGCCTGGCTCTGTGAGGTCATCATACCCGTGGGAGCGGGCGTGATGAGTCTACGTTATGGTCTCTTGGCCGTTAGGCGGCGGCAACCCACATGATTGTGCTGGGTGTGGCTCTATTAGTGCTTTTGGCGATAGCCGGAACGCCGCTGTTCGCCGTGCTGCTAGGGGCAGCGATGCTGGGTTTCTACAGCGCAGATATAGACTTGGCGATTATTGCAATTGAGCTGTATCGCATTGTCGATACCCCTTTATTGGTTGCATTACCATTATTCACCTTCAGCGGATACTTGCTCAGTGCGGCAAAAACCTCTGAGCGTTTGGTTGACTTGGTGCAGAGTATGTTCGGCTGGTTACCCAGCGGCTTGGCCATCGTCGGGTTTGTCACTTGTGCGGTATTTACGGCGTTGACCGGTGCCTCGGGAGTGACCATTGTAGCGCTCGGTGCGCTGCTCCTGCCGGCTTTGAAACAAGCAGGATTTTCCGAGCGCTACAGCATGGGTTTGATTACATCATCGGGCAGTTTGGGTTTGCTTTTGGTGCCGTCTGTGCCGCTTATTTTGTACGGCATCATTGCCCAGCAGATAGGGGTGGGTGAGCCTTTTACCATCGTCGACTTGTTTATAGCGGGTGTTTTGCCGCTGCTGCTGATGCTTGGTTTGTTGACCGCTTGGACGTTGTGGGTCCACCGGGGTGGGGTTATTCCTCGAACGCGTTTCACTTGGCCGAAGGTGAGAAAATCATTGATTGCCGCGCGCTGGGAGTTGCCTCTACCGTTTATTGTTTTGGGCGGCGTGTTTACCGGCGTATTTGCGGTTTCTGAAGCGGCGGCTGTTACGGCGCTGTATGTTCTCATTGCTGAGGTGGTCCTTTACCGAGAAATAAAGATCTCGCAGGTGCCTAAAATCATGGTTTCATCTATGACAATGGTCGGCGGCATATTGCTGATTTTGGGTATTGCATTGGCATTTACCAACTTTTTAGTGGACGCTGAAGTCCCGCAGTATTTGTTTGAGTTGATGCAGCGATATATCTCAAGTCCGCTTGGGTTTTTGCTGTTTTTAAACATTTTGCTTTTGTTTCTTGGGGCCATACTGGATATTTTCTCGGCGATTGTGATTATGGTGCCACTGTTGTTACCCGTTGCAGCCAGCTATGGTATCCACCCTGTACATTTGGGGATTGTCTTTTTGGCCAATATGCAGATTGGGTATTTCACGCCGCCGGTGGGTATGAATTTATTTATTGCCAGTTATCGGTTCGATAAGCCGTTGTTAGAGCTTTATCGAGCGGCATGGCCGTTTATGGTGGTCCTGTTGGTGGCTTTGGGTGTCATTACTTATGTGCCGGCGTTGAGTTTATGGTTGATTCAATAGGGGTCGAGAGCCAAGATCGGCTGTCCCCCGGGGTGTCGCGGGTGAGGGTTTTTCTGTTCATAGGCCTGATCTGTTTAAGTGTGGTTTGGATAGGAAGTGCGCGTGCGGAATCATCGCCTGCGGCGATTGCACAAGGCACAGTTGACCAGTTTCATGCCGCGTTAAACGCTGCCATCGAGATTGATAAGCACCGCGATCGCGAGTCTGCTTTATTGCCGGTAGTTCAGGGCCTGTTTGATGTGCCGCGTATCGCAGCGATTAGTCTTGGGCGTACTTGGCGGAAACTCGATGGCGGGCAAAAAGACGAATTTGTGCAGCTGTTGACGCAACTGATCGCGGCAACTTATGCAGGCCGTTTTTCTTCGGCAAGCGATCTTGAGTTTGATGTTGAAGAGGTGGCGGCGGTAAAACAAGGCCATGTCGTGCGCACTCAACTGCGCCGTGATGAGGGCAAGGATGTTTCGTTAGACTACCTTTTGCACGATGGGCGAATTTTCAACGTGATTGCCGATGGCGTGAGTGATTTGTCGTTGCGACGAGCGGATTACAACAGCATTATCAAAAATGAAGGGTATGTGCAGCTCACGGTTTACGTCCGAGCAAAGTTAACTCAGGCCAGAGATTTGCCGTGAGATGCAGAGCGATAGTTTTGCTGATGGGCGGGCTGCTCTTAAGTGCATGTTCCACACTAGAGGGTCCAGCATATGGTGTTTATGACCCGTATGAGTCGTCTAACCGCACCCTCTATGACGTGACGGACACGGTCGATCAAGCGGTAATGATACCTGTGGCAAAGGGATATGACGTGGTTGTGCCCAATGCCCTGCAGCAGGGAGTGCTCAACGTATTTCAAAATCTGCGTGGTGTAGGCAGTGGTATAAATGGATTTTTACAAGGCAAACCCAAAGCAGGTCTGACCGATTTGACCCGCGTCGTGATTAATTCTACGTTTGGCGTTGGTGGCCTATTTGACCTTGCGTCGCGGGCCGGCCTGCAGAATCAAGATGAAGATTTTGGCCAAACTTTGGCCGTTTGGGGGGTGAAGCGATCACGTTATATCTACTTTCCGTTTTTGGGTCCTTCCACGATTCGAGATCTACCCTCGGCCCTTTTTCGCGGTGCGGTGCCTGGCCTGATATTAGGCCGCTCATACCATTGGAGCGTTACCGTAGTGGATGTTGTCAGTAGTCGTGCAAATTTGCTGACAGCAACAGGTGTGCGTGATGCCAGCGCGATTGACCCCTACGCGTTCACTCGAGATGCTTTTTACCAGAGACGGCAATTTCAGATCTACGACGGAAGTCCGCCGCTGGATGCTTTTTTTGACGATTTTGAGGACCTTGATGGGTTTGATGAGCCCTACGAGGAACAAGAGTCTGCGGCATTAGATGAATAGAGTTTTACTTTGGTGGGTGGATGGTGTTGTTCGGCGTGCGGGGTTGACGCTGATTGCGATCGCGGTGCTTACGGCGGCTTCAGGCTGGATCGCCGTCAGCCAATTTCGCATCAATTCGGACTTAGGCCAGCTGATCAACCAGGGTGCTTCTTGGCGAGCAGACTTCGATCATTTTGAAGCCCAGTTTCCAGATTTGGTGCGGACCGCTGTGGTGGTTGTCAGTGCCGATTCGATAAAAAAAGTGGAACAAGTAACCCAGCAGGTGTTGGCCTACTTACATGAACGGCCGCAGCAATTTAGTGCAGTCTCGGCACCGGGCAGTGAGGCATTTTTCCGAGATCACGCTTTTTTGTATATGGACCTAGATTCGCTAGACGATATGACCGATAGGCTTGCAGAGGCGCAGCCTTGGCTATCTGCTGTTGCTGAAGATCCGAGTCTTCGAGGTATTTTGCGTTTGGTTGGGGAAGGTGTAGACCAGAGTGCGCCGGCAGGATTCGCCACTGTTCTTGAGCTGCTTAGCGACTCTGCACGTGAGGTTCTGGCCGGGGGCCGAGGGGAGGTGCAGTGGTCAGACGAGCTTTTGCAAACTCAAGGCACGACTTATCAGCTGATATATCTCAAACCCAATTCTAGTTTTGGTGAGCCTCTGCCCGATGCAAAGATCATGTCCGAGCTGCGGTCTATGTTTGCCACTCTTGATTTGCCTGCGGGTGCGGCAGTTAATTTGACCGGCGAACTTGCGCTTCAACATGAGGAAATGGAAGCTGCAGTGACTGGCGTAGGCTTGGCAGGATGGCTTGCTTTGGTTCTGCTTTTGGTTGTCCTGATATTTGGTGTGCGCTCGCTAAAAATCATACTGGCTACTTTCAGTCTTTTAGCCATCGGTGTGCTCTGGACCAGCGCGTATGCGATGCTGACCGTTGGTGAATACAATACGTTGTCGCTCGTGTTTGTTGTTATGTTTTTTGGCTTGGCTGTGGATTTTGCGCTGCATTTTTCGCTGCGTTATCAGGAAGCAATTAATTCAGCGCAGACTGATGTTCCGGCTGCTCTGCATGTGAGTACTGAGAGTGTTGGGCGAGCAATCACGCTCTGCACCTTAACAACTGCGCTGGGTTTCCTTGGGTTTTGGCCGACAGATTACCAAGGCCTTGCCGATCTTGGGGTCATCAGCGCGGGCGGAATGTTGGTTGCATGGTTTCTTACGTTTACTTACTTGCCGGCTTTTTACGCGGTCTGTGGCGCGCCTAAAGTGCATATGATGAACCTGCCGACCAGTGATCGAGTGGTCACATGGTTATTAGGGCATCGTTCTACAGTGGTCATTGCGGTGTGTCTTGCCGTTGTGCTTGCCGGATACGGCGCCATACAAACACGCTTTGATTATAGTGTGCTTGCGCTGAAAGACCCGCAGGCTGAGTCCATGCAAACCTTGCGCACGCTGCAGCGAGAAGGATTATCCACCGACTATCAGCTGGTTTTGGTTGGGCCTGCAACCGCTGATTTGAAAGAGATTGAACAATTAGCTGTGGTGGATGAAGTGCGGACGCCGCTTGATTGGGTGCCCGAGGATCAGCAAGAGAAATTGTTAGTGATAACGGATATCGAACAACTCTTGTTCACGGCATTAAATCCCTCTGTAGCCCTGCCACCACCCTCCGCTGATGAGCTGCGTATGCGCGCTAAGGACGTGGTCTCGCGGATTGATGATATTCTGATTGAAGATCAGCCCGGTCAGGTATTGCCGCTGGATGTCCTGAAGGTATTCCGGGATCAGCTTCGGGCGATGAGTCTTGCTACGGATCAGCAGTGGCAGCGCTGGAGATATGCGGTGGTTGATAATTTACTCGAGGAATTGCGGTGGATAGGCCGCGCGACCAGCGTAACAGAAGTGGATTTTGCAGGGTTGCCGCAGTCTTTGCGGAGCCGCTTGGTGGCACCTGATGGTGAGGTGATGACGGTTATCTTACCTGCGCAAGATATCGCCCAAGTCAGTGAGTTGTCGACGTTCATTACACAGGTCAGAACGTTGGCACCAACGGCTACCGGGCGCCCCGTGATTGAGTGGGGCGTGGGTGGGATCGTGGTGACTGCCTTTTTAGAGGCCCTGGTTTTTGCCATTGTCGCCATTGTGATTGTTTTGCTGATTGCATTGAGACGTGTTTCTTTGATTTTGATGATTTTATTGCCGCTGGGTTTGGCCGCTGGGTTGTCGCTTAGTTTGGCCGGTGTAATGGGGTTGTCTTTAAATATGGCTAATATTTTAGTGATTCCGCTGATATTCGGTCTGGGAGTGGATAATGGGATTCATGTGGTCGACCGCTATTTAGGTGAAGGTGATGTTGGTCATTTAATCCAATCCAGCACGCCGCGAGCGGTGTTGCTGTCTGCCTTAACCACCATTGGCGCTTTTGCTGCACTGTCGATTTCTCCGCACGCGGGCACCGCCTCGATTGGAGCGTTGTTAACCATTGCCATTGGCCTGTTGCTGTTGATAACCATTTTTGTTCTACCGGTGCTGTTGGCATCCCAACGCTCAATTAGATGACACTTTGGTTTCGGGCTCTGTTCGTTTTTGTTTTAGCGGGCGCTTGTCTGCGCGTTTTTTTTCTATTTGTATACCCTCAGGATCTCTCCCTGCCCGGGTTTTCGGGGATAATTTTTGGATTAGTGAACGACGCTGCGGCGTTTGCGATGGTGGCCGGCGTTGTGGCTTTGGCCGGCTATCTCGGGCTATATTTTTTTCGTGCTATGGTTTTAGTGGCCATTGCCGTGATCCTTATTGTTGGTGTGGCTGAGGTTTTTTTCTGGCAGGAATTTCAAAGTCGCCTCGACCGCTTGGTGTTTCACTATCTGGCGTTTCCGAAAGAAGTGCTGGTTTTTCTTGACGAGCAGTTTTATCTGAGTCTATTGATATTGCCCTTCTGCTTGCTGGTTTGGGTTATATATCTTGGCCTGCAACGTTCCGGGCTGGATAGTCATCGGGCGCAGCACAGGCCCTTATGGATAGTCATGGGATTGATTGTGCTTATTTGGGGAGAGCCCTTAGGGCAGTCGAACGGGCGCGTGGTCTCTGAATTTGTCAGTAATGGTTATTTGGGGGTGCTCAAGGCGGCTCGCTATCGTGAAGATGGGGTCGCTTGGTTGCAGCAACCACAGGCCGGTCAGATTTTGCAGCGTCCAAGAATCACAGATAGCTCTGTGGATGAGATCATCAAGCGGGAATTGAGCCAAAAGCGCCATGTGATGTTGATCATCGAAGAATCATTTGCAGGTCCAGTGTGGATGGACTCGGTCTTGCGAGAACAATATCTACCCAACTTTACCAAGCTGTCTGAGCAAGCGCTGGATTTCTCGCATATGTATGCGCCGGGTTCGCGAACGACTCGTGGACTCGAGGCGCTGCTTAATGGCTTTATGCCCCTGCCAGGCATATCTACGACGCAGCGCGCGCAAGCTCATAAATTGCCCTCGCTGGCTCGTGGAATGCAAGCGGGCGGTTTTTATCCCGCGTTTTTGTATGGTGGCTGGCCCGGGTTTTCTAATTTCTCAGCTTACTGGCAGGGGATGGGTTTCGCGCAAATCTGGACGCGTGAAGACTTTGACGAGCCATTTGAAACGAGTTGGGGGGTGGCCGATGGTGCCTTGTTTGATCGGATACTAATAGAAATGTCTGACCTTACTCAGACTAATGAGCGGGTATTCTTGGCGACATTGACGGTGTCACATCACCGCCCATATGACATTCCTTCGGGTAAAATTGATTATCCATCGGATGAGCGTTCCAGCGTATACGCAATGGCCTACGCGGATCATGCGCTGGGTGAATTTTTTCGTGCTGCGAAAAAAGAAGCTTGGTTTAAAGATACGCTGTTTATCGTAGCGGCAGATCATGGGTTGAAGCCGCAAGGTGATGCTTTGATTCCTGTGGGTAGCTATCGTATCCCGATGTTGATGTTCGCAGAGGGTATGACACCGCGGAAAATGTCAGGTATGAGCTCGAGTATCAGTTTGCCTGCAACGCTGATGCACCTTTTCAACATTGAGCACGGTGAACCGTTTATGGGTGAAAACCTTCTGTGTGATTGCGACACGATAGTCCCTGTGGAGTATGGTTATCACATTGGCTTGTTAGAACGCGAGTATCTTCACGTGGTTCGAGCTGATGGCCAGTATGCGCAATGGCACTATGACGCGACAGATCTCTCACAGACGTTATCTCCCTCCTTTGAGGTTGAGTCTGTTGATGCCCGGCGGCGTTATCGCCAGCGGGTGATCGCAGCGTTCGCGCCCGCCTATCAGTGGTTTTATGGATCAGATATCAGCGGCGAGCCATTACTTTAAATGGACCGTTTTGAGGTCGTGAGCCAACAAACTGAGCATTTGTTTCAGCGGCAGGGCCTGACTGAATAACCAACCTTGCGCATACTCACATTGGTGCTGTTTTAGGAAGGCCAGTTGTTCTTTGGTTTCGACACCCTCAGCGACTACCTCCATCTTCAGTTGATGGGCCATGGCAATGACAGCGCGTGTAATGGCCATGTCGTCCGCATTGGAGGGTAAATCGACCACAAAACTCCGGTCGATTTTTACCGTGTTGATGGGAAAACGTTTCAAATAATTGAGTGATGAGTAGCCGGTCCCAAAATCGTCGATGGCCAGACGCACGCCCAGCTTGGAAAGCTGATTGATCGTATTTTGTGCTGCATTGATGTCTTGCATCAACATGGTTTCGGTGATTTCAATTTCAATGTTCTGGGGGTCGAGTTCTGCATCCAGGAGGCTTCGGCGCATGGTTGCCACCAAGTTCGGATCACGGAATTGTCGCGGTGAAATATTGATGGCGACCTGTATAGGGGTTTGCTGTTGAGCTGAGAGCACTTGGCAGGCGTGGCATGCTTGTTTAATGACCCATGCGCCAATATCGATAATACTGCCGGTTTCCTCTGCCACCGCGATAAACTCGTCAGGGCCTATCAGCCCAAGGTCGGGGTGATGCCAGCGGATCAGGCTTTCCACGCCTACGATGCGGTGATCGCTGAGGGAAATCTTGGGCTGATAAAACAACTCGAACTCATCCCGTTCCAATGCCTGGCGGATTTGATATTCAATCCTTAGGCGGTTTGCTGCATTGATGTTGAGGTCTTCTGAATAAAACTGATAGTTATTGCGGCCATGCTCTTTGGCTTTATACATCGCCAGGTCGGCGTTTCGCATTAGCTCGTTTGGGTCCAGCGAGTCATCTGGCAGCATGCTGATGCCGATACTGGTGGTGACAATCAGTGGATAGCCCGAAATCTGAATAGGTTCACGCAGATGGTTGAGGATTTTTTGCGCGACAGCGCCGGCGTCATGGGGTGCCCCAATTTCAGTGAGCAGTATGGTGAATTCATCACCGCCGGTGCGTCCAACGGTATCGGTGCTGCGCACGCATTGCTGTAAGCGGGTCGCGACCTCGCGCAAAAGTTGATCTCCCATTTGATGCCCAAGGGTATCGTTAACGCGCTTGAAATTGTCGAGGTCCAAGTACAGTAAGGCGCTGGCGCGCTTGTTGCGCAGGCTTTGCTCGATTGCGTGCTCTAGACGTTCATGGAACAAGCGCCGGTTTGCGAGGTTGGTCAAAGTGTCATAAAACGCCATGCGCTCCATGCGTTGCTGGCTGCGCTTGATGCTGGTGATATCGGCGATTTGCACGATGTAGTATTGGGCTTGCCCCTGGCTGTTTTTTTGCAGAACGGTGTGGAAGTTAGTCCAGAGCTCTAAGCCATTATTACAAATCATGCGGCGTTCGGAACGATTCGAAACGTTATTGTTGGTAGTCATTGAGGATAGACTGTCGTTCAGATCTTTATGATCCTCCTCAGGTATTAGGCGTGAAATGTGTAAGCCAGATAGTTCTTGCTCGTCATAGGCTAATAGCTCTGTTGCCGTGCGGTTGGCCTGAAAAACCCGACCCGTCAGGTCGATGAGCATGATGCCAAATGGCGCGTTTTTGAAAATACCGCGGAAGCGTTCTTCGCTGCTGCGCAGTCGCTCCTCGGTAGTGCGCTGTTTACTGATGTCCTTTGCGATAATCATGATGTGCTCTTCGCCAGAGAGTTCCACAATGCTGGCTGAAATCAAAGCTGGAACGGGTTCACCTTCTTTGGTTAAGAAAGACACCGCGCAGTTGGTCAGCATATGCTCTTGCGTGAGCGTTTGACTGGCTTGTGCTAAATCACGGTCATCGATTAAACGGCCTGCATCGTAAATAGAACGCCCGATTAACTCAGCGCGTTGGTAGCCGCTGCGGTTGAGCAAGGCATCGTTGAGGTCTGTAATGACACCATCGCTGTGGCGCAGGATGACAATGCCGTCTGGACTTTGGCTGAACATTTTTTCAAATTTTTCCTCAGATTCAACTAAGGCTGCCTCTGCGGAAATACGTTTGGTGATGTCGCGTCCAATGCAGAGCAGGCAAAGATCGTTATCTATCTCAACGTAACGCAGAGAGATTTCAACATGTACCACGACGCCCAAAGCGGTTCTGAGAGTGGTTTCGCGGTTAATGATTTCGCGGTGTTCTGCTAGGTGCTGGATGATCGCAGCGCGCTCGGTGGCGTTTGCCCAGAATTTCAGGTCAACTTCAAGTTCACCAACGGCGGCTTCTCGTGAGTATCCGAGCAGGCGGGAAAATCCCTCGTTGAAGTCCAGTACCATGGTGTCTGCAGCTCGCAACAGCAGAATTGCATCTGGCGTGCCGTGGAACACCTGCGAAAATCGGGCTTGATTAATCCGCGATTCAGCCAGTGCCTGTTGTTGTTCCATCACAGTGCTGAAAATCATGGCATAGCCCGGTGCCTCAGGCAGTTTAAGACGGACAGCGCGGCCTGTTGTCATGGTGTGCTCGCCCTCTACCAATCGAATGCCGTTCAATGCGGCTTCATTGCGATTTTTCTGGGTGAACTGTTGCATGATTTTCATGAAGTCCTGATGATGGTCGGGATCTATGAAGTAGTAGGCAGGCTTGCCAATGAGGTCAGTATTAAATGCGTTGTGCGCATTGTTATTGGCCCATGTGATGGTGAGTTTTGAATCTGTGAATACCACAACGTCACTGCTTTTGCCGACGATACGGCGTAGCTGTAAGTTTGCGCTGGTGGCGGTGCGTTTTGCGCCGGATTGGCACGCGATTTCTTCGAGCTGAAAGACACAATAGCTTGCGTTTGAAGCACGGTTAATGATTCTTCGAGTGACGCAGGTTAAGGCGTGTTCGGGGCCACAGTTAGGCGTGATGGTGAAACTGAGGCTTTGTGTGGGGTCATAAGTCTCATCAAGGAGTGTGCTGCGCACCGCTTGCCAAAGCGTATCGTCGATCAAGTCATTAATCGGGCAGCCCTGCGTTATGGCTTTCTCGTGCTGTAAGAGTTGTGTCGCGGTGGCATTGGCGGAAAGTATTGACCCATGAAAATCAGTTATCAATACACCTGTGCTGGGGTCTTCAAGGGCGGTGACACAGTCTTCGGGCGACCACCAGAGCTTGCTTGCAGGCCAACCTAATAATCCGCCGAGAGTCATCAAAGCCGAGCTGGCTAAAATCACACTCGTAGAAGTTTCCGGTGGAACAAGCAGATTCCAGCAACCGATAATTAGACCGGCAAATAGGAAAAAGAGCGCGCTGCATTGGGTGAGACGTTTTGTAAATGCTGTTGCTGTCATATCTATTGATTGCCACATGAGTGTTGTGCCACGGGAGTTCCCCGAGATCACAGGCGCAAATTTACCGTGGTGCAAGGGGGGGACTCTATGACATCTCGCACAAAGTGCTCGCTTGGAGACGGAGTAATGACCTCAACGAGGCGTAGATCACGTTTTTGAGGCGATATAAGAGCCAAGCCGCAGGCTTGGCTGGATCAGATCACTTGTTGCGGATCTCATCCATGAATTTTTTATGACCTGAGGGGTCGAGAATCATGCTGGCGAAATAAGTTAATAGATCTTTATGCGACTGGTTCAGCCTAGCCTCTGCCATCGCGCGCTCTCCCTCCTTGGAGGCAATGAACTCAAAGATGGAATGCAATGACGTTTTTGGTCCGACGGCGTCTTGAATTTCCTCGATAACCACGTCATGAAGCGCCTCTAAATCGTCCTCAAGCAGTCCGACGTCCTCTGGTGCCAGTACAACATTCGACCAAAGTGTGGCGATATAGACTTGGTAAAGGTTGCGGTCGATGAATCGGTCAGCGACGGTGGAGCGTTCCCTTATGTCTTGAAATACCGATGCAAATGTTTCTTTTAAAGTGTTGGCGGTCATGATGCCTGACTGTGTTCGCTTGTCCGATGAGATCCCCATGATATTGCATCACAGGCTTGAGAGCATTAGTGTTGCAGGCCAAATTTCTTCTTCGGTTGGTTCAATATGTTGCAGTTCGACCGCGTTAGCTTGGACGCAGATACGGAGGCGCTGCGGGACAAAGTGCGCACTTTTTTAGCCGCAAATAAAGCGCACTTTCCACGCCCAAATTCAGATTTTTCAAGTGGTCATGACCCGGAATTCAGCCGCAAACTGGGCGAGCAAGGGTGGATTGGGATGAGCTGGCCAAAAGCCTATGGCGGTAGTGAGCAATCGTTTTTTGAGCGTTATGTGGTTACTGAAGAATTGTTGTCCGCCGGTGCGCCTGTCAGCGCGCACTGGATTGCCGATCGTCAGAGTGGACCGCTGCTTTTGCGTTATGGAACGGAAGCACAACGCCAGGCCTACTTGCCTGCAATTACGCGGGGTGAATCTTACTTCTCGATTGGCATGAGTGAGCCAGACACGGGGTCTGATTTGGCGTCGGTGCGCACGATGGCGGTGAAAGAGGGTGATCAATATCGAATCAACGGCACCAAAATCTGGACAACTGATGCCCACCGCAATCACTTTATTGTTTGTTTGGTGCGGACCGAACCTGCTGGAGAGAATCGTCACGCGGGGCTGTCTCAGATCATTGTTGACCTGCAAAATGATGGCGTTCAAATCAAGCCTATTGCGAATATGTCGGGCAGTGAGGATTTCAACGAGGTGGTTTTTGAAGATGTTATGGTGCCGGCAGATCGAGTGGTGGGAGAGCCGGGTAAAGGCTGGGTACAAGTGACCTCCGAATTGGCTTATGAGCGCAGCGGCCCGGAGAGATTTTTGTCGGCGTTCAGGGTCTTTGTGGAGTTGGTGCGTGCCTGCGGCCAACAACCTTCACCTCATGAGGCGGCAGCTATTGGTCGTATTGCGTCGCATATAATGACCTTGCGCCGTATGTCTATTTCTGTCGCCGGAATGCTGCAAAAAGACAAAGACGTTGTTGTTGAGGCCGCGCTGGTTAAAGAGCTGGGCAATAATTTCGAAAAAGTATTGCCGGAGATTGCGCGTTTGGCGGCGCCAATGGCCGCGCGAAACTCGGCTTTTAGGCGGAGTTTTGAGCAAACTTTGTTGCTGAGCCCGTCTTTTACGTTGCGCGGTGGCACTCGAGAAATATTGCGTGGGGTGATTGCGCGTGGGTTGGGGTTACGGTGATGAGTGAAAAACAGGAAACCCTGCAAATTATTCTTGATACCGCGGAAAAAATATTCGCGGATTATTGTGATAAAACGCTGTTAGACGAGGCTGAGCGGGGCGATTTCCCGCACAGATTATGGCAGCAAGTTTCGCAAAATGGGTTTGACCGGTTAGGTGCGCCCAACAGCGGCACGGACGCGCAAGATATGTATGCGTTAATTAAGCAAAGCGGGCGCTTTGCGGTGCCTCTGCCTCTGGCAGAGACGCTGTTGGTTAACCGGTGGTGCGACTACGGTGAAGGTATTTTTTCAATAGGAGTGATTGAAGAAGGCCAGATTGTGGACGTGCCTTGGGGGCGGGTCGCCGATAAGGTTTTGGGTGTTTCGCAAAACAGCGGTTTGGTTGCCGTGGTTGATTCACCTCAAGTTGTTCAACAAAGTACAAACCTTGCGGGTGATCCCCGTGATAGTGTGGTTTTACCAGCCGATACACCCTTTATTGAAGTCGCGCCGGATCCTATGACGCAGTTGGCCGCGGCGCGGTGTAATCAAATGGCAGGAAGTGCTGAGGCCATATTGGCTTTGGGATTACAATTTGCCAATGAACGGATTCAGTTTGGGCGTCCCATAGCAAAGTTTCAGGCAATTCAGCATAGCTTGGCGGTAGTGGCAGCGGAAGTGGCGGCGGCAAGTCGCTCGGCGGACGCGGCTGTTGACGATTTGAGTAGCGATCGGTTTTTGTTTGAAGTTGCGGCAGCTAAATCTCGCGTGGGTGAAGCTGTCACCATCATAGCTGAGCAGGTCCACCAAGTTCACGGGGCGATGGGTTTTACGCACGAACACCGTTTACACCACTATAGCCGGCGCGCCTGGGCTTGGCGGGATGAGTACGGCAATGAGTTTTACTGGCAGGGTGTACTCGGGGCACACTTGGCTGGTTTGGGTGCTGATCACGCTTGGCAATTTATCGCCACTAGAGGCTAGTGACAGCAACCGGTGGCGTTAAATCTTTGGGCAGCGGCGCAGAGGTTAGAAATTAACCACCATCTTGCCGGTGTTAGCGCCCGTGAAGAGGCCGATGAAAGCCTCCGGCGCGGCTTCAATGCCGTTGTAGATCGTTTCTTTGCCAACGATTTGGCCGGAGGTCACCCACGTTTCCATGTCTTTGCGAAAATCGCCCGCGAGATGCCCAAAATGACTGACAATAAATCCACGCAAAGTCAGCCCCAGACCAATGGCCAGCGTGAGGTTGTTGGGTCCGGGGGTGGGTTGTGTGTCGTTATAAACAGAGATTGCCCCGCATAAGGGGATTCGGCCGAAGGGGCGCATGTGGGTGAGTGCTGCCTGCAGGTGGTCGCCGCCGACGTTGTCAAAATAGACATCCAAGCCCTCTGGTGCGCCCTCGCGTAGATGACTGAGAATTTCACCGTCTTTGTAGTTGAAGGCGTAATCAAACCCCAATTCGCGCTCGAGTAGATCGACCTTATCTTTTGAGCCTGCACTGCCCAGGACCCTGCATCCTTTGAGCTTGGCAATCTGGCCCACGATGCTGCCAACTGCGCCAGCCGCGCCAGAAACAAATACCGTCTCGCCGGCTTTGAGGGCACCTACCTCTAGCAAACCTACATAAGCTGTCATGCCGGGCATGCCGATAGCGCCTAAATACGCTGAAGCCGGTGCGGCTAGATCGCCGAGTTTTTCAATGCCGGCTGCGGGCGCAGTGAATGCCTCTCGCCAACCATGGTGGCTAGAGACATGATCCCCTTCGGTGAAGTCTGGGTGATTGGAGCGTGTGACCCGACCGATGCAACCGCCTGTCAGCATTTCGCCGATTTGAAAAGGAGGAACGTATGATTTTCTATCAACCATGCGCCCACGCATGTAGGGGTCTACCGACATTGAAAGATTTTGCACCTGTATTTCGCCAGACTTGGGATCTGGAACAGGGTTGTCAATGACAGCGAAATCGCTGGATTTAGGCATGCCTACTGGACGGTTGGCGAGAGTGATGGCTTTGCTTTGCATAATGTGCTCTGTAGTGAGTGTTGTATTATTAAATTTTTGATGTCCCTAAAAATCACTGGGTGTTTTTTCAGGACCGCGATCGCGGATGCTAACCGCTGCGGCTCCCGGGTTCGGGAGGGGTCTCGGGAGGCCCGGCGAAACATTGGGCGATTGCCATCCAGTTAATGGCATTTTCGCCGCGCACGCTCAGTTGTGTGTCATCGACATGACGAACTTGGGTAACGACTTGGCAAAATTCTACGGCTGATCCCTCAACGCGATGGGGAGAATTGTTGTCTCCGAACGTCCACAGCGCGCCTGAAGGTGCGGTAAGATTCAGGTAGGGACCTATTTCAGGCACCGCCAGCTGTCGATTCTGAAAGGTCCAACCAAAGGTTCGATAACCGATGGTGGCAATGTTTTTAATTCGGTCGGTGTGTTTGCGCTGAATACCGAGAAGATCGTAGATTTCCCAACCGTGTGCCCAAGTTTCCATTTGCCGGGCGGTGGCAAACATACGTGCCTTCATGCCTGGCCCCGCCCACAAAAACCGTTGGTCTGGGTCTGCATTTTTCAGGGTGTCACATAAGGCGAGGAAGAGGGCCCGCCAGCGCTCCAGTAGATCGGGGCCTGTGAGAGGTTGACCGTCTGGACTCAGCCACGACTGGGTGTAGTCACGCATTGATTCGGCTGCAGCCATGTCTCTGAGCAGTGCTTTGAAATCATCGCCACTGCGAAGCGTAGTCAGCGCCATGTGGTCGCTCAGGTGTAAGTGAGCAATCACATCCCAGACGGTCCAATCTTTGAAGGACGACGTTTGCGTCCAAAAACCCGTATCCATGGTTGCCATTAAGGCGTGCAGTTCGTCCCCCTCAGTTCGCAGGTCTGCCACGATCAAGTCAAGTGATGCACTGCGGTCGGCGTCAGTCATTAGAACTCCTGTCTGGGGGGTGGGCCTAATTTAACAAGCTTATTGGCGCCGCGCGAGTTCAGTAATGGTTACAACACAGCGGTCGGTTCGGCCTGGGTATATGCAGGGGTCAATGGTTCAAGCCGCGGCCTCTTGATGATCCAAGAGGCCGTTTCTAAGGTCGAATCCAGAGTTGTCCTGCTAGAACTGATTCATGGTGTTGGCGGTGCCGCCGGCAAGCAAAGCCTTTTCACCTAAGAAGTATTCTTTGTGGTCATCACCGATGTTCGAACCTGCCAGATCCTGGTGTTTCACAGACGCAAGATCTCGCCGAATTTCCGCACGCTGAACGTCGCGCACATAAGCGAGCATGCCCAGATCACCAAAGTAGCCTTGAGACAGTACGTCGGTGGATAGGGCAGCTGTGTGATAGGTTGGCAGGGTAATCAGATGATGGAAGATACCGGCTTCGCGTGCGGCGTCTGCCTGAAAAGTTTGCACCAGTCGGTCTGCTTCATCGGATAGTTCGGTGCCATCAATAGCAACATCCATCATCGCCTTGCTATCCAGTGCGGGATCGGGATAGGCGGATACATCTTTGCCCGCCGCTTTCCAGTCGTTGTAGACTTGCTCGCGGAATTTTAGCGTCCAGTTGAAAGAAGGCGAGTTGTTGTAGACCAGTTTGGCTTCGGGGCGCACTTTACGAATCTCGTTCACCATCGCTGCGATCTGTTCGACGTTGGGTTTTTCAGTCTCAATCCATAGCAGATCGGCGCCATGTTCTAAGCTGGTGATGCAGTCCAGTACCACTCGATCGAACCCAGTATCGTCTTTAAAAGCATACAGTCCATTGTCTAAACGTTTCGGTTTTGCCACCTGGCCGTTCTGATGGATGGTGATGTCGCCTTCCTTCAGTTCGGAAAGGTCGTTGATGACCTCGGTGTCCAAGAAGGCATTATATTGGCTGCCCAAGTCGCCCGGTTGGATGGATACGGGTACTTTTTGCGTCAGACCGGCGCCTAAGGAATCGGTGCGCGCCACGATGATGCCATTGTCGATGCCAAGCTCTAGGAATGCGTAGCGTACCGCATTGATTTTTGAAACGAAGTCTTCGTGCGGGACGGTCACTTTGCCGGCCTGATGGCCACACTGCTTTGCGTCCGAGACTTGATTTTCAATTTGAATAGCGCAGGCGCCGGCTTCGATCATGCGTTTGGCTAGCAGGTATGTGGCCTCTTCATTGCCAAAGCCTGCATCTATGTCTGCGATGATAGGCACAACGTGTGTTTCGTAGTTGTCGATGCGCGCAATAACGCTTGATTCGTCACCGCCGTTCGTGCGTACCTCGTCCAACTCAGTGAAGATGTGGCGAAGTTCGCGTGCATCGGCTTGCTTCAAAAAAGTATAGATTTCGCCGATTAGGTCAGAGACGCTGGTTTTTTCATGCATGGATTGATCAGGCAGCGGTCCCAACTGTGAGCGTAGCGCTGCGACCATCCATCCTGAAAGGTAGATATACCTGCGGTCTGTGGATTGCTGATGCTTCTTGACGCTCATCATCACTTGCTGGGCAACAAAGCCGTGCCAGCAACCTAAGCTTTGGGTGTATTTTGACGCATCACTGTCGTATGCCGCCATGTCTCGGCGCATGATATCGGCAGTGTACTGTGCAATCTCGAGACCGGTGGTAAAGCGGTTTTGGAGTTGCATGCGCACGGCGTATTCGGGGTTAATGGCGTGCCATTCTTGTTTGCCTCGAATTTGTGTACCCATTTTTTGTATCGCATCTAAATAAGCAGACATGGTTAAATCCCTAATGTGTCAAAGGCGGGCGCGGAGTTTACCAATCCTTGAGACGCGGTAAAACGGAATAATTCACAACCAATATATTCTTATTAAGAATATATTGGTGATTCGGTTAAATTCGCGGCTTAGCCCTTTAGGCCCTGCCAGAGCCTATATTTTGAGCATTTGTGGCGGTCTGGGTGTAGCATCGTGCGCGTGATAGACCAAATTGAAACACCGCAAACTTCGGGCGCTCAGCGTGCTTGAGGTGGTTGATGTCGACTTGAAAGGGGCAGAGCCTGCTGGTGAGGGGTTTGCGCATACGTTTTTGCCTGGTGAAATTACGGTTGTCTTGGGTGCCAATCAATCGGGTAAAACCGATCTATGTCGCTTGATTGCAGGGTTGAATACGCGGGCGACGGGTCGGGTCTGGCTCGATCGTCAGGAGATCAGCCAGTTGGACTCTCGCAGGCGGTCCGTCAGCATGGTTTATCAAGCATTTATAAACTATCCTAATTTGACGGTCGCGCAGAATATTGGCTCACCTTTGCGCGCACAAGGTATCGAATTACCGGCACGAGAAGCCCGGGTTGCAGATATTGCAGAGCGATTGTCTATTCAGGATTATTTAGGCCGATTCCCTCATGAGTTATCTGGCGGACAACAGCAGCGGGTGGCAATTGCACGTGCGTTGGCTAAACAGGCTCGCGTACTGTTGTTAGATGAACCTCTGGTCAATCTTGATTTTAAGTTGCGCGAAGCCTTGGAGGTTGAGCTGAGAGATTTGCTGCATGCCTCAAATACCGTAGTTGTCTATACCAGCAGTGATCCGCGTGATGCATTTAGCTTGGGGGATCAATTGTTGTTGTTGGACGGCGGCAAAAAATTGCAGTCCGGGAAGCCGATTGATGTTTACCGCCAGCCTGTAGACGCACGCGCAATGGGTCTGCTTGCTGACCCATGTATAAACGAGCTGAAACATGAGGCGAGAGAGGGTGCACTGCGCCCAGAACATGTCTTTTTTGCTGATGATCTTGCGCTGCGTGGACGTTCGTGTATTGCCTTTGAGCTGACGGTGATTGCGTGCGAAACCAATGGAGATGAATCGTTTGTGCACGGCGAGGTCGCAGGTGCTCAATGGGTTATGCGGTGTGATGGCATTAGGCGGCCCCGGCTCGGATCGCGAGTATCGGTGAAGGCTTTGGAGCAAGATGTCATATGGTTTTGAGACTTGCGTGTTGGTGAAGGTGATGTGCTACTGGAGCGTGCGCTAGATGGCGAAGATTGCTTTAGATAAAGTGTCGTTCACCTACCCTTCTGCGGATAAGGCAACGCTGGCCAATTTGAGTTTGCAGATAGCACAGGGCGAGTCGCATGCTCTGCTGGGTGCAAGCGGTGCGGGCAAGACAACCCTTTTAAACGTGTTGAGTGGTCTGCTGCAGCCATCAAGTGGGCAAATTTTCTTTGATGACATAGAAGTCTCCCAGTTGTCCGGCAGGCAGAGGCAGGTAGCACAGGTTTTCCAATTTCCGGTGCTCTACGAATCGCTGAATGTCGCTGATAATTTGGCTTTCCCGTTGCGTGTGCAAAAGCTGACAAAATCAAAGGTCAACGCGCGCGTAGACTATATTTGTGGCGAGCTTGGCTTAGATGCGGTGCGGCAAGCCAAACCAAAAAGTTTATCCTTGTTTGAAAAACAATTGGTGGCGGTTGGAAAAGCTCTGGTTCGGCCGGATGTGTCGCTTGTGCTTTTAGATGAGCCGCTGACAGCGGTAGAGCCAAAAATTAAATGGCGTCTGCGTCAGACATTGCGAAAAGTGCAGGCTGAATTTGGCGTGACGATGATTTATGTCACTCATGATCAGACTGAAGCACTGACCTTTGCTGATCGAGTTTCGGTTTTGACGGCGGATGGCATTGTGCAAACAGATACGCCGCAAGCGGTATATCAATCCCCAGCGCACGAATTTGTGGGTCATTTTGTAGGCAGTCCGGGAATGAATTTTGTGCCCGCGGATGTGCTGTCGATTCCCGGTGCGCAGCGCGTTGGTTTTCGTTCTGAGTGGGCATCTTTAGTGACGCGGGCGCCGCTAATGGGGGTGATAAAGCGGCAACGGGTGCAGGGTACGCGCAAAGGTAAAGTCTACGGTCTGGTCACGGTGCAGACGGCCTTTGGTCCGATTTATGTTCGCGGCGATCTGGCTGACGGCGGCGCCGATGCGGCCTTGGGCACGGCCGTGGGTGTTCAGGTGGATCGCTATGTTGCCTTTGCTAACCAACAAAAGGTGGCTGAAAGTGACCGCCTTTAAGCCCCACAATAATCGGGCCTGGCTTGGTGTTTTGCCGGTCTTTTTGATTGTTGGATTTAGCGCGGTTATTCCGTTGATGACGGTAGTCAATTACTCCGTGCAGGACATCCTAGACTTTAATAGTCGTTTTTTTGTCGGCTTCCAGTGGTATCGAGACACGTTAAATGATGCGCGTTTTGTTGATGCGTTTATCCGTCAAATCGGTTTTAGCGCAACCGTGCTGGCGGTCGAAATACCACTTGGGATTGCGGTTGCAAAAGGGATTTCCAAAACCAGTCGGATGACGCCGATCGTGCTGGTGTTACTTGCCCTGCCGCTGTTAATCCCGTGGAATGTAGTGGGGACAATTTGGCTGATGTTCGCTCGACCAGATATTGGCTTGTTGGGCGTGTTGATCAACGCCGCGGGTTTTTCCTACAACTACACCGCTGATCCGCTGCATGCTTGGTTGACCCTCGTGGCGATGGATGTCTGGCATTGGACGTCGCTGGTGGCATTGCTTTCCTTTGCAGGCCTGACCTCCATACCCGCACCGTATTATCAGGCGGCAGAATTAGATGGTGCCAGGGCATGGCAGGTGTTTCGATATGTTGAGTTACCCCGCCTTCGTGGTGTCCTGGTGATTGCCGTGTTGTTAAGGCTTATGGACAGTTTTATGATTTATACGGAGCCATTTGTGCTCACCGGCGGTGGCCCGGGCAACTCCACGACTTTCTTGACCCAATATCTGGCGACCATGGCGGTTGGCCAATTTGATTTGGGTCCGGCTGCGGCATTTTCGGTCCTGTATTTTTTGTTTATTCTTTTGTTCTGTTGGCTTTTTTACACCATGGTCATGCGCAACGATGAACGTTAATGTCAGTCGCTGGATATTGGTCGCGTACGGACTATACCTGTTCTTACCTTTGTATTGGTTGATGTCGATGGCGTTGCGAACCAATGCTGATATTGTTGGCGAGTTCAGTGTTTTCCCGGTAGCGCCTACCTTAGCGAACTTTCGCGAAATCTTTGTTAATCCCGTTTGGTATCAGGCCTTTGGCAACTCATTGAGCTATGTTGCGATCAATACGTTGATTTCATTGGCTGTGGCTATTCCTGCAGCTTATGTGTTTTCGCGTTACCGTTTTCTGGGTGACAAGCAACTATTTTTTTGGCTCCTGACTAATCGAATGGCTCCTCCGGCGGTATTTCTGTTGCCATTTTTTCAGCTTTACTCTGCCATAGGCTTATTTGACACGCCTCTGGCGGTTGCGCTGGCGCATTGTCTATTTACAGTGCCTTTGTCGGTATGGATTTTGGAAGGATTTTTTTCTGGTGTGCCAACCGAATTAGACGAAATGGCCCAGATGGATGGCCATTCGTTTATCTATTACTTTTTTCGCGTATTCCTGCCGGTTAATCGCGGCGCCATAGGGGTGACTCTGTTTTTCTGTTTTATGTTCAGCTGGGTTGAGTTATTGCTGGCTCGCACCTTATCGGGCGCAGAAACCAAACCCATAGTGGTGGTCATGACCCGCACTGTTAGTGCCTCAGGTCTAGACTGGGGTCTGCTGGCAGCAGCTGGAGTGCTCACAGTGATTCCGGGCGTTCTGGTGGTCTGGTTCGTGCGTAAACACTTGGTTAAAGGCTTTGCATTGGGTCGTGTTTCGTGAGGGCTGATCGATGAGCTGGATGGCGTGGACTTGGCCTACGGCGCTATTTTTTATCGCGATAGGCACGGCGTTGTTGATTCTCACTGTTCTCGAATTGCGGCAGCCCACGATAGCGCGCCGCGGTTTATTGCCGCTGGTCACCACCCGCGGGGATCGATTTTTCATCAGTTTGCTCAGTGCAGGTTTCATCCACGTGCTCTGGCTCGGGACGATGGATTCTGCCGTGGTTTGGGGCACATTATTGTCGCTGATTGTGGCCATAATACTTATGCGCTGGGGATAACCCCTCTATACTTAAGTTGTCGAAGCGCACACGAAATACAGGAAGTGATGTGAATAAAAAATCGTCTCGGTCAATCAGGGTTGTTATGGCCCTTAGCATGGTGGCGTTATTGTCTGCATGCGGTCCTGCGGAAGAACCGCCGGCTGTCGCTAATCAGGATTACTCGGCCAACGCGCAACGATGGGCTGCCGAAGAATTTCAGCCAAGCACGTTAGCCCCGGAGACGCAGTTGGCGGAGTTGGCGTGGTTCACGCAGGCCGCGGAAGGATTGCGTGGTCTTTCTATTAACGTGGTTTCTGAAGCGTTAACCACACATGAGTATGAAAGCACCGTGTTGGCGGAAGCTTTTTTTGATATCACTGGGATCAAAGTGACACACGATCTTATTCAAGAAGGAGACGTGATTGAAAAACTGCAAACACAGATGCAGTCGGGTGAGAATATATATGATGCCTATGTCAACGACTCTGATCTGATTGGCACCCACGCGCGTTATGGTTATGTTGTTCCGCTCAGTGATTTTATGGCCGGTGAAGGCGCTGCGGTGACATCGCCAACTCTGGATTTAGATGACTTTATTGGTATCAGTTTTACCACCGGGCCGGATGGAAAAGTCTATCAACTGCCGGATCAGCAGTTTGCCAACCTCTACTGGTTTCGATATGACTGGTTCTCAAATCCGGAATTACAGGCACAATTTGCGGCGCTTTATGGATATCCGCTAGGGGTACCCGTGAATTGGTCTGCATATGAAGATATTGCTGAATTTTTCTCGGTTCATGTTGGCCAAATCGACGGACAGCAAGTCTACGGCCACATGGATTACGGTAAGAAAGACCCCTCGCTTGGATGGCGATTTACGGATGCCTGGCTTTCTATGGCCGGTGCGGGAGACTCAGGCCTGCCGAATGGTTTGCCGGTGGATGAGTGGGGTATACGGGTTGAGAACTGTCGCCCCGTGGGCTCCTCAGTTAGTCGCGGGGGCGCCGCAAACAGTCCCGCAGCCGTTTATGCGCTGCAAAAGTATATTGACTGGTTAAATCAATACGCGCCTGCTGAGGCGGCGGGTATGACATTTTCGGAAGCTGGACCGGTGCCTGCTCAGGGTCATATTGCCCAGCAAATTTTTTGGTACACCACCTTCACTGCAGACATGATCCAGCCCGGATTGGCGGTTGTGAATGATGACGGAACACCGAAATGGCGCATGGCACCTTCTCCTCATGGCCCCTACTGGCGCGAAGGCATGAAGCTGGGATATCAAGATGCCGGGGCATGGACGTTGCTTAAAAGCACCCCGTTGGAACGCCGCAAAGCGGCTTGGCTATACGCGCAGTTTGTTACTTCAAAATCGGTATCGCTGAAGAAAACTTTGATCGGACTGACGCCGATTCGCAACTCTGATTTAAACGCGCAGGTCATGACTGATATAGCCCCAAAATTGGGTGGGTTGGTCGAGTTTTATCGCAGTCCCGCGCGCACCCTTTGGACACCCACGGGTACAAACGTGCCTGATTATCCGAAGCTGTCAACGTTATGGTGGGAAAATGTCGCCAATGCGGTGAGCGGTGAAATGACGGCGCAGGCGGCGATGGATGCGCTGGCTGAACAACAGGATAAAGTATTGGATCGCCTGGCTCGTCATGGTGTATTAGGAGAATGCGGGCCGCAGCTCAATGAGGCGGTTGACCCTGAGTACTGGTTTAATCAACCCGGCGCGCCTAAGCCTAGGCTGGCTAATGAGAAACCTGCGGGAAAAACTATTCCTTATGATCAATTGATCCAGGTTTGGGCAGAAAACTAATCTGGCTGCCCAATGGTCTGTGTTTAAGCGGCAGTAATCGTAAATTCGATCGGTTTTAGCGATCCAAAGCATGCCCGGTAGATGCCGGGCTTTGCGGCAGCCATGCCGCCTATTGAGCCGCTCATGAATATTTGGCCGGGCTCAATAGCGTAGCCTTGCTTAAGTGTTTCGTTAATCAGCCAAACCAATGCGGAGCGCTGACCATTGAGCACCTCGGCGCTTTTTCCGGAGAGTAAAACCTCGTTACCGCGGTGTAGTTCTACACTCAATTCATCCAGTTGGATATCGTTGATTGCGCAAGGTTGACCAACGATAAAGCCGTATGAAGCGGAATTGGTTGCTATCAGATCAACCAAGTTAATCGGGCCAGCCAAGTTCGGTGATGCGATTTCGATCATGGGGTGGCAACAAGTGAACAAGTCAAGCACATGAGCTTCTGTGACAGGGGCGGTAATACTTACGGCAGTTCGGTAACCGATTTCTGTCTCTAATAAAGCAGCGCGCTTGAGAGCAATAGACTCTGTGGTTTTATATTCGCAGTGCTTAAACAGGGCGCCCATAATGGGCTCGTCGGTGCGCAAGGCGTTTTGTGCTTGTGTTGCGGTTAGTGCGGCTTTGTAGCCGGCAATGGGTTCATTGCGTAACCCGACATACGCCTGTTGAATCGCGTAGGCGGTTTGGGCGGTGCAGGTGGAACGGCTTGCAGTAATGCGTGGGTAGGGTTCATGCACGCGATCGGCGTGTAAAAATTTTTCTGGCCATTCATTCATGGTGTGCTCCTACTGTGAGTCTCGAGATCTAACATGACAGCGCTTGGTTAAGCGCTTAGTATCGCTGCGGCAAGACAATGGACACAATATGCAGCTTATTCAATGAGTGATTCAGCCAACCATCGATCTGAACGATTGTTGGAAATCTTAGATTTGCAACAGATCGAGCAGAACCTTTACTTGGGCCAGAATGAAACAGCGCAAGGCAAACGTCTTTTTGGCGGTCAGGTTTTGGCGCAAGCCCTCACGGCAGCCTATCGCACGGTTGATGGGTTACATTGCCACTCCTTGCATGCTTATTTTATACGCGCCGGCAATGCCGCGCGCCCGGTTTTGTATGAGGTAGAGCGTATACGCGACGGGCGAAGTTTTACCACGCGACGGGTCGTTGCCATTCAGAACGGTGAAGCGATTTTCAGCATGGACGTGTCTTTTCAAGTAGACGAGCTTGGTTTTCGCCATGCGCATCCGATGCCGAATGTTCCGTTACCTCATGAACTACGTGATGATGTGGCGGTTGCCGCAGAGATTGATGCGAACGATCCGCGCATGGGTGCCATGGTTAAAATTGAACGGCCATTTGAAACGCGTTCTGTGTTTCCCTTGGGCAGTGACGAGTGGGCACAGAATCGGTTTTTTAGCCCAACATGGATCCGTTTCCGCGACGCGCCAGCGGTTGAGGATCAGTCCTTGAGCCGATGTTTGTTGGCCTATGCATCGGATATGAGTTTGGTGTCGACTGCAAGTCTGCCGCATCAAAGTGATATCACGCGTGATAAATTACAAATGGCGAGTCTGGACCATGCGCTCTGGATTCATCGGTCGGTACCGATTAATCAGTGGTTATTGTTTCATAAGCGTACGTCCACGGCGCAGGCCTCCAGAGGTATGGTGCATGCCGATTTTTACGCGGAAAGTGGTACGTTAATTGCGTCTGTCACGCAAGAAGGCTTGGTGCGTATCCGCAGGGCTTAAAGACGCTGATTTGGGTTACTGCATCGCGAAGTAATCTAGCGCTAACAGTTCAAATGTCAGGTCGCCGGACCTGTTAGCCAGCATCATCTGAGCGGCTTGCGCATGCGATAAAGGAATGTGAGTGGCGTCGACTTGTGTTTGATTCCAGGTGGGATCAACAGCCTGCCACCGGGAATCTACGTACACTTCGTTCCATGCATGGAACAAAAACGCAGGGTTTGCCCCGTGTTGATAAGCCAAGCCATAGACTGTTCGGGCTGGTAAGCCAGCGGCGCGCGCGAGGGTGGTCATTAGGTCGGCGAAATCAGTACACTCACCGCGTCCATCGTTGAGTGCTTTGAGCACAGAGCCTGCTGGATAGTTCTCCGCGTATTGCAGTTGTTGGCGAGTGATATCTACCAGTGCCTGAATGGGTTGGTCAGAAAAATTTTTTGACATTGCTGTTTGCACAAGTTTTTGCACTGCGGGATGGGTGATTGGGAAATCCATTGCCTCCCCCATGTACTGTTGAGGGTCGCCTTGGCTGATGATCGGGTTGGCTTGGAGTTCAAAGAGGTCTGGTAGGTTGAACGGCTCCCCACCCTTGAGTCGCAGATGCAAGCGGGAAATTTGCTGGTGATCGTGCAGAGGTGAATCGATTGGAAATAAATACTGGGTTTTATGTTTGAGTGCCCGCAGCGCAATCGCTTGCGTTTCGGTGGTGCGTTCTACTTCGAAAACGCCCGCCATGTTAAGTTTTAGGGGTTGATAGTTTAAATCTAATTGTGTCTGGGTCGGTGCCAAGAGCGCATTAGTTTCAACCAGGTATCCGTGATCTTTGCGAGCCAGAACCCGGTAGGGTCTGGCGACGATGCGCAGTTTTTCAAAGTCGGGGCTCGCGGTGGTGTGCTGCGCGCCAGCATCGGGTGCGGCTGTCGCGAGCCAGTGTTCAAAACCTAGGAAATCTTCAAGTCCGTATTGCCAGTCCAGTTGCAGTGTGCTGCTGGTATTGCCCCGCGATATTTGCGCCAACAGGCCTGCAGTGGTTTTTGACAGGGTTGTGGTGTCTGTTTGCGCTCCGCTTCGGTTACGGTATTCAGCCTCAAGCAATGCATAAGGCGGCTTGGCTGCAAAGATCAGATGTTTGCTGATGGTGTTCGGGGTGTGGGCATCCAGCTGAAAATGGGTGGTTGATCTAAAGTGGCGTCGGCCGTTGTCGTCGACAAAAAGATGGTTATACATGTAGCCAACGTGGTCTGCCCCCAATTGTATGCGGTACCAGTTCTCGCCCAGCATGCCATTGGCTATATGCTCAACTTTTGGCGTTGCCTGGTGTATGACAGCCGCGCAGGTGAAGAAAATAGCCGCACCCAGCAGTACAATCCAAACTCGGATCAAAATAGATTCCAGCTAAAAGACCCAGTCTACCCCAGCCTCTGCGGTTTGCGCACTGCGTGTCAATCAAGAAGATGCACTGATAGGGTAATGCTAGGTACAAACCAATAGTTTTGTTGTCTGGGTTGGTCGGCTGGGCTTTTGCATTCTCGCTCGGTAGTGCAAGATGCTTGTCCCCTAGAGTGAGCGTATGTGTTGGACCATGGAAAGCGAAGCGAAAGACTTTATCCGTCAGCGTATTGAGAAGGAGCAGGCAGAAGGTCAGTTGCCTGCAGGCGTGGTGACTCGGTTTCCGCCCGAGCCAAACGGCTACCTTCATATCGGGCACGCAAAAAGTATTTGTTTGAATTTTGGTGTTGCTCAGGAGTTCGGCGGCGCTACTTTCCTGCGTTTTGATGATACTAATCCGATCAAAGAGAGTGAAGAATTTGTTCGGGCGATTAAAAAAGATGTCACCTGGCTGGGTTTTCAGTGGAATTCGCTGACCCATGCATCAGATTATTTCGACGCGCTTTATGGGTTTGCGGAAAGTTTGATC
Organism: Gammaproteobacteria bacterium UBA4421; assembly: GCA_002389675.1. Classification (GTDB taxonomy): domain Bacteria; phylum Pseudomonadota; class Gammaproteobacteria; order Pseudomonadales; family Azotimanducaceae; genus UBA4421. The sequence goes on from DGQF01000034.1 coordinate 185,140, forward strand.
AAAGAGGGTAAGGCCTATGTGGACAGTCAGTCGGCGGAAGACATTCGCAATCAGCGAGGAAGCTTAACGCAGGCGGGCCAAGACAGCCCTTATCGGGGTCGGTCAGTTGCAGATAATCTTGACCTTTTCAGGCGTATGCGGCTGAAGGAGTTTGCTGATGGAGAGCACGTTTTGCGTGCGAAAATTGATATGGCTTCACCCAATATTAACCTGCGTGATCCGGTCATTTATCGCATTCGACACGTCCCTCATCAGCGCACCGAAAATCGTTGGTGTATTTATCCCATGTATGATTTCACGCACTGCATCAGTGATGCTTTAGAGGGTATTAGCCATTCGTTGTGTACACTTGAGTTTGAGGATCATCGACCGTTATATGATTGGTTTTTGGATAACGTGAACGTCGGTGCACACCCTCCGCAAATAGAGTTTTCGCGGTTAGGTCTTGAATATACGGTCATGAGCAAGCGGTTGTTGCACCGATTGGTCGAAGAGCATTGGGTTGACGGTTGGGATGATCCGCGTATGCCGACAATTGCTGGGCTGCGACGTCGAGGGGTTAGGCCTGCAGCGATTCGAGATTTTTGCGCACGTATCGGTGTTACAAAACAGGATAACCAGGTAGAAATGAATCTTCTGGATTTCTGTATTCGCAAAGATTTGGAAGACAATGTCCGGCGCGGCATGGGTGTTCTGGAACCCCTGAAAGTGACAATCAGTAATTGGCCTGGTCCGGTTGCAATGATGGTGGGGCCTTGGCACGGTAAAAACGCAGAGCTGGGGGAGCGCGAGCTGCCTTTTTCCGGGAGTCTTTATATCGAGCAGGCGGACTTTGCCATTACCCCACCCAAGAAATGGAAACGTTTGAGTCCGGGCGAAACAGTGCGCTTGCGGTATGGGTTTATCATCAGGTGTGATGACTACGTGTTAGACGACGAAGGTCAGGTGGTGGAGTTAAAATGCAGCTATGTGCCGACTTCTCGAAGTGGTTCGGATACCAGCGGCATTAAACCCAAAGGTGTGATTCATTGGGTTTCTGCGGCGCATGGTGTACCGGTGGAGATTAGAAGTTACGGCCGATTGTTCAACGGAGCCAATCCTGGTGCGGACACCTTCATTGATGACATAAATGAGGATTCGTTGCATATTTCCAACGGGATCGTTGAGCCGGAGATTGTTAATCAGGCGGACCGTCATTGGCAATTTGAGCGACAAGGCTATTTTTGTAAAGATGAACAAATGCCTGGCGTCTTTAATAAAACGGTTTCCCTGCGGGAGGGCTTTTAAACGTGGTTGCACCATCGCTGAGTGTTGTAGAGGTGAGCCCTCGTGATGGGTTGCAAAATGAGGCAACGATTCTCAGCACCGCCCATAAGCTGGCCTTGATAGACCATGCGCTGTCCGCGGGATGTAAGCGGATCGAAGTGACCAGTTTTGTACATCCTAAACGAGTCCCGCAGATGGCGGATGCAGAAGCCGTATGCGCGGGATTGCCTGACCGTGGCGATGTCTGTTTTTCCGGCCTCGTCTTGAACCCGAGAGGATATGATCGGTTGCGAGCCACGCAGCGCTTAGATGAGGCTGGTTTGGTTGTGCCCGCCACAGATACTTTCGGCGAGCGTAATCAAGGTTTGAATGTCGCAGATGCCTTGCGCATGGCCTGCCGTCTTATTCGCCATGGTGCTGAAAACCATTTTCGGGTGCAAGTTACTATAGCGGTGGCCTTTGGCTGTCCATTTGAAGGTGAAGTGCCACTCGAGCGACTGATACAAATCGCAAAGACGTTAGCCGAGGCTGCTCCGGTGGAAATTGCGCTTGCAGATACAATTGGTGTAGCAGTGCCGGTTCAAGTGACTGAGGCTTTTGGCGCTTTAAAATCGTCGTTGGGCCCGCAGATGCCGCTGCGCGCGCATTTTCACGATACTCGCAATACGGGTATCGCCAACGCCTATGCGGCTTGGCAGGCTGGCGTTCAAACGTTGGATTCGAGCATCGGGGGGATTGGTGGTTGTCCCTTTGCGCCAAATGCGTCGGGTAATATTGCGACCGAAGATTTGGTTTATATGTTAAACCGATCAGATGTATCAACTGGCCTTAAGATGGATCAGTTGCTGCGCGCCGCAGAATGGCTGGAGCCAATATTGGATAAAAAAATCCCTTCTCAGCTGCTAAAGGCGGGTAATTTTCCGACTTTGGATATCACGGCGCCGCAGGTTAGCTAAGAGTGCTGAAAAAGTTGGTTGCGTAGCTGTCGGCCCAGCTGGTTAAGCGCCATGAGTCCAAGTATGCGCCGTGTCCACCCTGCTGGGTGAGTGTCACAGCCAAGCTGTCGGGTAAATCTTGATAGTGTGAAACGGGGATGATTGGATCATCAGCTGCGGCCAAAATGTGCGCTGTTACGCCTGCTAGGGCGCTTTGAGATAAGTCGTACGCTGCAAAGTAGGCGCTGGTGGAGTCAAAGTCACTGTGGTAGCGCACAAAATAGTCGGTCAGCGCGCTCACCGTTGTCAGTTTGAGTGCTTCTGCAAAGTTGTACCTCTGCGGAAATGCTGATTGTTTGTCGGTCCAGACGCTGCGCCACTTGCGGACAAAATAGTGCTGGTAGATCGGGCTGCGGTCAATCTTTTGCATGGTGCTGGCCGGTGAAATGGCGGGGCATATGGCTAAAGTCTTTAATTCCGGTCGGGCGCGGGCGACGCGCAGCGCAAAGTTGCCTCCGAGCGAAAATCCGATCAGTCCGCTGCCAGCCCCTCCGTATTCCACGCTCAGTTGATCGACCAGCGCAATGACCTCATCGTGCTGCGCGGAATTAAATAATCCGGCGTTTAGATGGGTTGTCTTGCCGTGGTCACGTAAATTAATTCTTGCGGTAGAAAAATTTTTCTCATCGAGCGCTGTGGCAGCTGAGATGATATAGGTAGATTGTGAGTCACCTAGCCATCCGGGTATCAGGATAATGAGAGGCTGCCCGGCTGTGATATTCAGATCTACAGCCAGCTGTACGCCATTAACTGTAAATATCTGCCGTCGAGTTGTCGTGTGCAGGTCGCTTTTTTGGGGTCTTAATTTGCGCCCGATGCTGGATAAAATGGTCTGCACATGGGGGTTGCTCAGGCCAGCAGGTGGCATAAAAGGCGGCATCTTCATGCGGATATTATTGGCCCGGACCCAGATCCTCCGGCGTTTGTCCGGCGGCAGAAACTGCCGCCATGATGGCTTGAGCGGCGCTTTCGATTGCCGCCTGATCGATCCCTCGTATGACAAGTGTTGTGCCGTAGCGTTGTTCATGAGCGAATGGGTAACTGCCGATGTCTAACTCTAAGAACTGGGCTTGAATGGCGCCAAGTGTTTTCGAGATTTCACTTTCACCCAGATAAGCGCGGATTGAACGCGATTTGACCACGGGCCCTGTTTTGAGTTGTCCAGCCAAGGTTGAAAGCATGCCCTGCATAATTCTTGGAATGCCAGCCATGACGTATACATTGTGCATGACAAAACCCTGTGGCCCGCCCGTAGGATTATCGATCAAGGTTGCTCCCTTGGGGACCCGTGCCATCAGCAGGCGGCTTTCCATGATTTCCTCTGGCGCCGGGCGTTGTTGGATGCGCTCAGCAATAGTTTGATCCTGTATTAAGTCGACATCAAAAGCGCGAGCTACACATTCGGCGGTAATGTCATCATGTGTCGGACCGATGCCCCCCGTAGTGAAAATATAGTCAAACTGTGAGCGGGTTGATTTGATCGCGTCAATGATGACTTGCGCGACATCGGGAATAACCCGAGCTTCCCTCACCGCAATACCCCATTCACCCAGCGTCGTTGCGATATGATTGAGGTTAATGTCTTGGGTACGGCCGGACAGTATTTCATTGCCGATGATCAGGATGCAGGCGGTTACGGGTGTTGTCATAGAGGAATCTTCTAAGGTCGCGGATGAACAACCTTCAGGATAGCAGAAGCAGCAGCGGTGGGGTTTGAAAAACCTTTCATGAGTTTCGCTTTCAGTTGTGATGGCGTTGATTTTTGCTCAGGTTATGGGTGATTTTTTTAAAATCGTGGCCTGCATCACGGGGGAATAATCTACAGGCTAATAAGCTTACCGGTGAGCGCCAAAAATTTAGCAGAGTCGTTGCGCGGGGCTTCGCAGATTATCTTGGTATAAATATGACTTTTTTATTTGACCGCCCCGTGCAGCTTGTATAAGAGAGTTTCGCCAACATCTATCGAGTTGGATAGACTGTAGAGTAACCCGTTTGGAAGGATCCAGAATGAGAGTTTTAACCGTCATACGTAACATCTGTTTGTCGCTTAGCCTATTACTGTTAAGCAGCGCGTGCGGTACCCAGACACCGCAGGAACACCTAAAGGCGGCGCAAGCCAGTGTATCCGATGGAGAAGTTCGCAGCGCTGTGATCGATCTTAAAAATGCCATTCAAAAAGATCCAGATCTTGGACAGGCCAGAGCGTTGCTGGGGCAACTTTACTTTCAATCAGGTGACCTGCCATCTGCGCTCAAAGAATTAGAGCGGGCGATTGATTTGAATGTCAGTGATGATCTCACACGTATTGCCTTATTGCGGACAAAGAATGCTCTGGGTCGTTATTCTGAAGTTGTCGGTGAATTAGAGGAACAGGCTGATCTGCCGATTGACTTTGCCCTAGTTTTGGGCGAGGCCTATTTGATTGCGGGTGATCTGGATCGCGCTGAACCGCTTTTTCAGAGGGGTTTGCATCTGCCGTTGGGCTTGATGGGGATGGCACGGATGTCTCAAGCCGATGACGATTTTGAGCAAGCATATGCCTATGTGGTGACATTGAATGAAATGTTGCCGGACCAGCTCGATGCAACTACGTTGCGAGGTGAAATAGAACTCCAACAAGGATCACCAAATTTGGCGCTGGCCTCTTTTCAGAAGGTGCGGCAAATCTCAGGAGGTGAAATTATCGGCCGCCTGGGCGAGATTCGAGCGTATTTGCAGGCTGGAGATTTGGAGTCGGCCAAACGCGAATCAGATGCGCTGATCGTGCTTAATGAAGAGCTGGTGCCCGCGCAATATCTCAAAGGATTGGTCAGCTTTGAACTGAAAGATTTTGAGGCGGCAGAGCAAGCGCTACTAATTGTGCAACGTTATGTGCGTGACCATGGACCAACCCTTTACTTAATGGGCGCGGTGAAAGCTGAGCTGGGGCGCTTGAGCCAGGCTGAAGACAATTTGCGGCGGTACCTAGCCTTTGATGAAGATAATGTGTCGGTGCGCAAAGTGCTTTCTAAAATTTATATGGAGCAAGGTAAAACGCAGGCGGCCCATGATGTTCTGAAAGATATCGCCTTGCAGGGAGAGGATCCCCAAGTTTGGGCGATGCTGGGATCCTACCAGATGCAGCTTGGCAATATGTCTGAGGCTGCACGCTCGTTTGAGGCAGCCGTGGCTTTGGCACCGAATATGGCTCCTTTTCGTAATCAGCTGGCGATAAGTTTGTTATCGGTCGGGCAGGATGATCAAGCGATTGCTCAACTTAGCAGTGCGATTGATTTAGATGGGAGCCAATTTCAAAGCGACTACATTTTAGCAATGGTCAATATGCGCAATGGAGATTTTGAGAGCGCTAAGGTCGCCATTGAGCGTTTCATTGCAAAAAGTCCGGAAGGGCCCATTGGTTATGGAATGCAAGGCTCTATCGCACTTGCTGAATATTACCGCGTCGCTCAGGATAATGAGCGCGGCGATCCGGCCAAGCTTGATGAGGCCCGCAAGGCATTCACAAAGGCGCTAAAGTTGGACCCCGGGTACTTCCCGGCAACGGCTAATTTGGCGGATATGGCTCTAGCAGAGGGTGATATCGAGGCTGCAAAAGCCCTACTCGAAAGCGCAAGAACAACGGGTGGCGCTGGTGAACCCGCGACGCTTGGCCTTGTAGATTTACTCTTACGTCAAGGGGACCGAAACAAAGCCGAAGAAGTTTTACAAACCGCTGTAACGCTGTATCCAGAGTCGGTGCCAGTGCGAATTCGAGTTTTGCGGCTTGCGCTTGCTCAGAATCAGCTGCCCCAGGCGCAAGCAGCCGCGTCGCGCCTGTATCAGTTGGCCCCGCGATTGCCCGAGGCTCTGCTGCTAAAAGCAGAGGTTGCGCTTCGCTCTGGAGACACTAATGAAGCCGCGATGGTCGCGTCTGAATTGCATGGAGCGGTAAAGGGCACAAGCAGTCGTGCAGGATTACTCGCCTCTGTTGGCGAACTACAGAGTCGAATTAGTGATCTTGACCGGGCACGCATTAATCTCGAACGGGCGGTTGAAATAGCACCGCAAGCCACAAATGCGCGGTTGAGTTTGGCTCGTCTAGAGTTGAGAGAGGGGCAATTGGCGGCTGCACAATTGCAAATTGATGCTTTGCGCGAGCTTGGCGTGGATAGTGAGGCGCTGAACGTCCTTCAAGCGAATGTTTTCATCGCAGCCAACGATGACCAGGCCGCGCTCAAGCAGCTGGATAGCCTGATCGCTGATGGCTCCCGATTGGGCTTGTCACGCTATATTAGTTATGCAGTTCAGCGCGGTGCTTATGAGGATGCGCGTGCTCGTGCGGAGGATTGGCTTGAAGGTAACGCGAATGATCAAGGGCCTATCATGATGCTCGCAAATGCTTTGATTAATGCTCAACAATTGAGCCAGTCACGTGCGGAATACGAAAAGTTGCTGCCTTCCAATAACGCAGCGGTGCTGAACAATTTGGCATGGATCTACACACAGCAAGGAGATCCAGAAGCCGTTGCAATGGCTCGCCAAGCCAATGAGGCCGAGCAAAATAACCCCGATATTCAAGATACACTGGGTTGGGCGTTGATCATGAACAACCAAAATGAGGAAGGGATAACCTATTTGCAGGCGAGTTTGCAGCAGCGGCCTGATAATCCAACGGTTCAATATCATTTAGGGGTTGCTCTGGAGCGTACGGGTGATCGCGATGCTGCGCGCCGAGCGTTCAAGAAAGCGCTGCGTCTGGGCGAGTTTTCCGATCAGGAAGCGGCGGCAGCGGCACTTGAGGGTCTGAGCCAATAGTTGCGCGGGGCTTTGTCAACCTTTTGAGTGTATAGGCCA
>DGQF01000039.1 GCA_002389675.1 Gammaproteobacteria bacterium UBA4421
GGTCGAATGACCTTGAACGGTGCGATCTTCCGATCCGACTATGAGGACAAGCAAGAATCGATCTTAATTCCTGTGAACCTGGCGAATGTCGCAACGGTTGTGCGTAATGCTTCATCTCTTGAGATGACTGGGGTTGAGCTCGAGATGATGTTCCAAATCACAGGAGCGTGGGACCTGATGGCTAACTATGGCTATCTTGACGCTGAGTACGATGATTATTTTGCTGACCTCAATGGTGACCAAGTAGTGACCGACAACTCAGATTTGACGTCGCGTAATACGCCTAAAAATACGTTTGGTATTACCACCTCTTATACGGTTCAAGTGGGCGAAGGCGAGCTGAAAGGTCGGTTGTCTTACCGGTATAGAAGTGGCTTGGAGACTAATGCTTCAAATAACCCATTGGGTTCCTTGGGCAGCATTGATAACTTGAACGCGAATGTCACTTACGACATCAACAACTACAGCATCTCTGTTTGGGGTAAAAATATTACCAACGAAAGAGAGCAGCGTTGGGGCACGGTAGGAGGTCTCACCACGCGTGGTTGGTGGAATGAGCCATCTACCTATGGTGTTACCCTAGCGGCTTCTTTCTAGAAAAGAGCACGCGGGTTCAGTTGGAGAAAGGGCGCCTTAGGCGCCCTTTTTTTCAGCTCTTGTGCAATGGTGGTGTTGCCCGGTGATTGAGCGTGCAGCCTAAGTGAGCGCTAGCGTCTTTTAGGTGAGGGAAAGTGAGCCTGATTTTTGAAAGCGAAATGCAATTGGCAGTGGTCTATGCGCCAAACTCCGCGGGCTTTCGCAAACGTCGCGTCGTAATGTCCAATGGCTGAGGGTCCGTCGAGATCCACCGGCTTGTCTGTGAGACTGGCAGGCCCCACGTGGCGGTATAGATTCAGATAAGCGATCCCAACTGCTCGATTTTCGTCGGTGATGTTGATGTATATATTGCATAACAGGTGTCGTGAACGCAGTTCTCGAGGGCGGCTGGCGACTGATTGACGAATTTCGTTTTTGCCGTGTACAGGACGTCCCACGTCCAGCACCGCTGTTTCAGTAAATAAGTCAACAAACCCTTCATAGTCGCCGAAATCTAGGGTGCGAGCATAAGCGTTGAAGAGCTCAGTGCATGCGAAGATATCATCCCGACTGTGTTTTTTTGTCATATTTTATTGCGCTCTTTTAAGTCTAAATTTTAAATTGTGGCCTGTCGTTTAGTCTATACGCCCGCCAAGCCTCGGTTTGCCAATAGCGCCTCTACAGAGGGCCGGCGACCTCGGAATGACTCATATAAAGCCATTGGTTCGCCAGACCCACCGCGCTCCAAAATATTGCGGCGTAGCGATAAAGCTGTAGCGGGGTCAAAGATCCCGTTGTCTTTGAAGGCTTCAAAACCGTCAGCGTCCAAAACCTCGGCCCAGATGTAAGCGTAGTACCCGGCTGAGTAGTGTTCGCCGGCAAAGATGTGCTGAAAATAAGTGGACTTGTAACGCGCAGTGATTGTTTTTGGCAAACCAATGCGTGCCATTTCAATTCGTTCAAGCGCATCTGGGGTAAGCGAGGTACTGTCTGTTGCTGCATGCCAGGCCAGATCAAGGTAGGCGGCCGCGAGATATTCACAGGTCTGAAAGCCCTGATTAAACGTACTTGCCGCGAGAATTTTCTGGATCAGGTGCTCGGGAATGTGCTCATTGCTGTCGACGTGTTTTGCGTATTGTCGCAATACCGCTGGCTCCATTGCCCAATGCTCAAAGATCTGTGAGGGCAGTTCAACAAAATCCCGTTTCACATTGGTGCCGGCTTGACTGGGATAACGCACTTGGCTGAGTAAGCCATGCAGCGCATGCCCAAACTCGTGAAATAATGTGGTGACTTCGTCTAGCCCCAACAGACAAGGTGATGATTTAGGAAAATTACAGCAATTCACAACGATTGGGCGAACGTGGCTCGCCAGGTTGGATTGTCCGCGAAATTGGCTCATCCAAGCGCCACCGCGTTTTGAAGGCCGCATAAAATAATCGGTCATAAAAATACCGATCAGCGAGCCGTCGCTGTCGTTGACTTCAAAGCAGGTAACATCGGGGTGATAAGTGGGTAATTCTGGCGCAGGCCTAAACGTGATTCCGAATAAGGTATTGGCAACCATAAAAGCGCCATCGCGAACCGTTTCGAGCTCAAAGTAGGGCTTGATTTCGGACTCGTTGAGTTTAAATCGGGCGGCTCGTAATTTTTCTGTGTAATACCACCAGTCCCAAGGTTCCAGGTCAAAATTCTCTCCCTGTTGGTGAATTAAAGCCTGCAGATCAGCAGCCTCCTGCTCGGCTTTTTTTCGAGCCGGTTGCCAGATTTCATCTAACAGTCGGTGTACGGCGTCCGGATTTCCAGCCATGCGATCTTCGAGCATATAGTGGGCGTGGGATGCGAATCCTAAGATTTGCGCACGTTGTCGCCTTAAGGATGAAATCTCTAGTGCAATGTTCGTGTTGCCTGCCGTGTCGTCGCTGCTTGCACATTGCGTGTAGGCGTTGAACAGTGTTTCTCGTAATTCGCGATTGTCGGCGAACTGCATAAATGGCGTGAATGATGAGCGAGAGATGCTGAACGCGTATTTTCCGGGGTGGCCGCGTTCTCCTGCTTCGTTCGCCGCGGCGCGCAGAACAGGTTCAGGGAGTCCGCTAAGCTCTGTTTGTTGGGTTAGTATCAGGGCAAAGCGATTGGTTTCAGCGAGGATGTTTTGTCCGAATTGGGTTTCCAGTGAAGCTAATCGTTGGTTGATTGCTGCGATCTGGAGTTGTCCTTCGGCATTAAGATTGGCGCCGCCACGGATAAAGTCCGAAAAAACCTGTTTGACCAGCAGGCGTTGATCCAGCTCAAGATCGAGCGTAGCCAAGTTGTCGAAAATAAGCTTGATGCGTTGAAATAGTCCAGTGTGGCCGTAGATGAAACTATTGTGAGCCGACCATTGAATCGAAGCGGCTTGCTCGATTTCTTGTCGTGCTGGATTGGTATCGCTGGCGGCTAAGTTGTAAAAGAGGTCTGTAGTTTTAGTTAATTGGTGGCCGCTCGTTTCCATCGCCACGATGGTGTTGTCAAAGGTAGGCGAGGCTGGATTGTTTGCTATTTTATCAACTTCGCTCGCATGTTCGTCAAAGGCTTGCGCAAAGGCTTCGCTGTAGTGGTGGTCGTGTATATCGTTAAATTTGGGCATCCCAAAAGGTGCTTGCCAGGTTTGGAAGATCGGATTTGTCATTGGGCCTTAACCTGGTGAAGAAGGGCTTGAGTTTAACAAGATCTGTAAAGATGGGCATTTACTGTGTCGATGTGTGGTCTCTTTTCCCGTGCTGGGCTTTGCCGTAGGATGGTCTTGCTGCTGCTCAACACACATCTAAATAGGAGGCGGAATAATGCACGATCAGTTCAGTTTACAAGCCACCGCAAATCAGCAAGGTGAGAACCGTTCTGCGGTTGTCGGAAAGCCTGTTTTGCTGATCACATGCACAACTTTTTGCGTTGACATGGGCCGATGAGTCGCCTTGCCGATAAGGTTGCGCTGATTACAGGCGGCGCTTCCGGATTGGGGCGCGGTATTGCGCAGCGCTTCCAGGAAGAAGGCGCAATCACGTTTATCAGTGATGTTAATGCCGAGTTGGGTTTGAGGGTGGCTGATGAACTGGGTGTTCATTTTCTCCCTCAAGATGTTGCCAGTGAAACGCAGTGGGAGTCGGTGATCGCCGATATTCTGGGGCGTTCTGGCCAGCTGGATATCATGGTTAATAATGCCGGTATTTTTAGTAGTGCACCGATAGACGAGACGCCCTTGGCACAATGGCAACAGGTCTTAGACATTAACCTCACAGGTGTTTTTCTAGGCTGTAAGCACGCGGTAAGAGCTATGAAAAATAACCCAGGGGGCGCGGGTGGATCCATCATAAATATGTCATCGGTGGTTGGCTTGCGCGGCCAGGTAGGCGGTTCATCGTATTCGGCCAGCAAAGGCGGCGTCCGCTTGCTGACCAAAACAGTGGCCGTGGAAAATGCAGCAATTGGCATCCGTTGTAACTCAATTCACCCAGGTATTATCGACACGCCGATAATGGACCCTATATTTTCGGCTGCGCCGGATGCGGATGCCCTCAGAACTCAGATTGCGAGTACGTTGCCGATAGGTTATTTGGGAGATCCTGCCCGCGACATTGGTAATATGGCGGTTTATCTCGGTGCGGACGAGAGCATATATCTCACCGGGACGGAGATGGTTGTCGATGGGGGTATGACCATCGGTCTGCCCAGATAAAGTAGCCCGAGCGGTTATCCTGTTTAAGTCACTGGATCGGATTCACGTGTTCCGTCGCTCGTCCAACGCGTGTTGAATTTTTGTCACCGCTTCGCGCGATAGGGTGTATTTGAGTAGCAGGACAAACGGTACAAGATTCAATGCGGGCAGGACGATGCCGTCGATAATTGCCATGCGGCGTAATATGTCTCCGCTGACTTCGCCTGGCTGAGAGCCGACCGGAAAAACAATCACCCATTCCAATATGAGCCCACCAATGGTTAAGCCTGCCCCGGTGGTTACCTTGGTTGAGAAACTTATGCCTCCCGAAAAAATACCTTCTTGGCGTAATCCGTTTTGCAGTTCTTGTTGGTCTGCGACATCCGCGATCATCGAGGCAAACATCATCAGCATCAAGAAGTAGCTGTATAACATCAGGCAGGCGTGTGCGACGAGTATTGGCAGTAATAGGGGGTCGTGGTTGTCGGGTAGCCAGCCGGCGAATCTGCACGAGACCTTGAGGATTTGCAGTACGGTTAAACTGGTCACGGCCGCTAACATAATATTGCGTTTTTCGAAGCGGCGTTGAAGTGGTCCAACGGTTACGATGGATAGCGCCATACCTAAAAATGACAGTGACATCCACTTGAGTTCTTCAGGCCCGAATCCCCAGAAGAAAGTGTTCATGTAGGTGTCAAAGACTTGCCCTGTGCCGACGACAGCCGCTGCGATCAGTGTGGCAACAAAAAGCACGCGAAAGTTTTTATTGGCTAAGGCGGCGTAAACGCGGTGGATCATGTCACCAGGGTTGGGGCGCGCAACGGCCTGATTCGGCTGCGGTAAAAACTTAATTTGGTCTAACGTGGCCAGCGTTGAAAGGAGCATCCAAAACGCCATGAGTGTTGCAATGACAGCCGCGAAGCGTGGGTAACTTGCGGGATTGAATAGCCCATTGACATAAGCATCTGATGCTGGAAACAACGCATAGATGAAAAAGATAAAAATAACGCCGCCAAGTCCGCCGATTAACATTCGATAGGCAATAATGGTGGTTCGCTCAGCATAATCTTCCGAGAGTTCTGCCGCGATGGCGCCCCAAGGCACGGCAAAAAAGGTAAAACTGATTCTCAGGACAATGCTGCAAGCCAGCATCCAGGCTGCCAAGCCGCCATCTTGAAGGGTCTCTGGTGGCGAAAAAAGTGCGAACATTGCTCCGCAGGTGGGCAGGATCGATGCCAGCATCAGCCCGTGACGGCGACCCAGGCGGGACCGAAAGCTGTCGGAAAAGGCGCCCACCATCGGGTCCGTGATCGCATCGATAAGCAATGAAGCGGCTATGGCAAGCGCCGCCAGGCTGGCAGATAACCCTAGGACCTGAGAGTAATAGAGTAGTAACAGAGTGTTGAATGCCCAATCTTTGTGTTGACCTGGCAAAGCGCTGAAGCCTTGAGCCAGTTTCGTTGTGAAAGGTACTGGACCTTGTCGCCTTTGCTGACGCTGAAAGCCAGCACTGCTGGGTTCGCTGCCTTCTTGGTTAAAGGGCTTAAGAGCCATTGCGCAGTGAACCGGCATGCTCAGGAAAAACCGCTCGCGCCGTTAGCTCTGCGCGTGGGTGGATTAGACTGGACAAAGAGACTGCCCGCGGCGAAGACGTCTGATTTTTTTACCTATATCAATACCCAAACGCAAACGCTCCCATCGTGTTCCGGTGGAAAAAGTTTCTAGCAAGTTTTCGGGCAAGACGCTGCGGTAGGGTGTAATGCCATATCGTTGTCGAATCTCTTGGATCGGTGCCGACCACTCGTTTTCCCATTCGATATCCATCATAGCGGGCGTATTTTGACCGTGATGCCACGCTTCCATGATCAATTGCATCAAAATAGGAAAACTGGCGGGCAGCCCAATATGACTCTTGGCCACTGCCACGGCCAAGAACATGGCTGAATAGTTATGGCCGAATTGCGCTAGCTGAAAGGCGGAAATTGCGATCTCATGCGATCCGCTGGTACTGTAGCCAGCCACGAGATGCCAAACGTCATGCATTTGAAGAATGCGAACGTTGAGATATTGCAGCGCCGCTGGTAGGGCGGATAAGTGAATATCTTCGCGATTTAAAACCTCAAGATCATAGCCGTTGTCGACCAGCATACGGTATAGAATTTCACCCAAGCTACCCTCTTGGCATACGCCAAGGGCGGTCAAGTCAGTGCGCCCGGGAACGGGACGGCTCAGTGCGCAGGCCGCACCAGGGTGGGCGCGGGCAGCGTCTTCGCTAAGGTCTTGCATGGTGTCATCCACCGCGCCGCCTAGACCTGCGACCGCAGCCGTAATGCTGCTGGCGTCAAAATTTTGTTGATCAATCACTGCCCAGAACGCTTGCCAAAAGGTGGAATCCAAAGGGGCATGTTGGCTTGCGATTGAAAATTTTGGCGCCGGCGCCGGTGCTGTGCCGCAACCGTCAAGCCACTGGTTAGCCAGGGTTGTATAAGTTGGAGATATGGCTGAGGGACACGCAAATGCGCTCCAGCAAAGGGCGGCCACAATGGTCTCGCGGGCGCTGGCGTCACCACGTTTGGCCGCGTCAACTGCGGCTTTAAGGTCCTCGGTGGTTGGCGCGATGACCGATTGTTCGAATTTATGGCGATCTTGCATTCCGCGAACTCCAGCAGAATAGTTAAGTGATCATTAAGCCATGGGACCCAAGGATATGCCAAGCCCTGGGACGCTAGATCCTAAAAAACCGATTTTGTGTTTGTAAGTCGTATCAGTAGTATGGGGCGCCTAGTCGCCAGAACGTGTTTTAACAGGAGTGCATGCTTGACAACCGACGACGCTATTATTCAATCGCGTGCCTACGTGCGCGAGACAGATCAAGCAGCTGTGCAGCGCATTTGGCGTGAAGTGGGTTGGATTGATAAAGACAATCAAACCCACTTGGACGATTTTTTAGCAGATGGTGATGTTTTGCTGGCAACCCTCGATGATGAGCCTGAATGTGCAGTCGTGACCGTTCCAGGTACTTTGCGACTGCAATCGGTTGACCTGCCGCTGTGTGCGGTGACTGCTGTGACGACCAGTAGAGTTGCCCGAGGGAGGGGTATGGCGCGACGGTTAACCGCTCTGCAATTGGCCAAGGCTGCAAAAAAAGGCGCCGCGGTGGCTGCCTTGGGTATGTTCGACCAAGGGTTTTATGATCAATTGGGGTTTGGCTCTGGCAGTTATGCGCATGATTTTCGCTTCGATCCGGCGTCGCTGACGGTCGATGTCTGCCGACGTACGCCGCGTCGCCTCACCTGCGAGGACTATCAGCAGATGCATGCGGCTATGGTGGCGCGGCACAAACTCAATGGCGCCGTCGTTTTAGACTCGAGTTTGATGTTGAAGGCTGAGCTGGCTTGGGTGGAAGACGGCTTTGGCCTGGGCTTTGGTGATACCAGGTTAACGCACTTTTTATGGCTAGCACCCAAAGGAGATCACGGGCCCTACAGCGTGCGTTTTATGGCCTATGAAAATGCTGATCAGTTGATTGAATTGCTGGGGATGTTAAAGGCGATGGCCGATCAGGTGTATAGCGTGCGGATGCTCGAGCCTCCTGAAATTCTGTTGCAAGATTTACTCCGGCGGCCTTTTCGAAATCAGGCGCTGACCAAGGGCAGTGAATTTATGTCCCAGCATACGGCTGAGGCCTATTGGCAGATGCGGATTTTGGATCTCTCACGGTGTGTGGCTGCTTTCAGAAGCTTTGGAGAGGCGTTTCAGGTGAACCTGCATCTGACGGATGAGTTGGCCATGTCATTGCCCGAAGGTGCGTGGTCGGGTGTCGCGGGCACCTATGTATTGTCCTTTGGGGCGACTTCCAGCGCGGTTTCGGGTTATGACAACGCCCTGCCAGTGTTGAGTTGCACTGTAAACGCCTTCACCCGCTGGCTGTGGGGGGTTGCGCCGGCGTCTCGTCTTGCGATCACAGATCAGTTTCGCGCCGAGCCGTCTGTGCTTATGGCGCTAGATCTGGTAAACCCCTTGGCGGCGCCCCAGCCTGGCTGGGACTTTTGAGGGTTCAAGAGAGGCGTTTGTGCGCGATTTAGCCTTAACTTTGACCCAAGTCGGCTGGACGCCGGCGTTTGCGCGACAGCTTGCGCAGCATCCGGCGGGCTTGTTGCCGGCGCGAGTCATTGCTGTTCAACGTACTGGTTTGACGCTGGCGCCCGAGATTCACGGATTGAAAAAAGTAGCCGTTGCAGGGCGTTTTTTTGTTCAGGGTGTAGAAGCGCGTCCAACCATCGGTGATTGGGTTTTAGTGGATCCTGTGACCGGGGCGCTAGAGGCGGTGTTGGTGCGTTCGAGTCTGATCAAACGCTTAAGCCCTGCAGGCGAGGTGCAATTAATCGCGGCAAATATCAATACGGCTTTTATTGTGACCTCCTGTAATGCAGATTTTAGTTTGTCTCGGCTAGAGCGCTATTTGTCGGTGGTCATAGATGCAGGCATCACGCCTGTGGTGGTGGTGACTAAAATTGATGCCGTTGAAGAAGCTGCCGCGTATGTCACGCAGGCGCGTAGCCTGGGGCCCGACATTCCCGTTGAGGCCGTCAATGCGCTGGATGAGACGACCTTGAAAGGTTTGCTGCGATGGTGTGGCCCGCGTCAATCGATTGCCCTTTTGGGTAGCTCTGGTGTGGGGAAGTCGACGCTGGTCAATACCTTGAGCGGTCAAGAGGTGCAAACAACCCGTGCGGTGCGCAGCGAAGATGATAAAGGTCGACACACGACAACCAGTCGCTCCCTCCACGTGTTGCCCTATGGCGGGGTTATTTTAGACAGTCCGGGAATGCGCGAATTCCAGTTGGCCGAAGCTGAGCAGGGCGTGGAATCTTTGTTTATGGACGTAGAGAGAATTGCGTCTGCGTGTAAGTTTAACGACTGTAAACATGGTCCTGAGCCCGGCTGTGCGGTTCGCAACGCGCTGGCTGATGGCTCCTTAGACGCGCGACGTTTGGCCAGTTTTGTCAAACTCCAGCAGGAAGAACAATCTAATCGGGCCGCGATTGCCCAGCGCGGTCGACGCCACCAAGTGGCGAGCAAAAAGAAACCTCTGTAGCGCCGGCGAGGCCCGCCGAAAACATGCGCCAGGAGAAGCCTGCGTTTTGCGATGCGGCTTGAATTGTGCCGGGTTACGGCTCGCGGCGTCTGGCGCTGATTTGTTCGGTATTGAAGCCGAGCCAGTGCATACGTCCGCGATAGCGGGCGTGTTCAATCTTGATGCATCGGTCAACGATACAGGTGATTTGTGCGGCTTCAGCAATGGCGATGGCCTCGGGGCTGATCACTCCGAATTGTAGCCAAAGAAAGTCAGCGCCAATTGTCGCTGCTTCCTGCGCAATGCCGGGGGCTGCATCGGGTGCTCGAAAAACATCCACCAGGTCGATCTCATGAGGGATTTCGAGCAGATTGGGGTAGCAGGTCAAGCCGAAGATTTCTTTTTCTGTTGGGTTTACGGGAGTGATTTGGTAGCCGTTGTTGAGCAAATAAAGGCCAACAAAATGGCTGGCCCGCAGTGGGTTGGAAGACAATCCAACGATCGCGATGTTTTTAGCGTTGAGCGAGGTTTGGATGGTGTCAGGTTGCTGCCATTTAGCTAAAGATTCACTCATTTGATTACCTCAGGTGATAGCGGCCAAACCATACGCTAAGTCGGCGATGAGGTCTTGCGCATCCTCTATGCCGATGGACACCCGTATGGTGCCAGCGGAGATGCCGGCGGCGTTCAGTTCGGTGTCGCTTAGCTGCCGATGGGTGGTGGTGGCGGGGTGAATCACTAGGCTTTTGGCATCGCCTACGTTAGCTAAATGGGAAAATAAGGACAACTGCTCAATCAACTGGATGCCTGCTTCGCGTCCCCCCACCAAGTCAAAGCAAAATACAGCACCGGCACCTTTGGGCAGGTATTTTTGCACAAGCGTTTGATAGGGGCTTGCGGATAAGCCTGCATAATGAACGCCACTGACCTGCGTATGCGTCTGTAAAAACTCTGCAACGGCCAGTGCGTTGCTGACGTGGGCGCGCATCCGCAAAGGCAGGGTTTCGATACCTTGAGCCAATAGAAAAGCGTTAAAAGGGCTCATACATGCCCCTAGGTCTCGCAGTGTTTCGCAACGCAGTTTCATCAGAAAACCAAAAGTGCCGAAGGTTTCATGGAATTTAAGGCCATGGTAGGCCGGGGATGGGGCTTCGATAATTGGAAATCGACCGTTTGACCAATCAAATTCGCCGGATTCAACCACAACACCGCCAAGTGAGGTGCCGTGCCCGCCTAAAAACTTAGTTGCTGAATGAACAACAATATCTGCGCCCCAGTCCAGTGGCCGACATAAATAAGGGGTCGCAAATGTATTATCTACCATGAGCGGTATTTTGGCGGCGTGGGCAATATCTGCAATGGCTTGAATATCCATGACGCTGCCTGACGGGTTGCCGATGGTTTCGCCAAAAAACAGTTTGGTGTTATTTTTTATCGCTCCTTGCCAGGCCGAAGGCTGGTTGATATCGACAAAATCGAGTTCGACCGAAAGTTTGCGCAGCAGATGTTTGAATTGGGTGACTGTGCCCCCGTATAAAGCGGAAGAGGCCACCACATGATCGCCGGGTTGCAGTAAAGTAAACAGGGCTGCACTCTGGGCGGCCAGACCGCTCGCGAAAGCGACGGCACCCGCGCCACCCTCAAGATTGGCAACGCGTTCTTCGAAAGCGGCCACGGTTGGGTTCATGATGCGCGAATAGGTATTGCCGTATTCTTGTAGGTTGAAATAAGCAGCGGCGGCGTCAGAGTCTTCAAACACATAGCTTGTGGTTTGATGGATAGGCATCGCCCTTGATCCGCTATTGGGGTCGGGGCGTGCGCCAGCGTGAATGGCGCGGGTTTGAAATCCTTTGAAATCTGGAGGCGTTTGCATAGTTTGGGTTGCGCGTTAACGTGAAAGGCGCTTACCGTAACGTCAGGGAAAAGGCCTTGCAAGTTCGCGTACCCGATGTCTGGGAATCGGATCTTGGTTGGGTTCAAAAGGGAGCAACACGGATGAACACTCGTATAAAAGTTAGCCTTGTGCTCTTGTTAACGCTTGCTGCGGCAGTGGCGTATCAGTGGTTGGGTAGTGCCAGCATCAGCATTACCAGTGAACCCACGGGTGCTGTGGTTTGGATCGACGGTCGAGCGCGCGGTAAGACCCCAATCAACCGCTTGGCCTTAGAGACGGGCCAACATCATTTGGAGGTCACCCATAGTTACCTTAGCCCATACACCGAAGGGTTAAGCCTCAGTGGGGGAGACCATGAAATACGTGAAATTAAACTGCAAGTGGGTGAAGGTACTTTTGAGTTTTTGTCGAATCCCAAAGGCGCCTGGGTCGAACTAGACGGAGAACGACTCCCGCAGCGCACCCCGACACAAGCCTCGGTGCCCTCCGGTGAGCACGCCATCGTTATGGGACTTGTTGAACGTCGAAGTGTTTCGCAAACTCATACGGTCAATGCCGGTGAGGTCAAAGTCATCAACTTAAACTTGAACATTGACCCGCATGGCAGCTTGACGTTGAGCACTCGTCCGAGTAACGCCAAAGTTGAATTTGTGAATGAAAAGATTCGCTATCAGCGCGGGGTGCGCGTGCCTATCGGAGAATATGCCCTCAAAGTTTCGCGACCCGGCTATCGGACTGAGACCCTCAGATACCGCGTTCGTTATGGTGAAAATCGCTACAGCGTTGACCTGCGGCGCGATTATGGCACCGTGAATGTCACTTATAGTCCGGCTGATGCGCAGGTTGACGTAACTTATGCTGACGCTGGGCGTACCTTTCGCAAAGCCTATACACAGGCGATGGAAGTGCCTGTCGGTGCAGTTGAAGTGCGCGCGCGGGCGATTGGCTATCGGACGGTTGTACGTAAACTATTTCTTGAAAATGCAGGCGCTACCATACGCTTAAATCTGCAGCCGATGCAGGTTGAAATTGGGGCGGTTTTTGCTGATGCATTTACTGGCGGTTCAGTTGGACCTGAAATGGTCGTGATTCCAGCGGGTCATTTTGTCATGGGGAATGCCGCAGGCCCGGTTTCAGAGCGTCCCACGCGAATGGTGACGCTCACGCAACCGTTTGCGGTGTCGCGTTTTGAAATTACTGTTGGCGATTACCGTAAATTTACGCTGGCCACTGGGCGAGCATGGCCGGCGCGTGTTGATCAAGCTGAAACAGATCATGCGATGGGTTATGTCAGTTTTAAAGATGCCCAAGCCTATGCGGCGTGGGTGTCCGCCCAGACGGGACATAAATACCGTTTGTTGTCAGAAGCTGAGTGGGAATATGTGGCGCGTGCCGGTACTGGCGGTGCGTACTTTTTTGGTCAGGATAAGCAGGCGTTATGTGACTACGCCAATATCGCTGACGCTACGGCAAGCAGGCTTTATGCCGATTGGGATACGCTTGACTGTGACGACCAACTGCTGCGAGTCGGTGCAACCGGCACGCTCAAGCCTAACCCGTTTGGTCTGTACGACATTTACGGTAATGTTGCGGAGTGGGTGCTCGATTGTGGCATGCCTGAATATCAAGATGCCCCGACGGATGGATCTCCGGCGGAGCAGGGGCTCGGTTGCTCGACGCATGGTTTTCGTGGCGGCTCTTGGGACTCGGGGGCTGCCGAAGCCGCTTCGGCTTACCGAAATGCCGCAAGCCGTGCAAGTGACGATCGAGGGATTAGATTATTGCGTGAACTCTAGTGTTCTAAGATAACGCGGGAGTGCGATATGCATAAGAGTAGGAGAACAGGGTGAGTCATATGCAATTGTTTCGCGAAGAAATCAGAAACTGGTTAGAGGAAAACTGCCCGCACTCAATGCGCACGGTGATGCCTGCGGATGAGCACCCCGGTGGTGGCCGACGCGCGCAATATAAGAACCCTGATACCAAAGTTTGGTTAGAGCGCTGCGCGGAAAAAGGGTTGACCGTGGCGTCGTGGCCAAAAGTCTACGGCGGTGCCGGTTTTGACAGTCAGCAAATGGTGATTTGGCAGCAAGAAATGCGCCGCATTAATGCTCGACCGCCGCATTTGGGCATGGGCATTTCAATGATTGGTCCGGCGTTGCTGGAGTACGGCACTGAAGCCCAGAAGTTAACCCACCTGCCAAAAATTGCGACCGGTGAAATCTGGTGGTGCCAGGGTTACAGCGAACCCGGCGCTGGGTCTGATTTGGCGAGTTTGCGAACCTCCGCGGTCCTAGAGGGGGACGAATTCAGGGTTAATGGACAGAAAATCTGGACCAGTGGCGCGAATCATGCGGACTGGATGTTCTGTCTGGTGCGCACGGACCCCAATGCGTCCAAACATGAGGGAATCAGTTTTGTTCTATTTGACATGGAAACCCCTGGGGTATCGGTCAAGCCGATTAAGTTGATCAGTGGTTTATCTCCCTTTTGTGAAACCTTTTTAGATGATGTGCGGGTACCGAAATCGAATCTGGTGCATGAATTGAACAAGGGCTGGACGGTGGGTAAGCGGTTACTGCAGTACGAACGCGCTTCCATAGGTGGCATCGGCGGCGGCCAAAAAGTCCGTAGTCTTGAAGAATATGGCGTTGATTATGTGGGCCGTGATGGCGCAGGAAAAATTGCTGATTATGAATTGCGGGACCAAATATTGGCGCACCGCATGAATGATAAAGCGTTTGCGCTTGCCACCAGACGTAGTGCTGAAGAGTCGGCGATGGGTGTGATAATGGGCGCGGCTTCGTCTATGTTTAAGTATTACGGAACCGAACAAAATAAAGGGAAATATGAAATCATGTTGTCGCTGATGGGCACGCAATCGTTAGGTTGGGAAGGTGAGCAATTTGATACCGATGAGTTGACCACAACCCGGGCCTGGCTGCGCTCAAAGGCTAATTCGATTGAGGGGGGAACCTCCGAAGTGCAGTTGAATATTTTGGCGAAACGCCTGTTGGGGCTGCCGGATTAGCCCCTGAGGTTGGGCGGCTAGATCACCAAGGGCCTGTTAACTCGGCCGGATCGATGTCTGCGCAGGCGTCGTTCAACGCTCGATATTCATCTAAGCTGAAGTTGTCGTGGCGAAAGTTGCGTGCATAAACAGCGCATTGTTCCTCGGGGCGGCTGAAACCTTTGTCAGCGGCCAACTCCGCTTTGATGCTGGCGATGGTGACTTCGGTGTCATCCATGAAAATGCCTTGATCAGCGGGTGAGTCCAAAATGATTGACCGCATGCCTTGGTCACCCCATGCCAGCCATTGAACCTCTCTGCCGTTGCGGCCGGTTCCAGGATCACCGCGATAGGCAAATTCACTCCAGTAAGAGGTCATGCTGTCGGATAGCGCTTGTTGGGCTGCATCATGTGGGTAGAGGTCGCTGATACCTAATGCAGAATCAAAATCGCCAAACGCAAAGTTGATTTCCAAACCATGGGCTGCGCCGAGCGCGACGCTCAAGTCAAAACCGGCTTGGCTGGGCTCTTCGTCCCAGTCAAATCGATAGGCGTAAACGTCAGGGTTGCCTGATGCGCGCATGTAGTTGGCCAAGCGATCTACGCCGCGTTCTTTCCAAGCTAAGGCGCCGTATTTGATGGTTCGGACATATAAAGATTCGTCGATCATGCGCGGCAGGAATCCCAGCCAGAGTTTGACGAACGCAGGATTACGAACCATGAAAAGCGCAGGTTCGTCGCGGTTAGTGCCCAAAATAACGGGAACGGTGTTGTGATTGCTGGCCTGAGAAAAAATTTCCCGGGTGCTCAGCTGTGGCAGTACGTGCCCATCGCCCAAATTGTAGGGTAGATCCAACATGCCAAATCCTCCACCTTCAACAGGGGTGAAAAATTCTTGCATCGGTTTGTCGTATAAATACGCTCGGATTTGGTTTTGGCTCATGCTGCTCTGGTAGATTCGGGCGGCATGAAGGTCGGCCACGGTGCCGTCTTGAACCAGCATCCGGGCGACCACTTCTTTTGCGCTATTTCGATGGCCGCCATTGGCAACATAATTTTGTGCGCGCGTCATTGGCTCAACCTCAAATCCGCCGCTCTGTACAATGGCACGATGAAATAGATCTTTTGCCAGAGGTGAGGCCATCAGAGCCAAAGTATTAAATGCGCCCGCAGATTCGCCAAAGACGGTGATATTTTTTGGGTTGCCGCCAAATTCAGTGATGTTGTCTTTTACCCATTTGAGGCCGGCTATGGTGTCCAGAGTGCCATAATTGCCAGAATCATTCGCGGCGTTGCCGCTGATGAGTCCTGGGTGCGAAAACCACCCGAATAGGCCTAGGCGGTAATTGAGGGTGACGACTACCACGTCGCGTTTTGTGGCCAGCGCCGCGCCGCTATAACTGCCGCCGTCACCGATGCTGTTGCCCCCGCCGTGAATCCAATACATGACAGGCAAATCAACCGCGTTAGGTGGTGCCCAGATATTGAGATATAGGCAATCCTCGCCCCCGGTGATCGCGCCGGGTGTGGATTGTTCACCACTTAAAGCAGAGGACAATTGGGTGCACATTTGTCCGGGAGCAAGCGTCTCTAAAACAGCTTGGTGAGGCAGTGGGGGTTGGGGTGCTCGCCAGCGATTGGCGCCTGTGGGGGGCGCTGCGTAAGGGATGCCCTGCCAGCTTCGAGCACCAAAACGATCGCGAAAACCGACCACATCGCCGCTGCTTGTAGTTCTGATCAATGTGTTGTCCCGGACGGGTGGCGTCGCCGGCTCCGGTTGGGCATCGAGAAACAGGTTGGCCCCAACCACAACAAGTAGTCCGATAACAATCAAGATGATGGAGATTTTTTTCATATTTGTCCCTAGCCCGGCCGACCACTTTAACATTTTTTCAGACCCTAGTGCCGGGCGCGTGCGGTCTGGTCGGCAGCAGTAACCCAACTCGGTGTTATCATGGCAGTTGATGCATCATCTTGAGGGCTCTGATGGGCCGGAGCAGTATACAAACATGGATTTGAAAACCTCAGCGGGCTATGCCGTGGGTGATTTCGGCATTAATTTGTACTTCATTTCTGCAATGACCTACCTTTTGTATTTCTACACCGACGTGTTGGGAATCAGTGCCAGTGCGGCAGCGGGGGTGTTTGCGGTGGCCCGCTTAATAGACGCGGTGACCGATCCCATCATGGGAGCACTTGCCGAGCGAACGCGCACGCGCTGGGGCCGCATGCGGCCTTATCTGTTGCTGGGGCCCCTGCCGCTTGGCTTGATTTCTGTGTTGATGTTCACGGTGCCGAATCTTGATGAGAGCGGCAAGTTGATCTGGGCCTTGAGCACCTACATTCTATTCGGGGTGCTCTATACGGTAGTAACTATTCCATATGCCACGTTGACCGCCTCCCTGACGGATGATTATCAGGCGCGTACCAGATTGTCGACATATCGCATCGGTTGCGCCTTTGCGGGTGGCTTTTTAGTCTCTGTTGGTACGTTACCTTTTGTTGGAATCTTTGCTGATGAGGCTGCTGGATTTCAAGCGTTAATGTTGGTTTTCGCCTGCGTTGCCACGGCTCTGATGTGGGTGACCTTTGCAACCACCGAAGAAGTTGTTTACCCCGATTCGCCCCGCCTGCCATTGCGCGACAGCCTAAAAGCCATCGCGCAGAATCGACCGCTGTGGATTGTGATCGGTATTTTTTCTTGCGGTATGCTGAGTTTCACCATTCGCCAGAGCACGACGGTGTACTTTTTTATTTACAACGTGGGTGACCCGTCGCTGATCGGTTTGTTCTTTGGTTTGACCTTGGGCTGTATGTTGATGGGCATATGGTGTGTGCCTTTCTTAGCCGCGCGTTATGGCAAGGCCGGGGCCACGCGTTTAGGCGCCTATTTGACGATTGTGGCTTGTCTAGGCTTCTATTTCACACCTTATGATGCGATTTCCATGCTGTTTTTCTGGGGTTCTTTAGTGGCTTTGGGTGGCACGCCTGTTGCTGTATTGGGTTGGGCTATGCTGCCGGATACCGTTGAATACGCACAATGGCGTCATGGCGTGCGGGCTGACGGCGCTATTTTTTCAACCGCCAGTTTTTTCCAAAAGCTCGCTAAAACAATTGGCGGTGCAGGCGTTGCGGCGGTTTTGGGGTTAGCCGGTTACGTGGCAAACACGCCGCAGGGTGATCAAGCATTACAAGCGATTCATGCGGTGCTTACGCTGGCGCCGATCGGAATTATGTTGGTGTTGATTGTGCTGACAAAACTTTACGCATTGGATGAAACGCGACATACAGAGCTTGTCGCGCAGATCGCGCGTGAGCAAGCACGTTAATTCACGTGCCTGTTAGCGTTTGTTTTAGACCGCTATCGTATTGCGCTTGATGGGCCTGTTTGTGCCATTGTAAGAGCAAGAATTTAAGGCTCATCGCCACTGCCATGGGGTCATCGAACATCATGTGATGGTAGGTCCCGGGGATGGTGATTGTGGGCAGATAGCCGGCGGTTATGGTGAGCATGTTGTCAGCAAAGTAAGCACCCTCGTCTTCGCTCATTTCGCCGAGCATGAGCGCACTTTGGCATTTTAGGTTGGCAAATTTAGTCTGCTGATCAGCCCCCATTTCCAAGTAGTCGAAAAGTCCGGGGTCAAACTTCCAAGTCCAGCCGCCTGCCACTGCTTTTAGGCCGTATTCGGCGATATGACGCAACACGGCAGGGTGCACGCCGGGCTGTTCGGGGATGAATCTGAATCGGCCTAGGGCCGTGTTTTTATCGTCGTAAACGCGCAGTTTTCGGCCGGGTTGGACTCCTTCACGCTCGACTCTCATGCCCCATTCAATGAAGTTTTCAGGTGGTGCGACCGTGAAATCCATGAACACAATGCCGCCTAAATCTGCGCTGTAATGGTGGCCGGTCTCCAGTGCCGCATAGCCGCCGAAACTGTGGCCGACGACATAAGGTTTGGGGCCCAGCTGAGCCGCCTCGCAGACGGCCCAGACCTCTTCAGCGAATAATTCTCCGCTGTAGCGGGTGCGCCAGTCGCTGTCGCCGTTGCCTGATAGATCCAAGGCCACGACACGAAAACGGTCAGCCAGAAAAGGCGCGGTGAAACGCCACCACTCAAGATGAGCGTTGCTGCCGTGAATTAAAACCACCCCGGGTTGGCCAATGTCGCCCCAAGTTGCGTAGTTGATGTTGGCGCCGGCGACGGTGACCTGGCCTCGCTCACTGGGTGTCGATTGTGCGCGTTCGAACCAAAACGGTAAGTCAGACATAGTGCGGCTGATGCTCCTTTAGTGTGGGGCACGTTCTGTGCCACGGTGAAAACCGCAAACCCTATCATGGCCTCTGAACGCTCGCACGGGTTAGCGGGGCCATGGTAGGGTAACGCAGGTTATCAGCAGTAGGCCATGGAGACCCAGCTATGACACATTTACTCGAAGACATTACCGTGATTGACGCGGCGACCTATCTTGCCGGACCTGGCGCGGCGACGATTTTGTCGGACTTTGGGGCCAAGGTCATCAAAATTGAACCCCCCGGCGGGGATGGATATCGCGCGCTTGCTGGTGGCTACAAAGTGCCCTTTCATTGGTTGCTCACTTCCCGCAATAAACACAGTCTTGCCGTGGATCTTACGAAAGATGCTGGGCAGCAGTTATTGCATGAGTTGCTGGCCCGTGCGGATGTGCTGACATCCAATTTTATGAAATCGCAGTTGGAAAAGTTTAACCTTGAATACGAAACACTCAAGGCCCTGAACCCGCGTCTTATTGTGGCGCATATCAGCGGTTACGGTTTAGAGGGGGAAGAGGCCAACCGACGGGCGTTTGATGTCACGGGCTGGTGGGCGCGCTCGGGCATGATGGAGTTTATTCGGGAGCCGGGTCAGACACCTTTGCCGATGGCCCCGGGCATGGGTGACCACAGCACGGCAACGGCTTTGTTTGGTGCAATCATGATGGGTTTGTATCGGCGCGAGCTGACCGGTGAAGGTTCATTTGTTTCGACGTCCCTCGCGGCCAACGGCGTTTGGGCGAACGGTATGGCGCTTCAGGGTGTGATTGCCGGAAATGATATCGGCACTTATCGGCAAAAAAAGGGGTGGCCTAATCCTTTTTCCGACGCGTACCCCTGTCGCGATGGTGGATTTGTTGTGTTGGCCATTATCAATACGCAGCGCGAGTATCCCCAACTGGCAAAAGCGCTGGATTGTGCAGCGTGGTTAGAGGATCCCCGGTTCAGCACGGTGGCCGCAGTGATGAAACATCGCCCCGAGTTTCGTCTGGCGATGAATGAGGCTTTCTCTGCTTTAACATACGCTGAGATTCGTGATCGATTAGATCACGCAGGAGTGACCTATAGCCGTGTTCAGCCCATGGCAGATGTGTTGACCGATGAGCAGCTGCGAGCCAATGACATTGTTATCGAAACTCATGATCCAGGTGAAGGGTATGAGTTGACAATTAATAGCCCAATTAATGTGCGCGAAGCGCCTAAACGCGCGCCGCAAAGAGCGCCGGATGTGGGGGCTGATACTGTTGCGGTGCTGCAGGATCTTAATTTTGAGGCTTCTTATATTCAGGAGCTGCTGCAGGCTCAGGTGATCTTTACGTCGCAGTCTTGACGAGCAGTGGGTGCAAAGACTGCATCCGTGCTGTGGACGTTGCGTCAGTAGCGGGTGCGGATTTGATGTTCGAAGTCCAGCCATTGTCCGTGCACGGTTTGAAAAGGTACTTTGAGCTGGCAGGCTGGGGTTGATTCGGGTACCCGTTTGGCGGCATATCCAGCGGACAGCGACAGTGTTTCTTGGGCGCCCGCTTTTAGGCTGAGTGTAGGGATGGTCTTGGGGGTGATCTGCCAGCGATGATCTGCTGAGGTGCACGCAGCGAAGACCGCAATGTCGCGCTTCGAGGTGTTGCGCA
This sequence comes from Gammaproteobacteria bacterium UBA4421, assembly GCA_002389675.1. GTDB lineage: Bacteria > Pseudomonadota > Gammaproteobacteria > Pseudomonadales > Azotimanducaceae > UBA4421. The sequence goes on from DGQF01000039.1 coordinate 20,171, forward strand.
GGGTGATGTTCAGCGTATAGGTGCCCTGCTGATTCGTAGGTTCCAGACGCACAGAGCGCGGGGCCAATTTGCGGGTGAGATCAAAAAAATCGTAGTTGTCTTGAGGGTGGGCCGCATTTTGCGCCAGGATCGCATCTGCTTTGATCACAGCCACGTCAACCTCAGCGCCGCGCACGGATACCTGTAGCAAGTGATGAAAGCTGCCAATGGCGTCTTCATCGTGTGCCGATGTGGCAGCGGCGTTGGTCATGGTGTAGGCGATCCCATCACGTTCGTAGAAGTGATAGTGGTGATGATGGCCGTAAAATACATGGGATACCCCATGATCTACGAAGAGTTGGTGCAGGGCCTCGGCGTCTCGCAGCAAGGCGGGTGGCCGATGCATGAAAATAAAAGTGTGAGCGTGCTGACGTTCGCTCAGTGTGCGTTTGAGCCACTTGAGTTGCTCTCCGTTAATCCGATTGGCGCCCGCGCTTGAATCACTGTTCAAGCCCACCAGAAGGGTGTTTTTATAAACGAAGGAAAAGTAGAGCGGTCCCCAAGTTTCTTCAAACATCGATTCAAGCCGCGGGTCCACTTTTTTCTCACCGTTAAAAACGTCGTGATTGCCGGGGACCGCGATGTACGAAATTGGGCCCAATGGTTCAATTTGTTGCGCAAAACGTTGCCACTGTTTTTGAATGACCGTCAGATCGCTGTGATATCCCTCAATGAGATCTCCGACCTGAATCACAAAGGCCGGGCGCAGGCGCCTGGTCTGGTCAACAATTCGATTGAATTTGGTGGGGTTGTGTAATTGGGCGTCACCCAGGACAACAAAGTGAAATTCGTCAGCTTCTTCTGCAGGCGGTTGCAGACTGGCGCCCAAGCAGCTCACGAGCGCCAGCAGTTTAATCCATGCTAGGCGCTGCGGCATTGGATCGCCGTGCCCTGAGATTCAGCATAGTCCTCCGCGGCGCGCCACACCCGCAAACTGTTACCGCCTAAAATTTGTTGGATATCCGGCTCGCTGTAGCCTCGATCAAGTAAGCCCTGAATCAGGTTTGGATAGGTGGAAACGTCTTTGAGATGGGTGGGTAGGGTGTCACCTACGCCGTCATAATCCGAGCCGATACCGACAGCGTCAATGCCCCCTAATTCAACCACCCGGTCGATATGATCCAAGACATTTTCGATGCTGGCATAGGGATAAGGGTGGCGCTCACTGTAGGCTTTGCGATACTCGAGTAGGGCAGGATCGTCGTCAGGCAGTTGTTGGTTTTGCTGGTAGGCAAGCACCGCTGCGTTGCGCTGCGCGCTGAAGTCCTGTGCAGCGCGATGTAAAAAGGCCGAGCCATAGTTGATTTGAATGACGCCACCTTGTTTGGCCAGTGCAACTACCATGTCGTCACTCATGTTGCGTTTGAAGTCAGGCGTAAAATGGCGCAAGGATGAATGTGTGGCCAGCACCGGGGTTTGTGTCAGAGCCATGACCTGCCAAAAGGCGTTGTCCGAGATGTGCGAGACGTCAACCATTATTCCCAGGCGATTCATTTGAGGAATTAATGCCTTGCCGAATTCAGAGAGCCCTTGCCAGTGCTCGTTGCTGTCGTAGCTTGAGTCACTGATGTGATTACTTTTGGAATGGGCGAGCGTGATATAGCGGATGCCTTGATCAAAAAAGTAGGTCAGATGATCAATTTGACCGCTGATTGGTCCCCCGTTTTCCATACCTAGAGGCAGTGAAATTAGATTTTGCTCGAAATGTCGCGCGAGGTCTTCGCTACAGGTGGCAATGGCAAATTTATCAGGATGCTCAGCGGCCAGTTGTTCAACGCTGGCGATGCTCTGCACTGCAAACTCATAAGCCTCACCAGAGGCATCTTTGCTGGCTGGAATATAAATGGACATAAAGGGTGCGTTTAAGCCGCCGGCCATTGCGCGAGGGTAATCAAAATCCCCTGCTGTGGTCGCCTGGCTGACGTCGTCTGGGTTGCGATAAAGGCGATAGGGCACGTCGATATGTGTGTCGATGATCAAGGTGTCTCGAGCGATGCGTCTGGCGTCGTTGCTGACGCGCATGGCGCTAACGGCTACTTCGCCGGGTATTACATTGATGGGGTTCTCGGTGGAAGACGGCTGGGAGCAGCCAGAGTTGGCGAGAAACAGTAGGAGCGTTAGAAGTGATGTGGCGTATTTCATCAGGTCAGTCTACCGATACCACCGCAATAGAGTAAACTGTCTTCTGACGTCTATTCAGCCCTATGGCTTGGGAGTATTACAATGATCCGCTTTATTGACCCTCGGGGTGAGATTCGCACGCCGCTGCAGCCTTACGAGTTGGCTTATGACCTGAATAAGGGGGATTCGCAAGCGGCTGTTGGACTCCTCGCGAACGGTTTTCCCGACTCTGTTAACTTTCTGCATTTCATTGGAGAAGCGCTGCGCAAACGCTTTCCTGGGATTACTGTGAAAGCGTGGAATAAAGGTAATGCATCCATCGCTGCGCCGTCGGACATGTTGAGTGAGATCCAAAGCGAATGTCAGATAGTAATTGCCGCTTACGGACATTGAGGCAGTTGTACAACCGGCACCGTGCGTGACGGCATTAATCTGGCTCTGTTGGGTATTCCGGCGGTGGCGCTGATCACTGAAGAGTTTTGGCCGCAGGGTGATTTTGTGGCGCAGTCTTTGGGCATGCCAGATATACCTCGTGTGCAGCTTCCTCACCCGGTGGCGGGTACGGGTGAAGCCCGTATGGGTGAGATTGCTGAGCAAGTTGTCGATGCGATCATAAAGCAATTTATGCCCGTGAAAGCCTCATGAGTGCTTTGTTAGAATCTGTTGATGAAGCGCAGGCGCTGGAGCAATTGCATGCGCTTGGCTGCACCGACGGGTTGCCGGTGGTGATTCCGACCGTGGCGCGGGTGACGCGGATGGTACTCGCCAGTGGTCTTGATGCTGATCTGCTGCTGGGCGAAATGGGCCCGATGATGGGATCCGCCACGGTTCAAAAAGTTGCCGTTGCAGCGGTGATGGCAGGGGCGCTGCCCGACTATATGCCGGTGATTATTGCCGCTGTTAAAGCTGTTATTGCCCCGCAGTTTGATTTGACGGAAATGCAGGCGACAACCCACTGCACGGCGCCTCTGATTATTGTCAACGGTCCTGCACGCTTCGACTGCGGGCCTGTGGCCTCAGGATTTGGTGCGTTGGGCCCGGGTCATCGAGCCAATGCCAGCATCGGGCGCGCGTTGCGCCTTGCAATGATGAACATTGGCGGTGCGCGGCCGGGTTCGTCAGATATGGCTCTGCTGGGGCATCCGGGTAAGTTTACATATTGCCTGGCCGAAGATGAGGAGCATTCTCCTTTCCCACCGATGCATGTAGGGCTGGGGTATGCCAGTAGTGACAGCGTCGTGACCGTTATTGGCGCTGAGGCGCCTCACTCTGTGTTGTTTAGCTGTGATGCGGATGACCCCCAAGAGGCAGAGAACTTTTTGGCTCAACTGGCGGTGGGAATTGCCAATATGGCTACCAACAATGCCATCTTGACGGGCGGTGCTGCAGTGGTGGTGCTCAATCCTGAACACGCGGAGGTGTTTGCGCGTGCAGGTCTTACCCGAGAAGCGGTAAGACAGCGGTTATGGACCTTGACGCATTTGCCGATAGCTCAGTTGCGCCAATACGGGGGGGCGTTTGCCGATAGATTTGCTGGCCGTGAGGGCGATTATCGCGCGTTCAACCAGCCGGAGGACATTCTTATTCTGGTGGCCGGTGGCAGTGGCTTGTATTCCATGGTGATGCCAAGTTGGTGTGCAGGTGCACACCACAACAGTGCAGTCAGCATGGCCATAGACAATAATCAATTTTGTGAAATACCGAGTGTCTCGGTGAGCGAACAATAATATTCAGGAGCTGAGAATGACGCTGATAAAACAAGAGGACCTAATCAGCAGTGTGGCCGATGCACTGCAGTTTATCTCGTATTACCACCCAGTCGACTTTATCCGCGCTATGCGCGGTGCCTGGGAGCGGGAAGAGGCGCCTGCGGCGAAAGCCGCCCTGACTCAGGTGCTGGTTAATTCGCGTATGTGTGCCATTGGCAAGCGGCCGATCTGCCAAGACACAGGCATTGTGAACGTTTTTATCAGTGTTGGCATGAACGTGCAGTGGGAGGCTGAACTTGGGCTGGAGGACATGATCAATGCTGGCGTGCGCAGGGCCTACACCCATCCGGAAAATGTCTTGCGAGGCTCGGTGTTAACGGACCCAGACGGGGCCAGAAGCAACACTAACGATAATACGCCAGCGGTCATACACACCAAAATAGTGCCAGGTGACAAGGTAGAGATTGAAATTGCGGCCAAGGGTGGCGGCAGCGAGGCCAAAGCTAAATTTGCGATGCTCAATCCATCAGATGATGTTGTGGAGTGGGTGCTTAATGTCGTGCCGACGATGGGTGCGGGGTGGTGTCCGCCAGGGCTGTTGGGCGTCGGTATTGGCGGCACGCCTGAGAAAGCTATGTTGTTGGCCAAAGAATCACTGATGGAGCCAATCGACATGCATGAACTGCAAGCGCGTGGTGCAAATGATCATTATGAAGCCATGCGCTTGGAGTTATTTGAAAAGGTCAATGCTCTAGGTATAGGCGCGCAGGGTTTAGGAGGGTTGACGACTGTTTTAGATGTCAAAGTCAAACAGTATCCGACGCACGCCGCGAACAAGCCCGTGGCCGTGATTCCCAATTGTTCGGCAACGCGACATGTTCACTTTTGCTTAGATGGCAGTGGCCCTGCCGAGTTTTCTCCACCAGATTTGGCGGAATGGCCAGAGATCGAGTTTGAAATGGGGGATGAGGTGAAGCGCGTCAATGTCGATGAATTGACGCCACAATCGATTCGGGCGCTCAAGTCAGGTGACACATTATTGCTGTCGGGCAAAATTCTCACCGGTAGAGATGCCGCTCATAAAAAAATTGTTGACCTTATCGAAAGAGGTGAGCCCTTGCCGGTAGATTTTACCAATCGGTTAATTTACTACGTTGGGCCGGTTGATCCTGTGGGCGATGAAGTGGTGGGGCCGGCGGGGCCAACCACAGCCACCCGTATGGACAAATTCACGCGCACCATGCTTGAGCAAACGGGCCTTGCCGGAATGATTGGCAAAGCGGAGCGTGGCCAAGTGGCCATTGAAGCTATTCGTGACAACAAAGCGGTCTCGATGATTGCTGTTGGTGGAGCGGCCTATTTGGTGGCAAAAGCGATCACAAAATCGACGTTACTGGCGTTCCCGGAATTAGGCATGGAAGCGATTTATGAGTTTGAGGTGAAAGATATGCCCGTCACCGTTGCGGTGGACGCGGCCGGAGAGTCGGTACACATTCAAGGACCTAAAATTTGGTCGCAAGAAATTGCACAGCGTATCGCCGCCAAGCAAATTTAGAGCCGTGCTGTGGGCGGCAGGTGAGCTAAGCGAGCGTGTCTAGGTACTTGTCGGCATCCAAAGCCGCCATGCAGCCAAAGCCGGCGCTGGTGATTGCCTGGCGATAGACGTGGTCGGCCACATCTCCGGCCGCAAAAACACCCGGTACGCTGGTGGCGGTGGCGTTGCCGTCTGTGCCGCTGTGAATGGTGATATAGCCGTTGTGCATATCCAGCTGGCCGGCAAAGATGTCGGTGTTGGGCTTATGGCCTATCGCTATAAATACACCCATGACGTCGATGTCACGTTCTTCACCGGTATTGGCCTTGATGCGCATCCCGTTGACGCCCTGTGCGTCGCCGAGCACTTGGGCCAGCTGTTGATTCCACAGAGGTTCTATATTGGTTTTGGCGAATAAACGGTCCTGTAATATTTTTTCCGAGCGTAATGCGTCGCGACGATGCACCAAGTAGACTTTGTTGGTGATGTTGGCTAAGTAAAGGGCTTCTTCAACCGCGGTATTGCCGCCGCCGATGACCGCCACATCCTGGCCGCGATAAAAAAATCCGTCACAGGTTGCGCAAGCGCTTACGCCCCGCCCTTTGTATTGTTCTTCGGAATCCAGACCCAGATACTGCGCGGAAGCGCCAGTGGCAATGATGAGCGCGTCGCAGGTGTAGTGGGCCTGATCTCCTTCCAGTCGAAACGGACGTTTTGATAGGTCTGTGGTATGAATGTGATCACTGACCATGTGCGCTTCAAAGCGCTCGACATGTTCTGCCATTTGGAGCATCAGCTCGGGACCCTGTAACTCTGCATGGCCGCCGGGCCAGTTTTCAACCTCTGTGGTGGTGGTAAGTTGTCCGCCCACTTCAATGCCGGTAATCAGTGCCGGTTTGAGGTTGGCGCGGGCGGCGTAAAGCGCGGCTGTGTAGCCAGCAGGGCCAGAGCCCAGCACAATCAGTCGGTGATGAATGTTTTCTGGCATAAGTCGGGCCTGTGAAAAAGAAGCGACAGTTTAGTTGCGCGCAGTGCAGGTGCAAGTGTTTGTGAGCGCGCAACCGCAGCAGGCGGTAAACCCTGCCGCGATGTCATGCGCTGTTTCCGTTGCGATGAACACTATCAGCCTTTTTCAAACAGGGCGTTTAGGTCTTCGTCAGCGGTATCCAAAATCTTATTGACCCAGCCATGAAAGCGTTGGCCCCCTTCTTCGTTGCGACCAAATAGCACGTCTTTTTTGAAACCGGTTTCCAGCGCGTGTTGTTGTCTCAAACCAGTGTAATAGTCCTCGTCTTCGACCACGTGTTTCAAGAAAGCGAATTGTTTTTCCGCCTCTTCGGCCTGGGCCTCGGTGGGCTGATTTTCCATGAGGTAGTTCTGAACCGTTATGGAGGTGCCTGGTGTTTCTCCGGGAAATAATTGCGAGATCATAACGCCGCGCCCGCCGCCGTCAAATCCAGCGATTGAGATATGAGGAAAGATGGTCCATACGCCAGAAATCATGCGGTTTGTATCCCACTGCGACTCAGGCAGGTCTTCCCATTCGAGTAACGAGGGGTCCGGGCTTGAGACTCGCTGATGTGGCCCCCAAGGGTAGTACATCGATTTATGGGGGTAGTTGGGGCCAAACGTATCTTTGTGCAAAATTGGCAGGTGATAGAGGTCTAAGTAGCCGTCGTAGGCAATTTTCCAATTGGGTCCGACGAGCGTTCGGCGGGAGAAAAGGTGCCAGCTTTCAAAGTTGAAATGTGCAAGCATTTCGTCGTAGCCGGACAGAAATGTGTGGATATCCAGAGTGCTCTCGGGGTTGGGCGTCACCCATATGAGGCCGGCGCGTTCAAGTGCGGGGAGTTTTTTTAGCCCGTAACAAGACTTGTCAAACGAGCCGAATTCCTTTTCTGAGAATACACCGGTCAGTTCACCTTGTAAGTTGAAACTCCAGGCGTGGTAAGGGCAGGTAAATCGATGGGTGTTGCCGTGCCCCTCTTCCAAGATTTGGGAGCCACGATGAGCACACATGTTCATGTAAGCCTGAACCTCGCCGTTGTCATCGCGGCAGATGATGATCGGTACGCCCGCGGCTTCGCAGGCCCGATAGTCGCGGTTGTTGGGGATTTCGCACGAAAACGCCATCATCAGCGGCATGCGGCGAAAGACGCCATCCATTTCTGCTTTCCAGCGGTCTTCGTCATAGTAGTGACTGGCGGGAAAACTCATAACAGATTCCGCCTGTGCAACGGTACCCGCTTTGCTGTGTGACATGTTATGACGTGTCATTTCGATCAAAGATTCGCGACTCATCGAATGATCCTCAAAAGTTAGAACCTATTATGGTAATCAAATGTCCGGCACAAAACGAGGGGATATCAATTTAGTTGTGCGGGCCGTTTAAACTTGTAATGCCGCGGTGAGGCTAATAACGTAATTCGCATGACGCAAAGGAAGCAGCATGGCATATAAAACGGGATTCGCTCGATTTCGACCCACCGTGTTGGGCTTGGCGTGGATATTTGGGATGCTGTTGCTCAGTGCCTGCGATGCGGTAAAGCCGACCGCACCGGTGCCATCGGTAGCGACCCCGGTGGCGGCTTTTACGCAGCGAAAGGTTGAGGTCACCTTGAATGAGGGTACTAACCTTTCGGTTGCGGTTGATGAGTTGACAGGGGAGCGAGTCATCAGTTTGCAGGGTACTCTTTTTTTGTTGCCGGCTTCAGGCGCTGAGCCGGTGGCCTTAACTGACGCGTATTATGATGCCCGCGAGCCGCAATTTTCGCCCGACGGTCAAGAGGTGGTGTTCCAAGGTTATAGAAACGGCAATTGGGATTTGTGGCGGGTTGGGCGCGACGGGCAGCCGCCGACACCGCTGACGCAGGATGCCTTTGACGATCGAGAGCCTCATTACGCTCACGACGGGACCCGCTTGGTATTTAGCTCCGACCGCTCGGGTCGTTATGACGTGTGGCAACTGGAGTTCGCCACGGGAGAGCTGACGCAGCTGACGCAGAGCCTGCGCAACGCGTATGCACCGGCGCTATCGACCAGCGGTCAGCTCGCCTATGTCGATGAAGGCTCGGGTGTTTCGAGGCTCATGATTGAGTCGGTTGATGGCGCACCTTCGCTGTTGCTGGAAGAAATTGGCGTCATATCAGCGCTTTCGTTTTCCCCGGATGAAACGCATCTGGCGTATCACTTGATGGGTCGATCCGGAGCGCAATTAAAAGTCGCTGATCTAACAAATAAAACTGCGCAGCTAATCTCGCAAGCCGGTGCTGATGTGTTTCCGTTTAAACCTCACTGGCGCACAAATCAAACCTTGGTGTACAGCGCGGATGGCCAGATTTTTTATCGCGCACTCTCTGGCGATGAACGTCAATCCTGGCCGTTTGCAGTCAAGCTGGTGTTGACTCGCCACGATTATGAGCGGCGTCAACGTAATTACGATCCGCAACGGGAACGATTGGCATTGGGGTTAAGTTCTCCGTCTATCAGCAATGACGGCACCCAAGTTTATTTTGCCGCTTTGGGTGATCTTTGGCGCTGGCAACCTAATCCAAAGCAACTGGAGCGGCTGACAGATGATGCGTTTGCTGAATTTGCGCCGGTGCTCTCGCCCGACGGCACATCTTTGGCCTACGTTTCTGATGCCGGCGGCCAAATTAATCTGCGGGTGATGAATGTAAATACCCGCAAGGTGCGCAAGCTGGCGGTTCAAGCCGGGCAAATCAGTATGCCCTCGTGGTCCCCGCAAGGTGATCGGTTGGCCTTTTTTGTGGATGTTCCGGGCAATCCGTTGGGTGGACAAATGCGGGTGTTGGATATAGCCACTCAAGAGTTGGTGGACGTCTTAACGCCGATGCCGGCGCAGCCTATTTCATGGAGCGCTGACGGTGGGCAGGTTGCGGTTAGCCGTTTGGATCCATACTCAAGTCGTTATCGTGAGGGTGTGTTTGAGCTGTTGGTTTTTAATATGCTCACGGAAAAAGCCCATGCGATCTCCCCAGTTCCTCATCAATCGCTGCTCAGTGGTGCATTGACCGCTGATGGCGCCATGACCTACGTACAGGGTGGATTGCTGCACCGTTTGGAATTAAACCAGCAGCTGCAGCCGCTTGAGCATACCGGTGCAATAACGGATGAGTTGACGGATTCGCCGCGATGGAGCGCCAATGGCAAACACTTGGTCTATCTGTCCGGAAACCGCCTAAAACACAAACTGTCCGATGGGATGGTGGTCGATATTACTCCGCAAATTCCCTATACCCTTGACACACCGGCAGAGCGTTATGTGGTGCATGCTGGCCGCCTGTTTACCGGTGCTGACGATCAGTATGCGAAGGATCAATATGTTTGGATATCTGGAAATGTGATCGAAAAAATCACCCCACCGATGGACACCGGTGACCTACTGATGGTTGATGCTAGCGATCAAACGCTAGTTCCAGGGCTGTTTGAGATGCATGCACATTTGGGGGAAACCAGTGAAATTCAGGGACGTATTTGGTTGAGCTATGGCATCACCACGGTGCGTGACCCGGGGTCCAATCCGTATGTTGCCAAAGCGCGGCAGGAAGCCTGGGACAGTGGCCGTCGCGTTGGGCCGCGTACTCATGTCACTGGATATCTAACCGATGGCAATCGAGTCTATTACACCATGGCTGAAGGTATTAGTTCGCGCGCGCACCTGCATATGGCACTGCAGCGCACGGAACAGTTGCAGCTCGATTTCATTAAAACCTATGTTCGGTTGCCAGACGAGTGGCAAAAAGAAGTGGTCACCTTTGCCCACAATATAGGCATTGCGGTGTCTTCTCACGAGCTCTATCCGGCGGTTGCTCATGGTATGGATCATGTCGAACACATTGGGGGAACCAGTCGCCGCGGTTATCAGCCAAAAGTCAGCCGGATGGGTTATTCCTACGGCGATGTTGTTGAATTAATCAGCGCCAGCGGCATGGGCCTAACAGCCACGGCAGTTTTACCGGGCTTTGCGGTTATCTTGCAGGAGGAGCCTGCATGGCTGGACAGTGCTCAATTCAATCATTTTTATGGAGATAAGGCTCGTCGCGCCTATGCCGCGATGCTTAAGCAGTTTGGGGTCGGTGCCGCTCCAATTGCGCAGGCCAACGCGCGGTTATTGCGCGCCCTGACTGCAAGAGATGCCTTGTTGGTGACCGGCACGGATTCACCTTTTGTGCCTTACGGAGCGGGTTTGCATGCGGAGTTGCGGCTATTCGCACGAGCGGGTATTGAAAATGCCGATATTTTGCGACATGCCACCCTAAAGTCAGCGCAAGCTGCCGGCGTGGCTGCTGAATTGGGGACGATTGCGCCTGGCAAGCTGGCTGACTTGGTTATTATCGACGGCGATCCGTTGGCGAACATTGGCGATCTGGATAATGTGGTGGCTACCATTAAAAATGGCCGCCATTTCACATTAGAACAGTTGTTAAATCCGAAACGTTAGCTGACGGTCTGCTGGGTGAACTGCAAGTAAATTTGCAATCAGGATGGTGTTTACACCACCGCATCGGAGTGCAATTTCGCAATGCTCTGCTGGCTGTAGCCGAGGTCGAGCAAAATGCTGTCAGTGTGTTCGCCGAGCCTAGGGGGTGGGCGCTGTACGATGGGTGGTGCAGGTTCACAAATGTGTCCAGCACTGACCACCTGAGTTACTCCACCGGTGTCCCCCGGCCTTGGTATTTCAGTAAGACTCAACCTGTGGTTCACCTGTTCATCAGCTGTGGCTTGGGCGAGTGTTTGAATGGCGGCGGCGGGCACGCCAGCGGCGTTAAGTTTTTCTAGCCAGTAAGCGGTAGGCTGGGCCGCTAAGAGCGGTTGAATAACGGCTGCTATCTCTGCTGAGGCACGAATGCGTTGCGCAGGTTTGGCGTATTTCAGATATAACTCTGAACAACCTAGTAGATCAAGAAACGCCTGCGCTTGAGGGTCGCGCAGTGCAACCACTTGGATAAAGCCGTCTTGTGTTGCAAAAACGTTGGCAGTTGGTTGTTCGGTTGGGGATGCATTGCCTAACAGGGCCGGTTCCGTTCCCGTGGTGAGATATTTACTAATTTGCGGAGCTTGCATGACAAAAGCGGTATCCATCATGGAGATGTCGAGTCTTTGTCCCTCGCCGGTGATATGTCGCCGAAACAGTGCAGCGCTGATCGCAAACGCCGCATTTAAGGCGGTGCTCATGTCCACTGAAAAATAGCCGCTACGCACGGGGCCGGTCTCGGGATGGCCGCTAATGCTCATCATGCCGGAAGCGGCTTGAATGGCGCCATCAAATGCAGGCAATTCAGCCTTAGGCCCCTGTTGTCCGTAGCCGGAAATGCTCGCGTAGACGATGTCCGGCTTGATGTCGCGCAGCGCTTGGTAATCCAACCCTAGACGAGCCATTGTTCCTGGTTTGAAATTTTCAACTACCGCATCACTGGTGGCGACCAATTTAAAGATGATACTTTTGGCTTGTGGTTTTTTTAGATCCAGCGTGATGCTGCGTTTGCCCAAATTACAGGTGAGAAACGAGGGGGCCATGCCGTCGTTAATGTCGGCCAACAGGCCGCGGGCTAGATCTCCGGTCTCGCGTGTTTCAACCTTAATTACGTCGGCGCCTAGCTGCGCCAACTGCTGGGTGGCAAAAGGCCCGGCCAGTACTTGAGTAAAATCTAGAATGCGAAGCCCGGTAAATGCTTGTTGGGGTGTCATTATTTGCGAGGTACCAATTCGAAGATCCACAAATAGCCGCTGCTCAGGGCATTCTCAGGTAGAGGCAGGCCATTGCCGTATTTTCGACCCAGTTCGCTGAGAACGAAGGGCACTTCAGGGCCATCTGTGATGCGCACTAACTCACGGTCGTACACGATGCCGTCGACACGTAAGATTGCGCGCGGGTCGTCTAGCGCCTGCATGGGCCACTGTTTCCAGAGCTTGCCCCACCATGTGGTCATGTAGCCGCTGGGAATGAATAGCCGGCCATCGTGCTCGACGATCCATGTGGTGCGTGAAGCTTCTGGCTCGAGCAACTGAAATTCAACGGTGTTGTACTCTTTTATGAACGACCAATTTGGCTCGATGGGTGCGGGTTGGCCGCTGGTAAACGGACCACCGGCAAAAATTTCGAGCGGACCGTCAGAGAAGCGGGCAGCGATTGACGTGGCGCCAATGATCAACACAAGTGTGCCGATGCAGTAGCCGAAGATTTTTAAAAGTGTTTTCATAGCGCCTGCCCAGTGTTATCTAGCATCCGGATATCATAGAAGATGTTGCGGAGGGTAGATAGCCGGTAATCAGCGTACCCAGTTGAATTTTATGAACATCAGAGCAGATTTAGATCAAACCGTTTTTGTCAGTGGCCGCCATCTGACATGGCGCGCCTCCCCTATGGCGGGGGTGGAGCGGGTGTTATTGGACCGGGTGGGAGCAGAGTTGGCTGTGGCTACAAGCCTAGTGCGTTATGCGCCGGGGTCTAGTTTTAGCGAACACCGCCACGATTTGGGTGAAGAGTTTGTTGTGCTCAGTGGTGTATTTTCTGACCAATATGGAGATTATCCTGCAGGGACTTATGTAAGGAACCCGCCGAGATCCTCCCACTGTCCAACTAGCGCACCGGGTTGTGTGATTTTTGTCAAACTGCGGCAGTTTCATATGCAGGACCAGAACCCGGTTGTCACGCAGATGTCGCCGTCGCCCGTGTGCAGTGAACCTCAGGAGTTGTATCGGTATGCAGACGAGGTGGTCAGTTGTGTGCACGTGGAGGCGGGGGAGCGTTTTGCGTTTTCGGCCTCATACCATGTGCGCGAATTACTGGTGCTCAGCGGTGAGTTGTCGTGGCAGCAAGAAAAAACCCGTCGTTTAGGTCCTTGGAGCTGGATTCGCATGTCCCCGGGGCAACCCTTGCGTTTTAATGCCCTGACGCCGTGTACTGTTTTCAGTAAAACGCGGCCAGTTTACCGCTCTGCGCTTGGCGCACTCGGCCCAGTTGTATAATCTCCTGACCGCGGAATTATCAGTATCGGGTTGTAAATTGGGTAGATAGAGAAACTCAGTAATTGACAGGAACGTGATAGCAGGTAACATACCGGCCCTCGCATTCGTGCGAGTCTGAACGCCGGGTGTTTAGCTCAGTTGGGAGAGCGACGGCCTTACAAGCCGTAGGTCACAGGTTCGACCCCTGTAACACCCACCAATTCCAATTTTGGAATTTGCAGCGGAGCGGTAGTTCAGTTGGTTAGAATACCGGCCTGTCACGCCGGGGGTCGCGGGTTCGAGTCCCGTCCGCTCCGCCATTTTAAAGACAAAAACCTATTAAATTCAATAGGTTGTGTTTCTAGAGATCTGTATGGACCCCCAATTGGTCCCCAATAGTTCTGCGTTCAAGCTGGTAGTCTTAAGCGGTTAGTTCCGACGTGGGAACTTATGAAATCCCTAGGTCATCGCTCACACTCGTAACGTTTGGCTTGAGGGTAACTCCAGAAGATGAATCTTTGGTACGTACCCTCGTCACCAACCTTTTTGAAAGCGTCAAGTTTCAGCGAGTCGTGTGCGTTGGCAAAGACTCTGCGACGCACGTTGTCGAAGCATAGCGTTGTGACTTATTTGTAGCCGAAATCACCCATAGCCTTAGCAGATCTGAACGGCCCCCATGGAGAAAGCCAACGCTCAGAGCTGAATTAGCTATTTCTGTTTGTGCCCAAAAACGACACGCGGAATAACCAGAGCTGCGATGTCCAAGGTGAAGTTCAAGTGGTTCAGATGGCAGGTAACTAAAAAAAGTATGCGTTTTTGTCCGAGTCGACTCACTCGGTACCAGCCCCCACGACTGACTGGGTCGACCAATTCTTATCGTAGCTGTATCGTTGGTTTATCAGAGCAACTTCGACCCGAGCCATCTTCGGACATCAAGCAATGCCAAAACGCGTAACTAGAGCAGAGTTCATCGAGAGAGCGGAATCAATCCATGGGGATCGCTACAAATATTCCCAAGTTGAGTATAAAGGCATTCATCGGCATGTAACCATCGTCTGCCCAGAACACGGTCAGTTCCAACAATCACCAGCCAATCACTATGCTGGGAAAGGGTGTTCGGAATGTGGGGGTAGTAAACCACACACAAATGGCTCTTTTATCGAAGCAGCGCAGAAGGTTCACGGTGACCGGTACTGCTACTCTCTAGTTGAGTACAGCATGAACAAGGCTCCCATCACAATTATCTGTAATCTCCATGGGGCGTTCTCTCAGACTGCGGCTGTCCACTTGAGAGGAAATGGTTGTCCGGAATGCGGCGGCAATAAGAAACACACAAGAGGATCATTCATCGCGAAAGCGCAGAACGTGCATGGCGATCGTTACGATTATTCGTATGTGGATTATATGAATGCCCACGTAGAAGTAACAATTGTCTGTTCCGAACACGGTGCCTTCATGCAATCGCCCTCAAATCACTTTGCAGGCAAGGGCTGCCCTGACTGCGGGTTGCTTGCTGCTAGCGAGGTCCGGCGAAAAACTACGGAACATTTCATAGATGGAGCCAGGACGATTCACGGTCGACGCTACGACTATTCGTTTGTTGAGTATGTGGCCAGTGATGAAAAAGTTACGATCATCTGTTCCGAGCACGGGCCGTTCAAGCAAACACCGAGTCAGCATCTTGTAGGGTCGGGTTGTTCTAAGTGCGGGATACTCGCCGCTGCGGAAGCC
>DGQF01000046.1:0-20000 GCA_002389675.1 Gammaproteobacteria bacterium UBA4421
GTGCCTTCGCCAAATTGGTCAAACTCAAACACACCCACCGGGCCATTCCACAAGATCGTTTGCGCATCCTGCAAGCGCGCCGCAAACATGCGCGCTGTCTGCGGGCCAATATCCAAAATCATTTCATCATCTGCAACAGCGTCAATCGGTTTGACCACAGCCACTGCAGCAGCATCAAATTGTTTTGCCACCATGACATCCACGGGCATCGGGATGGCAACTTTTGCGGCAATCGCACGTGCTGTCTCCAATAAATCAGCTTCATACAAAGACTGGCCAACATTAAAACCGGCGGCAGCGATAAACGTATTAGCAATACCACCACCGACAATAATTTGATCTGCAATGGTGGCAAGCGCATCAAGCACCTGCAATTTTGTAGACACCTTGGAGCCGCCAACAATTGCCACCATCGGACTTGCCGGTGTCGCCATTGCCTGCCCAAGCGCTGCCAGCTCCGCTTCCAAAAGCAAACCCGCACAGGCCACAGGCGCCATTTTCGCAACACCATGAGTAGAGGCCTGAGCGCGGTGAGCTGTGCCAAAAGCATCCATCACAAAAACGTCACATTGTTGCGCCAAGGCGCTTGCCAACGCGTTGTGGTTGCCTTTTTCGCCGTCAAAAAATCGAATATTCTCCAACAACGCCACCTCTCCAGCCCCTACGGTACGGCACTGGTTGATCTGACTGAGTAACCTGACTGGTTTGCCGAGCAAATGAGCCAAACGCAAGGCAACCGGCGCCAAGGACGCCTCCGGGTCAAAACGGCCCTCTTCAGGACGCCCTAGATGCGACATCACCACAACCGATGCATTGGCTGCCAAGGCGTACTCTATGCTCGCCAATGAAGCAACAATGCGCGCATCACTGATCACCTGCCCGGCGTCAATCGGCACATTCAGATCTGCTCGGATCAATACACGCTTACCCGCGAGCTCAACACTTCTTAACGATTTAACGTCACCATCATCCATTGATGAACCCCTGCCAACTAAATTATCAGCGAATCACAACATCACGTCAGGTCTTGGAGCACCCGGCGAGCATGGATGACAACATTTTCAGCAGTGATCCCAAGCTGCGCAAGCGCCTGTGCACCAGGCGCAGATAGGCCGTAGCCATCGATACCAACCACCGCACCATCGAGTCCTACAAACTGATACCAGTATTGCGGGTGAGCCGCTTCAACTGCCACTCGGGCTCGGACCCGCGAAGGCAATATTTTCTCACGGTAATCTTCTGATTGACTCAAAAATCTTTCCGCACAGGGCATCGAAACCACACGCACGTGCAGATCATCTTGCGCCAAAATCAAAGCTGCCTGCATCACCAGCTCCACCTCAGACCCGGTACCAATCAGAATTAAGTCTGGCGCCGCCTGGCAATCTTTAAGTATATATCCGCCGCGCTCGATGGATTGGAAGGCCAACTCATCGCGCGGCTGCGCTTGTGTACTCTGGCGCGTAAAAATCAGTGCGCTGGGTTGGGCAGGATTGGCCACAGCCTGCTGCCAGGCAATCGCCGACTCCACCGTGTCACAAGGCCGCCAGGTTTCAAGGTTCGGTGTTGTTCGCAGATTTGCGATCTGCTCAATCGGCTGGTGGGTAGGGCCATCTTCACCGACCGCAACCGAATCATGGGTATACACAAAAATATTCGGTATCCGCATCAAAGCGGCTAATCGAACCGCATTGCGCGCATACTCCATAAATACCAAAAATGTGCCGGTGAAGGGCCGATATCCGCCATGCAAAAACAAGCCATTACTTATGGCGGTCATACCAAACTCCCGCACACCGTAGCTCATATGCTGATCGGCGCTCGCACCCGCCCACTTCGTATTGTTTGAACCGGTCAGGTCTGCTGAGCCACCAAACAATTCCGGAACACCCGCGGCCACAGCACCCAACACCAACTCTGAGGATTTCCGCGTTGCGCGATTCACCAGCTGCTCTTGTTCGTTGCGCGCCAAGCGCAAAACCTCAGCATCCCAGTTTGGCGGCAGCTGTTGGCGGGATCGTCGCTCAAACGCCTCGGCCTCTTGTGGAAACGCGCTTCGATAGCGCGCAAATTTTTCCTCCCAAAGCAATTGCAGTTGCGCCCCTCGTGCACGCTGATCCCAATCTATTTTCACTTGCTCGGGGATCTCAAAAGGCGCATGTGGCCAGTTGAGCGTTTCGCGCACCCGCGCCACCTCTTCAGCGCCTAACGCCGCCCCATGCACACCCGCAGTGGCGGCTTTGTTCGGCGAACCAAAGCCGATGGTCGTGCGAGCACAAACCAGCGTTGGCCGGCCATCGTCAGCAGCGGCCGCTTGCAACGCCTGCGCAATAGCGGTTGCATCGTGACCATCCACATCGCGAATAACGCGCCAACCATAAGCCTCAAAGCGCGCGGGCACGTCTTCTGAAAACCACGCGTCCACCTCACCATCAATAGAGATGCCGTTTTGATCATAAATACAAATCAGCTTATTCAGCGCGAGGGTGCCGGCCAAAGAGGCCGCCTCATGCGAAATACCCTCCATCAAACAACCATCACCCACCACCACCCATGTGCGATGATCAACAATGTCATGCGAGGCTCTATTAAACTCTGCCGCTAATTTTGCTTCGGCCAAAGCCATACCAACCGCCGTGGCAAACCCTTGCCCCAGTGGACCGGTAGTGGTCTCAACGCCCGGGCATTCCCCATATTCCGGATGACCGGCAGTTTTTGCGTGCAGCTGACGAAACTGTTTGAGATCATCAATGGATACATCATATCCCGTGAGATGCAAGAGGCTATATAACAGCATTGAGGCATGTCCGTTGGACAGCACAAAACGGTCTCGATTCACCCACAGCGGATCATTCGGGTTGTGTTTGAGCAGATCGCGCCAGAGCACTTCACCCACATCAGCCAATCCCATTGGCGCCCCTGGATGCCCGCTGTTGGCGGCCTGCACCGCATCCATGGACAGCACCCGTATCGCATTCGCCAGCTCTATTCGTGAAGACATGAGGACCCTTGTTTAAACAGCGGCGCTATTGTCCGCACTTGTGCCCCGACCTGCAAATATATGATCCAAAATTATCTGCAATTGCCCCATAAAGAGGTAAAAGTCGGGTTATCCGGCTGTCAATTTTGACCGCAACTGCAGTAGACTGCTTTTTTTTCTAAATCTTGTGGTATCTCGCAAGCTGAATAGGATCAAACATGACCGACTACTCTGTTTTCACGTCAGAATCTGTTTCTGAAGGGCACCCCGATAAAGTTGCTGATCAAGTCTCCGACGCGATCGTAGATGCCATGCTCGCCCAAGATCCCGAATCTCGAGTGGCCGCCGAAACCATGATTAAAACTGGCATTGTCATGGTCGCCGGCGAGATCCGCACAAAAGCTGACGTGAACATCGACCAGCTTGTGCGGCAAGTGGTAGGAGACATTGGCTACAACAGCATCGAGGTTGGCTTTGATGCAAAAGAATGCACCGTTATCAACGCTCTAGGTATGCAATCACCGGATATTGCCATGGGCGTCGACGAATCAGACGACCATGAACAGGGCGCTGGAGACCAAGGGCTGATGTTCGGATACGCCACCGATGAAACCGACGTGCTGATGCCCGCCCCATTGACCTATGCTCATCGTCTGGTCCACAAACAAGCCGAAATGCGGCGCAGCGGCCTCGATTTTTTACGCCCGGACGCCAAAAGTCAGCTGACCTTTCGTTATGATGAGGCCGGTGCTCCAATTGGCATTGACGCCGTTGTCCTGTCCACCCAGCATAGTCCAGAGGTCTCCCAGGCACAGTTACACGAGGCCGTGATGGAGGAAATTATCAAGCCTGTGCTACCGGCCAATTGGATACACGCCGACACCAAAATATTCATCAACCCAACCGGCCAATTCATCATCGGCGGACCCGTTGGGGACTGCGGCCTAACCGGACGCAAGATTATTGTCGATACCTATGGTGGCATGGCCCGCCATGGTGGCGGCGCTTTTTCCGGCAAAGACCCGTCGAAAGTTGACCGCAGCGCCGCCTACGCAGGACGATATGTCGCCAAAAACATAGTCGCAGCAGGACTCGCCAAACGTTGTGAAATTCAGGTCAGCTACGCCATTGGTGTGGCCGAACCAACCTCTATCAGCATTGATACTTTTGGCACAGGCAAGGTGAGCGACACGCAAATTGTTCAACTTGTACGTGAACATTTTGATTTGCGCCCTCGCGGCTTGGTTGCGATGCTTGAACTCAAACGCCCCATTTATCAAAACACGGCTGCCTATGGCCACTTTGGTCGCACCGAACCTGACTTTACTTGGGAGCAAACCGACAAAGCCGAAGCCTTGGCTGAGGCCATCTAGGCTGCCCACTAGTGCATAACGGTGGGCCAGCCAGATCGACCAAACATTGAGATCTGAGCGAGTTCACCGTTATGAATGCCACAACCACAGCACCCAGCCTAAGTTTTGAGTTTTTCCCGCCGCGCGATGTGCCCGGGCAAAAACGCCTTATCGAGAACGTCGCTGGAAAATTAGGCGCCCTTGAGCCAAGCTTTTTTTCCGTCACTTACGGCGCCGGAGGAACAACCCGCGATGGCACTCGCCAAACCGTCTATCGCTTGATCGACGCTGGGTTTAATGCGGTCCCCCATTTGTCCATGGGCGCTGATGACAAAACCCACATTCAAACAATACTGGATGACTACTGCTCCCGAGGGGTTAAACGCATTGTTGTTCTGCGGGGCGACCAGCCGTCCGGCTTTGGCGCCAATCGATTCACTCACAACGCCGAGGCTCTAGTGAATCTGATCCGCACCCACTGTGGAGATCAGTTCCATCTTGAAGTCGCCGCTTATCCAGAAATTCACCCGGACGCCAGCAGCGCAGAACAAGATCTCGAGTTCTTCAAGCGAAAAATCGATGCTGGCGCTGACAGTGCCATTACGCAGTATTTTTATAATGCTGATGCCTATGAAAATTTTTTAGAGCGTTGCGCAAAAGCAGGTATCACCGCGCCGATTGTGCCGGGCATCATGCCAATCACTAATCTGGCCTCGCTGATGCGTTTCTCGCAAAAATGTGGCGCGGATATCCCGCGTTGGCTTAACAACGTACTGACCGACACAGCCGACGATCAACAGGCAACCATAGATTTCGGCGTTGACTTTGTCAGTCGCCTCTGCGAGCGCTTGTTGCAGCTTGGCGCACCGGGGCTGCATTTTTATACCTTAAACCGCTGGGGGGCGACCACCCGCATTTGTCAAAACTTAGCGCTACACTGACGTGCTTATTGGTTTTTTAACGACTCAAGAGGCCCTCTGATCGTGGCAATCCGCTTCCTCATCCCACCCGCTATAGATCAGCATCAAATCCAGCTCGATGCAGAACGCTCCCACTATCTGTGCCGGGTGCTGCGCAAACGCGAGGGAGAAAACATTGACTGTTTTGACGGGCAGGGAGGCCTTTATGCCGCCCGCATTTTGAAAGCGAGCACAAAACAGGTGACCTTGGAACTGCAAGTGGAACCAAGGCAGGTGGCGGCCCCCGTGCCGATCATCCATCTCGCATTGAGCATCCTCAAAGGTCAGGCCATGGACAGAGCATTACAGCAAGCCACAGAGCTTGGCGTCACCAAGATAACCTTGCTCAACGCCGCGCGCTGTAATGTGGCATTAAAGGCCGAACGCGCAACCAATAAACTGCAGCATTGGCAGAAAATAATCGCCGGAGCGTGCGAGCAATGTGGTCAATTGTTTTTACCCACACTCAATGCGCCGGTGAGTGTTTCTGAGTTCATCCAAGGCAGTGCAACACCTTGCTGGGTTATGGATCAAAATGGGTCACCTTTCCCCGGACAAATGACACCACAGGACATTACCCTGCTAATCGGGCCCGAGGGAGGATGGGACGCCGCCGAACAGCAACTGTTCACCGATCACCAGCTCCCCCGACTCGCGATCGCGCCATTCACACTGCGCGCAGAAACCGCACCGGCGGTGGCATTAGCCGTTGTAAACCATGCGTTTCAGCCCACCGGGTAAGTTACGCCGAGAAACTGCTCAGGCCACCCAATTGCGCCTCCAAGGCGCGCAAATCTGGAATAATCACGGTCGCATCCTCTAGCTGCAACTCTAAGCCGAGAGTTTGCCCTTGCCCATTCTCTAGAGGCTGTAAATCATCTTCACGGACCTGCACCGTACGAGGCAGGGCATCTACTGCCATCGCATAATTGGCGAGCCCGCGCACCTGCGAAAGCGCATTTAGTACCACAATAGCCTGAGGTCTGCGCACTGAAGCTTGCTCCTGTGTTCGCGCGCCCGGCAGCATCACGTAGGAAATAACCGGCACCACTTGGCCCCGCCAATCAAAAACTCCTTCGCACCAAACGGGATGGTTGGGCACCTGCCTAAGTTCTCGCCAGGGCAGGATTTCCGCCACACACACATTCGGCAGCAACAACAAAACTTCAGAGGCTGGAATCAGCATACAGCCCAACGGCGAAATGGGGTCCATGGTGTGTTCAATGGTGTCCGGTGGGCTCATCTCATCTCCTAAGATACGGGCACTTTATAGTGACTTGACGCGCGAATTATTAACGCCATCGTATACCAGACGCCCATCAGCCGGGCGGTACTAATTCATCAATGAGTGCCATCAGTTCGCTTTCTTGGAACGGCTTACCCAAAAAATGCCGCACACCCAGCGAAAGCGCATGAGATTTGTGTTTTTCTCCCGTCCGCGAACTGATCATGATCATAGGCAAATCAGCCAGAAGTGGGTCATGCATCAATTGGCGCGCCACTTCGAAGCCATCCATGCGAGGCATTTCGATGTCCAGAAGAATTAAATCAGGCCGCCGGCTTTGCAACAATGCAATCGCTTCGACACCGTCTTTTGCCGCCATCACATCAATCCCCTGGCGCACCAGGCATCGGGAAGTGACTTTGCGCACGGTCACTGAATCGTCCACAACCATCACACAACGCGCAGCCGCAACCGCTTCACTTTGGGGGCGTGGGACGCTGGCACCCGTTGAATATTTAGCCCTGACCAAGCCAAGTAAATCCAAGATCACAACCACTTGCCCATCACCGAGCACCGTGGCGCCTGAAATACCCGGCACACCCGAAAATTGTGGACTCAGAGGCTTCACAACAATTTCTCGGCTGTCCTGTACGTCGTCCACGTGAATGGCAACCGCCAGATCACCGGAACGCACCAACAACATAGGCACGCTGTCAGACGACGCCTGCGGGTGATATTCACCCCCCAAGTACTCGCCCAAGTAACGCAATTGATACTCGCCCCCGGCGTAGCTGACGGTCTCGTTGTTATTATTATAGTGGTCCCGCAGTTGCTCCGCCGTCAGTAACACAATACCTTCGATTGTATTTAAGGGAATAGCGTAGTTTTCACTGCCAACCGCAACCATCAGAGCGCGGTTTACCGAAACCGTATAGGGCACCCGCAGGGTAAAACAAGTCCCCTCGCCCGGTTCTGAGGTAATACTGATGCTGCCGCCGAGGCGTTTAACCTCACTGTGCACAACATCCAAGCCAACACCCCGGCCCGAAATCTGTGTCACAGCAGCAGAGGTACTCAAACCCGGCGCAAGCACCAGCTGGGTAACCGCCGCATCACTCAATTGAGTTTGTTGTTCAAGCAATCCATGTTCTGTGGCTTTGACTCGCACCTGGGCAACATCAATACCCGCACCGTCATCCGACAGTTCAAAAACAATATCGCCGCCCTCGCGGCCCAACGTCAGATCAATGCGTCCTTCACCGGCTTTGCCCAATTGCGCGCGCCGTTGCGCAGCCTCAATGCCATGATCAACCGCGTTCCTCAACAGATGCTCCAGCGGCGCGACCATACGTTCGAGCAAGTTGCGGTCTAATTCACGGTCACCATGGTGAACATGCAGCTCTACCTGTTTATTCACTTCAGCTGCAACTTGGCGCACCATACGGCGTAACCGCGGTAGTAATCGGTTGAACGGCACCATCCGCGTCCGCATCAGGCCTTCTTGCAACTGCGTATTGATGCGCGCCTGCTGTTGCAGCAGCGCCTCAGACTGCCGTGCCTTGACGAGCAACGTTTCTTTAAGATCAACCATATCCGAGGCGCTTTCTGTTAGGCCGCGCGAAACTTCCTGCAACTGGCTATAACGATCCAGCTCTAAAGGGTCAAAATTGTCATATTGCACCCCCTCCGGTTGATCTTGGCGATACACCGTTTGCGCATCGGTTTGAATTTCCAAACGCCGCAGCTGCACCCGCAAGCGCTCAATGGTCGTCTCCATTTCCGCCAAAGCACCCGCAAAGTCGCCCATATCTTGTTCAATCCGGGCGCGGACAATTGCACTCTCACCCGCTAAATTAACCAGTTCCTCAAGCAGTTCAGCGCCCACTCGGACCGTCTCTTGACTGGCTTGCTCGGCACCGTTGGGCGCAGCCATCGGTGAGAGCTGAACCGGCACTTCATCATCAGGCGGCACTGCCCAATGCGGCGCCACTACCGCCTCAACTACTTTGTTAACGTCCATCACCTTGGCTATTCGCTGGGCGTCCGAGTTGAGCTCAGTGCCGCGAGCAGGCGTTTCTGCAAGAGACTCAGACAGACCTAACGCCTGATGCAAGGACACAAAAGGTTTATTTGTAAATTGGGCTAAACCTGCCGTGATTTCATCAAAACGGCCTCCCAACTCAACAAACAAATTATCGTTTGCCACCCGGCGATGACTCTGGACCTCGATCACTACAGATTCAAAATCATGAATAAAATCACCCAAGGCCATCAATCCACAAAGCCGAGCCCCACCTTTGAGCGTGTGAAGCCCCCGCAGCATATTTTCCATGAAAAGCCGATTTTCCCGCGCACTGGACCAATTTAATACGTTGGCTTGCAGCGCATCACAAATTTCCTCCGCTTCTTCAATGAAAACTTGCGTTAACTCGGGATCCAATGCGTCAGGCTCATCCATTGCCGAGTTTTGATCCGCCGAAGAACTCGACCGCACACTGGCACGATCAGAAAACGAGCCGGAGTCTGACCCGCTCAGACCTCTAAGCGCGACAAGCATGCCATCGGAGAGCATCATCTCGGAGCCACCAGCCAACGCGTTCAACTGATCTATCAATAGGTGGTAGGCATGTAACAAAATAGAAACCACATTGGCAGGCAGTGAATTCGCAAAGTCTATTGTATCAAGTGCCCGCTCTAACCCCCCGGCCAGCGCTGCAATTTGCGAAACGTTCGCGTCAGCTGCCAGCCCTGCCACGGTCAACAGATGCTGCCTTAATTCACTTATCGACGCGGCGTCTGCAGAGACTAAATAAGCGTTAAGCTGATCCTCACGGTCCAACACTTGATGGGTATGATCAGAATTTAAAAGACATTCAACCGCTGATGAACTGTCTTCTAAAACCGCCAATAAATCATCTGCAGCTGCTACCAGCTCGAAAGGTTCATCCCAAAATATATTTTGTTCAAGCGCGGTTAAACATGCGGCCAAATCTTTTGCTGCTTGCCCAAAAAAGGCTTCTAACGCAGGCGTCGACTGGCGCCCCCGATAGCCCTTCGCAACTTCATATGCTGACTCAACAATCAACTGAACTTCACTGAGCTGCGCCGCAGCTGCCCCACCGGCGAGCGTATGTAACGCCCCATAAATATTTCCTGACAGCGCCCAAGGAACCTTTTCGTTCTCCACACGCAGTACTTGAAGATGGGTCACCGCTTCGTCTAGAAAAAGCTGCTGCGCACTCGAGGCGCGCTCTGTTTCCACACGGGTTCCTGCAGCGTTGAATTGACCATCAACGTCCTCATCAGAGACCACAATCGCACCCGGTGACACTATTCGTTGCGGCAGGACCGTTGGGTCTATATCACCGCCCGACGCTAGAATATCCGCTTGTTCGACGATTATCTCGACCCGCTCAACGTCTACCGGCAAACGCCCGGCATATCCATCAATCAATGCAGGCAGCAGCTGACACGCGGCGTCGGTCACCACAATAAATCTATCGTTCGCGGTTACCGTGTGATCAATTACCCGGTTAAGCATATTCTCAACCGCCCAAGACAACTCACTGATGACGTCGGCTTGCACAATTTTACCGCTGCCTTTTAACGTATGAAAAGCACGACGCATTTCAACCAGTGTATCTTCGATGTGCGATTCAGCCGCCCACTGCACCATCAAACCTTCAAGGGTATCCAGTACTTCGCGCGCCTCATCGACAAATATCTCAATAATTTCAGGATCAGGCGGAGGGTCAGCCGACGGTTTCTCTGCAGGAGGCGTTAATGACGAGGCGGCAATCCCTCCCAAACGCAGTTCAGCGGCGGACAAAATATCTTCAGCGCCAGATTGCCCCCCCGTGAATATCCGTTCCAGATAATATTCTGCCGCACTAATCACCTCGGCGAACCCATCAAGCTCATCCGCTGAGGGTTGATGGCCCTTCAACAGCTGCCCCTGCACATAACGACTCACGCCGGTAATTAAGTCCCTTATGCGCGCCATCGACGCGTCATCCAGTGCAAGGTTTAGTGCGTCGAATAGCTCGGGCACACCATCAAGATCACCACGCACCCAATGGCCGCCAACAAAGTTGTTAACTGCACGTCTGATTTGTGCGATGTTTTCAAGCGCGCCCGCTACTGATTCCCGCTGATTATCCCCTGCCACCGCAGGGGGCAAAGAATCCGCGCCCGCAGCGGTGCGGTTTAAATTTTCACCCAGCTCCCGCAAGACATCATTCACCTGAGCCAACACCGAAATATCCTGCCCGGATTCAGCAACCACGCGCCTCAGAACAGCGACCTGGTCAGAAACAATGACCCGAGAATGCTGCAGACCCATCAACGATAAAGCGCTGCTGGTGCTATTCAAAGGCTCTATGCAAGTCCGCAAGACATCAACGTCAATATAGGCAAGGCCGACCATAGTCTCTATTTTATCGATGATCTGTCGAAGATCTTCCTGAACAGCCTGCACAGCGCTCACCAACGCCTGCCGGCCAGAGTTGACCAAGGTATTATTGAACATATCGCGCGTGACTGCTTTTTGCAGACGCTGCAGGCGCGGACTGTGATTACCCTGGCCACTGGCAGCGTCCAGCATTTGCTGCACCAGCTGAAGATTCACCGGGCGGCGCAGCACACCATCACCGTCTTCGGCCAAATTTTTGATCTCTATATCGATCAGGCGCAACAGCTTTAACGCCTCACCCTCTGGCTTTTCCTGGCCCTGCTGAAGGCTGGACACAAATTCGCCAAACGCCTGCCATTGGCTTGCCAGCGGCGCGCCGGCGGTGATCTGCTCTAATCCGGAGGCGATTTTGCCTAAGGTCTCTAAATCAGCAGGAGAGGCCTCGCCTCTGAGAAAAGACAACAAAATATTCTGGAAAGCCGAACGCATGCGGGCGGCTTTTTCCGCCCCGCCGATGGCGTTGAAACGCGCCAGCGCGTCAGCTGATGCACCCTCTCGAAGACTGTGACCAGCAGGATCAACCAGCGGGGCCAGATCCAACAGACCGCGGATCTCATTCACCCGCGGCATCGAGAAACTCGCGTCGTCTTTATCCGTATTGTTTAACTCATCAATATAACCGGGCATTTCGAGAAAACCCTGCATTAGCGTATCGCGAACCACTTCCGGATCACCCACACGTCCTTCAAGAAGTGCCTGGGTTAACAACTCCAAATGGGCCGCTAACTGGGTTACCCCCTCAAGTTCCAGCATCGACAGTGTGCCATGCAACTGATGAAGATAGGTCAAACATACCTGTAAGCGGACCCCTTCGCTTTCACTCTCGGCATAGTCATTGAGCGCTTCGCGCGCAGCATCGAGGGTTTCAAGCAAATCTGCTTTCACCCAATCTAAACCCAGATGGTCCTGCCCAGAAGCCATACCCTAATCCTTTACATTCAGACTCACCCTCAACCGGTCGGCAACTTGAAGCCTTCCACAGAAACACGCATCTCGTTTGCCATACCCGCAAGATCACCGATAGAGTTGGCTGTTGCTTCTGTAGACTGTGCTGTTTGAGATGTGATGCGCTGAATCACTTTCATTTTTTCACTCACGTGACCCGCGGTTGACGCCTGCTGTTGCGCTGCGTTTGAAATATTTCGAATCAATTCCGCCAACGAGGCAGAGACACCCTCAATCTCTTCAAGAGCCACACCCGCATCTTGGGCCCGGCGCGCACCATCAACCACTTCAACCGTGGTTTGTTCCATCGAGATCACCGCTTCATTAGTGTCCGTTTGAATGGCTTTGACCAAAGCGCCAATCTGCTTGGTTGCTGCAGAGGAACGTTCGGCCAAACGCTGCACCTCGTCCGCAACCACCGCAAATCCGCGGCCGGCGTCTCCGGCCATAGAGGCCTGAATGGCGGCGTTCAAAGAAAGAATGTTCGTTTGATCTGCAATATCGTTAATCAGTGAAACGATGTCGCCAATTTCTTGGCTGGATTCACCCAGTCGTTTCACGCGTTTGGAGGTTTCTTGGATTTGACCACGAATATTGTTCATCCCCCCAATTGTATCCTGCACTACCTGCGAACCGTTGTTCGCGATCTCAACAGCGCGTTGCGCAACGGTCGCCGATTCCGAGGCATTGGATGAGACCTCATCGATCGAGGTCGCCATATCGTTGATAGCGCCCGATGCGGCACTGATCTCGCGGGCCTGACTTTCCGCCGCGCCGGCCAGCTCCCGTGACGTATGCTGTGAATCCCCGGCCGCCTTCGCAACCTGCACGGACAGCGCGTTTATGTTTGAAACCAAGCCCCTCATTTGATCAATTGCGTAGTTGATCGAGTCCGCAATTGCACCCGTGAAATTCTCGGTCACCGACGCATGAACCCGCAGATCACCTTCAGCAAGATCCGCCAGTTCATCCAAGAGCTGCAGGATAGCTGCCTGATTGCGTTCATTAGCAGCCGCTTGATCACGCAATTGCTGCGCGGTGTTACCCACCATCACCACGCAGATCAACGCCATTAGGAGCAATCCGGAGATCGCCAACACCAGCGGTGGATGATCAAATGGAGGGCCATCAGCCTGGGCAATAAAATAGCCCATGCCCACTAACAGTCCGGTGAGAACAATCATCAGAACAACCAAAACTGGAGATAACTTCACGACACCCATACTTTTTTCCTTACCCTGATCTTCATCTTCTGAGTCATCTGCGCCTTTTGAATCAACAAAATCATGCCTTGGGGATATCAAAACTGATCACTGATCGCGCCCGACCGCTAAAAATTTTTGATCCCGTAAAATGCTTTTCAATTGAATCACCTGAAAGTGCTGCTTTTGCCCGGTAAATCGGCCGGTGACATATCGCCCCAAGCCATCAGCACTTTTTTCCACTTCCGGCTCGAACCGGTCTTGCCGAAAGTATTTGATGCCTAGGGTTTGATCAACCACAAACCCTGCAATCATATCCCCATCCTCAACAACAAGAACGCGACAAAGTGTGCCCGGCTCGGTGACGGGCATCTGCAAATAATCCATCAAGTTAACAACTGGAATCAATCTGCCCCGAACGCTCGCGATTCCCATCATCCATGACTTCACATTCGGCAATGCTGTCAAGCGTGGCACGGGCATCAACTCCGAAACTTCTCCCAACTCCGATAGCAGACAAATGTCGGAGACTTTAAAACCCAGACCCTGCCAATGGCATTGCACAGAGTCTTCTTGCGGAATCACTGAGGCAGTTTCGAGCGCAGCCGCATGATAACTTTGTAGTGTTTTAAAGGCTTCTGGATAGGCCATTAGTCAACCTTTATGCGCCCAGCACTTCATTTACAGCCCCAATTAAACGGTCGTCATCCAGCGGCTTAGTCAAATATCCTCGGGCACCCTGCCGATAACCCCAAACCCGATCTGTCTCCTGATTTTTACTGGATACAATAATAATCGGTATATGGCTTGTTTCTATATTTTTGGTTATCTGGCGAGTTGCCTGAAAACCATTTAACCCTGGCATCACCACGTCCATCAGAATCAGATCGGGTTGCTGCTGGACGGCCAAAGACAAGCCTTGCAACCCGGTCGATGCTGTCAGCAACTGGTGACCATGACGCGCCAGCGTGTTCACAATCTGGTGCGTCTCCGTCGGCGAATCCTCTACCACTAAAATTCTTGCCATCGTTGTATCGATTCTCTTTCAAGATCTAATGAACCAATGTCTCAATGCTACCGAGCAATTCTTCTTTACTAAAGGGCTTGGTAATGTATTGGTCAGAACCAACTATCCGGCCTTTTGCCCGATCAAACAGGCCATCTTTCGACGATAGCATCACAACCGGAATCGTTTTGAACTTGCTGTTATTTTTAATCAGCGCACACGTCTGGTAGCCATCAAGCCGAGGCATCATGATATCCACAAATATAATCTCGGGGCGCACATCCGGAATCTTGGCTAACGCATCGAATCCATCCACTGCCGTCACGACATGATGCCCCTCTTTTGTTAGCAATGTATGCGCAGTGCGCCGAATCGTCTGGGAATCGTCTATGATCAGGACTCTCATGACCTTTTGTTCCTTGTACATTCCTGAGCTTTGCTGCCATCCTTGACAGCACCCCGAGGTCAGACCCTAGTGACCCACCCTCCTATTTTGTCGCAGCGGCGCAAAAGTCGCTAGGCATGGCCTTACGAAAAGCGATTTTGTTCTCGTTTTAGTTGCCTAACTTGTCCCGCTATGCGTAATTTATACCTCTACTTTAGCTTAAGCGCACAACAATGACTAAATTTGCCGTGATAATGGATCCGCTGAACACATTATCCCTCAAAAAAGACTCCACGCTTGCCATCATTCGGGCCTGCCAACTCAGGAACATCGACGTCTATTATGTTAATCAGAGCGACCTGCATCTGATGGATGAACAAGTCTACGCCATCATGCGTACACTTCGGCTCACCGACCCATTTTGCCAAAACTTAGATCCTGCGTTGGCCGGCCAAACATGGTACACGCTGGGCGAGGAAGAACGCATCGCATTGACAGAAATGGACGCAATTCTGATGCGTAAAGATCCGCCGTTTGATATGGAGTATGTCTACTCCACTTACCTTTTGGAACGCGCAGAAGCCCAGGGTGTACTCGTGGCTAACAAACCGCAAAGCCTGCGCGACTGCAATGAGAAACTTTTTGCAACCGCCTTCCCACAATGTGGCCCTCCCCTTGTTGTCAGTCGACGTGCAGAGATTCTAAAGGCCTTTCATACCCGCGAGAAAAATGTCATCTTCAAAAAACTTGACGGGATGGGCGGAGCATCAATCTTTCGCGTCATGCAGGGAGATCCTAATCTGTCCGTTGTTTTAGAAACACTTACTAACCATGGCCAAGAGCAAATCATGGGGCAATTGTATCTGCCGGAGATCGCGGACGGTGACAAACGAATTCTCCTGATCGATGGCGAACCGATCCCCTACGCGCTGGCGCGCATCCCTTCTGCCGGGGAGACCCGCGGAAACCTCGCAGCCGGTGGTCGCGCGGAGGGGCGAGCGCTGACCGATCGAGATCGATGGATCGCTGAGCAAGTGGGTCCAGAACTGAAGCGTAGAGGGTTAATTTTTGTCGGGATCGACGTGATCGGCGATTACCTAACAGAGATCAACGTGACTTGCCCGACCTGCATACGTCAACTTGACGAGCAGTTTTCTTTGGATATAGGCGGTCAACTCGTTGAATCTCTGCTGGCCAAGCTCGCCTGAGTTTATAGCTTGAGCGCTATGATCAACGCGAAACACAAAATCCATGTATAGCGAAGCACTCGCTGCGCAAAACCGCTTGAGCATCTGCTTGTTCATCGCAGCAGCTGCGCACGGCGTGTTGATTTTAGCACTGAGTTTTTCGTCCGAGTTGAAGCAACAAAACACCGAGAGCATAGAAGTGACGATATCCGTCGCCACCGACCCTAACGTCAAAACTCAGGCTGATTTTATTGCCGCAACCCAACAATTAGGCTCGGGCACTGAGGCCCAAGCCATGCAAATGACCACTCCGGACCGACCCGATTTTCTGACCAATACCTACCAACCGATCATCTCCCAAGACGCAACCGCACATCCACAACACGAAGAGACATCAACGCTGCTCACCACAACCGCCGCAGACCCTGAAACCGCTCGCCTTCGCCAAACGTCACCCAGTCCATCGCCGCAGGTCCCCATCTGGGAAAAAATAGATACACAAGCCTTGGCCAGAGAAATTGCGAGCTTAGAAGCGCGTATTGCCGCAAATAAACAGGCGTTGGCCAAGATGCCGCGCATCAAAAGGATCAGCAGCGTCAGCACCCGTTCGGCCGCCGAGGCAGCCTATCTCAATATGTGGCGGCAAAAATGTGAGCGCATTGGCCGAGCCAACTATCCGCCGGGCGCCCTTGAGGGAGAGGTCTTGATGCTGGTGTCGATTCGACATGACGGTCAACTCGGGGATGTTCGCATCCTCAAGTCATCAGGCCGACGAGCATTAGATCAAGCGGCTTTAGCTACCGTACGACAAGCTGCACCCTATCAGCCTTTCACCGTAGAAATGCGCAAAGCCTATGACGTGCTCGAATTCACCCGAACCTGGCAATTCAGTACACGAGGTTCTGCGCTGCGCGGATGATGTGCTGATACAAATTTCAATACTGAACAATTGGAGGCGATTCGATGCCCACCCTTGCCGGCCACTACCTGATCAGCTTTGACTTTGGATTACGCCACATCGGCGTGGCGGTTGGTCAAACCGTCACGACCTCTGCGCGTGGGATCGGCACCCTCGCTGCGCGAAATGGCAAACCAGACTGGCACGTTTTAAAAAGGCTCATCAGCGGCTACCCCGCCACGCTGGCGATCGTAGGGCTACCCCTGAATATGGACGGCACAACGTCACCTATGTCACAACGGGCCAGCGCTTTCGCAAAAGCATTAACCGCCCGGTGCCATTTAACCGTTGAATTACACGACGAGCGCCTGACATCAAAAGCCGCACGAGATGAATTCGAAGAGGCAAAATCGCTGGGCATTGCAGCAACCGAACATGAATTAGCCGCCTGCCTTATTTTGAAAAGCTGGCTCGAGGAGCAAGCGTAATCCATCACTTTAGCAGACCAAACGAATCCTTCGACGGTTCTTGCTCCAGCGACAGATAGTCAGCGCCTTCTAACGGATTTGCTCGAGCATCTACCCCTAACTTGATCATCAGTCGTAAATCATTCGCAGAGTCGGCCCCGGCAATCGCTAAATCGTAGGATATCTCTCCGCTGGCATAAAGCTGGTAAAGCGCTTGATCAAAAGTTTGCATGCCCTGTTCCGTTGATTTGGCAATGAGTGCTCTGAGCAGATGAACATCCCCATTACGAATGTGATCGGCCATCAGCGGGGTATTGATCAAAACTTCTACCGCGGCTCGACGACTTTGGCTGTCAACAGAGGTGATCAGCTGCTGGGCAACCATTGCACGTAAATTCAAAGATAAATCCATCCATACTTGCGCATGGCGGTCGCCCGGGAAAAAGTGAATCATTCGATCCAATGCCTGACTGGCGTTATTTGCATGCAGGGTACACAAACATAGATGACCCGTTTCGGCAAAGGTCAACGCATACTCCATCGTTTCTCGACTGCGCACTTCGCCGATCATAATCACATCAGGCGCCTGCCGAAGGGAATTCTTCAACGCCACCTCAAACGACTGGGTATCCAACCCAACTTCGCGCTGGGTGATGATGCACCCTTTGTGTTCATGGATAAATTCAATCGGGTCCTCAATACTGATAATATGACCGCTTGAATTTGCATTACGGTGCCCAATCATCGCCGCCAAAGAAGTTGATTTGCCAGCTCCGGTGCCGCCAACAAATACGATAAGCCCACGCTTTGTCATGGCCAGTTGTTCAATGATACGCGGCAATCCAAGGTCCTTGATGCTTGGAATGCTCGCCTCGATCCGTCGCACGACCATCCCAACCTGATTTTGCTGATAAAACGAGCTGACTCGAAACCGGCCTAAACCCTCCCGATTGATGGCAAAATTACACTCGCGATCAGCGCTAAATTGCTTCTGCTGGTCCGCATCCATAACCCCCAGAACCCATTGTCTGGTCTGTTCTGGAGAAAGAGCCTGTTGGT
Source organism: Gammaproteobacteria bacterium UBA4421 (assembly GCA_002389675.1). GTDB lineage: Bacteria > Pseudomonadota > Gammaproteobacteria > Pseudomonadales > Azotimanducaceae > UBA4421. The sequence continues at coordinate 18,137 of DGQF01000046.1, forward strand.
GCGCCGCATAGAGCTTACCGTTGGCTTTGATCATAGGCGGCTTGCCTACCGTGACAAACAGATCTGAAGCACCTTTCTCAACCATCAGTTGCAGCAGTTTATCCAATGCCATATTTGTCAGCCTTTTTTGTGTTACTCACCATTAATGATCACTGGTGCCTAAAAATTCTCTGGTATTTTTGCTTTTTCTTTTGCAACGTCTCGTGTGACCAGTCTTTTTTCAACCAAGTCATGCAGACACTGGTCGAGCGTCTGCATACCAACGGACGCACCGGTTTGAATAGCAGAGTACATCTGCGCAACCTTGCTTTCTCGGATCAGGTTACGAATGCCCGGTGTACCAATCATGATCTCGTGCGCGGCGATCCGCCCACCGTTGATCTTTTTCATTAAGGCTTGTGAGATCACTGCATTTAATGATTCTGAGAGCATGGACCGCACCATGTCTTTTTCTTCCGCGGGAAAAACATCAATGACTCTATCAATGGTTTTCGCCGCTGACGTCGTATGTAATGTGCCAAACACTAAATGACCGGTTTCTGCCGCAGTTAGCGCTAAGCGAATCGTTTCCAAATCACGNNNNGTGTCGCGATGCACCTCGCGCTGATTGACCAAACATTTTTTTGATTCGTGCACAAACTCAATGGGATCTTCGACGGTTAAAATATGGTCGTAACGGTTGTCATTAATGTAGTCAACCATTGCCGCCAGCGTTGTACTCTTTCCCGACCCTGTGGGACCGGTCACCAACACTAACCCTCGCGGCACCATGGCAATATCTTTGAATACCTGGCCAAGCGAGAGATCCTCCATCGTTAATACTTTGGAAGGAATGGTCCGAAAAACTGCGCCAGCCCCCCGATTTTGATTAAACGCATTGACTCGAAAACGTGCTATGCCCGGCACTTCAAAAGAAAAATCAGACTCCAAAAATTCTTCGAAATCCTTGCGTTGCTTATCGTTCATGATGTCGTATATCAAACGATGGACTTCGTTGTGCTCAAGCGGCGGCAGATTAATTCGACGAACGTCACCATCCACCCTTATCATGGGGGGCAGGCCAGCAGACAGATGTAAGTCTGACGCTCCCTGTTTTGCACTAAAGGCGAGTAATTCTGTAATATCCATATTGCAGTCCCGGTCCAACTAATCATTGGGTCGACCCCATCGGGGTCTTAGCTCTTACGGCCAGCTAATCGCAAAGCCAATAGGCATGCTCCTCCCCACGGGTATACTAAGCGCTAACAACGGGACGCACCAAGGGGCGAGGGCGGTATCTGCTGGATAAGCCTGGGAAAGCCGCTGAATTTGCGACTCGGTTATCACTTATTCAGAGGTTTACGTGCCCAACATTCAAGACCGCTTGTCTGCTTTAGAACAACGCATCGCACGCGCCTGCGAGGCGGCGGGAAGGTCGCGACAAAGTGTAAACCTCATTGCAGTGAGCAAAACTCAATCCGCATCCACCGTTAGGACAGCCGCTTGTTTGGGTCTGCAGGCGTTCGGCGAAAATTACCTTGATGAAGCCTTGTCCAAGATTAACAACAGCACAGATTTACCCATCAACTGGCATTATATCGGTCGCATACAGAGCAATAAAACAGCAGACATCGCTCAAAACTTCGACTGGATTCACACCATCGACCGAAAAAAAATAGCCCAAAGACTTAACAATCAGTGCCCCCAAGACAAGCAGCTCAACGTTTTAATTCAAGTCAATATCGACGCCGATCCCGCCAAAGGTGGGGTTTTACCGGAACAAGTCAGCGAACTTCTAGATTTGCTTATCCAGTTACCCAATCTGCGACCTAGGGGATTGATGACGATCCTCGCGCAAAACCGCAACCCTGTGGAAAGTTATCTT
>DGQF01000046.1:20022-35707 GCA_002389675.1 Gammaproteobacteria bacterium UBA4421
GCCGGGGCAACCCATATCCGCATCGGTACCGCGCTGTTTGGCGAAAGAACAAGCCGCCCATCGTTAAATTAGGAGAGCATTTTTTGTCTAACGTCGACTTTACTCTGGCCTTTATTGGTGGCGGCAACATGGCCACCAGTTTAATTAGGGGGTTACTCAACAGCGGATTCAGCCCGCGGAAAATCAGTGTCAGCGACCCGGTCGCCGCACAGCTTGAAACGCTGAGTGAACTCGGGGTGCAGACATTTACCACCAATGACGATGCCGTCGCCGGGCGAGATGCGGTGGTGCTTGCTGTAAAACCTCAGGTTGCACAAAAAGTGGTCGCCGAGCTGAACACACTTCAGCCTCACCAGTTACTGATATCGATCGTGGCAGGTATCAACACTGCCAGCTTATATACGTGGGCAAACCCGGAGCAGGCAATTGTTCGCTGCATGCCCAATACGCCGGCTTTGCTGGGCGCCGGTATGAGCGCCCTGTTCGCTGGGCAGCGGTGCCAACCCGATCAGCGTCATATTGCCGAGACCTTGTTGAGCGCGACCGGGAAAACACTTTGGGTAGACCATGAGCAAGCGCTCGATGCAGTGACCGCCATTTCCGGCAGCGGGCCGGCGTATTTCTTTTTGCTGATGGAAGCGATGATTGATACCGGCATCGATCTGGGTTTAGACCGAGAAACCGCCACGAACCTGACGCTGCAAACCGCATTTGGTGCCGCTTTAATGGCACAAAAGAGCGATGAAAGCCCCGGCGTTTTACGTCACAATGTAACATCACCTGGCGGCACCACCGCAGCGGCACTTGCCGTCATGATGGACGCACAGCTACCCGATATAATTGAGCGTGCTTTGCACGCAGCAAATACAAGAGCAGGAGAACTCGCCGAAGAATTTGGCGGGAATATATAATGAGCAGTACATTAATGATTCTGATCGATTTTATCTTTCGCTTGGCAACACTGTTATTTTTGACCCGATTTTTGCTGCAAATCAGTGGTGCGGACTTCTACAATCCGATCAGTCAGGCTGTGGTCAAAGCCAGCGATACCATTTGTAAACCCCTGCGCGCTTTCATCAAACCTATCCAAAACATCGATTTGGCGTCTTTCATCGCGGCGTGGCTCATCAGCATTATCAGTGTCGCTGCATTCACACTGTTGCAGTACAACACAGCACCCGACCCGCTACTTGCCATTGGTGCCGGCTTTATCAAAACCCTGCTTGTGTTGACTCAATTTTACAAGTGGACGTTAATTATTATCGTGATCGCCAGTTTTGTCGCACAAGGTACGCGTCACCCTGCGTTGGAACTCTTAAACCAGCTGCTGGAGCCCATCATGGGCAGAATAAGAAGCGTACTGCCTTCTTTGGGGCCGCTAGATTTATCACCAATGGTGGTGCTGCTGCTGATCATACTGATAGAGGATATTCTGATGCGGGTTTCTTTTTAATCAAATAGGTGGTTAACAACCCAGTGAATACTCCCGTTGATTCGGTTGGCATTGTTGCCCCGGACGTCTTCAGACACGAGGCGCCTTTTGAGCTCCAATGCGGCACCGTACTTGAGCACTTCGAACTGATCTACGAAACCTATGGCGCGCTCAACGCCACGCGCAGCAACGCGGTGCTAATCTGCCATGCGCTATCGGGCAACCATCATGCTGCAGGCTACACACACGTCGACGACCGCAAGCCGGGGTGGTGGGACAGTTGCATCGGTCCAGGGAAGGCCATCGACACCGATCAATTTTATGTGATCAGCGCGAATAATCTGGGCGGCTGTCACGGCAGCACAGGCCCACTTAGCCTCAACCCCACAACGGGCAAACCCTACGGCGCTGACTTTCCAACCGTGGTTGTTAAAGATTGGGTAGACAGCCAGGCATTGCTTGCCGATGCGTTGGGCATCCAAAAATTTGCAGCCATCATTGGCGGGAGCTTGGGCGGCATGCAAGCCATGCAATGGGCAATGTCCTATCCAGAGCGCGTGCATGCCGCGGTGGTCATTGCGGCGGCGGCTAAGTTATCTGCCCAGAATATTGCATTCAACGAAATAGCCCGCCAGGCAATTACCGCGGACACCAACTTTGCTGATGGTAGCTATGCCAGTGCTGACATTAGCCCAGATAAAGGCCTAGGCTTAGCGCGGATGATCGGCCATGTGACCTATCTATCCGATGACGGTATGCACGAAAAATTTGGGCGCGAACTCAAATCAGGCGATCTGGACAGCGGCGCTGGCGTCGAGTTTCAGGTCGAGAGTTATTTACGCCACCAGGGGCAGGCATTCGCTCAACGATTTGACGCCAACACCTATATTTTGATGACAAAAGCGCTCGATTTTTTTGATCCCGCACGAGAAAACGACAATGACTTAGTGCACACCTTCGCGCCGGCGCAGGCCAAGTTTTTGATTTTATCCTTCACCACGGATTGGCGCTTTTCTGTCGCACGCTCCAAAGAAATCGTGGACGCACTGATTACGGCTCGAAAGAACGTCGCCAGCGCCATCATCACTTCCGATCACGGCCACGACTCGTTTTTGATACCGTTGCCCAGATATACCGAGATTCTGCGCGCTTATCTGGGCCGCGTTCTCGACGATTTGGATATTTTACCCATATGACACTACGCGCCGATCTCGCATTGATAGCCGATTTGATCAATCCTCACGCCCGAGTTTTGGACTTAGGTTGCGGCGAGGGTGCCCTTTTGGCCCATTTGCAAAAGCACAAAGAGGTCAATGGTTATGGCCTAGACGTGGACCCCGCCAACATCCGAATTTGTCTCGAGAAAGGGGTGAACGTCATCGAACAAAACCTTGATGAAGGACTCACTAATTTCAAGACAAATAGTTTTAATATGGTGGTCATGACCGAAACACTGCAGTCAGTTCGCGCTCCAGAACGCTTACTCTCTGAGATGTTACGGGTAGGTGAAGAATGCATCATCACGTTTCCCAACTTCGGACACTGGCGCTGCCGTTTTCAATTAGCCATGCTCGGACGTATGCCCGTTGCAAAACATATTCCACACGCCTGGTTCGATACTCCGAATATCCATATGTGCACATTTCGGGATTTCGAGAACCTATGTCGGGACCTAAACTATCCCATCATTGAGCGACGGGTGGTCAACTACCGAAATCTGGCCAGCCCGCTAGGCTCATTGTTGCCTAACCTTTTGGGTTCCGTAGCTTTTTATCGACTAGGGCGAATGCCAACATGAAACAAACCATCACCCTCATGGCATGGGCCTTCATGATACTGGCTGGCTTAAGCGCACATCCTGAAACCGCTCATGCGGAGCAAAAAATGCAATTCGGGGACTACGAGGTGCACTATATTGTTCTGCCAACCACTTTTTTAAATGCCAAAATAGCGGACAAATACAATCTACCCCGCGGCCGCGATCGCGCGTTGGTTAACGTTTCCGTCCTCAATAGCGCTCTAAAGCCCATCGCAGCGCAAATAACCGGGCAATCGGAAAACCTTCTAGGCCAAAGTCAGCGTTTAGTCTTCACTCAGGTAACAGAAGGTGACGCTATTTACTACCTTGCTCTATTGCGCCATGCCGACGAAGAATTTCACCGCGTGGCCTTAGACATTCAGATACCCGGTGAGCCGCTGGCGGAAATCCGCTTTCAACAACAGATGTTTTGGAAGCATTGATGCGGATTGTTTTGGCGAGTCGCAACGAGGGCAAGCTCAACGAACTTCGCCAAATGTTCCGCGAATTACCTATCACGCTGGAAAGCCAGGCAGACCATAACGTACCCAGTCCAGAAGAAACTGGCTCGACATTCATCGAGAACGCACTTTTAAAGGCCAAAGCCGTTTGTTTAGCGACAGGGCAACCGGCGATCGCCGACGACAGCGGCCTGGTGGTGCCCGCACTGAATGGGGCGCCCGGCATTTTCTCCGCCCGCTACGCGGGTGAACACGGTGATGACATCAGCAATAACGAAAAACTCATTCAAACGCTGCAAAACGTTAACAACCGCAGCGCGCATTTCTACTGTGCAATGGTTTTCATGCTACACGCAAAAGATCCCAGCCCATTGGTTGCCTTCGGCACCTGGCATGGAGAGATTGTCGAGCATCCTGCCGGTGAGAACGGCTTTGGCTACGATCCACATTTTTTTCTCCCCGACAAAGGAGTGACCTCAGCTCAGCTTGAACCCTTTGTGAAAAATACAATCAGCCATCGAGGCCAGGCCGCTGGGTCGTTACTGACTCAACTGACTCACTTGTTTTAGACATGCTCGGACAATGCGCCCTCTACATCCACTTCCCTTGGTGTATTGTCAAATGCCCTTACTGTGACTTCAACTCTCACCCTCTCAAGGAACGCACCGATTTTGCCGACTACACAACTGCACTGATCAAAGATTGGCAATCACAGCAGGCAAATTTCAACCTCACAGAATCCTTCGCGAGCGTTTTTGTCGGTGGCGGCACACCCAGCTTATTTGATCCAAAAAACCTGCACCAAACATTAAGCGCAATGCCTATTGCACCAGGGGCAGAGGTGACGATGGAGCTCAACCCCGGCACAGCGGAATACACGCTTTTTCAAGACACTCTAAAGGCCGGGGTCAATCGTCTATCCATCGGCGCACAGTCCTTCGACAATCACGCCCTCAAGCGGCTCGGCCGAATACATCGCGCTGATGAAACCGTCACCGCTTTTGAACTTGCCCGCAAAGACGGCTTTAGTAACATCAATCTCGACATTATGTGGGGTTTGCCCGGACAAACCGTCACGCAGGCCATGACTGATCTAGATACCGCGATCGCACTTGAGCCCGATCACATCAGTTGGTATCAATTAACCATCGAGGCCAAAACCGAATTTTCTAGGCGCACGCCTTTGTTACCCGTAGACGCCACATTGGCGGAAATAGAAGCTAGGGGCTTAGACAAATTAGCATTGGCAGGATATGCCCGCTACGAGGTCTCCGCCTTCACCAAACCCGGCAAACACTGCCAGCACAACGTTAATTATTGGTCCTTTGGAGATTACGTGGGCATCGGTGCTGGCGCACATGGAAAACTCTCGTCGCGCCAATCTGGCACCCTACGCGTGTCACGCACGACCAAATTCAGTCAACCCCGAAGATATTTACAGAGTCCGCAGGTAACCCAGAAGACAACCGTTGCGCAAGATCAGCTCCCGGTTGAATTTATGCTCAACGCCCTACGTCAGGTCGATGGCGTTTCCCTTGAGCATTTCTCTAACGCCACAGGATTACCTTGGCGCACGGTAGAAGATACTTGGGAGGCGCTGGCCGATCGAGGGTTGGTGCAGGAAAATCAATGCGCAACCACAGCTCTGGGCTTGCGTTATCTGGACACCATAGTGGCCGAGTTTCTAGTCTGAGCTATCACGGTCATGGCCATCAGCCGCATCATCTCGAACATAGACCATATCGTGAATATCATGACCGAGGCGTTCACCACGTTTTTCAAAATTTGTAAGCTCGCGCACGCCGTCCACACCGGGGGCCGAGGCCGCCCGAATATTATCCATATGGCAGAGCAACCGAGATTCTGCCGCCAAACATTGTCTTATCCAGTCGGCATAAGCCAACCAATCAGTAGCAATACGCAAAATACCCCCTTTTTTCAGGGTACGTGCTAACACGCTGACAAACTCCGGCTGAATCAAACGTCGCTTAAAATGCCGCTTTTTGGGCCATGGGTCTGGAAAGAAGATGCGTATCTCATCAATCGATTCATCTGCGATCGCCGCAAAAACCGACTGAGCTGGGAGCTCTAAAATTTTAACTTGTGTCAGCTGAGCCTCATGCAATCGGTGCACCAATGCCCCGATGCCCGGTTGGTAAAGTTCAATACCAAACAATCGCCAATCCTGTGACGACGAGGCCCAATCAAAAAATGCGTGGCCCATGCCAAAACCAATTTCAATACCTACCGCTCGAGAATCATCAGCCTGGACAATATCTTCAGGCAGGGCCCGAAAAGGCGCTATCAGCGCATCAAGTGCGTGGGCTTGAGATTTTGTGGTGCGCCCACGCCGCCGAATATAGGGATGTTGCGCCTGCAAAAGGGCATAGGATGAATCGCTCATCCACGCCACCGGAGCGCCGCAACAGCCAACAAGACCCATGCCGCGATAAACGCGGCGCCACCTACCGGTGTGATGGGACCCAACCAACGAGCGCCCGTCAGCGTCAATCCATATAAACTTCCGGAGAAACACATCACACCAACCACCATCAATGGCCCCGCTGCTTGCAGGACACCGCTAGAGGGCTGTTTGTGATCTACCAGAATCCCCAGGACAACCAACATCACCGCATGGATGAGTTGATACAGTACCGCGGTATCCCAGCTTTGGGTATTTTCATGACCTAAGTAGCTGCTCAACCCATGTGCACCCCAAGCCCCCAAGCCAACGCCCGCCGCACCAAAGATTGCACCAACCGCAATTAAAAACTGGCCTAACCGCATGGGCTACCCGATGGAGGTCAAACCACCATCGCCTTTTTAAGTTTTTTCATCGCGTTTTTTTCGAGCTGCCGAATACGTTCAGCAGACACGCCATATTCGTCCGCTAATTGATGCAACGTTGGTTTCTGTTCTGCCAACCAGCGCCGCTGCATAATGTCTCGGCTACGTTCATCCAGTGCCCTAAACGCCTGCGCCAGCTGTTCACTGTTGTCTTTACGCGCGTCTTGTTCTGCAACTAAATCGGCTGGATCGGCCGCAGCGGAAGCCAAAAAATGAACTGGTGAACTTGACGAATCATCGTCATTGTCATCAGCGTCGAAGGCCATGTCGCTGGCTGAGAGGCGCCCTTCCATGCGCGTCACCTCCGCTGGAGATACACCCAGTTCCGTCGCTATGGCTTGTGTTTCTTCTTGATTTAACCAAGCCAGGCGCTTTTTGTTACCCCGAAGATTGAAGAACAATTTACGCTGCGCTTTGGTTGTCGCCACTTTCACGATGCGCCAGTTCCGCAGGATGAATTCATGCATTTCAGCTTTTATCCAATGCACTGCAAAGGAAACCAGGCGCACGCCCACCTGAGGATCAAATCTTTTAACTGCCTTCATCAAACCCACATTACCCTCTTGAATAAGGTCTGCCATCGGCAAGCCATATCCTTGATAAGAGCGGGCAAGATGCGCTACAAATCGCAAATGGCACATGACCAGTTCGCGAGCTGCATCCAGGTCTTGGTCATAATAAAAACGATCAGCCAATACTTTTTCTTGTTCCGCCGTAAGCAGCGGAAAGGCGCTGATCGTATTTAAATAGGCGTCAATGTCACGCCCGGGCGCAAGATTCGGCAATGTCATTATTTGTGTTGTCATGTGGTACCTCCGGTAACACCAATTGACCTAGTTTAGCACTCTCTGTAGGAGTCTGCTAACCCCAAAAAGTTCAACTTTGCCAATTAAACCCATGAAATTAAAAGAGTTCTAAACCTCTAAGCCGCTGACTGACAGCAAGCAGTGCACCCAAAATACCTAATGTGCAACCTAATGCGAGCAGAGCACCTAGAAATTCCGCATTAAAACCCGACAGGTCCAGATCCTGCTGATAGCTGCCTGATAAAGATTGCAGCGCAGGCTCAATGATAACCAGCGTCAACGCAAGCAACATAGCCGCAATCACCCCGCCACCGAATCCGTAGACTGCGCCAAAATACAAAAATGGCCGGCGAATTTGGCCCCGTGTCGCGCCCACCATCTTTAGCACCCGCAGCTCATCCAGGCGGGACTCTATCGCTAGCCGAACGGACGAAGCCGTTACCAATACCGCGCCAACACCAAATAAGAGCGAGAGCATCATTCCCAAGCGACTTACCACCGTGGACAGGTCATGCAATCGTTCAAGCCAAGTTTTTTCCGCCACCACCTCTGCAACCCCGTTCAGCTGTTGCGATTGTGTCACAAGTGCCAGCAAATCTTGCGCATTCAACGCCGAGGTAAAGCGTGCCGTGAGCGATGCCGGCAAAGGATTTTCCCCTAACAAATCAAGCACATCGGCAAGACCCGAGTACGCCTTAAACTCCTCTAGAGCCTGCTCAGCCGTCGTCAGCGTCACTTGCTCAATATTATCTTGCTGCGCCAGAAATTCCTGCGCCTGCTTAATGTCGTTAGCCCCAACATCTTGAGCAAAATAAACACTCAACCCTGGACGTCCTTGCCAACCAGCAGACATATCTTCCATATTGACCTGAACAATCCACAAACCTGCCGGCAGAGCCAATGCAATACCCACCACCAGCCACACCAAGAAACTGGTGCCCAACCGTTCACTGATAAAATAGACGGACTCAGCAGCCACACGCTTATGATCACGCACCCAGGCAATTGGCTGCAGAAATGGACCACGCCAGGGATCTTGAGGTGTTCGATCAAAAATAGTCAATCTCCTGATCCCGCTTGCGCCGAGGCCCCACGCGCAGCAGGCGTATCCTGCACCACGCGACCTTGTTCTAATCGCAATGTTCGAAACCCCATGGCGGTGATCAAATGGATGTCATGACTGGCGATAATGACGGTTGTTCCCACTTGGTTAAATCGCGCNNCGCTGTTGCTCTCCAGTGGACAGATGACGCGGATACAAGTTTTCTTTTGCCGCCAGCTCGACCTGCGATAACGCTGCTCGAACGCGTCTACCAACTTCGCGCTCACGCATCGCCACCACGCGAAGGGGAAGGGCAACATTATCGAATACGGTTCTTTGCGCCAGCAAATGATGGTCTTGGAAAACCACCCCGATATGCTGGCGATAACGCGGCAAACGCTTATCTGGCAGCTTCGCAATGTCTATGTCGTTGACCAATATCCGGCCACGAGAGGGCAAATCGGCCCGCAAAAGGAGCTTTAGAAACGTACTCTTACCAGCACCAGAATGACCCGTTAGAAACGTCATCGAGCCTTCCGGAAAATCGACCGACACATCCGCCAACGCCTCGTGCCCATTATCAAAACGCCGCGTCACTCGCTGCAAACTGATATGCCCCGAAAGTTCTGCCAACTACTCCTCCCCTTTTTCCAACAGCGCGCTCACGAAGTCCGCGGGCACAAAAGGCCGTAAATCGTCAATTCCCTCACCAATACCCACAAAATAAACCGGCACGTCAACTTGCGGTAAGCTTGCAATGGCAAACAAAACACCTGCTTTTGCGCTACCGTCAAGTTTGGTAATTGCCAGTCCCGATAGGGGCAACGCCTCATTAAATAATCGCACCTGACTCAGGGCATTTTGGCCCACTCCCCCATCAATCACCAATACAACATCGTGAGGTGCGCTCTCATCAAGGCGCTTAATCACGCGGTGAACTTTTTTTAGTTCATCCATCAGCTGCACTTTATCCTGCAAACGACCTGCAGTATCCACCAACAACACGTCTACCGCCTTGGCTTGTGCCGATTGCATCGCATCAAACGCAACAGAGGCACTATCAGAACCTTGCTTTTGCGCAACCACCGGAACGCCATTACGCTCTCCCCAGACCTGCAACTGCTCCACAGCAGCAGCCCGAAAGGTATCCCCGGCCGCTAGCATGACACTTTTGCCTTCCTGCTGCAGCTGCTTGGCGAGTTTGCCAATAGTCGTCGTTTTGCCTACACCGTTCACTCCAACAAAAAAAATGACATGCGGCTTTTGGGCGCTAATCTCCAGGGTCTTGGATAACGGCTGTAATCGTTCCTCTAGAAGCTGAGCCAGCGCCGCATGCAGGGCGCGCGTATTATTCAAGACTTGGCGCCTGACCCCCTTGGCCAATTCCGCCATCACCACCGTTGTGGTGTCCACGCCCACATCAGTGAGCAATAACGCGGTCTCTAAATCTTCTAAAACGGCCTCATCAATTTCCCGCTCGCCCAACAGAAGGTTACCCACCCCCGTGGCGAGCTGAGACCGCGTTTTCGACAATCCCTTGGTCAGGCGGCTGAACAAGGTTGGCTTTACATGAGAGGCTTGATTAGCGTCTTCACCATCCTGATTTGGTTTTTCCCAATCACTCACTTACATCTATTCCAGTTGTTTTCTTTATACTTAATTTTAGGCTTTCACTGACGCGCGGCGGCGCACCCAATATAGCGATACCATGACACAACAAAAAGGCAGCTCACAACAAGTACGCATCATTGGCGGCAAATGGCGCGGGCAAAAACTGCGCTTCAGCGGCGACGCGAGCCTGCGACCTACACTAGGACGCACTCGGGAAACCTTGTTCAATTGGCTGCGGCCCGTTATCCGCGAAGCACGTTGCCTAGACGCATTTGCCGGCTCGGGAATTTTAGGTTTCGAAGCACTCTCACAAGGCGCAGCGTCTGCAGTTTTTATCGACCAAAATCCTCAGACCACGCGCAGTCTGGCAGCCAGCGCAGAAAAACTAAACGCGCAAACCCAATGTGAGGTGATAAAAACCGATTTTTTTGCTTATTTGCGTCGAACAACCGCCACCTTTGATATTGTCTTTCTCGACCCCCCTTTCAGCCAGCCTCAACTTTTGAATCAGGCGCTCACTCAATTAAACCAAAACCCCACGCCTGCTGAATATATCTATGCCGAATCTAAAAGCCTTGAAGTGCTCACTTGGGCGGCACAATCAACTGGATGGGCAATCTATAAACAAACCCAAACCGGCAACACAACGGGCGCATTACTGACGCCCGATTTGCAGCACGGCGACACCAAGGATAAGATCCGCGTCCGTAACAATACATAACCCACTCTAACGTTTTTTGGGAACTCTCATGAAAGTTGTCGTTTACCCAGGGTCCTTTAACCCAATCACCAACGGACACACCGACCTGGTTGAGCGGGCACTCCACCTCTTTGACCATGTCGTGGTCGCCATTGGCACCTCCGCACAAAAAAACCCCAAAGTTGACCTAGCTGATCGTATCGCCCTGTGTAATGAGGTGCTCGCTCCATTTGGCGACCGAGTTTCGGTAGAAGGTTTCAACAACTTGCTGGTCGACTACGCCAAGTCCAAAAACGCACGTTTCATACTGCGCGGACTGCGCACGGTGACAGATTTTGATTACGAATTTCAGATGGCGGAAATGAACCAATCCCTTGCGCCCGGTATTGAGTATGTTTTTTTACTACCGTCCAAAGAATGTTCATTCATCTCATCAACTTTAGTGCGTGAAATTGCCTCGTTGGGGGGTGACATTTCCCAGTTTGTACACCCTGCCGTAGCAGAAGACTTAAAACGCTGACTCAGTCTTCGTTATCGGGCAATACTTAACCGCGCCGAAACCCTCGGGACACTTGGCAATGCCCACAGTAGACTGTGCTGCGCTGGCCCAGCACGCGCCCAACTAAAAGCGACCCACACACGCGACACGCCTGACCTTCACGGCCATAAACATTCAACTGCTGTTTGAAATAACCCGGCTTACCATCAGAACCTACAAAATCCCTCAAGGTGGTTCCACCTTGTTTGACCGAGCGGGCTAGGATGACCCGAATGGCATCAGCCAAGCGTTCATACGCATGCAGCGGCACCCGCCCAGCAGCAACAGCCGGACGAATACCCGCCACGAATAGCGCTTCTGCGGCATAAATGTTGCCAACACCAACCACCACTTTGGCATCCATAATGAAACTTTTCACCGCCACCTTGCGCTTGCGAGACACGCCGTGCAAATGTGCGCCTGAAAAAGTATTACCCAGTGGTTCCGGGCCAAGATTACACAGCAGTGGGTGCACATACGGGTCTTCACCCGGCTGGTATAAAATACAACCGAACCGCCTTGGGTCGTTGAAACGCAGGATTTTTTCGTTACCGAATTGCAGGTCAACATGATCATGCTTTAGCGGCGCAACATCCGGCGTCAATACTCTCAGACTACCCGACATGCCCAGATGAATGATCAGCGTTCCAACGGGCATATGGACCAAGAGATACTTCGCCCGGCGCCGCACAGCCAACACCTTTTGTCCTTCGAGCTCCGGCGGCAGCTCAACGGGCCATCGCAGCGAGGCATTACGAACCAACCAGCCAGTGAGCACCTGACCTTCAACCCACGGCGCCACACCCCGCCGAGTCGTTTCGACCTCCGGGAGTTCAGGCACTCAAGCTACTTAATTTTAGATTCCGTATATAGGACGTGCTTGCGAACTACAGGGTCAAATTTCTTGAATGACAATTTGTCCGGCGTCGTACGCTTGTTTTTATCCGTTGTATAATAGTGGCCAGTGCCGGCGCTGCTGACGAGTTTGATTTTATCTCGCATGGTGACTACCTTCTCCAAAAACGTCTTTCGACATTAGCATTTAGTTTCTCGCGCGGCGGCCCTTCACGAGCCCCCACATCTACATCCAACAATACCGCGCTTAAACCTTCTCGCCAGCTGCACGAAGATCCGCAAGAACTGTATCGATGCCTTTCTTATCGATAATGCGCATACCTTTGGAGGATACGCGCAACTTCACGTAGCGCGATTCGGACGCAACCCAGAAACGGTGCTTGTGCAAGTTTGGCAAAAAGCGACGCCGAGTTTTGTTCATCGCATGACTGACGTTATTTCCGGCCATCGGCCGCTTGCCGGTGACTTGGCATACCTGAGACATCTTTCTGAGCCCAAAAAAAACGAGGCGCGTTTATACTATACACGACGCATTACAGCAACTGATTATCGTCAGTAGCACAAAACTAAGGTGCTAAAAGCCCGCGATTTGCCATTGATACTGAGTCATCCGGTGTCACGATAATATGATCTAAAACAACAATATCCACGCGCGCCAGCAAATCTTTTAGCTCACGCGTCAACTCAACATCTGCACTGCTGGGCTCAGCAGCCCCCGATGGATGATTGTGGCTCAGCACAATAGCGCCGGCATTCAACGCTAACCCGCGCTTGAGTATTTCACGCGCGTAAACATGTGCTCGGTTTAGCGAGCCCAAAAAGAGTTCATCCCAAGAAATTGGACGATGACAAGCATCCAGATAAAGACATCCAAAAATCTCCCGCTCGATATGACCAATACGAAGACGAAGATAACGAATAACCTGCGCAGGATTTGCCATCGCAGCGGGCTTGTCCAGCTCCTGCTCTGCGTGGCGCAGGCTCAACGCATATACCGCTTTGAGCCGCAAAACACGCGCGCGACCCAAACCCTGAACAGCAAGCAGTTTTTCCGCAGGTGCCGCCAGCAGTCCATCAAGACTATTAAAGTCCGCTAGAAGTGCATCAGCCCATTTAATGTTTGAAACACCGACGCTCAGAAACGTCACCAAAAGCTGGGCAGTGCTGATCGCGCCCAAAACATTTTGCAACAGCAATTCAGAGTGGGCGTTTTCATCTTGACCAAATCTCGATTGACGAATTTTTGGTGATGAGCTCCGGCCCATTTCGAGGTACCCTGTATATTATGTTAGACCTTAAAGACCAAAAGATATTACTCGGCATCAGCGCCGGCATCGCAGCCTATAAAACGCCAATTCTTGTGAGAGCTTTGAGGGCCGCAGGCGCTCAGGTTCAGGTAATTATGTCGGCTAATGCTCACAGATTTGTTACGGCCACCTCGCTCCAAGCAGTTTCGGGTAACCCTGTACGGGAAAATCTATGGGACAGCGAAGCCGAAGCCGCAATGGGTCACATAGAACTTGCGCGTTGGGCAGACCGTCTACTGATTGCCCCGGCTACCGCGAATCTGATGGCAAAGCTCGCGCACGGCATGGCAGACGAGTTGCTTACCACGGTGTGTCTGGCCACCACCGCACCGGTATTTTTAGCGCCCGCCATGAATCAACAGATGTACCAACATCCCGCGACACAATCCAACATGAACAGACTGACTGATCTGGGATATCAGTTACTCGGGCCCGCCAGCGGCGAGCAAGCCTGCGGCGAAGAGGGGCCTGGACGCATGCTTGAACCCGATGAACTGGTACAAGCGCTAACGCCAGCAGCAGCGCGTGAATTGCCCCTCAAAGGTCGCCGAGTCATGATCACTGCAGGCCCAACCGTTGAAGCGATTGACCCTGTTCGCTACATCAGCAATCACAGCTCTGGACTACAGGGTATCAGTCTCGCCGAAGCTGCCCGATCCGCCGGCGCAACCGTCACATTGATTGCAGGGCCCAATGTAGCCGCTTGCGATCAATCCATTCACCGTGTTGACGTCACCAGCGCGCTGGACATGCAAGCTGCAGTGACTTCACACATCCGCGGCATCGATTTATTTATCGGTGTCGCTGCCGTCGCCGACTATCGAGCCAGCCAACCGGCAAGCACAAAGATCAAACGCTCGGGCGAGGCCAACCCCAATTTCAATATTGAGTTGGTGGAGAATCCGGACATCATTGCCGGTGTCGCCAAGAGCGCACATAGACCCATAGTCGTGATTGGATTTGCCGCAGAAACCAACAATACGCATGAACACGCTCGGGCGAAACTCAACCAAAAAGGCCTTGACGCTATTGTGCTCAATGACGTTTCGGACCCAAGAATCGGCTTCAACAGTCCAACTAACGCCGTCACTTTTATTCATGGTAACGGTGAAATTGTGTTACCGCTGCAAACTAAACAACAAGTGGCAAACAACCTTATCAGCAAAATAACCCAAATTTTTGCTCGCCAGTTAGCATCCACAAACCCTGATAGTATGCCAGAATAGCAATCGCACCGCGCATAACCGCTATGCGCACGAACAACTGGATGAGCAGGACGCTTCTAACGTGGCAGCAAAGCAGGCAAATCAGCCGAAAAGCATTCAACAGGCCCAAACCTCCCGAGAAGTCATCAAGCAATGCAGCCCCGCTGCCGTGCTCAGTCTAGTTGGGCTATTAGCCGCGTTTGCTGTCATCAGCTGGCAAGTTATTCTGCAGCCACAGGCAACACGCGAGCAGGCAGAGCAATCGCAGCTTACCGGCCATTACGCCGAACTCATCAACGGCCGGGTTGAGGAATTACGCGCCATAGTCGATGCCATGGCCACATCAACAGCTGTTCGTGATGCTCTGGCGTCGTATGACGACACCAAACGCCAGCAGCTGAGCCAGCTGCTGACCCGCCAAAACCCACATATCGCACGCGTAGAAATCATCGAGAAAGATAAAGCTCAAATCGACCTAAACGCGGCGGTACCGATCAGTTTTGCTGCATTAGATTTGGTCAGACGGGCTGAATCAAGGGCTTTTGTAGGCCCCGAAGTTGGCCCCAATCAAGGCAGCCGTCTTTATGCCGCCCAGCCCATCACTTCAAGAGGCGGGGTTGCCGGCGTATTACTGGTGGTGTTTGATCACTCTTTTTTAATCGGCTCACTGAATCGTGAAGGCGTACTTAGAGGTAATTTGAAGGTCTTGCAAACGGTGGTAGGCACACCCACAACCGAAGTCCTCTCTTTAAATCATTCGAGCAATCAAACCCAGTTTCAAGAACAACAACTGATCGTTCCCCATTGGAAAATTGCATTTGCAGCCGCCGCCAACAGCGAAGCTGACCATGGCGGCATTAGCGCCTTAACAGGGCCATTCATACTTGCCCTCATTTTCACTTTTGGGGGAATATTCCTGGGCACTGCGCGATTGTTAAGACACCTCAGACAGGACGCACAAATGCTTGGCGAGCAGGGATGTCGTCTTATTAAGGGGCAGACCGGGGAAAAAATACCCTACAACCTCAGTGCTTTTGAACAAGCTGACGCTGCGCTCATGCATGCATATAAAAAAACCACCGC
>DGQF01000029.1:0-981 GCA_002389675.1 Gammaproteobacteria bacterium UBA4421
TATGGGTCCGATTTTGAGCGGCTGCTGGGATCGAACTGCATGCGCACGCGGCCGCCACCGCTGCCCGCACTGGCATCTACTTGACCCTTCACGATGTCATAGCGAATCGACTCGCCCTGCAATTCATTGCCACTTTGCATCAGCGTTGCGCTGCCATTTAGATAAATGCGCTCGGCGGCCATGTGGTAGACGATGGCGTCTGCCCGCGCTTGTACTTCACCGCGATTGTCTTCGAGTTCCTGTTGATACTGTGCAGGTGATCCAACGGTTGTGATCTTTTCCACCTTGTCGTCGTTGACTTTGACGACGACCTTGTCGCCTTTCACTCTGAGTGTGCCTTGGATAATCTCGACCGAGCCGGTGTAGACGATGGTCTCGTTATTTTGGTCAATTTGTGCGTCATCACCTTCAATGTGTATCGGTTGGTCGGCGTCCGATGCAAGTCCCATTGCAGTTGGTGTAAGTGCACTCAGGATGATAAGAAGCACCGCAGGCAAACACTTGAAATGCATGTTCCTAAGATTTTTTGAACTGCTCTGGTAAGACAATGGTATGTACTCGTTGCGTGTCATTTGAGGATAAAAATAGTACCCCAGATTTTAGATCGGCGCGCAGGCCGGCGGATCGGGTCCGACCAATATCGGTGTCGATCATAACAGCTTCCGTGGTTTCGGCGAATTCGAGCTCTGGGTAAATTTGAAAAGCGCTTGCGCGGATGGTGGTTGTTCCCCGCACCTCGTGGGTTTGTATCATCACGACCTGATCTGTTAGGTAGACAACATCTTCTGCTGATGCATTGGACCCCTGTTTGCGTATATATCCCTGTCCCGATGAGATATCCCACGGTGGTTGAGTCGGGCTGAGCAGATTCAAGACGGGCGCTTTAAGATGAGTGATATTTTTATCACTGTACTGGCGAATTTCATGCGTATTAAGCCGGTAGTGCAGGCTGCCGTCTCTGCGCAGTTGGTTGAGGGTGAC
>DGQF01000029.1:1041-45533 GCA_002389675.1 Gammaproteobacteria bacterium UBA4421
TAAGCTGATTGCCGCAATGGAGCCTACACGCCGCATTTTAGAACGGCCAACGGCGCTGCGCCGTGAGTATAGTTTGAGCGATTTCAGCCGCAACGCCGTCGCCACCTTTACGTTGTGTAACAAGATGGGCTCGTTGAAGGACGGCTGGATGTCCGTTGGCGACGGTGATGATTAATGCCACGCTGGGGTGTTGGAACAGTTCAATGTCTTGTAAATCGTCGCCAACCACTGCGATATGGGCTTCGGGGAAACCCTCAACGATGAACCGATCTAAAGCCTCTGATTTAGATGAGACCCCTTGCGCGATGAACTGGATGCCGAGTTCTCGAGCCCTCTTGGCGACCATGGGCGAACGGCGCCCGGTGATGATTCCTATGGTAACGCCGTGCTCTGCCAGGAGCTTGATGCTGGACCCGTCCTGCACATGAAAGGCCTTTAATTCGTGGCCATCGTCGCTGTAGATAATGCGGCCATCGGTTAAGACACCGTCGACGTCAAAAATAATGCCTTGTATATCTTTGGCGAGGGTATCAACTCGATTGTTGGATGGCATCGATACGATTCTAATTATGCTTGCTGAATGAGCAAGGTGTTATACCCGATCCATGCGCCAAGCATAACCATACCCTCGAACCGGGTAATCACGGCGCGTGAATTCATGCCATAGGCAAACAATGCCAGCATCATGGTCAATGCGAACATCATCCCGACATCTCTCCAAAGCGCATCGGGAGGTATGGTGGCACTTCCGACCAAACCCGGTACTGCCAGCACAGCAAGGATGTTTAGAATATTGGAGCCGACGATGTTGCCAATCGCGATGTCTGGATGGCCTTTCAATGCGGAACCCACGGTTGCCGCAAGTTCCGGCAGGCTGGTGCCTATGGCAACAATGGTCAGTCCGATGACCATGTCACTCACGCCTAGGGTTTTTGCGATTGTGGTTGCTGCGTAGACCAGTATTTGTGCCGATGCGAGAAGAATGATCAGCCCTACCACAAGCCAAAAGGCTGCTTTAGGGGTCTTCATATCTGGGAGATCGTCCAGTTCGTCCTGCAGATTTAAGGTGGGATCTTTTGTTGGATCGGATTGATTGACAACAAGTCGCCACAAAATAATAGCCAAGCAAAACAGTAGCCCGGCGCCATCAAAAAACGACAGGTGTCTGTCGAACAACAAGACCATGGTCAGCAGCGTGGCGCCCAGTAGCCAAGGAAGCTCGGTAGAACGCACCGATTTGGAGAAGGGTAGGGGCGCGATGATAGCGGTGACGCCTAGAACTAAGCCGATGTTTGCAATGTTGGAGCCAATAGCGTTGCCTACTGCTAACAGCTGGGTGCCCTCAATCGCGGCAATAACGGCGACTAGGATCTCGGGCGCGGAGGTGCCCACGGAGACCACCGTCAGGCCGATGAGTAGTCTGGAGACGCCCAGATTGCCGGCCAACGCCGCCGCTCCGGACAAGAAGCGGTCAGCACTCCAAATCAGTGCAACTAAGCCAACAATTAGGATGAGAAGTGGAACCCACATATATACAGTATGCTTAAGGTGTTTTAATCGAAAACAGCACTTTAGTCGCATCGCGCCACTTAGCCAACTATTGTTCACTTTTGTTTTACGGCTGGCCGCGCCAACTGATGTAAGGGGCGCATCGGGCGAGAAGATGTGGCGGTTCAGATAGGCTGCGAGACTAAAAGCATTTAGACTAAGAAATTCAAGGCGTGATGTGACTTCGTGGATAATTTAATAGAAATCAGAGAGCTTACTTTCTACAGAGGTGACCGCGCGATTTTTCGTGATCTCGACCTCGATGTGCCCAAGGGTAAAATTACTGCGATTATGGGTCCAAGTGGGACGGGTAAAACGACATTGCTGAAAATTATCGGCGGTCAGATTAAGCCTGATCAGGGTTCGGTTTTCGTTGGCGGTAAAGACATCTGCACGATGAGTCGACGTGAATTGTTCGAGTTTCGCCGCGATTTAGGCATGTTGTTTCAGTCCTCTGCTTTGTTTACGGATCTTTCAGTATTCGAAAATGTTGCATTTCCGATGCGAGTACATACTGATCTGTCCGAAGAATTGATACGCGACCTGGTTATGATGAAGTTGAACGCCGTTGGCTTGCGCGGTGCCAGAGACCTGATGCCTGCCGAGCTATCCGGCGGTATGTCTCGGCGGGTCGCGTTTGCTCGTGCGATTGCACTTGATCCCGCACTGATTATGTATGATGAACCGTTTACCGGGCAGGACCCGATAGCCCTTGGTGTTCTGGTGAGTTTAATCAGCCAATTAAACAGTGCTTTGGGAACCACAAGTTTGTTGGTTTCGCATGATATACACGAGACGGTAAGCATCGCGGATCAAATTTACATTATCTCAGAGGGTCAAGTGATTGGTGCTGGTTCGCCGCAAGAGCTGCGCAGAGCGCCGACGCCGAGGGTGAGGCAATTTATGCACGGCGAGCCAGACGGGCCGGTCGCGTTCCATTTCCCTGCTGATGCAATCGAATACGACGTGTTGGGCGAGGCCAACTGAGATGGTAGGTTTTGTTCGCAATCTAGGGGCTCGATTTCTGTCTTGGTTAGCCGCGCTAGGGCGGGCAACGGTCTTGTGGGTCAGAGCGATGTCTGGGCGGCCCGATTGGCAAGATGTGGGGCTGGTGGTAAAGCAAATTTATCACGTTGGATTTTTGTCGCTTGTCATTATTATATTATCTGCCTTCTCTATTGGTGCGGTGCTGGCGCTGCAGTTTTACACTCAGCTGGCTCGGTTTGGTGCGCAGGAGGCTGTGGGCATAGGCTTGGCACTGGTATTGTTGCGTGAGCTGGGACCGGTGGTCACTGCCCTTTTATTTGCGGGTCGCGCCGGATCTGCTTTGACTGCAGAAATAGGCTTGATGAAGACAACCGAGCAGCTATCAAGTATGGAAATGATGGGCGTTGACCCGCTAAAAAGAATTATCGCCCCGCGTATCTGGGCCGGTTTAATTAGCCTCCCCATCCTAACGGCTGTCTTCAACATGGTTGCGATTTTCGGAGGCATGGTGGTTGCAGTTAATTGGCTTGGCGCAGATGCCGGCGGCTTTTGGTCGGGAATGCGAGAGGGCGTGGAAATTTGGGAGGACCTGGGCAAGGGAATGGTAAAGACCGTTGTGTTTGGGTTGTTAGTAACTTGGGTAGCTGTCTTCCAAGGCTATGATGCGCCGCCCACGGCTGAGGGCATGGCTATGGCGACGACGCGTACGGTGGTTATATCGTCGGTGTTGATATTGGCGTCGGATTTTTTACTCACTTTGGTGTTTTATGGAGAATTTTAATGCGCATGCGAACCATTGAGATCAGCGTTGGCGGGTTTGTGCTGGCGGGTATTGTCGCGCTGATTTTTTTGGCGGTACAGGTCAGCGGGGTAAATACCGGTGGCGCGTCGCAGACCTACGAAATCACGGCGCGCTTCGACGATGTTGCCGGTTTGAGAGAGCGCGCCAAAGTCAGTATGGCGGGAGTTACTGTGGGGCGGGTGCGCAGCATTGAGGTTGATATGTCTTGGGGTGACGCCGTGGTGACGATGGAAATAGCCGGTGAACCGGGTAACCTTGCAGCTGACACAGGAGCAAAAATACTCACCGAAGGCATTTTAGGTGCGCGTTATATTGGTTTGTCTCCTGGGGGCGATGAAGAAACGTTAGCGGCGGGTGATGAAATTACAGAAACGCAGGGCGCCTTGGTGCTCGAAAATTTGATTGGTGATTTTTTAACCAATATGGGTAAGTCGTAAAATGTTGAAACGGTTTTTATTGGTTTTGCTGGCGATGACGATATGCGGAACAAGTGCGGCGTCGTCGATTGTGGAACAGGCGATAGCGGCGCCAACCGCTGAAGAAGCGGTGACCTTGGCGACAGGAGAAGTATTGAACTTGATCAGTGCGGGTAAAGCATATGCAAAAGAGGATCCGGAACGTTTTTATGCGGAGGTTGAGTCGCTGCTGCGCCCGTTGATCGATTTTCCCCGATTTGCGCGCAATGTGATGGGGCCTTTTGCCAGGGTGGCTACTCCGGCTCAGCAAGCGCGGTTTGCCGATTCGTTCAAATGGAGTTTGGTGCGTACTTATGCGTTGGCTTTGACCGAATTTGGTGGCGGCAAGGTTGCAGTTGTCCCGCCGCGCAAAGCGCCCAGGAATCCCGATAAAGTGAACGTTGTGCAGGAAATTACCCATCAGGGCAGTATCTACCAGGTGGTTTATCGGATGCGCCGCAATAAAGACAAGATTTGGAGTGTACAAAACTTAATTGTTGAGGGGATCAACATCGGGTTGAATTATAAGTCACAGTTTGCAGCCGCCATGAAAGACCCACGGTATAAAGGGGAAATGGATGCTGTGATCGATGCCTGGGTTGATATGGTTGAAGCCGAGGCGGAATCGGAGGGCGACGAGACCGCTGAACCCAAACAGGATGCTCGTAACTCCGATCGGGTAGCTGGCGTGGCGGGCGTGGCATAAATTTTGGTTGCGACGCTTTCACAGGGATTTGTTTTTGCGGGCCTTGAGGTTAGCTTGAGTCAGGCAGAGGCGATCAAGTCGCAAGGCGTGGCGATGATTCTTTCGCAGCCGGGACCCATTGCGGTAGATTTATCGGGGCTGGAAAAGGCCAACAGTGTCACGGTGGCAGTTTTAGTGGCTTGGTATCGGCATGCGAGGCTGCAAAAAAAGAAGATTACGTTCATCAATGTGCCTAAAGATCTCGGAAAAATTATCGAATTTTCAGGGTTGAATGAAGTGCTTCTTTGAAGGCGGGTTTGGGTAGTTTACGTACGACGATTGAGAGTGATAAATGTTGCAAGAAGAACTGTTAGAAAAAATCACAGATGCTTTGCCGGTTGAATCCATCAATGTTCAGTTGGATGGTAATAGGGCGGTAATTGAATTGGTCAGTGAGCGGTTTGTAGGGTTAAGTCGTGTGAAAAAACAGCAAGCGGTGTATGCCTGTATCCAAGAGTTCATTGCAGATGGAAGGCTCCACGCCGTCACGATTAAAGCTCACGCGCCCTAAACAAGGCAAGGCAGACCTTTATGCAAAAGCTGAGTATTACCGGTGGTCGCCCGCTTAAGGGGAAGCTGCGCATTTCGGGCGCCAAGAATGCGGCTCTGCCTATTTTGGCCGGTGCGCTACTTGCCAGCGAACCGGTTGTGGTCATCAACGCACCGCAGTTGCAGGACGTGAAGACAATGATCGATCTGCTTGCGTCTTTAGGGGCGCAGGTTGTGGTTGAAAAATCAGGCAATGTAGCTGTAAACGCTGCGGGCTTAACGCATTTTCATGCGCCGTATGAATTAGTTAAGACGATGCGAGCATCATTTTTAGTGCTTGGACCGCTGGTGGCAAAATATGGGGAAGCAACGGTTTCATTGCCCGGTGGCTGCGCAATTGGATCGCGTCCGGTTGATCAGCACCTGAAAGGGTTGACCACTTTGGGTGCGCAGGTGACGGTGACCGAGGGTTATGTCAAAGCATCGGCGCCGCAAGGGTTAACTGGGGCGGAAGTCCACATGGATGTTGTGACTGTCGGCGGTACCGAAAATTTAATGATGGCAGCTTGTTTGGCCAAAGGCCGGACCCGTTTGCACAATTGCGCGCAGGAACCGGAGATAACTGATCTGGGGAATTTTTTGAATAAATTGGGCGCTCAGGTTTCAGGCCACGGCACGCCAACGATAGACATTGATGGTGTCGAGCAATTGCGAGGCTGTCGTCATTGGGTGATGGCTGACCGAGTTGAAGCTGGGACCTATTTAGTGGCGGCTGCGGCAACCCGAGGCTCCATCCATCTGGTTGACGTTGAGCCCGACAAGCTTGGGGTTGTGTTAGAGAAGCTGCAGCAAGCCGGTGCGCATATTGACGTTGGCGACGACTGGATTCGTTTGGACATGCACGGTGCACGCCCGCGCGCGGTTGATATCGAAACCGAGCCTTACCCGGGGTTCCCCACGGATATGCAGGCGCAATTCATGGCGCTAAATGCGATTGCTCACGGCTCGTCTACAATTCGCGAAAATATATTTGAAAACCGTTTTATGCATGTTCAAGAGCTGAACCGCTTGGGGGCAAACATCGAGCTCCATGGCCATTCTGTAGCGAAGGTGCATGGTTTGGATGGTCTGCTTGGTGCGCCAGTGATGGCCACCGACTTGAGAGCCTCATCTAGTTTAGTTATTGCTGCGCTTGCCGCTCGGGGGACAACAACAATTGATCGGATTTATCATATCGATCGAGGTTATGAAGCTATTGAAGAGAAATTGCAGCAGCTCGGTAGTGAGGTGGTTCGGCTCAATTAGGGTTGCCATGCACATGGGGATGGAAAAAGCTGTTAGGATGCCGGCGCGAAATTTGGGGCCATTATGGGTTTAGTCATTGCGCTCAACAAGGGGCGAATTTTCAAAGAATGTCTACCACTTTTGGCGGACTGTCAAATCGAGCCGGATGGAGATCCAAATGTGTCTCGCAAGCTTATATTTGGCAGCCGAACCGGTGGGCATAAACTGATTATTACGCGTAGCGCTGACGTGCTCACTTATGTTGAGAACGGCGTTGCGGACATCGGTATTACAGGCAAAGACACCATTTTAGAATATGGCTCGACTATGGGCTTCTATGAAATGCTCGATATGGGCATTGGCCGGTGCAAGATGATGACTGCCGGCCCGGTTGGCGTGGTTGAACCCGAAGGTGTCCTGCGAGTGGCCACGAAATTTGTCAATATTACTCGCGCCTATTACCAAAAGCGCGGTCGACAAGTTGCTGTGATCAAACTTTCTGGTGCGATGGAGATAGCGCCGCTGCTGGGCTTGTCGGACACGATTGTCGATATTGTGGACACCGGCAATACCCTCAAA
Organism: Gammaproteobacteria bacterium UBA4421; assembly: GCA_002389675.1. Taxonomy (GTDB): domain Bacteria; phylum Pseudomonadota; class Gammaproteobacteria; order Pseudomonadales; family Azotimanducaceae; genus UBA4421. The sequence goes on from DGQF01000029.1 coordinate 7,931, forward strand.
GCTAACGGCTTAGAGGCACGCGATACACTTTGTGACATTAGCACTCGACTTATTGTCAATCGAGCGTCGATGAAAACAAAATTTGTGGCGGTACAAGCCTTGATCCAGAATCTTGAACGGGTTGTGCGGCTTTGAAGATTGCTCGATTAAATACAACCAGCGCTGAATTTGAGACTAAGCTGGCGCAACTTTTGCGCTGGGATATGGATACGGGGGCAGAAGCCAGCGTAGAAGCCACTGTGCAGGAAATTCTGCGCCGCGTGCGGGACCAGGGTGATTCTGCGGTGCTCGAATACACGCAGCGTTTTGACAACCTAGCCGCTGATGATATGAATGCGTTGACATTGAGTCGGCGTGACTTAGATGAGGCGCTGGCCAGAGTAACTTCAGAGCAACGCTTGGCGCTTGATCGTGCAGCCGATCGCATCCGCGAGTATCACCAACATCAAGTGGAAAGCTCATGGTCCTACACGGATGCACTAGGCAACCGGCTGGGGCAAAACATAATACCTCTTGAGCGTGTTGGTTTTTATGTTCCCGGGGGGCGGGCGAGTTATCCTTCCAGCGTGTTAATGAGTTTGCTTCCTGCGCGCGTTGCAGGAGCGGGTGAGTTGATAGTCACCGTGCCTACGCCGGGGGGAGCGCGCAACGATATGGTGCTTGCGGCTTTGGCGATTGCGCAGGCGGACTGTGTTTTTACGGTTGGTGGTGCGCAGGCCATTGGTGCCATGGCGTTTGGAACTCAGACCGTGCCTCGAGTGGATAAAATTGTGGGTCCTGGCAATGCCTACGTTGCCGCCGCGAAGCGTCAAGTGTTTGGGCACGTTGGCATTGATGTCATTGCGGGCCCAAGCGAAATATTGATTCTCGCGGACGGTTCCACTGACCCGCATTGGGTGGCGCTAGATTTGTTTTCTCAAGCCGAGCACGATGCCGCGGCGCAAAGCATTCTGTTGTCGCCCGACGCAGATTTTGTGCAAGCGGTGGCTTCTGAGATGGTCAAGTTGCTGCCTTCTATGCCGCGTCGGGAAATTATTGAGGCGTCGTTGCGAAACCGTGGTGCGTTGATTGTGACCCGCGACCTCGCGGAGGCGGTAGAGCTAACGAACCTTATTGCACCAGAGCATTTGGAGTTGCAGGTTGCGGCTCCTGATGCTCTGGTTGGACAAATCCGGCATGCAGGTGCAATTTTTTGTGGTGCCCATGCGGCGGAAACCTTTGGCGATTACGCGGCAGGGCCTTCCCATGTGCTGCCAACGTTTGGAACGGCTCGATTTGCCTCTCCCTTAGGCGTTTATGATTTTGTCAAACGTAGCTCCGTGATTAATTTGTCACCCCAGGGTGCGGCTGAATTGGCTGAGGTGGTTGTGCCGCTGGCCTCCAGTGAAGGTCTGCATGCCCACAGTCAGGCTGCTTTTGTTCGTGCGCGGCCGCGCAAAGGAGATTAAATCAGTGTTTGGGTCTAGCCGCGGTTTGGTGTTATGAAAATTTGTGATCAAAACAATGATGATTAAGATTAATGGCGGTCAAAGTGGGCTCGGATGCCACATTGTCCCGGGTGCAGCCGTGTTGGTTAGAGTGTTGCTTTGGCGATAACGGTCACTCCGCGAGAAAAATACGAAGACAAACTTGTCGCAGGGGAGTTCTTGACTGATCCTGCTCAGGCGCAAGCGGTTGAGCGACTCAACGACTTGTATTTGCGCCTGATCCGGCAGAAGAAATCGCGCGGGTTTGCCGCTTTGATGGCTGCGGTGTTGAAACGGCCGATTGTTCCTGAGCGTGGCCTGTATCTCTGGGGAGGGGTGGGTCGCGGTAAAACAATGCTGATGGACCTGTTTTTTGAATGCTTGCCGCCGCAACGGCGTCTGCGTATGCATTTCCACCGTTTTATGCGTCGTGTGCATGATGAACTCAATCAACTCTCCGGCACAAGTGACCCACTGCGTAAGGTGGCTGCAAACATCGCCGCTGAAGCGGATGTCTTATGTTTTGATGAGTTTTTTGTGTCGGACATTGGAGACGCGATGATCTTATCGGAAGTCCTGGGAGAACTATTTCGCCTGGGAATTACTTTGGTGGCGACGTCGAACGTGGAGCCTCGCGCGCTTTACTACAACGGGCTGCAGCGCCGCCGTTTTTTGCCAGCAATTGATTTGCTGTATGCGCATACCGAGGTCGAGCATGTCCAATCGGGTGTTGATTTTCGTCTGCGTGCGTTGGAGCAGGCGGAGATTTATCACTCGCCTTTGGGTCCGGAGGCAGAAGCGAGTTTAGAACAGAGTTTTGTCGTTCTGGCGAGCTCACCGGCAAGTCAAGAGCGGGAGGTGATGGTGGAAGGACGCTCGATTCCCGTGCGACGGTCAGCAGGTGATGTGGTTTGGTTTGAATTCGCCGCGTTGTGCGAGGGCCCGAGAAGCCAAAACGACTATATTGAACTGGCGACTGTCTATCAGGCTGTATTGCTCAGTAATGTGCCGGTTTTGAGTGTCAGCCAGGAGAATGCGGCTCGAAGGTTCATCAGTCTGGTGGACGAATTTTATGATCACGGGGTGAAATTGATCATCAGCGCGGCGGTACCCATTATTGAGCTCTATCAAGGAGAGCGCTTGCGGTTTGAGTTTGAGCGAACGCAAAGCCGATTGTTGGAGATGCAATCGCGTGAATATCTCTCAGGGGACGTTGGAAACGGTGGCTAGAGCGCGCGCCTGTCGCAAAACCTTGTTGTAAAGCGATGGATGCTACTCTATCATTCGCGTCCCAAATTTTAGGGGCCTGTCGTGTCATAGTCAGCAGGCCCGGACCAAGAGGCAAGTCATGAAAACGGTAAGCATGCGTGACCAAGACGTAGAACGGTCATGGTGGTTGATAGACGCAGAGAACCAGACGTTAGGTCGGCTGGCCACTGAAGTAGCCCGTCGATTGCGCGGTAAGCACAAAGCTGAATATACCCCACACGTAGATACTGGGGACTTTATTGTGGTTGTCAACGCAGACAAGGTTCGAGTTACGGGCAATAAAGAAAACGGAAAAATTTACTGGCGCCACAGTGGTTATCCCGGTGGTATTCGCGGTACGAGCGTTTCGGATATGCGTAAAACGCACCCGGAGCGAATTATTGAGAAAGCAGTGAAGGGTATGCTGCCGAGGAATCCCCTTGGGCGTGCAATGTATCGAAAATTAAAAGTTTACGCAGGCGCTGAGCATCCTCACGCAGCCCAGCAACCTGCCAATTTGGAGCTTCCGGCATGATGGACACCAACTACGGCACCGGCCGACGAAAAACCGCTGCAGCAAGAGTCTTCTTAGGCTCCGGTGCGGGACAGATCACCGTTAATGCAAAGCCCCTCGACGAGTTTTTTGGGCGCGAAACGTCACGCATGGTGGTTCGTCAACCGTTGGAAGTGGCACAGTTGACCGACAAACTGGATGTGAAAGTCACCGTGCGAGGCGGCGGAGCATCAGGTCAAGCCGGGGCTATTCGCCATGGCATTGCGCGTGCTTTGGTGGACTACGATGAGACCCTGCGCGGACCAATGCGTGCGGCTGGATTTCTCACGCGAGACGCTCGTGAAGTCGAGCGTAAGAAAGTTGGCCTGCGTAAAGCACGTAAGCGCCCACAGTTCTCCAAGCGTTAATTTTTCTCTAATCGGCGTGGCGGGGTTCCACGCCGCCGGGTTGTTGTCCACCGGCAACCGACGGTTTGCCTAGGTTGATTGTCAGGCAGGATTCGGTTCGGTATCCGCGGTTTATGCTACAATGTCGCGGTTTGCGGAAACCCGCATTAACCTCATATTTTTGTTAATTCGATTGGAGCACCAGCCTTGAGCAGTGACGATGCCAGTCATGAGAACTCTGTGACAGCCGCAGGGGATGACGACCAAAATAAAATCAACACAAGCCGACGTTATTTCTTAATCGGCGCTACTGCGGCCGTCGGTTCGGTAGGCGCGGTCGGCGTAGCGGTGCCGTTCCTCAGCTATTGGAGTCCCAGCGCTAAAGCCAGAGCGATGGGCGCGCCGGTGAAGATAGATTTCAGCAAATTGTCTCCAGGCGAAATGCTCAGCCCGATCCAGGCGTGGCGCGGCAAGCCGATTTTCATTGTTTATCGGGACGAAGCTGCGGTGGCCTCGTTGGCCGATCAGTCTTTAGATCTCGCAGATCCTAATTCCGACAATCCGGAACAGCAGCCTGAATTTGCCAAAAACCCAACGCGTTCCATGCGACCAGAGATCGGTATCTATGTGGGAATCTGTACGCATTTAGGTTGCTCACCGAAATACGTCGAAGCCGATAATTTCGCTGATTCCCGATTTGGGGGGTTCTTTTGTCCGTGTCACGGGTCTAAGTTTGATCTGGCTGGCCGCGTTGGCACTGGATATCCGGCGCCGGATAACTTACCGGTGCCCCCGTATCGATTTGAGTCGGATACTGTTGTGGTGATAGGTGAAGAAGGGGGGACAGCGTAATGAAGCCCTCCAACACTCAAGAATCGAAATTCACCAAGTCAATGGCTTGGCTCGACGCACGGTTTCCGGCAACAGAAACGTTCGAATATCATATGTCGAGGTACTACGCGCCGAAGAATTTCAATTTCTTTTATTACTTTGGAATTTTGGCGACGGTGATGCTTGTCAACCAGCTGGTGACGGGCATCTGGCTGACTATGAATTATGTACCGACCGGGGCGGGTGCTTTCGCTTCGGTTGAATTTATCATGCGAGATGTTGAATACGGTTGGTTGTTGCGTTACCTGCATTCGACCGGCGCCTCTTTTTTCTTCATTGTTGTGTACCTGCACATGTATCGAGCGCTGATGTACGGTTCTTACCGTGGACCCCGCGAATTACTGTGGTTGATCGGGATGGCAATTTTTGTTGCGCTCATGGCTGAGGGGTTTTTTGGGTATTTGTTGCCATGGGGCAACATGTCCTATTGGGGGGCTCAAGTGATTGTATCGCTGGTAGGCGCCATACCCTATATAGGCCCGGATCTGATGGAGTGGGTTCGAGGCGATTTTCTAATGTCTGAAGCGACGCTGAACCGATTTTTTGCCCTGCACGTGATCGCTTTGCCGTTGGTGCTGGTCATGCTTGTGTTTGTGCATTTCGTGGCGTTGCATCATGTCGGGTCGAACAACCCCGACGGGATCGATATCAAGAAGACAAAGGACAGCAATGGTGTGCCTTTGGATGGAATCCCATTTCACCCTTACTACACGGTGCATGATATCCACGCGCTGGTAGTCTTCTTTATCATATTCCTAGGTTTTGTATTTTTTGCGCCGGAGGGTTGGGGATATTTCCTCGAGAAACCCAACTTTGAGATGGCTGATCCGTTAAAAACGCCTGAGCATATTGCGCCGGTATGGTACTACACGCCTTTCTACTCCATGTTGCGGGCAGCCACTTATCCCTTGTTCGGTGTTCCTGCGAAGTTCTGGGGCTTTGTGGTGATGGTCGGGGCAATTATCATTCCTGCAGTATTACCTTGGCTCGACAGAAGCCCGGTAAGATCGATGCGCTATAAAGGGATGTGGTCAAAGGTCATGCTCGGTCAGTTTGTTGTTAGCTTTTTCATCCTTGGCTACCTTGGGACGAAGGGGCCGACGGATGTCCGCACTGCCGCCGCACAATTCTTCACCATGACTTACTTCGCGTATTTTGTTCTGATGCCGTGGTATACGCGGATCGAAAAGTGCAAACCCGAACCGGACAGGGTGACCGCGCGATGAGAAAATTATTGATGATTATGATGCTTTGCGTACCTTCGCTGGTGTGGAGCGCAACGGAAATTAACTGGGATATGGAGGCCTTTGATCCTAATCTCAAAGACAAGCCGTCGCTGCAAAATGGTATGCGTCTTTACGTTAATTTTTGTTTAGGCTGTCACAGCTTAAAGTTTCAGCGTTACGAGCGTACCGTAGACTTTTTGGGCATTCCGCACGAAGTCGCATTGGAAAATTTAGTTTTTTCCGATCAGAAAATAGGTGATTTGATCACCACCGCAATGTCGCCCGAAGGGGCCAAGGCTTGGTTTGGTGCAACGCCCCCGGACCTCACACAAGTGGCCAAAACCCGCGGCGGAGAATGGATCTACAATTACCTCAAGACATTTTATAGCGACCCCGCTCGCCCTTTGGGTGTAAATAACAAAGTTTTCCCTAATGTAGGCATGCCGAATGTTCTGGCGGGACTACAGGGCGTCCAGGTAGAGGCTTGTGTCCAGCGCCCCAAGATAGCTGAAAACGGGGGTGAAATGCGTGATCCACTCATTCCCGGGCTGGCTATCACGGAAGAAAAATGTGGAGAACTCGTGGTTGAAGATGGTACGGGTCTTTATAGTGCGCAAGAGTTCGACGACGCCATCTACGATCTAACAAATTTTCTTTACTACGTAGCGGAACCTACCCGTTTAGAGCGGCATAGGACCGGTGTTTTTGTCATACTGTTTTTGATTATCCTGGGCTGTTTCACTTATCTGCTCAATCGAGAGTATTGGAAAGATGTTCACTGACCACGTAGCGGTTGTATGAGGTCGGTTTTCCGATCTCAGTTAGGGTGCGTGTGGCCGGCGAGTACCTTAATTAATTTTTATTTTTGCCTGAGGTAGCTGCCATGAGCATAGTTGCGAAACGATCGTCCTCTATGACCCTTTTTTCTGATGCGCGAGATCATTATTCCCACCGGGTGAGGATGGTGCTTGCGGAAAAAGGGGTGACCGTTGATATCATTGACGTTGAAGAGAACAAAAAGCCAGAGGACTTGGCTGAAATAAACCCTTATAACAGTTTGCCAACGCTGCTCGATAGAGATCTGGTGCTGTATGAGGCTAATGTAATTATGGAGTACCTCGACGAGCGGTTTCCGCATCCGCCTCTGTTGCCGGTATACCCTGTACAGCGAGCATTGTCTCGGTTGTGGATAACGCGAGTAGAAAAAGAGTGGAGTAGCAAACTCGACCTGCTGATGGCGGGCAAGGGGCGAGAAGCGGTGCTCACCAAAGCACGCAAGGACCTTAGAGAAAGTATTATCGCAATTGCGCCCATATTTGGGGAACGGCCGTTCTTTATGAATGAAGAGTTTTCCTTGGTCGACTGCTGTGTTGCACCGATCTTATGGCGGCTCAAAGAAGTCGGAATTACCCTCCCAGAAAAATCTACGCGTCCGCTATACAAATATATGCAAACAATATTTGAGCGCGATGCTTTTCGCATGAGTTTGACCGAGACCGAAATTGAGATGCAAGAGTGAAACCCCAGCGCTCTTATTTGGTTAGGGCGTTATATGATTGGGTTTTAGACAATGAAGACTTACCTTATGCGCTCGTAGACGCGACTGTTGCGGATGTGAAAGTGCCGCTCGAGCATGTGGAAGATGGCAAGATTGTTCTGAATTTGGGCCCAAATGCGGTGCGCAACTTAACGTTGGCGCCCGAGTATGTGATGTGTAACGGGCGTTTTGGGGGGCGTGAATTTGAGTTATTTCTGCCCATGGCTTCTATTTTAGCGATCTACGGCAGAGATTCTGGCCAAGGTATGGTTTTTCCGGAAGAAGCGTTGCTAGAACCGGTTGCGCGCGGAGAAAACCCTGAACAGACACATTCCAGTGATGAGGCAGCCAAGAGCGATAATGCCCCAGCTGTGCCAGATAAGCCCACGCTGCGTTTAGTCTAGATACTCAAAAACCTTCACAATTTTCTGCACGCCATATGACTTTGCGGCCTCTTCCACGGCAATCTCGGCTTGTTCCTTGGTTAGCAAACCCATGAGATAGACCACCCCGTTTTCTGTGACTACTTTAGTTTTGTTGCCGTAGGCTTCGCTGGAGGCGATTAATCGTGACTTTACCTTCGTGGTGATCCAGCTATCGTTTGTGCGTGCGACCAGCGAAATCGGGCCGCCAACGGTGAGTTCGTTGTGCACTTTGCGCACACGCTGGACGTTTTGAGTAACTTCTGCGGCTTCCTCGCGCAGGGCTTCTGACGGGACTTGCCCGGCCAGTAATACGACCCCGTTATACGATACGACAACCAAATGCGAGCCCTTGAATTCTTCGTTGGCGTTAAAAATCTCTCGTTTAACCAAAGGTTCGAGTACCGCATCATCGATGAATACCCCAGCTGTTCGCTTGGCTGGATTGTTCGCACATCCCGCCAGCCCCGTAAACAAGATGATCGCAAAGAGAGATGCTTTTAAGGCTAACAATTTAGGCATTGTGTTGATCCTCGTTGTTCGTGAATTCAAAGGTTCTAAGGCAATAGTCTGGGGCTTGAACGGGTGTAGCGTCAATGTTGATCGACAAACAATGGGTAGGCTAATGCTCAAAGGCATTGATGATCCATTCCAGATGCTCAACATCCATCGTGCCGTTAATCGCAATAACGTCAAATCGTGCGCATAGGCGTCGATAGGTGGGATTTATTTGCAGGAAGCGCTCCGCGGCGTTGACTAGGCGCCTGCGCTTGGCCGGCGTAATGCTTTCCTCCGCGCTGCCGTAGCTGCGGCTTCTGCGATAGCGAACTTCAATAAATATAATCAGGCTGTGCTGTGTTTGATTCTTCTGCAGCATAATGAGATCGATTTCTCCAACTCTGCAGGAGAAATTTTTCGCGATCTTCGTCAGTCCCGCGTTCTTGAGATAGGTCAACGCAAGACGTTCGGCCGCCCGCCCTAATAGCTGAGTTTTCATGGACAATTTTCATTGAGAGGGTGTGAGTTTGCCATTGCGCAAGATCCGGCTAAGAGCGAGCTCTCGCCTAAACTTTCCATCATTGTGTAATCGCAGGTTGCCGCTTGCTGCTGCAAATGTAATCTGCGAATTATGCTCCAGCAGGGGTAGCCATGTTGCTAGGCTATATATGTCGTACCCTAACGCATAGAGTTCACCAAAAGCGTTGTTTTCCAGAGAGAATACCGTCGTCAGATTGCGCAGTGCATCGTTGGGCGCTGCGTATAGCGGCATTTCCGTGATTTCGATGCCAGCTAAAGATTCGAGATTTCCACCTCTTGCAGACTGCGATGTTGCAAATACAGGCAAATGATTGGCGAAGTGGAAGTTCAAAGCTGGGATCAAGGCTCTGGATTCCACCTGGTTGGTGAACGCAACGATCCCGTCCAGGTCTGTGCGCGCGCGGGCTAAAAATTCTAGAGGCTGCCCAACAATATTGGCGATCTCGGATTTGCGTGTGTTGCTATCGGCTACCAACATCGCCTTACCAATGGATGCAGTTAGATCTTTAATGTCTTCAAACGTGGCGATGGTGACATCAAAAGGCCAATGTTTAAGGTATTCAGTCTGGGCTCGAACAGCCCATGGCTGTTGGCTGTGCACAACCAGCAGGCGTCTTAGACCGCGAAGTGCCACACTCGATGCTAATGCTTCTGCTTCATCTTCGATGGCAATCCCAAATTGAAACAGCGGCGCATAGGTTGATGTCGTCATTTCCGGGACTCGATGCTCCTCAGAGGATTCTGTCTGGGAAGACGACAGATAATTCAACACCAGTCGCGGGATGCTGGCCGACTCGGTTAACTTGGCAAACTGTTCAACGTTGGATTGAATAAGGGGCCCCACAAGCACATCCATTTGCGCGCGCATCGCTTGCTCATAAAGCGCTGCCAAAGATGACTGCTGTGTGTCGTAAATCTCAAAAAGCGGCTTGGTGCTGTTCTTTTCCGCCATGTATGCGGCGATTAAGCCATCTCTCACCGCTCTGCCAGCCGCGCCGTAAGTGCCGCTAAGGGGTAGAAATAAGCCTATTTTGGGTGGTGTGTATGCATCAAGCAGGCGTAACGCTTCCGGCGGATTTGCACGCGCGGGGTGGTTTAAGTGACGGTTTTGCCAATCGGTCCAAACGCTAATCTGTGCGGTAACAGAGCTTGCCTGGCGCATCTGTTGGTGCAGTGACCACCAACCAAATTGTTCATCGTTGATGAAGGCCGCAGGAGATTGGTGTGCTTGTGTTAAGGCCATCCAGATCTCGTTGTTAAGCTTGGCGGATTGGTTTCCCGCTGCCTGATCGGTGATCATGCTAAATTGGATCAGTGCATCAGCGCTGCAGGCATAATCTGCGGCGGTTTCGCAAATATTGCTCAGCAAGCGCATGTCTTTCGCACGCCATGCCTCGAGTTGAGTCAAAGTGTATCTGGCTTGTTCCGTCTGCCCTAAACCAAAGTATGCCGCTGCTCGAAGTCGTGTGGTGCTTGCTTTGCGCTGTTGGTCTTGAGTTTTGCTGAGCCCCGCGTCTAGCGGTGTCAGTGGTCTGAGCGTTGAGTTTTCGGGTAGTTCGGGCGGTATCTGAGGGCTGGCCAATGGGGCTAATGCGTTGAGCCCGTCGCTGTATTTGCCTTCGTTGATGAACAGATCAGCGGCCTGAATACGCAGTTGCGCGCCCTGTGTGTCAGACGCAGTGGATTGAGCGCGTTGCAGCAAGGCATAGGCTTGGGCGAGATTGTTTTCTGAGTTTATGGGCTTTTTGGGCGTGCTTTGGCAGGCTGACAGGGTCAGAATGACGGCAATTGCAACTAGGGATTGATTGAGCATGACTGGGCAACTAAATGCGGGGCTCCTCTACGTTGTGGCCACACCTATTGGACATTTGGGAGATCTTTCGCGTCGAGCAGAAGAAGTCCTTAAGCGGGTGCAGATACTGGCTGCAGAGGATACCAGACGCACGCGAGTGCTGTTAGACCATATCGAGCACCGAGTGCCGGAGTTGGTCAGTCTGCATGAGCATAATGAAGCACAGATGACCAAAAAACTGATTGAGCGCCTATTGGCAGGGGTGGATGTGGCGGTTGTCTCTGACGCGGGTACACCCTTAATTAACGATCCCGGTTATGTATTTGTGCGGGCGGCGCATGCGGCAGGTATTAACTTAGTCCCGATTCCAGGGCCCTGTGCAATTACCACCGTGTTAAGTGTCTGCCCGTTGCCTTGTCATCCGTTCAGTTTTATCGGATTTTTGCCGGCAAAAGCGACTGCTCGCCGTCAACTTCTGGAAAATCGGATGGCTGAGCCCGATGCGTTGGTTTTTTTGGAGGCGCCGCATCGTATCTTGGAAACCTTATCAGACATATCTCTGCTAACCTCGCGACAGGTAATGATTGGTCGTGAACTGACAAAAAAATTTGAAACGCTTTTGGTGGGTGAGCCGCGAGCGTTGATCGACCGTTTGGGGGAGCAGCCTAAAGGAGAGTTTACAGTGGTCATTGAAGCTGCTGCCGCCTCGACGGTTACTCGTGATGCGCAAAGTGTGCTTCGAGTATTACTGCAGGAGCTGCCGCCGTCCAAAGCTGCCAAAATGGCGGCACAAATCTGCGAAGTAAAAAAATCGGAGATGTATACCTTGGCCCTAGAGATATCTGGGGCGAAATCTTAATTACTTGATGATTTACATTTACCGGCACTTGTCTTAGCCGCCGACTCCACCTAACCTAGGCGCGAGAGTTAGCCGAGCAGTCGCCGGTCCGCGATGCGGGCGGGAGGAAAGTCCGGGCTCCGCAGGACAAGGTGCCAGGTAACGCCTGGGGGGCGTGAGCCTACGGCAAGTGCAGCAGAGAGTAGACCGCCATATTCGGTAACGTATGTGGTAAGGGTGAAAGGGTGCGGTAAGAGCGCACCGCACACGCGGTAACGCGTTGTGGCAAGGTAAACCCCACCTGGAGCAAGGCCAAATAGGAATCCGTCGATGTGGTCCGCATTGGATTCGGGTAGGCTGCTGGAGGGTATTGGTGACGATACTCCTAGATGAATGACTGTTGATAACAGAACCCGGCTTATAGGCTAACTCTCAGCTATTACAGCCCTCTTCGACATTCCCAAAAGTCGATTTAGTTAAAGTTGTTTCGAGAAAAGAGCCCTACTTATCTGCATATTAACGATAAGTTTGTTTGATCGGTTTGACGGGTCAAAAAATTCCTTATTTTTCCGTAGGTTATGCGGCATTTCGTGCTTGACTCGGTGTTGTCTGTATCTGTAGTGTCGCATATTGGGAAAAAGTGGAGAATTGTGGGTTTTACCTGCACTAACAGGCCGTGTTTCGAGGTATTAGCAACATAAATCTTGACGGTAAGGGCCGAATGGCCTTGCCTGCGCGTAATCGCGAGACCCTACAGTTTGCGTGTGAAGGTAAAATTGTGGTCACGATTGACATGCGAGAGCCTTGTCTGTTGCTTTATCCGTTGCCCGATTGGGAAGTTGTGCAGGGTAAGCTCGAAGGTTTGTCCAATATCAATCCGCAAGCACGGATGTTGCAACGGTTGCTGATCGGGCACGCCACCGATTTAGAATTGGACGCAAATGGTCGAGTTTTGATTCCCGCTTTGCTCCGTGAATACGCAAAGTTAGAAAAGAAAGTTGTCCTCGTGGGCCAAGGAAACAAGATCGAATTGTGGGCTGAGCAAGAGTGGCGCGAGCGTATGGAGGGCTGGCTGAACTCCGAGTCGCCCAGCGCTCTGGATACTGGGGAACTATTTGATGGATTGTCGCTGTAATGGCGCGTTTGGCGCAGGGCGAACCCCTTGAGCATATTCCTGTGCTGCTTGATGAAGTGGTCAAATACTTGTTGCAGTCCGGTGCCGGAACTTACGTCGATGCCACTTTTGGTCGCGGTGGCCATAGTCGAGCCCTGCTTGCATCTCTGGATGACACGGCCCGCTTAATTGCAATTGATCGAGATCCAGATGCCGTGGCGCAAGGTCTTCAATTGGCGGCTTGTGATGCCCGATTCCAGATCGTGCGCGGACGCTTCTCGCAAATGGCTGAAATCGTTACGCAGGTAGGCGCAACCGCTGTGCAAGGCATATTGATGGATCTTGGGGTTTCGTCACCTCAACTTGACCATGCGCGACGTGGGTTTAGTTTTCGTTTTTCAGCACCGCTCGATATGCGGATGGATCCGGATGAAGGCGCCTCTGCCGCGCAATGGCTCAATATTGCGGATGAGCAAGATATCGCACGTGTTCTGAAAACCTATGCCGATGAACGCTACGCCAAACGCATAGCGCGAGCAATCCTTGCAGCGCGTCCGTTGGAAACCACAGATCAGCTGGCTGAGGTGGTCGCGGCTGCGGTACCTCATCGTTCTATGCCCGGGAAACACCCGGCGACCAAAACTTTTCAAGCCATTCGTATCTATATCAACCAAGAAGTTCAAGAGCTGGCGGAAGGCCTGAAAGTAGCGTTTCATCAATTGGCGGCAGGGGGCAGGCTGGCCGTTATCAGTTTTCATTCGATTGAAGATAGAGCGGTAAAGCATGCTTTTCGTGGTTTAACTCGGCCACCTTCGATGCCCCGGCGGATTCCGATCCCGCATGCGCAGATGTTGACTTTAGCGTCGGATATTGCCGGACCGGTGCGGCCTTCGCCCAGAGAGCTTGCGCTTAATCCGCGTGCGCGAAGCGCCACGCTGCGCGTGATTGAAAAGCGAGGTGTTAATGGCCAAGGTTAAATCCCGAGGTTTGCAGAAAGAAAGATGGTTGTGGTCCAGCCTATTTTTTCTATTGCTCACAATCACCGCTTGGACCGGTTTGAGTTTGGTTGATGTTGTCCACGAAACCCGAGGGTTGTATGGCGATTTGGGCAACATTCAGAAGGAGCAAGATTTTCTGCTCAACGAGCTCAGTCGGCTGACGTTAGAGCAAGGTGCGCTGGGGAGTATGCAAAATATTGAAGCGGTGGCTGTCTCGGAGTTGGATATGTTGTTTCCAGATCGAGTTGAACAGGTGCTTGAGTGAGTATGTGGCGCCACCACTTGTTGGTCATCTTATTTATTGCCGCAGTGGTGGGGTTGTGCGGCCGAGTGGTGTTTTTGTCGGTTACGGATCGTGCATTTTTGCAAGGCCAAGGGGATGCACGGTCAATACGTAACGAGCGTATACCGGGTATGCGGGGGGTGATTTATGACCGGCATGGCAGGGCTTTGGCTGTCAGCACGCCGGTTTTTTCAGTTTCTACTGACCCAAGCCGGGCGCAGTTTGATGAAAGACAGATGGACACGCTCGCGGAACTGTTGAACCAATCTGTGTCAACACTTCAAGCCCGAATCGCTAACGTCGAACGAAAGTTTGTTTATTTAAAACGCAGGGTTAGCTGGCATGACGCCGAAAAAATCCGGGCTGCAAAACTGGATCACGTCTACCTCCAATCGGAATATCGTCGTTATTATCCCGCCGCTGAGACAGCAGCTCACCTAGTAGGCGTTACCAACATAGACGATAAAGGGGTGGAGGGCAGCGAGTATGCGTTTGATCAGCAGCTCAAAGGACGCGATGGCCGTAAGACGGTCCTCAAAGATCTCCACGGTAATATCATTCGGGATCTCCAATACAAGCAAGCGCCGGTCTTTGGTCAGGATCTTAATCTCAGTATTGACCTGCGCCTGCAGTTTTTAGCCTATCGTGAATTGAAATCTGCAATTGTCAGTCATGGCGCGAAGTCGGGGTCGCTGGTGATTCTTGAGGTTCAAAGTGGTGAAGTTCTAGCGCTTGTCAATCAGCCATCCTACAACCCCAACGACATCCCCAGTCAACTTCAAGGTATGCGTAATCGCGCAATCACAGATACCTACGAGCCCGGTTCAACGATCAAGCCTTTTGCGGCGTTGGCTGCTCTTGAATCTGGTCGTTACGACCGTCGTACTGTGATAGATACCAGTCCCGGTTATTTACATGTGGGTGCCAAATTAATTTCTGACCCCGTGAATTATGAGGTCTTAACTTTAGCGGAGTCTTTGGCGAAATCCAGTCAGGTGGCATTTGTCAAAGTCGCGCTTGATCTGGAGGAAGATGCTGTTTTTGATGTGATTCAACGCGCCGGTATCGGCGAACCAGTGGGTACAGGTTTGCCCGGTGAACAAGTTGGATTTCTAGACGGTTCGCAATTGCGTTACCCGCAAGTCCGTATGGCCCTGGCCTATGGCTATGGTCTGTCGTTGACTCCGTTACAGATGGCGCAGGCTTATCTCACGCTGGCCACGGCGGGTGAAAAAATGGCCGTGTCGATGCTGCATAGGCCTGACAGAACCCCAGAGCGAGAACGCGTGTTTGACAAACGGATTGTCCAAGAAGTGGTTTCCATGATGGAGGGGGTAACGCTTGAAGGCGGTACTGCACAGAGTGCTCGGGTGCCTGGTTATCGAGTTGCGGGTAAAACCGGCACGGCGCGGATCGTTGGCCCTAGTGGCTACGACGATGAACGACATGTTGCTTGGTTTGCGGGCCTCGTGCCGGTGAGTGACCCACGCCTGGTGGTGGTCGTTTTGGTTAACGATCCCAAAGCTGGTCTCAGCGGAGGTGGCGCAGTTGCCGCCCCGGTATTTGCGCGCGTGGCGCAGCGCAGTCTGCGATTACTAGGTGTTCCCGCAGATGCGCAGGTTGCTGCCGCGCCGGGTTCTGGCGATAAGGTGCGCGGATAGTGTTACCTCATTTGCACCACCACCCAGAGTTGTCTGGTGTGACGTTGACAGGTCTATGTGAACATACAGCCGAAGTTAAGGCTGGATATGGCTTTATTGGTGTTGCGCCGTCGCTTGAAGTGCTGCAAGCGCATTGCCTGGCTGCAGCGCAAGCTGGTGCTCGAGCACTGATCGTTGACGCGCCGGACATCGATACTGATCTGTTCTGTGTGCCCTGTGTGCAGGTGCCAGGCATCGCCGAAAAACGCGCTCAGCTGGCTGCTGAATTTTACGATTTTCCAAGCAAAAAGCTGTTATGCGTGGGGGTAACGGGTACCAACGGTAAAACGTCCGTGGCGCATCATATTGCCGATTTGAGTTCGCGATTGGGGCGACCAATGGGCTACAGCGGCACTTTAGGCTGGGGGCATTTAGACGCTTTGGATCAACCGTCCGATTTGTCGATGACCACAGCCAATGCAGTGGCCTTACAGCGCCAGATGGCTGACATGGTAAACGCTGGCCTGCACGGGGTAGCCTTGGAGGTCAGTTCACATGCACTGTCTCAGGGGCGAGTCGCGCAGATTCACTTTGACTATGCCGTGTTTACCAACCTGACACGTGATCACCTAGATTATCACGGTTCCCTTGAAGCGTACGGGCAGGCCAAGCAAACCTTGTTTATGTGGCCGGGTTTGCAGGGTGTCATCATCAACGCAGGCGATCCGTTTGGTCAGGCGTTGATTAAAAGCGTCAAAGCACCCGTGACCACTTATGGCGGAGAAGGCCAATGGTCCTGGTGCTCCGGCACGGATGATGTTGGCCTTAATGTTTCCTGGCGGACTCCAGAGGGTGAATTTGAAACTCGATTGTCGAGTATGGCCGACTTTGTAGTGGCGAATTTAACGGCAGCAATGGCTGTTTTAGTGGCGAGCGGTTTCCCGGTTAAGGCGGTAATTGAACAGGTTGATCGGGTACGTAATGTACCGGGGCGGTTAGAACGTATTGGTGTGTCGATTAAGCAGCCGAAAGTTGTCGTTGATTATGCGCATACCCCTGATGCATTGGCGAAAGTGTTGTCAGGACTGAGATCATTTTGTCAGGGTCGACTGTTTTGTGTTGTTGGCTGTGGAGGTGATCGTGATCGGGGCAAACGACCGCAAATGGGCGCTGTAGCTGCCGCTGGTGCTGATCGGGTTTGGCTGACGTCAGACAACCCGCGCAGTGAGGCCCCCGAGGCCATTATCCGCCAAATGCTTGCGGGTGCGGATGCCGTTGGAACAAAGAACCCTACCTGTGCTGAGATGACTGTCCAAGTTGATCGAGCAGCAGCGATTCGTGCTGCATTGTGCGCAGCAGAACCCATTGATGTGGTGCTTGTTGCCGGTAAAGGCCATGAAACGTTCCAAGAGATTGGCGCCCACCGCTTACCTTTTGACGACCGGCTGGTTGCGCAACAGGTGCTCGAGGAATTGATCTGATGTTGTTGTGGCTTACAGATTATCTGACAATTTTTGATGGCGGCTTTTCGGTATTTCGGTATTTGACGCTGCGGACCATGATCAGTGTCATGACCGCTTTTTTTGTGTCGGTGATGATAGGCCCCTACGTCATTGCCAAATTAGGATCATTACAGCTCAGCCAGACGGTGCGCGATGACGGTCCTGAAAGTCATCTGAGCAAGACTGGCACCCCCACCATGGGAGGGGTGTTAATTTTAATGGTGATTTTAATCACAACCTTGTTGTGGGCTGATCTTGGCTCCCGTTACATATGGGTGGTTTTGTTCACTACTACGGCTTTTGGCCTGATTGGTTTAGCAGATGATCTCTTAAAGATTTGGCGTAAAAACAGCGCCGGTTTAGTGCCACGGTGGAAGTGTTTTTGGCAGTCCGTTGTAGCGATGATTGCGACCATTTATTTGTTCGCTTCAGCGCAGACACCCGCAGAAACAAACTTAATTGTTCCGTTCTTTAAGGACGTAACCATTCCATTGGGCCTGGGGTTTGTGGTGCTGGGTTATCTGATTATTGTTGGCATGAGCAATGCGGTAAATCTAACCGATGGGCTAGACGGTTTAGCCGTTCTGCCTGTAGTTCTGGTGAGTGCGGCTCTCGGCCTAATCGCTTATGTCGCAGGCAATGTTGAGTTTTCTGACTACCTACAAATTCCTTATATTGCCGGTGCTGGGGAGTTGTCGATTTTCTGCGGTGCCCTCATTGGCGCTGGGCTGGGTTTTCTTTGGTTCAATACCTATCCAGCTCAGGTGTTCATGGGAGACGTCGGGTCGTTAGCGCTGGGGGCGGCTTTGGGTGTAGTGGCCATTATTGTTCGCCATGAAATTGTGCTGTTGATCATGGGCGGATTATTTGTTCTGGAGACGGCCAGCGTCATCGTGCAGGTAGCTTCCTTTCGACTGACGGGAAAACGTGTTTTTCGGATGGCACCCATCCACCATCACTTCGAACTCAAGGGTTGGCCTGAACCGCGGGTAATTGTGCGTTTTTGGATCATCACCTTGATTTTGGTCACGATTGGTTTGTCTACGTTGAAGTTGCGGTAGCGGAGACATGAATGAACGTGTTGCAGTCATTGGCTTTGGTGTTACGGGTGAATCTGTGGTGCGCCATCTGTTGAGACAGTCAGCAAAAATCACGGTAATCGATACGCGCGCGCCGCGCGCGGTTGATTTTAGCGGCGTTGAATTTCTCTGGAATACACAACATTGGCCAAGTCTGTCCGTGGACTATGCGGTTGTGAGTCCTGGATTGTCGATGGATTCATCTTTGGTGGCCGGCGCGCGGGCCTCGGGTGTAAAGCTGGTGAGTGATATCGATTTATTTTTTCAATCCGTAACCGTACCTGTCATTGGTGTTACAGGTACCAATGGGAAAAGCACGGTGACGTCATTGGTGGGTCACTTGTTGCAATCGCAGGGCTTTTCCTGCGGTATTGGCGGAAACATTGGTGTGGCGGCGTTGGATATTATCGACGCGCGTCACGAGGTCTATGTGCTCGAATTGTCCAGTTTTCAATTGGAGCGCAGCGAACTGCATCGGTTTTATGCGGCCGCGATTTTAAATGTTACCCAAGATCATCTAGACCAGCATCAAGACATGGCGTGTTATCTGAACAGTAAACGCCGTATATATGCGCGCGCAGAGCGTGTGGTTTACAGCCGCTCAGATGATCGGACCTGCCCGCCAGATCCGCGAATTGGGATCACTTTTGGTGAAGATATACCCCCAACCGCCAATGATTGGGGAATTAGAACATCAGACCACAAGGCTCATTTAGCCCGGGGGCATGCGCTGATTTGCGCCCTTGATGACTTACCCCTGGCTGGCGCGCATAACCACCAGAATGTTCTGGCCGCTTGTGCGTTGGTTGACACATTTGTTGCACAAGACAGCCTCGCTCAGCCACTGATGATGTTCGACGGTTTGCGCCACCGATTTGAGAAGGTTGCTGAAATTGACAAGGTAGCGTTTGTTAATGATTCAAAAGCGACCAATCCCGGTGCAACTTTGGCCGCGCTTAAGGGTATACCGAAGCGCAATCAGGTCATTTTGATTGCGGGTGGTCAGGCCAAAGGCGCTGACTTGCAGCCGTTGAAAACTGTGCTCAAGGACCGCGTCCGTCACCTACTCACCTTGGGGAGTGACGGGCCGCAGCTGGAGGGTTTGGCCCTGCAGTCCGGAATTATGACAACCGCGGTGTCGGATATTGAACAGGCGGTTATTTTGGCGAAGCGGCTTGCGGGGCCAGGAGACTTGGTATTGTTGTCGCCAGCATGCGCCAGCTTGGATATGTTTATTAGCTATGCTGAGCGCGGTGATCGGTTCACCGAAGCGGTGCGGGCTATAAATACCGTTGAAGGGGCCGCCTGATGGCTGTTTCTTACCCGTCCATCCGCGTGGCGCCTATTGTCATCTCCTGTTTGCTGTTAATCGTTTTTGGCGTGGTCATGATCGGCTCAGCTTCTGTTGTAGAGGGACGCCGTTTCCTCAACTTACATTTGGTTTATCTGGGTATTGCAGCGTTGGTGAGCACCTGTGTATTTGCTGCGCCCTCAAGGCTATGGCACAAGATTTATCTGTTTGGCTGGATTGGTTCAATGGCTGTTGCCATTGCGGTTCTGCTTCCGGGTATCGGTCACGAGGTGAACGGCGCTTCCCGTTGGATTCGCTATGGGCCTGCCTCTATACAGGCATCTGAAGTCGCCAAATTTGGCCTGTGTGTGTTTCTGGCCGGTTATTTAAGTCGCTACCATGCCCGGCTAGAGTTTGACGCAAAGGTACTTTTTTTGCCGGTGACGCTCATAGGAATTGTGTTTCTTCTGTTGGTCGCCGAGCCGGATTTGGGGTCAGCTGTGGTGATCGGCACGGCTTCGCTGGGCGTGATGTTTATGGCGGGCGCAAAATTGCGTCATCTGTGTTTGATTATTTTTTTGGCCCTACTTCTGCTGCTGCTGTTGGTCTGGATCGCGCCCTATCGTATGCAGCGTTTAATCGCCTTTCTTGACCCTTGGTCTGTGGCTTTTGGTAGTGGTTATCAGCTAACGCAGGCTTTGATCGCTTTTGGAAGAGGCGGTGTATTTGGTTTAGGTTTAGGTGAGGGTGTACAAAAATTATTTTATTTGCCCGAAGCTCATAACGATTTTATCTTTTCTGTTGTGGCCGAAGAGCTGGGGGCCATTGGAGTCATCCTATTGGCTTTGGTTTCTTCCTACTTGGTGTTGCAGCTCTTTCTTTTGGCCCGCCAAAACGCCGCGCGCAAGGCGCACTTTGCCGCCGTCGTCGCTTATTTCACCGGACTGGTTCTGGGCTTACAGTTTTTAGTTAATCTGGGGGTTAATGCAGGAGTTTTGCCGACGAAAGGGTTGACCCTGCCGTTTGTGAGTTATGGGGGCAACAGCTTAGTCATATCTTGTGCACTTGTGGCGCTGACATTGCGCGCTTCTATGGAAAAGGTCGATGCCAGTGGCTGACCTAATTGATTATAGCGTGCCTGAGATGGGCCGGATTCGCCACATTCATTTTGTGGGGATTGGCGGTGCAGGCATGTGTGGTATTGCGGAGGTGCTGCTGAATCAGGGTTATTGCGTCTCTGGTTCTGATATAAAAGCCAGTGGTGCAACGCAGCGGTTGCAGCAGAAAGGCGCGAGGATATTCATAGGTCACGATGCGTCTCAGGTTGAACATGCCGATGTGGTGGTGAGTTCCAGTGCGGTGAGCGAGGATAATCCTGAAGTGCTTGCTGCGCGCGCAGGTTCAACACCGGTAATTCCGCGCGCGGAGATGCTCGGGGAGTTGATGCGTTATCGGCATGGTATTGCTGTGGCCGGGACGCATGGAAAAACGACAACAACCAGCCTGGTGACGGAGATTTTTCGCTCTGCTGGTTTATCTCCTACATTTGTGATCGGCGGCTTGCTCAACAGCGCTGGCTCGAATGCGGAAATGGGTGCGGGGCGTTACCTGATTGCTGAAGCGGACGAATCGGATGCTTCATTTTTAAAGCTACAGCCAATGTCCGCGGTCATTACCAATATCGACCGAGATCACATGGCGACTTACGGCAATAATTTTGCGACGTTAAAGGACAGTTTTGTTGAATTTGTCCACCGCCTACCGTTTTATGGCTCTGTCGTTTTGTGCCTAGATGATCCGGAAGTTGCGGAAATCATGCCAAGATTGGCACGCCCTATGTTGACTTATGGGTTGTCGTCTGAGGCTGATTTTCGTGCAGTTAACGTCAGGGTTGAAGATTCACGTTGGCATTTCGAGGTTGCGCGGCGGGGTGGGCATAGTCCGTTATCGGTCAGCTTGGCGATCCCCGGTGCACACAATGTACTCAATGCGCTAGCGGCGATTGCCATTGCAACAGATGAAGGCATTCCAGACCACTTTATTACACAAGGTCTCTCTGGATTTGCCGGTGTTGACCGCCGTTTTCAGGTCACACCTGCCTTGAGCGTCCGGGAGCGGGTTTTAACGCTCGTCGACGACTACGGGCATCATCCCACTGAGGTGAATGCGGTAATCGATACCGCCCGCCAAATTTGGCCCGAGAAACGTCTGGCGATGATTTATCAGCCCCATCGTTACTCGCGAACACGGGATTTGTTTGAAGATTTTGTTCGTGTGTTGTCCAAGGTAGATGACTTGCTATTGCTCGATGTCTACGCGGCAGGTGAGCTGCCCATTTCAGGCGCAGACGGCCACGCCCTGTGTCAAGCCATTCGCCAGCGCGGTTTGGTAAGTCCCGTATTTGCACAAACAACTGATGAAGCGTTGACGTTGTTGAGCACTTTCTGTGCTGAAGTTGACGTTCTCATGGTTCAAGGTGCTGGTAACGTCAGTCAGATTTCTAATCAACTGAGGTCCTCAGATGTTTAGCCGGTTGCTTTTCTTGCTGCTGTTTTGCTCGCTAGGCGTGATCAGCTTTACGGTTTGGACGGTCCTCGACCAACCCATCCGCGGCTATGTTATTGAGGGTGAACTGACGCCCAAAGCAAAAGATGAGTTGCAGCGTGCGCTATCTGAACACCCGGTCGATGGCATTTTATCAACTTCGCTGGCGGATTTAACCGACCGTGTTCGCTTGTTTCCTTGGGCGCGTCACGTGAGTCTGCGTCGCCTGTGGCCAGACCGTTTAGTGGTCAGCCTGCGCGCAGCGAATCCGGTTGTGCAATGGGGCGACAGCGAATATGTATCGGCCTATGGAGATTTGATGTCGCTGCCCGATGTGTACCCACACTTACCCAAGTTTGAAGTGGCGCTGGCGACTCCGGTTGAAGCTATGCAGGTTTACTGGCTTTTGGATCAAATCTCGGCAGCCGATCAGATGACCTTAAGCGGTTTGCAGCAAGATCAGCAAGGCCACTGGACGGTGCGAGTGGCGCAGGGTCCTGATGTCTTGTTGGGTGCCAAAGGGTTAAAGGGTCGAATGCAGCGGTACCTGCGGGTTCATCGCCAAGTATTGGCGTTAGCTGCGCATTCGGTGGATTACGTTGATGCGAGGTACGACAACGGAGTGGCCGTGAAATATAGCGAGCAAGCGACAGCCGAATTATCCGCTTCGACCGTCGCCCGTCAAAGTAAATTTGCGTTTAGTCAAGGGAGCAAATGATGGTGGCTGAAGCAGAATTGCAGAAAATTGTGGGATTGGACATTGGGACCAATAAGATTGCAGCGATCGTGGCCGAAGTCGATGTCGACGGTGCCCTGAATATCATAGGTATCGGGACGTATGCATCTCGTGGGCTGAAGAAAGGTGTGGTTGTAAATATCGAATCGACAGTCCAATCAATTCAGCGGGCGGTGGAAGAGGCGGAGCTAATGGCAGGCTGCTCCATCAGCGCAGTTTATGCTGGAATTGCGGGTAATCACATTGGTTCTTTAAATTCCCATGGCATTGTTGCGGTCAGTGATCGCGAGGTGGTTCAGCAGGATGTTGACCGGGTGATTGACGCCGCCCAAGCAATGCCAATTCCTGCGGATCAAAATATCCTGCATGTGCTCCCGCAAGAATACATTATTGATAGCCAAGAGGGCGTCAAAGAGCCTTTGGGCATGAGTGGCGTGCGGCTCGAGGCAAAGGTGCACATGGTGACGTGTGCGGTAAATGCCAAGCAAAATATCGAAAAATGTATCGAGCGTTGCGGGTTGCAGGTGAGTGACGTCATCTTAGAACAGCTTGCTTCGAGTTACTCGGTTTTGACTGAAGATGAACGCGAGCTTGGTGTCTGTATTATTGATATTGGTGGCGGTACGACCGATATCGCGGTTTTTACTGGCGGCGCTATCAGACATACCGCGGTTATTCCGATCGCAGGTGATCAAGTGACCAGTGATATCGCTCAGGCGTTGCGCACGCCGACCCAGAACGCGGAAGACATTAAGGTTAAGTATGCCTGTGCGCTTACTCAGCTGGCCCATGCGGGCGAAGTCATCAAAGTCCCCGGGGTAGGTGATAAACCGGCGCGAGAATTGTCCCGCCAAGCGCTCGCAGAAGTCGTGGAACCGCGCTATGCCGAATTGTTTTCATTGATACAGGCGGAGCTTCGACGCAGCGGCTTCGAAGAGTTGATTGCGGCGGGTATTGTGCTCACGGGCGGCGCGGCAAAGATGGAAGGTGTGATTGAGTTGGCGGAGGAGATTTTCCATATGCCAGTGAGCCTGGGGGTGCCGCGCAATGTGCCGGGGTTGAAAGACATCATCCGTAATCCCGTATACGCAACAGGGGTTGGTCTCTTGATTTACGGATTAGAAAAGGAAGAAGAAAGGCCCTTGAGGCGCGGATACCGCTCTGGGTCGTTGTTTGGACGATTAAAAAAGTGGTTTGGTGAAAATTTCTAGTTGGAGAATTAACGATGTTTGAATTGGTCGACAGTGCAATACAAAGTGCGGTTATTAAGGTCATCGGGGTTGGTGGTGGCGGCGGTAATGCTGTTCAACATATGGTCAACCGTGGCGTTAATGGGGTCGATTTTGTAGTTGCAAATACGGACGCTCAAGCCCTTAAAAGCTTAGATGCCGAAACAACTTTACAAATTGGCGGTGGTATTACTAAAGGCCTGGGTGCGGGTGCTAACCCTGAGATAGGGCGAGCGGCGGCGATGGAAGATCGGGATCGAATAGCGGAAGTGTTATCCGGTGCAGACATGGTCTTTATTACGGCAGGCATGGGTGGCGGAACCGGCACAGGTGCAGCGCCTATTGTCGCGGAGGTAGCGCGCGAGCTGGATATTCTCACGGTAGCCGTGGTCACTAAACCGTTCAATTTTGAAAAGCGCCGTCACGCGGCGGACGCGGGTCTACTAGAGCTTGCGCAACACGTGGACTCTTTGATTACGATTCCAAATGAAAAGCTATTGGCTGTGTTGGGTGAACGTACCTCAATGCTAGATGCATTTGCTGCGGCCAATGACGTTCTTTGGGGTGCTGTGCAGGGAATCGCGGATCTGATTATTCGTCCGGGGATGATCAATGTGGACTTTGCCGATGTGCGTACGGTGATGTCTGAGATGGGGATGGCGATGATGGGCACGGGCCGAGCCAGTGGTGAAAACCGAGCCTGTGAAGCCGCCGAAGCTGCCATTCGCTCTCCATTGCTTGAGGATGTTGACCTGCAGGGAGCGCGAGGGATTTTGGTGAATGTGACTGCAGGGCCAGATCTGAATATCGGCGAATTTACGGATGTGGGCAATATTATCGAGGAATTTGCCTCTTCTTCCGCGACGGTTGTCGTCGGTACTGTCATTGACCCTGAAATGGGTGACGAGTTGAAAGTAACGGTGGTCGCGACGGGATTAGGGGAGCTTGAAATTCCCAGTGTTGTTGTCGATAACTCACCGGGTCAACCGTCCCCGCGGGGCGATATTGATTACGGAGAGCTGGATGGGCCTGCTTTTAGGCGAAATCCGTCTGTTGGTTCGCGAGAAAAACCTGCGGCACCCACCGACAGCTCCGACGCCAATTATTTGGACATTCCGGCTTTCTTGCGGCGCCAGGCGGATTGAGGGTAGGCTCAGTCGATGGACTCGCTTAGCTATCAGGTGATGATGAAAAGTGGGGTCTTTGCGGCTGATCCTCTCAACAGGGAGGCATGGGTGAAGGCCTGTGCTGGCCAACGCTGCGGGCGTCGGTTCAGGTCGGATGAGTGATTGCTCGTAGGATTTATGAACGCTGATGGCTCGTTTCGTTTGTTATGCGCAACACCGCGCATTGGCTCACATTAACCTTGTGTATCTCGTGTAAGCATTCAGGCTTGATTAGAGACCCGTAGTTTGAAGTCGGTAGTGTGTTTAAAATTCGCCAACAGCTGGAGGTTGGGTAATTTTTCCGGAAGCAGGAACCTCAGTCGGGTGGCGGCGGCGGCGCTGGTGCACAGCAGATAAATGTGGGGTCCTTTGATATCGGTCACTTCGACCTCATAACACAACGGGGGCTCAATAAACGCGCGTAATTCTGCGGTCCACTGTTTTTGATTCGAAGAGGTTTTCAGAAGTCTTTGCAAAGGCGTGAACTGGTTGTGGCTTTCGTTAAGCAGATCCTCTATTTTACGAGAACTCATGGTGGTGCCTCCGATTCGCGCCTACGACTAAGCGCATGATAGACAAGGTTAACAGACAGGACCGGGTGTATGGCAGTTTTACAGGCGCAGATTTCGACTCGTTTGGCGTGGTGCCATAGACCTTAAAGAACAGTATGAAGATCATATTTATTCATTCAACAGGTGCTCAACGCACATTCAGCCTGACCCGCACCGGCTCAATTGTGTTGGCGTCAGCGTTCTTTGTGATCATAGCCGCGGGCGGTTTTGTGTTGGGCGGACATGTCCCGCAGACGTCCGCCGGAACGGAGGCCGTCGCACAGTGGCGAGCCAAGCTGGGCGCGCAGCAGGATCAAGTTAAGCAAATTAAACGTAGGCGCGAAGCTCAAAACGCCGCGATTGGTCGCCAGCTGGCGCAGATGCAGGCCCGTTTGTTGCGTATGGAAGCCATGGGCGCCCGCATGGCGCAGGTCGCGGAGTTACCCGCGGGGGAATTTGATTTCAATCTTCCGCCAGCACTGGGTGGACCGGCCGACGTGAATGAGCACGCCTTAAGTTGGCAGGATCTTTCGCTGGAGCTCTCCCAACTCGCTAGTCAGATTAAGCGCCGTGAACTAGAGTTGGAAATTCTCGGTGGCGTCATATCCGATGAAGAAACTGGGGAAATGTCGCTGGTACGGGGTCGGCCCGTGACTTGGGGTTGGTTGTCTTCGCCCTATGGCCAGCGTGTTGACCCCATTAGTGGCCAGACAGCTTGGCATGCAGGTGTCGATTTTGCGGGACATGAAGGATCAGCCGTAATAGCGGTTGCCAGCGGTGTCGTGACGTTTGCGGGCGAGCGCTCGGGTTATGGCCAACTTGTTGAGGTGAGTCATCCAAATGGGTATATGACTCGCTATGCGCATCATAAATCGTTATCGGTTCAGGTCGGTGACGTGGTGAAGAAAGGCGAAACCTTAGGCTTGATGGGGAGCAGCGGCCGGTCCACGGGTCCGCATGTACACTTTGAAGTGCTCAAAAGCGGGCGCAATATGGACCCGGCAAACTACGTAACTTCACGTTACTAGCACAATTCGTTTTTCCTCAAGGCCCCAGTGCCGCTACAATAAGGGTCTCTAAAACAATACGTAAGTCTCTATGGCTAACATTTTCACCGCCCTTTTTGGAACCAAAAATGGCCGCGAACTCAAGCGGATGGGCAAAATTGTCAATCGCATCAACGAGCTAGAAGTAGAATTCAACAGCGAGACCGATCTGTTGGCCAAAACGGAAGCTTTTAGAGGCCGGTTGGCCGCTGGCGAGACCCTGGACGATCTCTTGCCGGAAGCTTTTGCGGCAGTTCGTGAAGCGGCGAAACGCACCAAAGATATGCGCCATTTTGACGCTCAGCTAATAGGCGGTATTACCCTGCACGAAGGCCGAATCGCAGAGATGCGGACCGGTGAGGGGAAAACGTTAATGGCCACACTCCCATGCTATTTAAATGCACTTGGAGGCCAAGGGGTGCATGTGGTTACGGTAAACGATTATCTGGCGCGTCGTGATGCGATGTGGATGGGAGAGATCTACGCTGAACTGGGTATGACGGTTGGCATTGTGCAATCCAATCAAGAACCGCAGAGCAAGCGCGAGGCCTATGCCGCTGATATTACTTACGGTACGAACAATGAGTATGGGTTTGATTATTTACGCGACAACATGGCATTCACTCTGGAAGATCGATTTCAGAGAGGATTAAATTTTGCCGTTGTTGATGAAGTAGACTCCATTTTAATTGACGAAGCCCGTACGCCCTTGATTATTTCTGGGTCGGCTAACGAGAGCACCCAGCTTTACGTCACCATTAACAAGTTAGCACCGAAGTTGGAGCAGCAAGAATTTCTTGAACAAACGCGTATGTTTGGTGAGGAAGAAATTGCACCCACGGGTGATTTCATGGTCGACGAGAAAAATCGTCAGGTTGAACTTACCGAACTGGGCCACCAGAAAATTGAAGAAGAGCTCATTCGGTTGAAGCTCCTTGAAGACGGGGACAGCCTTTACTCTGCGGGTAACCTCAATTTGTTGCATCACGTGCACGCGGCGCTTAAAGCGCATTTTTTGTTCAAGCGTGACGTCGATTACATGATCACCAATAGGGAGATTGTAATCGTGGATGAGCATACTGGACGAGCAATGCCGGGCCGCCGTTGGTCTGAAGGTATTCATCAGGCGATAGAAGCAAAAGAAGGAGTGGAGATACAAAATGAGAGCCAAACTTTGGCCTCAACCACGTTCCAGAACTATTTCCGGATGTATGACAAGCTCTCGGGTATGACGGGTACGGCTGACACGGAAGCGTTTGAGTTTCAGCAGATTTATGGGTTGGACGTGGTCGTCATCCCGACGCATAAGCCAATGATCAGAGACGATCAAAACGATTTGATTTTTTTGACGCTGCCCGAGAAATTCGACGCCATTGTCGAAGATATCTCTGGACGAATCGAGCGGGGCCAGCCGGTTCTGGTCGGCACAGCCTCAATTGAGTCCTCAGAAATACTTTCAAAAGAATTGAAGCGCCGTAAAGTGGACCACAGTGTCTTGAATGCCAAGCAGCATGAGCGTGAGGCCGACATCATTGCCGATGCGGGTCGGCCTGGCGTGGTGACTATCGCCACGAACATGGCGGGACGCGGTACGGATATCGTGCTGGGTGGGAATTTAGACGCAGATCTAGCTAGAGCTGCTGCCACCTCCGAAGCCGACAAGAATAAGATTATGCAGGCCTGGCAAGCGCGTCATGATCAAGTAATTGCAGCGGGTGGGTTGCACATAATAGGAACAGAGCGTCACGAATCCAGACGCATAGATAACCAATTGCGAGGTCGTTCGGGGCGCCAAGGGGACGCGGGGTCGAGTCGCTTTTACTTATCTATGGAAGATAATCTGATGCGCATTTTTGCGTCAGAACGTGTGCGCACAATGATGCAGTCCTTGGGGATGGAACAAGGGGAAGCGATAGAGCATCGATTTGTCGATCGCTCGATTGAGAACGCTCAACGCAAGGTTGAGGGCCATAATTTTGATATACGTAAAAATTTGTTGGAGTACGACGACGTCTCCAATGACCAGCGCCAGATAATTTACCGGCAACGCCGTGACTTGATGGCACACTCTGACATATCGGAAACAATAGAAGGGCTGCGAGAGGAGGTTGTTTTTGATCTGCTGGCGCAATACATACCGCCGGAAAGTCTTGAGGAGCAGTGGGATGTTGCCGGTTTGGAAGGAGCGCTGGCGACCGATTTTGGATCACAACAGCCGGTTGCTCGCTGGCTCGCCGAGGAAGAAAACCTTGACGAAGAGCAGTTACGGGAGCGGGTGATCAGTCAGATTGAGCAGGAGTATCAGGCTAAAGAGGTTGAGTGGAAATCTCTCAACGTCGATATGCGCCTTGTTGAAAAACAAATTATGTTGCAGGTTCTTGATTCTCGCTGGAAAGAACATCTAGCAACAATGGATCATTTGCGGCAGGGGATTCACCTGCGCGCGTATGCGCAGAAACAGCCTAAACAGGAGTATAAGCGTGAGGCCTTTGAACTGTTTCAAGAGCTACTTTTCAACATAAAACTCGATGTGGTCCGAATGTTGTCACGTGTGCAAATGGAGCGGCCGGAGGATATGGAAGCTCAAGAGCGGGCGCGGCGTGAGGCCGCGACGACTGACATGAATTTCCAGCACGCCAATGCATCTGCGTTGACAACAACGTCCTCCCAAGATGGGGCGCCGCCGGAGCCTGCCATGCGGGGCGAAACGTTTGTTCGCGAGGAGAAAAAGGTGGGTCGAAATGAGCCTTGTCCCTGTGGTTCAGGCAAGAAGTTTAAGCAATGCCACGGCCAAGTGGTTTAGCGCAAGGGGCTTTGCGTGGCGGTAAATTTACATGATGCTGCTGACTTGCGAGCTGTGCCGGGTGTGCGGATTGCGAGCGCACCTGCCGGGATAAAACAAAACCTTCGTGATGATCTTGCGTTGTTCGAATTCTGCCCGGGAACCCAGATTGCAGGGGTTTATACGCAATCACACTTTGCGGCTGCGCCGGTGCAATTGGCGCGGCAGCGGCAGTCGACCAGCCGCTCTTGGGTGGTGAATAGTGGCAATGCTAATGCCGCAACGGGCGCGCCGGGTTTAGAGGATGCGCATGCAGTTTGTAGGCAAGTTGCGCGATTATTAGACATATCCGAGGTTCAGGTGCAGCCGTTTTCGACAGGTGTGATCGGTGAACGCCTGCCAGTTGCACAGATCAACGGCGCTTTGGAGAAAGCTGCTGCAGGCTTGAACGAGGATGGTTGGTTGTCCGCGGCCCGCGCAATTATGACAACCGACACCGTTGTCAAAGGCTACTCACTGCAGTGTGAACTCGATGGGGAAACGATTACCCTCACCGGAATAGCCAAAGGTTCTGGCATGATAAAACCAGATATGGCCACTATGTTGGCTTATGTGGCCTGCGATGCTCATGTCACTTATGAGGCAGCGCAGCATTTGGTGAGTGATGCGGCGATGCAGAGTTTCAATCGCATTACGGTGGATGGTGATACCTCGACTAACGACTGTTTTATGTTTGCCGCAACCGGTTGTGCGGATCATCAGGTGATTAATGGGCGCGAACATCCTAATTATTTTGTTCTGTTGCGGGCTTTGATTGAGCTCAGTCGACTGTTGGCACAGGCTATTGTTCGAGATGGAGAGGGTGCCACTAAGTTTGTGACAATTTGTGTTCGCGGAGGGCGATCCAGTGACGATTGTTTGAGCGTGGCCTATACAATTGCGGAATCGCCATTGGTGAAGACGGCGCTGTTTGCGGGCGATGCAAATTGGGGTCGCTTTTGCATGGCAATAGGTCGTGCGCCTGTGCCGGGGTTAAACCCTGATAAAGTGCAGTTGTTTTTAGATGATGTTCAAGTCGCTGAAGGTGGGCTGATGGCCTCTGATTATACCGACGCTCGGGGTAGCGCCGTTTTAGCTCAGGACGAATTTGTCATCACAATAGATCTGGGTCTTGGCGTTAGCTCGGAGACCCTCTGGACGACAGACCTGTCTTACGAATATGTCCGCATAAACGCAGAATATCGCAGCTGATCCTGTCTTTTTTACTATATCTAAGATAAGTCGTCTGAATTGACACCTTCATAGTTGGCATCGCCAACAATTTGATGCTCTTCATTTGCCCATGCCCCGAGATCAATCAGCTTGCATCGTTCGGAGCAAAAGGGGCGAGATGGGTTTTGTGTGCTCCAGATCGAACTGGTTTTGCAAGTTGGGCACTGAATTATACGAGAGGTTTCTGACATAGCTGCTCATAGATATTGTGGAGATGGTCGACGTCCTGCGCCAGTTGGCTGCGGGATTGGTCGTTAACGATAATATCATCTGCCGCCTCTAATCTGCTTTTTCGATCAAGCTGGGCGCGCATAATGTTCTGCACTTGTTCCGGCGTATTGTTGTCGCGTGCGGTGGTCCGAGCGAGCTGCAGAGCTTCGGGCACGTCGATCACTAAAACGCGATCGCACCAATGGTTTTGACGCGTCTCGATGAGTAAGGGATTGACCAAAACCACATAGGCTGAGCTAGCCTGGGCAATATGTGTTTTTAGGTAATTTGTAATTAATGGGTGTAATAGCTGTTGCAGCCACTGACGTTTGTTGGTGTCTGCAAAGACTACGTGCCGCAAAGCGCTGCGGTTCAGGTGCTTGTCGTCGTTGAGCATGGTTTGCCCAAAATAGTCGACTATTTGGGATAACGCGGTGGTCCCGGGCTCAACCACTGCCCGGCTTGCGATGTCCGCATCAACACACGCAATGCCGTGGGCAGCAAAACGCTCGGCAGCGGCACTTTTGCCACTGCCAATCCCACCGGTAAGGCCCACTAGATATTTTCTCATGTGTATTGTTTAGAGTAGAAAAAAACCTAAAACGGTATCACGAAAGACGAGGGTTACCCAGCCTGCAATGGCTAGAAACGGCCCAAAAGCGATTGCCTGGGAGGTGGTATGTTGGCCGCGAAGAATTTGCCACAGCCCATAAAACAGGCCAAGTGCTGCAGCAATTAAAATTATGCTGGGCAAGGCCTGCCAGCCCGTCCACGCGCCCAAAGCTGCCAGCAGTTTGAAATCCCCGTAGCCCATGCCCTCTTTGTGAGTGATAAGTTTGAACAGCCAATAAATACCCCACAAAAAAAGGTATCCAACCATCGCGCCGGTAACAGCATCGATGAGTGGCACTGTGGTACTTAAAAAGCCGTTGGCCAATAGACCCAACCACAATAGCGGATAGGTGATCTGATCAGGCAGTAGTTGATGGTCAAAATCGATAAACGTTGCCGCGATGAGCATCCAGGTCAGGATACAAATAAATAATCCAAGCGTGGTGAAGCCAAAGTTGCTGATTACCATCATTGAGATGATGGCGGTGATTAGCTCGACCGCGGGATAGCGCCGTGGGATTGAATTTTTACAGCCCGCACATTTCCCTCTCAACATGCACCAGCTTATGACCGGTATGTTCTCCCATAGCCTTATCTGGCGTTCGCAGCGAGGGCATCGGGAGCGAGGTATGGCGAGGTTGAATGGCGTGCCATGGGTGTTTTCTTGCGGTTCAATTGAGAGCATTGCCCGTGCTTCTTGTGCCCAATTGTTTTGCAACATAATGGGCAATCGATGAATGACCACGTTCAAAAAGCTGCCGACACACAAAAATGTCCATAGTAGGCACAGGGCGCCGATATAACCGTAGGTCATGATCAGGTCTACAGACACGAGGTCCCCTCTTGGTTACTGGCTAACGACTGCACCCAACCCAAAGATGGGCAGATACATCGCAATGATCAAGCCACCAATTAGCGTGCCAAGGACACCCATAATCACTGGTTCCATTAAGCTGGTGAGATTGTCTACCGCATTGTCCACCTGCTCTTCGTAGTACGACGCCGATTTGTCTAGCATTTCGTCTAAAGCACCGGCTTCTTCGCCGATGGCGACCATTTGGTTGACCATGTTGGGGAAAACACCGGTGCTGCGCATAGAAAAATTGAGCTGTTGACCGGTGGAAACGTCGTCGCGTATCCGATAAACCGCATTGACGTAGACGCTGTTTCCCGTTGATCCGGCGACTGAATTGAGTGCGTCCACAAGGGGTACCCCGGCTGCGAAAGTGGTGGATAAGGTTCTTGCGTAACGTGCAACTGACGATTTGGTGATGATATCACCTGCTATGGGTAGTTTCAGGCTCAACCGATCCAATAAATCGCGCAATGCTTTGGAGCGCCGGTGCAACGACGATACAGCAAGACCTGCGCCTATGAGGCTGGCGGTGATGGCTAGCCAGTAGGCCTGCGCGAATTCCGAAAAACTGATGACTAACTTGGTAAAAGCGGGGAGTTCAGCGCCGAAGCCCTGAAAAACCTGTTCAAACTGGGGTACAACTTTGATCAGTAGAATGCCTGAAACGATAAACGCAACAATTGTCACCGCGATAGGATATGTCATCGCCTTGCGCACTTTAGCCTTGAGAGATTCTGTTTTCTCTTTGTAGGTGGCGATTCGATCCAGCATTGTCTCTAAAGCGC
The DNA here is from genome assembly GCA_002389675.1 of Gammaproteobacteria bacterium UBA4421. GTDB lineage: Bacteria > Pseudomonadota > Gammaproteobacteria > Pseudomonadales > Azotimanducaceae > UBA4421. The sequence continues at coordinate 40,985 of DGQF01000029.1, forward strand.
CTGACAATTCTCCTGCATCAACAAGATTACAAAATAGGTCGTCAAATTGAGTGGGGTGCCGTTTTAACGCCGAGGCGAACGAGTTGCCGCTGGCAACGTCTTGACGAATATCGCGAATGAGCGTTGCCAGTTTAGGTTTGTCGACGCCGTCGGCGACAATATCGAAAGACTGCACCAACGGCACACCAGCGCGCATCATGGTCGCCATTTGCCGGGTGAACAGCGCAATGTCTGCTGCGTTTACCTTGGCACCGCCATTTAACGAAATGCCGGCTGATTTCTTTTTTACTCGGTCTGGCGCGATGCCCTGACGCCGCAGTTCAGCTTTGGCGATGGCCGCGGTGGTCGAGTTAATCTCGCCGTTGGTCTTGCGCCCCTGTTTATCCTTACCTTCCCAAATAAATACGGTTCGTTCGGTCATTTATGCTGTTTACCTCGATTGGCCGCGATGCGGTTTGTATTTCATGCTAGTGACCGGTGGTTACGCGATTGGCTTCGGCCAAACTGGTAATCCCCTGCATAACCTTGATTAATCCCGACCGACGCAAATCGTTAAAGCCATGTTTTTTCGTTTGCAGGGCAATATCTAACGCGTTGCCGTCCTCCATAATTATGCGTGATAACTCGGGTGTGATTTTGACCACTTCATAGATGCCAATTCTTCCTTTGTAGCCGCTGTTGCACTTGCTACAGCCACTGTCGTTGGCTTCAAATATTTCGAAACCGGTTTTGATGTCTGTGTCGGTAAAGCCGGCTTCTAAAAGAACTTCTTGAGGAAGATCGACAGCCATCCTGCATTCAATGCATAGACGTCTTGCCAATCGCTGCGCAATAATCAGGTTGACGGAGGTGGCGAGGTTGAAGCTAGGCACACCCATATTTTTTAGACGCGTCAGGGTTTCGGGTGCTGAATTGGTATGCAGCGTTGACAGCACCATGTGGCCCGTCTGTGCTGCTTTTATGGCGATTTCTGCGGTTTCGAGATCGCGTACTTCGCCAACCATTACAACATCCGGGTCTTGGCGTAGAAAAGAGCGCAACGCGGTGGAAAAATCCAGTCCGACGCGATGATTTACGTTCACTTGATTGATGCCGTCAAGGTTAATTTCTACCGGATCTTCGGCTGTTGCGATGTTACGTTCTTGGGTGTTGAGGATATTGAGACTCGTATAGAGTGAGACGGTCTTGCCGCTCCCGGTAGGGCCTGTGACAAGAATCATGCCCTGCGGCCGATGCAAGCACTCGGTCAGGAGTGCTTTTTGATTGTCTTCGAAACCCAGCGCTTCAATGCCCATTTTGGCGCTTGCTGGATCTAGTACCCGCAGGACCACTTTTTCGCCCCATAGTGTGGGCAGGGTGTTAACGCGAAAGTCGATGGCGCGGGTTTTAGAAAGCTTCATTTTAATGCGGCCATCTTGTGGCATTCTGCGCTCAGAAATATCCATCTCCGACATGACTTTGAGTCGTGCAGCCAGCCGTTTTCCAAGATTTTGCGGTGGTGTGCTCACGACATGAAGAATGCCGTCGGTGCGAAAACGAACACGATAGGATCTTTCATACGGCTCAAAATGAATGTCTGAGGCGCCGGTGCGAATGGCGTCGAGCAGCATTTTGTTGACAAATCTCACGATGGGCGTGTCATCTGTCGCATTGGCGACATTTTCGTCGTCGTTATCGGCGGTTTCCTCAAAGACATCAAGATCTAGGTCGTCTAAATCTCCGCCGTCCAGGTCACCGAGGCCATCGTCTTCTGTTTGGCTGAGGAATTGTTCGATCAGAGCGGCAAGTTTGTCCTCTTCGACGAGAACCGGCTCGGTATTCACACCGGTGTGAAATTTGATTTCATCCAGTGCCTGTAGATTGGTTGGGTCTGAAACGGCCACAAATAGACGAATGCCGCGACGTACCAGTGGTAGCGCGTTGTGTCGCCTGATTAACTGTTCTTTGACAAGGTCCCGCGGCGCGCTTTCTAGGTCGAACGCTGAAAGGTCCATGAGCGGGATGCCGAACTCATTGGCCGCGCTGGTGGCGATTGTCCTTGCGTCAACAAGGCCATTGCGTACCAGATACGATACCAAGGGGATAGAGTTTGTCTGAGCTTGTTCGGTGGCCTTAAGGGCTTTCTCAACCTCAATGACACCCTCGTCGACCAGTCTGCGAGTCAGGCCGGACAGCTGTATTGATTCTGTCGCCATTGTGTGTCGTAGTCCTTTTGCAGTGGCAATTATTTGCCGGTGAATCCTTTCCCATAGCGCATCTCGATCTCAAGTTTGAACACGTTGATGTGCTCTAGATTGAGTGGGGTAGTTTATGTGCGGTGTAAAAAACTGCCGATAAACCCATCACAAATTGAAGCCTCGGATATGGCCGATGCCCATTTATAAAACCGATAGAGGTGCTCTGCCAGACGGTCGATTCTAGAACTGGCGTGGAGGAATGCTTGAATTGCTGTCACACGGTGTGACGCTCAGTGTCAGCAAGTGACGTGGCTCGTGCATTGCGCCAGTTGTGCAGCAGGTGAAGCTGGGTTGCAAAAAAAGCCGGCGAGCCGATTGGGGTTTCCTAACTCGTTGTAATCCATATGGAAATTATAATTTATGGGGGATTTATAAAGTTGGCACACGGTTTGCATCGTGATGCGCAGCGGGCGAGACATGTCAGTGTCGGTGAGTAAATGCCCAAGGAAATAACGTAAAAGGGAGTTGATAGTTCAATGCAGAACACAAAACAGAAAGGTTTTACCTTAATAGAGCTGATGATTGTTGTGGCAATTATCGGTATTTTGGCTGCGGTCGCATTACCGGCGTACCAGTCTTATATCCAAACGGCGAACACGGCAAAAGTGAACACGCATTATGAAGCGGCGGCCGATCTGGTGCGAACAGAGATGCAGAGTATTCGAACCGGTTTGCAGATGGGCTCTCTAGTCCGTGCCACAATTTCCGGCGAGCGTGACGCTTGGACGGCTGACTGGGAAGCGCTCTTTAACTCTGAGATGGGTGCCAGTAAAGTGGCTACGGGATCCCCAGAGGGTGGCGCTGCTTTTGCCGCTGATGCCTCTGCCGCTGATGGAACGATAGGCGTTGCAGTTACTGGAACCATTGCAGCCAATACGTTGAAGGTGACCCTTACCCGACCGGCTTACGGTGATTTAGCAGGTGTGACAGCTGCAACCCAAGACGTTTGTTGGGCCTCGTGCTAGCAGTTGCTGAACGTCGCCAGCGATAGTAAAAAGAGCAGGTTAACTGCTCTTTTTACGTTGGTTGGCATTACGTCCACATGATCATAAGAGCTAAATATATTGTCAGTGATTAGCAGATCGCCTGAGCTCAAGCTCGTCAGTCGCGTCTTGAACGTTCGTTCAGCCGGTTTTACGCTGATGGAGATGTTGGTTTCGGTCGCAATCATGGCAGTCTTGCTTGGTTTTGCGGTGCCGGCCTATCAGCGGTATGTAACGACAGCGCAAGAAGGTGTGCTGCGTAACAATATCCAGTCGATGCATATATTCCAGGAGGACTACTTTTTGCGGACAGGCCGCTACGCGAACAATCTTGCGGATCTGGCCGCGATTGAAGCGGCGATTGGTTGGCGGCCGCGAAATCAAGACGGGATCACTTATGCTGTGGCCAGCGGCGGCGGCGCTTTTTATGATGTGACTGCTGTTGACCCAGATGGATTAACGCTGTGTGTGCGCCTGCCTCAGAGGGTTGACTGCTAGTCTTTTGTTGATGTACGTTGACTAGAAGCAGTTACTGACTCTTTTTGAATTCTTTTATATATAATAAATATCGTAGGTGATATAAATGGCGCGTTAAGGATCTTGTTTGTGATCTAAACTTACGCAAAAGTGAGTCCTCAATTTTGTGGAGGCAAGCGGCGTGATGAATCTACATATCCTTCATACGGCACTTTCGCACGAAGGGTTGCGGATGTATTTTTCTAAGCCTTATGGTTTGGAGTTGCTGCTAGTATTGCACTCAGCGGAGGCCGCTGGAGCGGATAATGGCATAGACGATACCTTCGACACCATAAGATTTAATAAGCCCCGACGCGCAGCATTTTCATCGTTTATCCAGCAACTCGAACTCAACGGCCATGTCTTGAAGCGGCCAAGCGAGTTTAAAGCAAGTAAGAGTGTGCTTCGGTTGTCTGATGGTGTTTCGATCGCATTGAAGGGGTTTTTGGGCACGAATTCTTTTTCTTGATCTATAAGTAAATTAATATCGTACATCTAAATAATATAGTGATATTTTTGTACTAAAAAGTTAAATTCTGGCGTCTCACTGCTCGCGTAATAAAGCGCTACCACGCATCGGGTTCGGCATTCTAGCCTCGATGTACTGAACACCCGCCCCGCAACAATTTCGCTGACTCGCAAGAAAGTATTCTTTCTTACCTGGCGCAGCTTTGGCTATAATATGAGAGCGCGCAAAGCACGATTCATCTCGCGATGGCGTGAGGTGAGAGACGCTTTAACGCAAAGTGTGGTTGAGGTTGCGCTAGGTACAGATGCCTGTTTATGGGTAAAGCAAGCGCACTTAGGCAAGCG
>DGQF01000011.1 GCA_002389675.1 Gammaproteobacteria bacterium UBA4421
GCCAAATCGCTTCAGCGTGTACTCAAGTAAATTGTGCGTACCACCATATAAGGAACGCGAAGACACAATATGATCATTAGCACCCAGCAGCGTAGCAATTCCCAAATGTGCAGCCGCCTGGCCGCTAGCCGTGACTATCGCACCAACCCCCCTGTCTAGCGCCGCCATTCGCTCTTCCAGCACGGCATTGGTGGGATTGGATAATCTCGAATAAACGTGGCCCGCACGCTCAATATTAAACAAACCTGCCGCGTAATCGGAGTCCGGAAAAACAAACGATGCAGACTGATAAATCGGTGTCGCTCGCGCCCCGGTTGTCGGGTCTGGCGATTGCCCAGCATGCAAAGCCAATGTATCAAAACCGGGCGCCGCGGGCCCCCGGTGGTCGCCGTCACTCATAAAATTCTCTCTTGATGGATCAATGGGGTGCCATGCTCGCTTGTGCAAACAAGTTTGCCTGAAGCAAAAATCGTTTTACTCTACACATCGTCCAAGATGTTACCGGATTATTAAACACGATGCCTTTCCCCGCGCCAGAAAAAATCAGTACCAACGGAATCGAACTGGAAGTCTTTAGTGCCGGAACGGGACGGCCTATCGTGGCTTGTCATGGCTGGCCGGAACACGCCTACTCTTGGCGTCACCAATTTGCACCGCTTGTTGATGCGGGTTTTCATGTCATAGCACCCAACCAGCGCGGTTACGGGGGCTCTGCCCGGCCAGAGCGGGTCACCGACTATGACATCACGCACCTGACCGATGACTTGGTCGGTTTATTAGATCATTACGGATACCAAGACGCCTTATTTCTCGGGCACGATTGGGGCGCAATTGTAGTTTGGAATTTGGCCATGATGCACCCCAACCGCGTCAGCGGCATCATCAACCTGAGTGTGCCCTTCATGCCACGAGGACCCAGCGAATGGGTGGGCTTCTGGGAATCGGCTTTGGGTGAAAATTTCTATATTGTCCACTTCAATCGTCAACCGGGCGTGGCGGACCGGCATTTTGATACGCACCGAGACCAGTTCTTAAACAACCTCTATCGCACAAAACAATGGCTTTACGAACCTGCGCCCGCCGCGCAAGGCATGCCTTTTCTCTCCATGGCATCCGCCGAGCATGCCACTGGGGAGCCCTTGCTGAAACCCGAAGAACTCAAAGTATTCAGTAATGCTTTTGCCCTCTCAGGCTTCACCGGCGGAATCAACTGGTACCGCAATTTCACCCACAACTGGGGTATCATCGGCGATTACAAGCAACACATCAGTCAGCCAACACTGATGATCTACGGCGACCACGACATGGTGCCCGCCCTTCCAGATTTAGATCAGTATGTCGAGAACCTTAGCGTTGTAAATTTGCCCTGCGGACATTGGATCCAACAAGAATGCCCGCAAGAGACAACACAGGCCATATTAACGTGGCTAGACAAACACTACCGTACATCAACATGACGCTAGCAGAGACACATGTCTTAACTTAGCTCGCCATCCGGCGGCACAATCATGAACGAGGCAGACGCTTGGGCAATAACAAAATCATCGGCGATTCGCACCACTTCCCCCGACATTTGTGCCAAACGCCCTTTGCGTTTCACACAACGACCTTCCAATCGCACCGGTGTACCAATGCGCAACTCAGCGCGATAACGAATATCGGCGCGCGCTGTAAAACATTGTTCCCCCTGCAGCCAAATCCAGTTCGCCATCACATCGTCCAGCAAACTAAAGACGATTCCTCCATGAGTCACTTGATCGTAGCCCATATGTTCAGGCCCAGGCACAAATTCCCCACGGCAAACCGCGTCATCCATGAAAAAAGTTACCCCCAGACCAATAGGGTTTCCTGGACCACACACAAAACATCCATTACTGGCAGATCGTAAAGCTGGTTTATCAGCAGTCATTTCGGTTATGACCTACATCATTTTTGGCGGTAGGTTATGATGCCTGTTTTCCAGCAAACAAACACCCGTGTTTACACTACCCCAAATTCGTCAACAGCTCGCAGACCACACCCCAACGGTTGTGACGCCTAAGCCGACCACACGTCAAGCAGCGGTTGCTATTGTCGTAAGAGATACCCACCAAGGACCAGAAATGCTGTTTATCCAGCGGGCTCAACAGAAAGGGGACCCGTGGTCCGGTCATATGGCATTTCCCGGCGGACACATAGAGCCCGAAGATGGATCGTTTGCTGCTACCGCCATGCGTGAAACCATGGAAGAAACTGGGCTGGACTTACATCATGACAACTACCTAGGCGCGCTTGATCATCAACTTGCCCAACCAAAAGGCAGGGTGTTGGATATGCTGATTGCACCTCATGTCTTCCAAATCAAGGGAGACCCAATTTTTAATCCAAATTATGAAGTCGCCGAGGTCGTTTGGGCTCCCCTCAACGCGATGGCAGATAACAGCCTGCATGCCACAGAAACCAAGCCTATGGCAGGCGCTCCTACCGTTTTTAATGGCTATAAACTGGCACGCGGGCACTTTATCTGGGGGCTGACCTATCGGATGCTAAAAACTTTTTTTTATACCCTGGACGCGAACTGGCAACCCCCTAGAGAACGCTGACAACCACAGCCAACCCGCCCGCCAAACAGGACCGATCAGCTCTTAAGGGCGTTGATGGATGCATAATTGGCAATCGCAAGACCTGTCGCGACGCTGGTGAATGGATCATGAGACACCACACGACGAGGAAATCGCTTTTCCAGTAAGTCTATGACCGAGGGTATGAAACTTGACCCACCCGTGCGTAAAACAATGTCTATATCTGCAGCCACAACCCCGGCACGCCGAAGCACTGAGTCGCAGGCATCCGCCACCTGACGCAGAGGTTCTTCGATCAGGGTTTCGAACTCACTGCGATGCAGAATCACGTCGACATCAATTTCAGGAATATCTAACCGCGCTTGATGGTGGGACGACAATTGTGCTTTCGCCGCTTTGATGTGCGCAAATAAAAGGTAGCTGAGGTTATGTTTGATGACCTCACGCAGGCGCTCAAATTTTCGTTTGCCCGGACCACCTTGCTCAATACACGCCATGACAGGTGTGGTGAATTTATTCTGGTTCAAGGTGTAGGTCACCGCCCAATTAAGCAAAAGATCTGCAAAATCTTCAAAGGGAAAACGAGTTTCAATCCGTTCGCGGTCAAACCCTTTGCGAACCCAAATTTCTCCCTCCCCCAGCAAGGGGAACAGCCAATGTTTGAACATCAATTGGTCTATATGGTCACCTCCCAAGCCAATGCCGTGAGTGGCCACAACATCAAACCCCGAGGCCCGCTTGCGCAGGACACACAGATCCAATGTGCCGCCGCCAAAATCCACGGTGAGCAACAACTCCCCCTCGCTTTGAGCATGTGAATGCAGATAACTTGTGGCCGCCGCAATGGGTTCTGCATAAAACTCCTGTTGCGTCACACCCGCATGTTTATAGGCTTCGGACAATCGGTCCAGGGCTAACGGGTTTCGATGTTTACCACGTCCTTCAAAGTTAACCGGGTGACCTATATGCGCATAATCAACGGCCAATCCCGTATGCGAGTTCAGTTTTTGCTGAATGCGCAACAACAATGGCGTAATCAGCGCAACAAGCCTAAAAGGCTGATCAAACACCATCAGACGTCGCACCCGCTCATCGCCTAAGAGACGTTTTGTACCGCGAAACAACCGACCTTGTAGCCCCGCATCGGTAACCGGGGCACCGTAAATTTTTTGCGTCGATGTCTCCACTTCATTGATTTGCGCGCCGTCACCATGCTCAACAAACTGACTGATTTCAGCGACCACCTCAGGAATCATTTCAACCGTGCGTCCGGTGTTGTCACAGATATATTGATCAATCGCCGCCTGGCCTGTTTTTGTTTGTATCTGCGCATCGATGTACGTGGCTGAAGGCATGACAGAATCAACGGACTCAAGCTGAATCAAACAGACCTGACGACCATCGAACACGGCCGCGGCCGAATTTGTGGTGCCAAAATCAATACCTATTCCTAGCCGCGACATGCCTTTATCTACCTTGCTCTACTCTGACCTGATTCATTGTATTCAGACACTGCGCCCAATTAGCTTTTTTCAAGGTAATTTCTGCACCATCACCTCATGCCAATCAGCAAATTGCGCCGCATCAAAGCCCAGCCACTCCTCAAGGACTTCCCGATTATGTTCCCCGAGATGGGGAGCGCCAGCCTGCACAGCGGCTTCCAGATGCTTGAAATGATAGGGCGACTGGGTGATGGTGCGCGTCCCTCCGGCTCTATCATCTACTTCCGTCAAGGCTCCCCGCGCCTGCACGCTGGTCAGGGAAGCCGCTTCTTGCGCATCGCGAACGTCCCCCCAAGCAATATTCATTTGATCCAGTGCCGCGATTACCTGCGCGCGATCGCCACAGGTATGATTAAAGAAATGATCCACCGCTGCACGCCGCGCAGCAATTTTTTCTGTTAGTGACGCGTCCTCGCCAAGACCATCGCTGAGATCGAAAATTTTTGTCAAGCACTTCCAGATATAGCGAAATTCACCGGCCAACATCAGATTACCACCGGCTGTCTCGAAAACTTCGTTGGGTGGCGGTCTGTCAAGGCCATCCATCGCATAAGCCATGCCATCATTGGTCACCAGACTCGCGTCCACCATCGCCAAGTCGATATGCTCACCTTGGCCTGATTGGCCGCGCGCATAAAGCGCAGCCAATAGCGCAACCAAGCCGTGCAATGAAGCATTCGTATCCGCTACCGAGCAGGCAATATCGGCAGGAAATGCATCGCTAATGGTTGCCTGACGCGCCACCAGACCCAATTCAGCGTGCACAATAGGTGCGTAAGCCGCACGGGCACTGTCTCCATTACTCGCGCCAAAGCCTGATATCGACAACATAATCAAGCGCGGGTTTAACGCAGCCAACGTGGCGTAATCAAGTCCTAAACGGCCCATCACATCTGGCCGGAAATTTTCAATCAGTACATCAGCCTGCACGACTAATTTTTTCACCAACTCGGCCCCTCGCGGGTCTCTCAGATCTACGGAAATATCTCGTTTCCCCGCATTCTGTTGGTTGAAATATCCAGAGACACCCCCCACTTTTTGCCCCCAAAAGCGCGTAACGTCACCCTCAGGCGGCTCCAGTTTCACTACATCAGCACCAAGATCACAGAGCATGCGACCCGCAAAAGGCCCGGCCAACACCCTCGATAAATCTAAAACTCTGATCCCTTTCAGTGGATAAGCCATACCAAACTCCTTATCTAAAAACCTCTCTGAAAAATCTTCTTCTCTGGATGCGCCGATTTCAGCTTTTCAAGGCACAAAAAAATTCCAGATCTTACCCCTGCATAATCACCATCCTATGCGAACAGCCGACACCGGATTGGGTACAATTCCCCCTCTACCTCAAAGGTGACCTTATCTTGAGTACACCCATAGACCTTAAAAAATTTAAAAAACAGAAAATTAAAGCCCGCGCGAAAGGCGACACGCTCTGTAAAAGCGGGTTTCATAAGTGGGCCTTTGACGGTAAAAAACAATTCGACGTCAAGCAAGGCAAATTGGTCAGTCGGCAGATCTGCACACGCTGCGGCAAATCCCGCAGCCACATCACTTAACCCCCGTTACGCATCCAACCGCACCAACGGCTCGATATCGCAGCTCACCCCCGTTCCTCCTAAACCACAATAACCATTTGGCACCTTCGCCAAATACTGTTGATGAAAGTGCTCCGCATAGAAAAATGTCGGTGCGGCTTTGATTTCAGTTGTAATCTCTGGATATCCAGCAGACAAAAGCGCCTTTTGATAGGTTGCTAAAGATTGCTCAACCGCTGCAATCTGCGCGCTGTCATAGGTGTAAATCACAGACCGGTATTGCGTACCAACATCATTACCCTGGCGCATGCCTTCGGTAGGGTCGTGACCCTCCCAAAAGTTTTTCAACAGCGCCTCGAAACTAATTTCATGCGGGTCATAAACCACCAAAACAGTTTCCGCATGCCCTGTGCCGCCGCTACACACCTCCTCATAACTTGGATTAGGCGTCAGGCCACCTGAATAACCTACCGCGGTGGTATACACCCCAGACAACTGCCAAAACTTGCGCTCCGCCCCCCAAAAACAGCCCATGCCAAACTGCACCTGTTCAAGGCCGGCAGGGAACGGACCTTGAAGTTGCCGCCCGTTGACGTAATGGTGGTCAGGTACTGGGATAGGCTGCGCACGTCCGGGTAACGCCTGCCCTGCCGTGGGCAAAACTAACTGAGTTCCGAAGGCCATAGTAAAATCCTAGCGAGTGAGCTTGCCGCCAAGTGTAGCGCTGATTTTTGCAAGCACAACCATTGAAACCTTGTGCGCAGCAATCAGATCACCCAAACTCAATCCCCTCATATTCGAGCAAACGATTCATCCGCCACCAAAGGGCACAGCCCAGTTTGTTCATACACCCTATTGGATGCTATAAACTGCCCATGCACAAAATTCTAATCTTCGGTCTCAGCATATCGATTCTCGCAAGCTCTGCCTGCCAAACAGGTTCATCACCCAATACACAGGCGTCTGCGACCGAGAGCGGCTCCCTTGAGCGCCAAGGCGATCACCGGCAGAGCTTCGTCAATGAACCCGATTATATCGAACGCTTGAAACGATTATTGGAGCTGGAGAACCAAGCTCTGCAGCTCGCAGTCGATGAACCACTCAAACTGGGCAGCATCGGTTCCGCGATATTAGACATCTACCCGCACAGTCAAACAGGACATTATGCCCTCAGCCGGTTTTATGCCTACGTCGAATCCACCCAAGCGCAGCAATACCATAAGACAGTGCTTGCCCAACTGCAGAATGAAATGCGCGCAAACGGAGACGGCAGCGCTGGCGCGCCGTTTCCAGTGTTAACGATTAACGATGCACGCACCTACGCTATAAACCGCTCAACGAAACCCGTTGGCGCGCTGTATCAAACCACGGCCGTTGATAATTTTCGTTTGTTATTGGTCGTGCAACCAGAGCAAGCACAACTTGACCAGCTACATTTTGACCTTGCACCCATGCTAGAGGGATTTGCGCAAGCCTCGAGTGCGCTGGCGGAGCACCCATCCGGCTCCGGGCCATCACAAGCGCAAATGAAAAGCCCGTGGGCCTTGATGCGTTGGCTAGCAGCCGGCAGGGACACTGCAGCACAAGCTGCAATTGGCAGGTTTCTCAGTCTAGAACAAAACTATGACGACGCCATCAGCTGGCTGCGCGTCGCGGCGCGAGTTGAAAATGTTTTAGCCAATTCTTTACTGGCGAGCATTTATCTGGTCAAAGCAGAAGCCAGCGACGTGGCATCCGAACGCGAAGAAAACCTTCAACTGGCGCTTGAAAATCATCTGCAGGCCATCGCTATGGGGTCAACTGATGCGATGTATATTTTAGCCAATCTATATCTCAACGACGTTTACGGCGAAGACAATCGTGTTGCGAGCATCCCACTGCTCGAGCAGGCGGGCGAGCTCGGCAACGCGGATGCGTTGATGTACTTAGGTTACCTTTACAGCGCTGGGCGAGAAGTCCCACAAAACACAGAAACCTCCGCCAACTACTTCCGAAAAGCCGCGAGCCTGAACAATACAGAGGCAAAAATCATCTACGGCAGATTCATTTCATCCGGCGCGCAAACACCCTCCACCTCAAAACAAGATCAGGAACAAGCACGCCAATGGCTCGAGGATTTAACCAGCAGCGCAGAGGCCATGGTGGTACTGGGGAATTTACATGCGAAGGGTATCGGCACTCGAATGTCAACGTCACGCGCCGTCAGGTCATACAAAAAAGCAGTCAACATAGACCCCAAGGACGCAGATATTGTTAACGAGGTCGCTTGGACGTTGACTGTGAGCACGATTCCTCGCCTGCAACGCACCCGTTATGCAAAACAAATCATGGACAAACTGATGACAGCCAGTGAGCAGGCAATGGCACGACCAGAGTATCTGGACACCTGGGCTGCGACCCATGCAGCAACCGGCGACTTCGCTGGCGCTAAAAATCTGCAGCTCAAAGCCATCCAAATCGCGACTGATAACAATCGAGATGACGTGATAGATATATTGAAGAAGCATTTGGGCTTATTCGAAGCCCGAACAACAGTCACAGAGCAAACACCGTAAGATCAATTGAAATTGAGCCTGCTGCGTGGATACATGCCTCTGCTTGACGTCAGAGCACCCATAGAATTCCAAAAAGGGGCAATGCCCAACAGTCATAATGCGCCTATTTTAGACGACCAAGAACGCGCTCAAGTGGGTCTTGCCTTCAAGACTCTGGGCAATGCTGCAGCAACCAAGCTGGGACACGAACTGGTCAGCGGCGCCCTAAAATCGGCTAGAGTCGAAGGCTGGATCAGCTTTGTGAAACAAAATCCGCAGGCCATGATTATGTGTTGGCGGGGTGGTCAGCGTTCGCAAATCGCCCAACAATGGCTCAAAAACGCCGGCTATTCGGTGACTCGGGTCACCGGTGGATACAAGCAGTTGCGGCAAATTTGTCTTGATACTCTAGATCAAGCAAGCATAAACCAGCGCCCCTGGTGGGTCATTGCCGGGCGCACAGGGGTCAAAAAAACTGTGTTGATCCAGCGTTTGAACACCAGCATTGACCTGGAGGGCATAGCACATCACCGTGGCTCTGCCTTCGGCGCGCATGGCTCTGCGCAACCCACTCCGGCTAGTTTTGAAAATGCCCTGGCGGTAGCCTACGCCAACCATGACCAGCCTATTGTAGTGCTCGAAGACGAAAGCCGCACGATCGGCAGACTGGCTCTACCCGAACGCTGGCATCACCGAATGCAGCAGACCAGCCTCGTTTTAATTGAAGCGAGCGTAGAATCTCGTGTAGAACACATCGTCGACGAATACATCCACCAGGCGCTGGCAGCAGAACCGCCCCTTGTGTTAGAAAAACGCTACCGAGATTCACTCAAGCGCATATCCAAGCGGCTAGGCGACTCACGCCACAAAACCATTGATAACCTGCTGATCAAAGCATTTGCGGGCAACAATTCACATCACAGCTGGGTTCATGCATTGCTCAACGGCTACTATGACCCGATGTATGACTATCAACTCGAGAAAAAAAAACCACGCGTGAAATACGCTGGACCAATCGAGCAAGTGCATGAATTCCTCGCCGAACAAGCCCGCCAAGCCGCTGTATAGATTAGGATTTAGTCTGCAACAATGAGCCTTTGACGCGGTGCACATGCTGCACGAAAACTGCGCGAATAAACTCACTGGCAACCTGCACCCGCAACAATCGGCGCAAATCCGGATGGCTCAACAACCACAACATTGGACTCATCGAGATTGGCATGTCAGGAATCCGATGCAGAGTCTGATCCGGTTCAGCCAAGTAACAGGGCAGGATACCGATACCCAAACCTGCTTTGATACAGGCATGTTGATATTCAATCTCTTCGCAGCGCAGTCCCACCTTAATTTCCGGGAAGTAGTCATCGCGCAATCGAGCAACACACAACACAAACTCCCCCGTGCCTACCAAGTCGATCCAACTGCCAGCAGTTTCCAAATGAATGCGGTCTCGGTCTTTGATATAAGCCTTGCTTGCGTATGCGGCCATCGCAATCTGACCTAGCCGATGACCTACTTTGCTCTCCGGCGGATGATCCGTTGCGCTGATTAATAGGTCCGCGGTCCCATCGAGTGCTTGAACACCCAACGGGCTGCGCAAAAAGTTTAATTCAATTCCGGGACATTCAACCCTGAACTTGGCCAGTTCGGGCAACACGATAGGTGCTAGAAACAAAGGCATTGCCAAATTCACGGGGCCCTCCACGTGGGTATTATTTGACATCAGCTCGGCCTTGACGTGTGCCAGCTGATCACTGATTTGGCGAACGCGCTCCACCACGTCAGCACCCTCTGCAGTCAAGGTTAATCCCCTGACCGAGCGTCGGAACAGAAATACACCCAGTTCTTTTTCCAGCGCCTCCAGACGACGCGTGACCGTGGAGGGATTCACCTCAAGCATCACCGCAGCATTGCGCACGCTACCCGCAGCGGCCACGGCTAAAAAGTAACGAAAATCATCCCAATGAAAATTCGGCTCCAACACCCTTACGCCTCCAGTTGTCACAACTCAGACATCAGTATCAACGCTGCATGCTTTTTTGCAACAATACGTTGCAGTATCAACTGTTGCATTATTTGTTACTTTGGGTAACATTGCATCCATTGGAACCAGATCTGTTCCAAGAGGGATATCCGAACTCCCCCTCCCCTCCCCCTTTCGGATATCCCTCACCATTTTTCCCGATGTACGCTATCATCTGCAGATGCATTACCAGCACGTTAAAGTTCACCGCCAAGGACATATCGCAACCCTTCAATTCAATCGACCCCAAAAAGCCAACGCGCTGAGCCACGCCCATCTCGAAGAAATTGAGGGCGCAATTTTAAGTTTTAGAGAAGACACCCAGACCCGCGTTGTCATTTTCACGGGCAGCGGCAACCACTTTTCATCAGGCGCGGATCTCTCGGACGAACTGGACGTGAGCAAAATGCCTTTAGTGCAGCGCCGTCGGCAACAACGCGCAGGCGAACGCTGCATAGAAGCTCTTTTAAAAATGGATCAAATCACCATTGCCGCCTGGCGCGGAGCAGCAATGGGCGGCGGTGCATGCATTGCCACAGCCTGCGATTTCCGCGTCGGCGCTATCGGTTGTTTTATGCGCTACCCAGAAATCGACATCGGCCTAAACCTAATGTGGAAAAGCCTACCGCTAATCATCAACCTAGCGGGACTCGCTCGCGCAAAGCGACTGGTAATCGGCGGGGAACATATCACCGACCATACGCTTCTTGCGTGGGGCATATTAGATGAGTTAGTCGCGGAAAATGATGTGATGCAAGCCTGCAAAAAGATGGCCTTGCACTATGCCGCAAAACCACCAGTGGCGGCACAAATGATTAAGCAATCGGCTAATCAGATCGCCCATGCTTTGAATCACGCCATCATGCACATGGACGTCGACCAAAATTTGCTCACCGCGGCCAGCGAGGATCGCGCTCGAGCGATCACTGCATACCGCAATAAAAAACCCACAGAATACGACGGAAACTAAGCCTGCTGTTTGGCCCAAAAAACCTTCAGCGCGGCGCCGTTGGCTTCAACAATCGGCAACTCCGGGAAACGGCATTGTCCCCCGTGAGTGCATTCACCTGACAGGACATCAAATCGATAGGCATGCCATGCGCAGGTTACTTCCCCCGCCGCATTGATCTGACCACCTATTGGCCCGAGTTGATGAGGGCAGACTGCTGGATATACGACCCATCGACCCTTAAAGTAATCTAGCCAAAATTGCCGACCGGATAGTTCAACCAGATGGGGCAACACCGATTGCTCAGGAACGTTTAGGCTGAGCTCATCTGTCTTGCCAACACTGTCTATACGCAGATCTAACTGGGCCTGACGCTCGGTCATCATCTCCACGTCTTCGTCATAAAGACGTTCGTATTGCCGAGCATAAGCCATCCCAACCTGATCCCGCGACTGCGCCTGCACGCCGGGGACAAAAAAATCGATAACAAGATCCATTTCCTGTTTTGCGACCACAAAAACGTGTGTCCATATTTCAGCGCCCGCGTTAGGGCCTTCAATGTTGCGCGTAATCCAGCGACGGCGTGATCGGTCTAGGCACAACTCAATGACACTTTCCTTACCACCGGGGGAAAAAAGATGCGCGCGCCAACCCAACCCTCCACTGCTTATCAGCTGGATATCTGAAAAACTACTACTATGCACATGCGGCAGATGAGCCCAATCGAGCGCATTTTCGTACATTCGCTCTAATGAAACGGGCAGCCTGCGTTGATACGTGCCTACATGGCTTATCGCAGAATCAGCTGCCGCTGGTATAAATTCATAACGCATACGAACGTTCCGCATCAACCCAAAAAAAAATCAAACTTGTGCTTTGAGCAACGTAAAAGAAAACGACAAACCGTCAATTTCACATGCCGTAGCACATTGCTCCTCATCGAGCGCCCACTGCACGGCCAATACCTCACCCTTGATATATTCTGCATACTCAGCGGCCGCCAAACCAAGCTCTGCTTCAGCCGTATAGGTCACGGTAATTCGGTCACTCACATCGAAACCTTGCTCTTTACGTGCTCGCTGCATCCGATTAACCATTTCTCGAGCATAACCACCACGAATCAATTCAGGCGTCAGTCGACAATCCAGATCAACCGCGATCATGCTATTGGACACGGTATTGGTTCCCGATCGCGCTTGCTGAAAAACCTGTATTTCTAAATCGCTAAAGCGCTCCCCTTGCAGCACAACTTCGCCCGTCTCCTGAAGCGTCACAATTTGCTCTGGAGAAAGATTTCTGATGGCTTGCGAAAAAGTTTTCATCTGCTTGCCCAGGCGCTTGCCAAGCAACGGAAAATTGGGTTTGGCAACCAACTCAATAAACGCGCCCTCATCCTCAGAGTAGGCCACAGCACCCACATTAAGCTCGTCGCGAATATATTGATCAAGCTTTTCGATCTGCGCCAACAAGGCGCCATCTCGGTTGATGATGGTCAAACTCGCCAGCGGCGTGCGCAGACCAATTTTAACCTCCTCGCGTTTTTGCCGACCGAGCAGAAGCACTTGTTGCATTCGGTCAACCGCTTCTTCTAACTCCGGTTTAATATGATTTTCCTCAGCCTTGGGATAATCACATACATGTACTGAGACAGGTGTGGGCGCGCGCCCAGAAAGGGCCGCCAACTGACGATAGAGATACTCGGATAAGAATGGCGCAAACGGCGCCATGACTTGTGACAGTTCCAACAACACCGAATAGAGCGTGCTGTACGCGGAAATTTTATCACCCGTAACCTTTTCACCCCAAAATCGCGAGCGGTTCAGCCGGATATACCAATTGGTAAGATCTTCGATAAAGTTGAACAACTGCGGCACCACGTTGTACAGACGATAACCATCCATCTCGCGCGCAACATTCGCTTTTAGCGTCTGCAAACGGGACAGAATCCACTGGTCTAAAATGTTGTCACCAAAGTTTAGGCCCTTCTCGGGCGCCCAATCGTCAATCGAGGCGTACGTATGAAGGAAGGAAAACGCGTTATACCAAGGCAAAAGTGCACGCCGAGTCATATCGCGAACGCCCGCATCAGCAAAACGCTGCTCTTCGCCGCGGACCAATCCAGAATTTATGAGATATAGACGCAGAGCATCCGCCCCGTAACGCTCCATGAGTTCATCCGGCGGCGTATAATTACGCAGCCGTTTAGACATTTTTTTACCGTCCTCTGCCATCACCATGCCATTTACAATGACGTTACGAAAAGCCGGCTTATCAAAAATTGCAGCCGCCAATACCGTTAAGGTGTAGAACCATCCACGAGTCTGATCCAAGCCTTCGGCAATAAACTCAGCTGGAAACCCGGCCGCAAAAACGTCCTCATTTTCAAACGGGTAATGCAGTTGCGCATAGGGCATCGACCCAGATTCAAACCAGCAATCCAAAACCTCACTGATGCGGCGGTAGGTGCCTACTTCGCCAGCCAGTGTAAATTCAAGCGGGTCAACGTGTTCACGGTGCAAGTCTTCGACGCGCACTCCTGTATATTGCGCCAGCTCCTCGATGGAGCCCATACAGATTGCATTGCCGGTCTCGTCATTTTTCCATATCGGTAAAGGTGTACCCCAAACTCGATTGCGTGAAACAGACCAGTCAATAGCCCCTTCCAGCCAGTGACCAAATCGCCCTTCTTTAATATGCTCAGGAACCCAAGCAATTTTCTCATTGGCCGCAAGCAATTTATCCCGAATTGAGGTGACATTGACGTACCACGATGGAATAGCGCGATAAATCAACGGCGTGTCAGACCGATAGCAATAGGGGTAGCTGTGCTGAATCACGTCCTGCCTGTATAGCAAACCTGCGTCTTTAAGGGATTTAATGATCTCTTTATCCGCATCTTTGACATGCAAACCGGAAAAATCAGCCACCTCATCCGTGAAAGTGCCCGCAAGACTGACTGGGCAAACGAATGCTTCAACATCATGGGCTCGCAAAACGCGATAATCATCTTCACCGAACGCGGGGGCTTGATGCACCAAACCTGTGCCACTGTCGGTAGTCACATAATCATCACTGACAACCACAAAGGCGCCCAAATCCGCCTGATCCAAAAAATATTGAAACGGCGGCTGATACTTTTTACCGACGAGGTCTCGCCCGTAAAGGCTCGATGTGATCGGCAAGTCCCCGTACGCGCTTAACCGATCTCGAGCAACGTAAAATTCTTTATCTGCAGCAGAGTCATAAACTTTAACGTACTCAATGCTCTCTCCCACACATACCGCCAAATTCGAAGGCAATGTCCAGGGTGTGGTTGTCCAAATTGCCAAATACGCATCCTCGTCCTCGAGCTTTAAGAGAACCGTAACGGCAGGATCCTGCACATCCAGATAATTTGATGTGGCTTCAAAATTAGACAGCGGTGTGCCCAACGCAGTTGATATCGGCATCACTTTGACACCTTGGTAGATCAACCCTTTGTCCCAGAGCTGCTTAAATACCCACCAAACCGACTCCATAAACCAAACATCCATGGTTTTATAGTCGTGATCAAAATCTATCCAACGTCCCAATCGAGTAATGGTGTGCCGCCACTCGCTGACATAACGCTGGACTATCGCACGGCATTCATCGTTGTAGCCTGCCACGCCGAGTTTTTCGACCGCCTCTTGCGCGGACATATTCAGTTGCTTGTCGATCTCATGTTCAATCGGCAAGCCGTGGCAATCCCAACCAAACCGGCGCAATACATAGCGACCATTCATCGTCCAGTAACGCGGCACAATGTCTTTGATCGTACTTGCGACAAGATGTCCATGATGCGGAAGGCCGGTCGCAAAGGGCGGGCCGTCGTAAAAAATATACGGCTTTTTGCCTCGCGTATTTTCTAAGGTTTTCTCAAATGCGCCAACCTCTTCCCACAACTTGAGAATCTCATGTTCCATTTTTACAAAGGAAAACTGGGCGCTGTCCGCTGTCTCTGCCATAGCTCGTTGTTCGCTTGGGGAATTGGGGCGCACATATTACCGGCACCAGTAAAAACTTGCATCCTGCCCGAGGCCAAAGGCACTCACCAAGAGCGCCGTTATTTTCGAACTTTGTGTTTTGAAATCCCCTGGATTATTTAATCCGCAACATCATCCTCTGCCGGCCCGGCAATGTACGCCGCAATTTGTTGTGGTACCTGCATGGGCATAAAGTGCGTCAGTTCAGGCAAATAAATGTCAGTTGCATTTTGCATCACCCCAGCAAGACCCGGCCAAGTTGGCGATGTACTGAAGTCCATCACTGTACTGTCGGGATCCCGAGGTTTCGCCCTGAGCAACGTCACCGGCTGAACGATCTTCTCAAGCAGGGGGTAAATGTCTGCGCCGTAGCTACCCGCATAAATCGACGCCTCAACGGCCGGCGGGCAGGCCAACTCAACCCCGGGGCGATCAAGACAGGGGCTCACGCCCAGCTCACAATAATCGCGCAACACGCGCGGCTCCCATACACTGTAGGGGTACCGACCCTCAAATCGGCTGTACATTGCTTCCCAAGATTCAAAGTAACTGCGGCGCCGCGAAACAGGGTGATCTTCCAACGGCGTGGCTTGATTCATGTCGGCGCCATACATCTCTTGCGCAAAAATAACGGGATCAACCAAAACTAGGCGCTTGAAATAATCCGGCTCAAGGGCGCATAGGTGCGCAACACAATGCCCCCCAAGAGAATGTCCAACGCCAATCGTATCGCGCAAATCAAAATGCTTTGCTACGGCTGCAAGATCCCTTTCAAATCTATCCCACGTATAGGGGGGCATTTTATCGGAACGCCCGTGGCCGCGTAAATCCAGCGCAAAAACCTGCCATTGCGCCGGGAGGTAGTTGATCACTGCATCCCAACAACGCGCGTGAAAGCCCGTCGCATGCACCAACAGCACCTGCTGCGCGCCGCGAGTTCCGGATTCAAAAACGCAGACACTCACGCCGTCCACCATCACGGAATGCTGCTGAAACACCCTTGCCATATCGTCTCCCTACATACCACTGCATTGACCAATGCGCAGTTTAGGCGATCGCCACAAAAAACGTTACACTTACTCCTCCCCAGTGCCAGCCCCGTTTTGCACAAAGTCTAAGGAGAACCCAAACTGAACACCACCGCAGAAATTGTCTCCGATGAGAACGAAAGTCTTATTTTGGTTGACCAACAAGACAACGCCACCGGATACCTCAGCAAATCCGCTTGTCATGATGGCGAAGGCCAAAGACATCGGGCATTTTCGATTTTCATTTTCAATAATGAAGGGGCTGTGCTGCTACAGCAGCGGGCCGCCGGAAAACGACTGTGGCCAAATTTTTGGTCAAATTCCTGCTGCTCTCACCCTCGTCGCAACGAAAGCATGACCCAAGCGGTGCAAAGAAGATGCGAGCAAGAATTAGGATTCAGCACACCACTAGAGTTTTTATACCAATTTGAATACCGCGAGCCTTACAAGGATATCGGAACCGAACACGAATTATGTTCGGTATTTGCCGGAACCTACGAAGGCTCGCCCATCGTCAATTCAAACGAAATTAAGTCATGGCGATGGGTTTCTCCAGAATCCGTAAATTCGGAGCTCAAAAAACAACCGCATACCTTCACGCCCTGGTTTAAACTTGAGTGGCATCGTCTGCTTCAAGACTTTTCTGAGGTATTACTCAAGGCAGGCACTCGAACTTAAACGTTTTGACCTATAGAATGGTGTTGTTCTTAATACGCCTGCAGTTCACTAGGAAATCGCATGATTTGTTCTAACATCGGTATCAGCGGCTTCGCCAGCTATCTGCCACCGCATCGCGTCCAACTCTCGCAGTGGTGTCAGTGGAGCGGAGATCGATTCGAAAAAGTTAAGACTGTCGTCGGCACCAGCTTCCGTATGCGCGGCGTTAACGAAAATGCCTACACCATGGCTGCAACTGCCGTGCTCAGGCTTCTGCAACAGTATAATGTCGACCCGCAAAAAATCGGTTTTTTCGGTCTTGGAACCGAGTCAAGTACAGACAATTCAGCGGGTGCGGTCATTGTCAAAGGCATGGTCAATCAGGCACTAAAGGAAAGAGGCAACGCGCAAATCAGCAGAGCCTGCGAAGTCCCCGAATTTAAACACGCCTGTTTGGGGGGCGTGTACGCGCTTAAGGCCGCATCCAGATTTCTTTCTACTGACGGCCACGATCGGATTGCCATTGTGGTCTGCTCGGACATCGCCGAGTATGAACGCACGTCGACGGGTGAACCCACCCAAGGCGCTGGTGCTGTTGCCATGCTACTAGAACCCCAGGCCAAGCTGCTCAAGTTCGACCTTCGCATCAGCGGCTCGGCTTCCTCCTATCGAGGCCCCGATTTCCGCAAGCCGTTTGTTCGCTTTATGGGGCAGGCACCGGGCCCGTATATGCAGCCGCGAGACCACCCAATTTTCAACGGCAAATATTCAACCACCTGTTACGTCGATGAAATATTGGCAGCTGGACGGAATTTATTTTCACGCATTACCCCTCGGCCCAGCGTATTTATGCGCAGCATGGTGGCCAATTTCCTGCATAGGCCCTACCAACGCATGGCCGAAACGGGGCTAGCATTCCTCTTCCTGCTCTCCCTGGCGTTAGGTGATGATGACGATATTAAGGAATTGGAGCGATACGCCTGTGACGCATCCGTAGATTTCAATGCGGTTATTTCAGAATTAAAAAATCCGCCCGAAGTCTACCAATTGGTGGAAGATGAGAATATTAGCGAAGACCTTTATCCTAACACCAGCAACCTCGCCAAACACCTTCGCAACTCCGCAGTTTTCGCTTCACTCATGACAGATCTGGGTGACGCCGAGATGAAAGAAGTCGGTAACCTCTACACCGCTTCGCTACCAGCATGGATGGCTGCGGGAATAGAAAGTGCCCTTAAAGCCGGCAAAGATCTCAGCGGCACCCAAATACTTACCCTAGGTTATGGCAGCGGGGATGCTGCCGAAATCATCCCCATGACATTCGTAGACGGTTGGCAAACTGCAGCCTC
This sequence comes from Gammaproteobacteria bacterium UBA4421, assembly GCA_002389675.1. Classification (GTDB taxonomy): domain Bacteria; phylum Pseudomonadota; class Gammaproteobacteria; order Pseudomonadales; family Azotimanducaceae; genus UBA4421. The sequence goes on from DGQF01000011.1 coordinate 18,143, forward strand.
GAAAATCGCCTTCGATGAAAGTCTCGCTGGTGCAGCAGACATCAATGAACAAGACTACGCCGCCTTGCATGACACCACCCATAATGCGCTGCTTACCCAGCAGAGCGGTGTCTTTTATATCGACAGAGTAGGCACAGGGGACGCCAGCTACGACAATCGCGGAATTGAATACTACAAGCTCGGATCCTAAACCTTATGCTTCATAGACCGCGGATTGGACGATCCCGGCGTCATAAATCGATCGAACCACTGATCCGCGTCAACCTCTAGCCTTGCCCGCAAACCTCGTTTAATGGCACCCAGCCCCCCCTCGGGATAGGCCGCTAGCCGGTGACAAAGCGCAGCGGCATATTCGACAACCTCATCATCGGGCACACACCGTTGCGCCACCCCCAATGACAAAAGCTGCTTGCCGTTTAGGCGTTCTCCGAGCAAAGCGATTTCGGCCATTACGGACTCACTGTGCCGCAAACTTAGCCAAGCCTGATTATACGGCGCGGGCATTCCAATCATCGCCTCTCCAACCTGTAAAAATGCAGAGTCTGCGACAATTAACAGATCGCAGGCCAACGCTAGGGCAGCACCTCCATTAATCGCATAGCCTTCTAGTGCGGCAACCAAGGGTTTGCGACTGTTGAATAAGCTTTTATGCACCCGCCGCCAAATTTTTGGAAAGTCCCCTGCCCAAGCCGGTGCCGGCTCAGCATTAAAAGCTTTGACGTCTAATCCCGAACAAAATCCTCCACCCGCACCCCGCAGCAGAATCACTTTCACATCATCTGTTTCATTCAAATTCAGCAAACCGGCAGCCAATGACTCACCCAATGGACCGGTAATCGCATTTTTACGCGCAGGCCGATTGAGAACTACTTCGGCCCAACCTCCGGCGTGAATCTCAATCGTTACCGCATCTTCGCTCATCATCACCCCTTACCAAGATAAATTTTTCAAACCAGTCATGCACCGGTGTCAAACCAACAACCAGATTCCACCAATGACCAATGCGATGCCGACATATTCCCGCACTCCCAACCTTTCTTTGAGCAACACAGCTGAAGTCATGACGGTGAACAGTAGCTCCACCTGCCCGACCGCCCTAACCACCGCAGCATTTTTCAATGTCATAGCCGTAAACCACCCTGCAGAGGCCACCATACCAATTGCGCCTACCCAAACAGCAACTCGCCAACATGCCATCACCCGCCTAATTTGCCCCGGCTCTAAAAGCCAAAGATAACCGCCCATTAACAGGGTCTGCAAACTGACAGAAGCCATAACCGTAAGTCCAGCACGCTGAAGATAGTCGCCTGCATCCAATGCGAGACTTGCACCGCGAAACCCAACCGCGGAAATCGCAAACCCAGCGCCTGCCGCCAATCCAAGCCACATAGCACGATTCGGCTTACGCATATCGGCCCACTGAAAACGACCTGACAAAAGCAGCACACCAAGCAAACTTACACCAATACCCGCAAGCGCCCAACGCGTATTTCCTTCACCTAAAACCAATAAACCAAAAAATGCAGCTTGCGCTGCCTCAGTCTTGGAATACGCCGTACCTACCGCAAAATTACCACCGGAAAAAGCCGACAAGAGGCAGGCGGTTGCCACGATCTGTGCAACTGAACCCATGCTCACATAGGTGAAAAAAGCCGTATTCAACCCACTCGGCTGGCCTGCCCACAGCCATAGCGCATAAGCCCAAGCAAAGGGCACCGCATAGATAAAGCGCACGTACGCTGCGCCATTAACAGACAATCGCCCGGTCAAACGTTTCTGCAGTAGACTACGAACATTCTGCAAAAAAGCCGCAACCAACGTAATGCCTAACCACAGAGACACCGCCCTAACGCCTTGCCAGCAGGGACACGAGATCGGCTCGCTGGGTCAAGTACACAAAACGCCCAACAAGGACCACTGCGGCTACCGTTAAGCCCAACATCAAACCCATCCAGTAACCATATATGCCGAAGTCAATGGCCTCGAAGTAGCCGAACCCCAGGGCCCAAGATGTGGGAAAACCAATCAACCAGTATGCTCCCACCGCCACAAAAAACGGCACCCGAGTGTCTTTGAAGCCACGTAGTGCACCAATTGCGGTCCCCTGAACATTATCAACGGGTTGATATATGGCTACCAGAACCAACAACTGCACCGCCAACACTTGAACCCCGAAGTCTTTGGTATAAACAGCTGCGATCACATCACCGGCTGTGGCTAAAATCAATGCCGCTAATCCAGCAAAGGCCAATGACATTGACAGGGCCACCCAACCACTGCGGCCAGCGGCAGCCAAATTACCCGCGCCGACATTGAATCCCACCCTAATCGAGGCGGCCATGCCAATGGCGAGGGGGATCATGAAGGTCAACCCCCCGACATTACTCGCAATCTGGTGCGCTGCAACGTTGTCTACACCCAACCGCCCGATCAAAAGTGTGAGTGCTGAAAAAATTGAATACTCAGCAAAAATAGAGGAGCCAATAGGAACACCGAGCAGCACTAGCCGCCGCAACGCGGGCCAATCTGGTCTCGAAAATCGGTTGAATAGGCAAGCTACCCGCATTCTCGAACACAGAATCACTCCAATCATGGCCAGTAGTTGATAACAGTACACCACCACAGATGCCCATCCGCAGCCTACCCCGCCCATGCTCGGCACACCTAGACCACCATGAATGAACCAATAGTTCAGCGGAATTTTCAGCAATAATGCGGATCCGGCAATGAGCATCGCGGGCAGCGTCCAGCCCAACCCCTCACACAAATACCGCATGCAAAAGTAGCCCAGCAAAGGCATCACGCCGACGCTCATGGCATCAAGATAAGCAGCGGTGACTGGAATCGCCAACGGATCCACGCCTACGGTTTCGTACAAAGGGGTCAGATTTCGATAAATCACCATCAGGCAAATGCCGCCTAAAAAAGCGATCCAGAGCGCTTGGCGCACAACTTCTCCAGCTTCACCCCGACGCCCGGCGCCGTCTAACTGCGAGACAGTTGGAATAATCGCCATAATCGTGCCTGATACTAAGAGCATGAGAGGCCAAAACACCACGGTGCCTAACGCAACACCCGCCAGATCAACCGACCCCACTTGGCCCGCCATCACCGTATCGGCGACACTCAGACTCATCTGCGCCAACTGGGTAAGTACCAGCGGCAAAGCTAAACGCACGAGGCGGCGCAATTCAGCAAAATTTTCTTGCATGCAGCGCCCCGATGGACCCACTGGGAAAGACTCAAGTGTAACGTGAACCTGCGCTGAGGAACATCAACCAACGGCCTACGTGATAACCAACTCAACCCAAAACAGGCCTGCGCCAGCATCGTTAAGGGCGTGAATGGGAATCATTATCATTGAAGCGTTATTTAAATAATGGCCGATCGATAGGCAAATCCTATTGTCATCATTCAAAGATTCAAATGGCTATGCCTCACTAAGCGCCTATACTTGTGTTCAGTCACGATCGTGTGTGACTCGCGATTAAATTATTCAACCGTTATCTTTCACAGGAGCTAAACCTATGGACTTGAAGGAAAGCAATACTTTGCAAAACCTAAAAGACGCCTTCGCCGGAGAATCTCAAGCCAACCGTCGATACCTCTACTTCGCAGCAAAAGCCGATATCGAAGGCGAGAACGATGTTGCCGCAGTTTTTCGCTCAACCGCGGAAGGCGAAACCGGCCATGCTCACGGGCACCTAGAGTACATGGAAGCTGTCGGCGACCCTGCAACCGGTCTGCCTATTGGCGGCAGCAGCGACAATCTCAAAGCGGCGATCGCAGGCGAGACGCATGAGTACACAGACATGTATCCAGGCATGGCTGCAACCGCACGTGACGAAGGTTTCGACGAAATTGCCGACTGGTTCGAGACGCTGGCAAAAGCGGAACGCTCTCACGCCAATCGCTTCCAAAAAGCCCTTGATAATATGGGCTGAAAGCGTCGCTCGCTGGTGAAAAGGGCTCCCGAGCGAGCCCTTTATCATCCCCCCACTGATAATTTTTTAGCCACATCAGGTGATCAAAAATGCGCGAAGGTAGTCTCGAGGCACCTAACAGACAGCCCTTGGATTGGAAAAACCCGGAATTTTACGAAAAGGACAAACTCTACGACGAATTAGAGAGAGTCTATGACATCTGCCATACCTGCAGACGCTGCGTCAGCCTGTGCGATGCTTTTCCGACGCTTTTTGATCTTATTGATGAATCCGAGACTTTCGAAGTCGACGGTGTGGATAAAGCAGACTACATGAACGTGGTGGATCAATGTTTTCTATGTGACCTGTGCGCGGAGACTAAATGCCCTTATCTGCCACCCCATGAGTGGGCTGTTGACTTTCCTCACCTCATGCTGCGTGCAAAAGCACATAAATTTTCAGAGCAGGACACAAAATGGCGTGACCGTCTGATAACCTCCACGGACCCCATTTTTGACGCGCTATCGACACCGGGTATCGCAACGATGGCAAACGCTGCAGCGGGTTCAAAGGTCATGCGCAAAGCCGGCGAGAAGGTTCTGGGCATCCATGCCGAAGCGCCTCTGCCACACTTCGAGACCAAAGCATTAACCAAACGCTTGCCAGAAATTGTCAATGCATCTGATTCACCCGTGGCAACCGACAACACCACCGGCAAAGTTGCGATTTATGTCACCTGCTACGGTGATCATAATGAACCACAGGTTGTCGAGGACTTAGTTGCGGTCCTTGCCCACAACAACATTAGCGTGAAAATTTTACAGGACAGTAAATGCTGCGGGATGCCGAAGCTTGAACTGGGCGACTTGAAAAAGGTGGAAAAACTCAAAGATGCCAATTTACCGGGGTTTTTGGCGGCCATTGGGGAAGGCTACGACATCATCGCACCGATACCTTCATGCGTGCTGATGTACAAACAAGAACTGCCCCTGATGTTTCCGCAAGACGCTGACATTGCCCGCGTCAAAGCACATTTTTTTGATCCGTTCGAATATCTGATGCTGCGACACAAGGCGGGACTGGCCAATACAGACTTCAAACATCCGTTAGGTAAAGTGGCCTACCACGTCGCCTGCCATCAACGCGTACAAAACTTTGGCATGAAGACCCGCGACTTCCTTCAGTTAATCCAAGACACCGAAGTCACCTCTATCGAGCGCTGTTCCGGTCACGATGGTACCTACGCGGTCAAAGCTGAAACCTACGATAAAGCAATGAAAATTGCCCGACCAGTGGTTCGACGAGTGCAGGAAGCTAATGCAGACACCTTTGGCTCGGACTGCCCGATGGCCGGTCGCCTTATCGCCCACGGGATAGATGGCGATGCAGAACCCCAACACCCTGCCTCAATGGTGAGAAAAGCATATGGAATCTAACCAAAAACTAACGCGGGAAAATTTACTGACTCTGGAAGCCTACTCGGAGCAACGCGCGACTTTTCGAGCTCAAGTCATTGAACACAAAAAACATCGGCAAGTGAAGTTGGGGCCGCACGCCACCCTCTATTTCGAGGATGCGCTCACCATGAAATATCAAATCCAGGAAATGTTGCGCGTCGAAAAAATATTCACTGCTGCAGAGATCAACGAAGAACTGGAAACCTATAATCCACTTATTCCCGATGGTAGTAATTGGAAAGCCACCTTCATGATTGAATATAGCGACATCGCCGAACGTCGCGCAGCTCTGGCCACCATGGGCGGCATTGAGCATACCGTCTGGGTCAAAATTGGTGACGACGAGAAAATCTGCGCAATCGCTAATGAAGATCTTGAACGCTCCAGCGAAGAAAAAGCATCAGCCGTGCACTTTATGCGTTTCGAAATTGAATCTCAGGCAATCTTGTCCATCAGAGCGGGCGCACCGGTACAAATGGGCATCGACCACCCGGCGCTCCCTTACCGCGTGGACGTCAGTCCATCAACCTTGACCAGCTTAGCCCGCGATTTCGCCGATTAGGCAAGAAGCTAAAATTTCAATCTATTGATACCGCGTCACCAACCGATTGCAGAACCTCGGCCATCTGCTGCAGCAACGGCGCACGCGTGGAGGTACTGCGCCAACATAGCCCTATGGTTCTGTGTGGTTCAGGACCACTGAACCGAATGTAGCGCACACTCTTTTCACGGTGGCGTGTTGCCAAAAGCGGCATCAAGGTAACGCCAGCATTTGCCGCTACCATTTGTCTTAAGGTCTCCAATGACGTGCCCCGGAAGCTGTTGTTTTCCAGCGCATTATGCGCATGGCACACATCTAAAGCTTGGTGCCGCAAACAATGACCGTCCTCTAGCAACAAGACATCTTCACCCGCTAGGTCCGCTAACGAAACGGATTTTTGTTGAGCCTTCGGATGGTGCTCACTCACGGCAAGCAGAAAGGGCTCGGCAAACAACATGCGCTCCTCGATATGATCCTCATTTAACGGTAAGGCCAACAGCACAGCATCCAAGTCGCCCTGTTTTAAGGAGCGTGTAATTTGATCAGTTTGAGCTTCGATCAGCTGCAATCGAAGATTTGGGAATAATTCGCGCACGGGAGCGAGAATGTAAGGCAGCAAATAAGGTGCCACTGTGGGAATAACCCCCAGCCTAAATTCTCCACCCAGCGGATCTCGAAACTGCTCAGCCATACTGGTCAACGTATTCACCTCGCGCAACACCTGTTGCGCCTGCAAAACAATTTGTTCACCTGCAGGCGACAACATCACCTGACGATTGCTGCGCTCTATTAGCGTGACTCCCAGCGTCTCTTCCAATTTTTTTAACTGGGTGGAAAGTGTCGGCTGACTGACAAAACAAGCCTGTGCCGCGCGCCCAAAATGCTTGTGCTCAGCAACCGCCACCAAATAACGGAGATCTCTCAGGTTCACGCCGCTACGCCCGCAACATTATCTGGCGGCGACAGGCGCCGCGAGCAAACTCGCTTACTCAAAGTAGCCATCTCCTTTATCGCTCCGCCGCGGCACTGAGCATCATATAGTCAACCGCTGCGCCAAGATCATCATCACTACAGCGGAAACACATCCCTTTTGGCGGCATACTTGGCTGCACGCCCACGATTGTCGCCTGTAGCAGAAGATCACGGCCTTTCGCTATGCGTGGCCCCCAAGCCTGCTTATCGCCGAGCTTCGGAGCACCACTGATGCCTGAGTTGTGGCAGGAAGCGCAATAGTTTTGATAAATTTCAGCGCCTAGATTCGCGCTGCTTGTTGCACTGCCCTGCTCTGCGCTGGGTGAGGTGTTGCCACCACAACCAAACAGCACAAGACCAAACCACAGGACCAATCCATACCTACTCTGCATTCTCAAATCTCCAATCACTTCATTACCTTGTGAGCTCAAATTTATCCGCATCCTGCCAAACGGGGAACGAATCACGTAGATTTTTCAGCTGTGTCTGGCTGATTTTATGCTGCAACAACCCAGCTGATTCAACCTGATCGGTCATCCGCTGCCCTTCGGGTGAATAAACGGCACTACCCCCCGAATACGACACCCCGTTTCCATCCACCCCGACAATATTCACCGCTGCGACATAAACCTGATTTTCGATGGCGCGAGCCCTCAACAATACATCCCAAGCCTGCCGGCGGGCGGCCGGCCAATTCGCAACACAAATCAATACATCATAATCACCCCGGTTTCGACACCAAACCGGAAAACGCAGGTCATAACACACCATCGGGCAAACACGCCAACCATCCACAGACATCACCACACGCTGTTCGCCTGCGACGTAATGCTGGTGCTCCCCCGCCATGCGAAAAAGATGGCGCTTATCGTAGACCATCATTGCGCCGTCGGGGCTGGCACAGATAAATCGATTAAATACGCACCCCTGCACATCTACGGCCAAACTGCCGCAAACATATTTGTTGCGCTGGACAGCTTGTTCAGTCAGCCATTGGACCGTGGGACCCGACATCGGTTCCGCAGCATCGCTGACAGCCATACTAAACCCTGAATTAAACATTTCAGGCAGTAGCACCAAACGCGAGCTTTCCGGAACCTGATCCAGCCAACGACTAAACATTTCGCGATTTGCCCGCGCGTCATGCCAGACTGTCGAAGTCTGTATCAGAGTGATGTGCAAATCATGAGCTCTCACAACTGACACAAAATGTCCCCCGCTACCTTCAACATTGCATTGTCTTTAACAAAACAGAAGCGCAAATAAGTTTGCCCGCACTGGGTTGGGTCTTGATAAAACACAGATATCGGAATCGCCGCATTACCCATATCCTCCGTCTAGCGGCGCACAAGGTCAACATTGTATTGTTGCGTTATGGCGAAATAATTCAACAGCTGGAGATAGGTGCCTGAGGTTGGGACAAAAGAGAATAGAGCGTTCAACAACCCACAAAAATAGTCCCATTTAGCCTGGTAAAATTCCCCAAGCCCCAAATGGTGCTCCGGGTGCGCAGTCAAAAAATCAGCCAACCCGCATCTATCATCACCGGAAGATTAAATATCAAAAAATTTTGATATTTAATTGCTAATCTGATCGGCGCTGATAGGATACGCCGCTTTGCTTAGACCCAATCGTCACGTCATGCTGCCAACCGCGCAAATTAACTCAGCATCAAGCCCAGATCCCAGCGCCGCGGATCTAGAAGACATCGTGGCAATCACCAAAGCTGTCGGCGATCCACTGCGCACCAACCTACTCAAAATTCTCGCCCAGGATTCATTCGCGGTACTTGAGTTAGTGGACATTTTCGGCATCGCCCAACCAGCGATGAGCCATCATCTAAAGAAACTCGCCGCGGCAGGCCTTGTTAGCAAACGCCGCGAGGGCACTCACATTTTTTACCAACGCACGAGCCCACACGCCCAAGGAAAACCAGAAACCACCCAACTACTGTCCGCCCTCTTCCGGGCCATTGACCATAGCAACCCAGACGCTTCAGTAGTTCAGTCCATTGGCGACATTCACCGCGCACGAATCGCAAGATCACAACATTTTTTTGCACACCACGCTGATGCTCTGGACCATCAAGGCAAACTGATTTGCGAACCCACCGTCTACATCGACCACGTCATTGAAATTGTCACTACCTATCCAAACCAAAGGCGCCCATTTAACAGCGCGTTGGAAGTGGGTCCGGGCGGCGGCAAGTTACTTCAGGCGCTGGCACCTCTGTTCCAAAACGTTACCGGCGTGGACAACTCTGAAGAAGTCCTTGTGCTCACGCGGCAAGCGGTCACAGCGCTGCCCAATGTGCAGCTCTTGCGTGCGGATTTTATCGATCTGGCACCAAACGATGCCGTTGATCTCATTGTAGCGGGGATGGTCATCCATCATTTATCGTCCCCGATTAGTTTCTTTAAACAAGCCGCGCGCCTGCTCAGTGAGCACGGGCTACTTATTGTCGCGGAACTCTGTGACCACGACCAGAACTGGGTAAGAGAGAGCTGCGGCGACCTCTGGCTCGGTTTTAGCCCTGATCAGTTATCCCATTGGGCAACCCAAGCCGGGTTCAAATTAGAGCATCGCCAATTCTTGGCGCAGCGCAATGGTTTTCGAATTCAAGTCTGTGCTTTCGCGCTGAACCGCCATAAAAAACACCTCCTCCAATCAACCAACCCTGTTGCGTCTCCAAGCACTCCCAGAGACACATTAACCCGTCCGAACTAAGGAAATACTATGTCCGATTATAAAGTAGCAGACATTTCACTGGCCGAATTTGGCCGCAAAGAAATCAATTTAGCTGAAGCAGAGATGCCCGCTCTGATTTCTTTGCGCAATAACTATCGAGCAGAACAACCGCTTGCAGGCGCCAAAATTATTGGCTGCATCCACATGACCGTTCAAACTGCCGTTCTAATTGAAACCCTAACGGCGCTAGGCGCCGAGGTACGCTGGTCATCTTGCAACATTTTCTCTACACAAGATCACGCCGCGGCGGCAATGGCTGCCAGCGAAGTACCCGTTTTTGCATGGAAAGGCGAGACCGACGAAGAATATGAGTGGTGCATCCATCAAACCATCCTAAAAGACGGCAAGCCGTGGGATGCAAATTTATTATTAGATGACGGCGGTGATCTGACCCAAATTATTCATGACGAATATCCTAGCATGCTAGACCACATCCACGGCATTAGCGAAGAAACCACCACAGGTGTTCATCGTTTGCTTGAGATGGTGCGCGATGCCACCCTCAAAGTACCCGCGATCAACGTTAATGATGCCGTCACCAAGTCAAAAAACGATAACCGCTACGGTTGCCGTCACAGCCTCAACGATGCCATCAAACGCGGCACCGACATGCTCATGGCGGGTAAGCGAGCGTTGGTTATCGGTTACGGCGATGTCGGCAAGGGATCTGCTCAGTCACTGAGACAGGAAGGCATGATCGTGCGCATCACAGAGGTTGATCCTATTTGCGCGATGCAAGCCTGCATGGATGGCTACGAGGTTGTTTCCGCCTATAAAAATGGCATCAACACCGGCAATGCAGACGACATAGACTTGCGCCTGCTTCAGGATACCGACGTGATCGTAACCTGCACGGGTAACGCCAACGTATGCGATGCGGCTATGCTGCAAACCGTTAAGTCGGGCGCGGTTGTTTGTAACATCGGTCACTTTGACAACGAAATCGATACCGCTTTCATGCGCGAAAATTGGCGCTGGGACAAGGTTAAGGATCAAGTCCATCAAATTTTCCGTTCAGAGGACAACAGCAATTATCTGATCCTGCTGTCCGAGGGCAGATTGGTTAATCTCGGCAACGCCATGGGGCATCCATCACGTATCATGGACGGCTCCTTCGCTAACCAGGTATTGGCTCAAATGCATCTCTTTGAACAAGCCTGGGCCGACCAAGACGAAAATCAGCGCGCCCCGGTGAGTGTTGAAGTTTTACCCAAAAAGTTGGACGAAGAGGTGGCGCAGCTCATGGTGGAAGGATTCGGCGGCGTGATCACTCAACTGACGCCCACGCAAGCTGACTATATTGGGGTAACCCAAGTGGGTCCATTTAAGCCGGAAACCTACAAATACTGATCATCTGGCACGGCTGATCGTCGTAATTTCAGTTTTGGCAACCTCAGATTAGGGTTGCCAAAACTTCAAGACATCACGACGGGCTTTACAGCGACCGCATGACTGCCTATCTTGCGCCTCCGCAACACAATCCCAACAGATCATATGGCTTCTTTGCAAAAACTCATCGACCTGCTCGATCTTGAAGAAATCGAACAAAACCACTATCTCGCGACCAGCCCGAACGAAGGCTGGCAGCGTGTGTATGGTGGACAAGTCATTGGACAGGCACTGGTCGCCGCGTCTCGGACCATCGATGAAACACGTCAGGCCCACAGTCTGCATGGTTACTTTTTACGCCCCGGCGATACCGAGGTACCCATACTGTACAAAGTCGATCGCATCCGCGACGGCCAAAGTTTCTCAACACGAAGCGTTGTGGCTATCCAAAAAGGCAAGCCGATCTTCACGCTGTCCATTTCCTTTCAAATTGACGAGCAGGGACCTGCTCACCAGCTCGAAATGCCACAAGTGCCGCCGCCAGAGCATTTTATCGACGATGATATCCTTCACGCTCAACAAGCGGAAAATTGGCCAGAGGAATATCAGACAGCTTTTAACGGCGTTTCTGCAATTCAAGTCAGACAAATTGATCCTTTAGATTTGCTCAACCCCAAAGCCAGTGCGCCCAACCAAATGTGTTGGATGAAAACTCGCGAGTCACTCCCTGATGGTTTGCGTCTGCATCAGTGTGTTTTGGCATACTTATCCGATTGGTCACTCCTAGACACGGCCACTCGCCCACATGCGATCAGTTTTTTACAGGACAATGTGCAGATGGCGAGCCTGGATCACGCCATGTGGTTTCACCGCCCCTTTCGCGCTGACGAATGGCTGCTCTATGTCCAAGACAGCCCATTTGGCGGCGGTGCCAGAGGCTATAACAGAGGTCTGATCTTCGATCGATCCGGGACGCTGGTCGCATCTGCGACACAGGAAGGACTGCTACGCCTGCACAAATGAGCAAAAAAAGGTCTTCTGAGACCGTCGCTCATGCATCGTCTGTATACATACCCGCCAGCCACTGGAATAATAACTCGTTTTGCGTGCAGCGATACTTCAATGCTTCGCCGTTACGCCTTGCCACCTTGAAGGACAGTAGTTAATGGCCGATATTGAAAGCATTGCGCAATCTGTAGATTCACTTAAAAAACACTTCGAAAGTCACCGCTACATCTGCAGCACCCAAATCGCCACGGCAGTCTATCTCGCCTACCACCTCAAGAAACCAATCTTGATTGAAGGCCCCCCCGGTGTCGGTAAAACAGAACTTGCGAAAACAACCTCTGAGATGCTCTCGCTGCCGATGATCAGGCTGCAGTGTTATGAGGGCCTAGATGAGTCCAAAGCGATCTACGAATGGAAGTACGGCAAGCAATTACTCTACACGCAGGTGCTCAAAGAGGCACTCGATGAAGTCCTCGACGGCGCTAAGGGCTTCACCGAATCGGTCAAGCGTCTGCACGAATTCGGAGATATCTTTTTCTCCGAAGAATTTCTCGAACCACGCCCACTACTCAAAGCATTAAGAGAAGAAGACGGCTGCGTCTTGCTCATTGATGAAATTGACAAATCTGACCATGAATTTGAATCTCTGTTACTGGAGATTCTCTCAGACTATCAAATTTCGGTCCCTGAGATTGGCACGGTCAAAGCCGCCAAAGAACCACCAATGGTATTCCTCACCTCAAACAACACCCGTGAGATATCCGACGCTCTCAAACGCCGCTGCCTACACCTCTACATTCCTTTTCCAGACGTTGAATTAGAACAAAAAATCATCCAAGCCCGCGTGCCTGAGGTCAGCGCCTCGTTGCGCCATCAATTGGTGTCGTTTATCCAAGAACTACGCGGCCTAGACCTCAAGAAAGTCCCGGCAATCTCAGAGACCATCGATTGGGCTCGGACCTTACTGTTACTGCATGCAGATGCTTTGGATCCAGAACTGGTCCGCAGCACCCTGAATGTTATTTTGAAATTTCAAGAGGACATCGAAAACGTAGAATCAGAGTTACACTCAATTACTGCAAAGATTCGTAAGTAACTCGCTATGGATCGCACGCTGTCTAATTTTATTCGATCATTGCGTATGGCCGACGTTAGAGTTTCGACAGCTGAAACACTAGATGCCGTGGAAGCAGTCGAACTGGTTGGCTACAAAGACCGCAAGTTTTTGAAAGAATCGCTGGCACTTGTTTTGCCGAAAACAGCAGATGAAAAGGAAGCCTTTAACGCCTGCTTTGAAGATTTTTTCAAGTTTGAAGACGTCAGCGGCGAACAAAAAAGCGGCCAGGACAACGATCATCCGGATGACCCGCAAGACGAGCAAACCGGTGAAGGCGGCGAAGGCGGCAGCAGCGACCGCCAAGCCGATGAACCTGCCCGCGACTCTAAGAAGAAAAAAAGCAAAGCCAAAAAACCGAACAACAATCTCTACCAGGAAGAAACGGAAGCTGACCTCGGCCCTGGCCCAATGGGTGAACCTTCATCTGAATTGGCGCAGCTGCTCATGGCCAATTCAAAAGTTGAGTTATCCATGGCAATGGCCAAAGCCGGTGAAGCCACAGACGTTCGTGAGATTCAGATATTTACCCAAAAAGGACTTTATGCGCGCCGCATAATGGACCAGATGGGGCTTGCAGATCTTAATCAGGAAATCAGTGAGTTGCGCGAGCAAACTGCCATTACAGAGCGCCGCCTGGGCCAAGAGCTTAAAAGACGCAGAGACTGGCTACGCGAACAGGTGCGCGACTATGTGGAACGTCAATTTTTGCTCAACGCAGATGTCACCGGGCGAAAACTGCGCGAAGAATTATTACGCAAAGTAAAGCTGTCGAACGTCGAACACCGAAATTTTCGACTGATCCAAGAAATTGTCTACAAAATGGCAAAAAAGTTAACCACGCTGCATTCGCGACGCAAAAAAGTGTTCAAACGCGGACAACTCAACGTACCACGCACTCTGCGCCGCAACATGTCTTACGACGGCGCGATTTTTGACCTGCACTGGAAGTCGGTGAAGATCGACCGTCCCAAAGTATTTGCGATTTGTGACGTCTCTGGATCAGTGGCCAGCTACGCACGCTTTATGCTGATGTTTTTATACAGCCTCGACGAGGTGATGCCAAAAGTACGCAGCTTTGCCTTTTCCTCAGACCTGGCGGAGGTGACCGATTTATTCAACCGCAATAAAATCGAAGACGCGATTGCTAAAGTGCTGCGAGACTATAGCGGCGGCTCTACGGATTATGGGCAGGCGCTAGTCGACTTCCGCAAGCACTGCATGGAGGATGTGGACAATCGCACCACCATTATTATGTTAGGGGACGCTCGCAACAACTACGGCGAAACACACGCGGAAATTCTGAAAGAGATGTATGATCGCAGCAAGCGGATCATTTGGCTAAACCCTGAATCCCGGCTGTCATGGAATACCGGCGATTCGGAAATGCGCAAATATTCGGCTTACTCACATCAGGTCGAGGAATGCAATTCACTCATGCATCTGGAGCGCGTCGTCGGAAATTTATTGCGTCAAATTAACTGATCCTCAGCGGCTCTCATAAATCTTATGAACAATCGCCATCCCAGAAACGAAAATGAACCCTCGTTTACGCAATCCGCCGCTCGCCAACTACTCATGCTTGCGGCAGGCGCAGTGGTCGCCTTGGTGGCCTTGATGTGGCTGCTTCAGGCGCTGGCCAGTCTGGTCGGCTCAAGCACCACTGCGGCTAATGCCGTCGACGTGCAAAACAATAGCATCACCATAGCCATCTCTACAGAACCACCGCAACTGAACTCAACGCTCGCCACTGATGCTAGCTCAGGCATGATTCTAGGCCATGTTATGGAAGGCTTACTGCGCATGAGTATGGACGATCAACTCGAGCCGGGCATCGCCGAGCGTTGGGAGGTCACCGAAACTCAGGCAAAATTCTGGCTGCGCGATAATGCTAAATGGAGCGACGGCGTAGCCGTGACAGCACACGATTTCATTTTCGCGTGGAAGACCGCCCTCAAACCAGAAACCGCCTCTGAATACGCCTTTCTTTTATACCCCATTAAAAACGCAAGGGCGGTCAACGAAGGGACAATTGGACTTGATCAATTAGGCGTTTACGCGCCCGATGATCTAACCCTGATTATCGATTTAGAAAGACCGGTGGCTTTCTTCGACAAAATGGTTACCTTCCAAACCTACTTCCCTTTGAGGGAAGATTTTTATCTACAAACTGCAGGACGCTATGGGGCTGACGCGCAGGAAATGCTCTACACAGGGCCATTTGTCATTACCAGTTGGGTGCATGGCGCCAGCCTACTGCTGGAACGCAATCCCTATTACTGGGACCAAGCGCAAATCAACCTGAGCACCATCAACGTCGGTTATATCACCGCCGATGCCACCGCTCGTCTCAATTTTTTCAAAGACCAGCGGATCGCGGAAACCGTACTGTTGGCCGAGAATCTACAGGAGGCGTTAAAACAACGCTGGCATATTCGTCGAGAACAAGACGGCACCTTATTTTTTTTAGAGTTCAACCACCGCCCATCGCGCAGCACCCGCAATTATCATTTGAGACGCGCGATACAACTGGTTGTCGACATGGAAGAGCTGGTTTATAAGGTGACCAAATTACCAGGTTATGTCCCGGGGGAATCTTTATTCCCTGCCTGGCTTCCCGGTGTCGAAGGAAAATTTCGCGAGGAGTTCCCCGCTCCAAAATTACAGCTCAATCACCAACAAGCATTGGAACATCTAGCACTAGCCAAACAAGAACTCGGACTACAAGATATTCCACCCCTTGCCCTCTTAGCAGGCGACTCGGCCGTTGCAGATATCCAATCCGAGTGGCTGCAAGCCGTGCTTAAGACCAAGCTTGGACTGGAAATCAAAATAGATAAGCAAATTTTCAAGCAAAGACTGGCCAAAATGACCTCTGGTGACTTTGACATGGTGCTCGCCGGCTGGGGCCCAGACTACGACGACCCGTTAACGTTCGGCGACTTATTTGCCTCATGGAACCTGAACAATCGAGGCAGGTATAACAATCCCGATATGGACCAACTAGTCAGCGTTGCCCAAAATTCCGTGGACGCCGCAACGCGTATGCAAGCCTTCAGCGACATTCAACAACTGGCGTTCGACGATATTGTACTGCTGCCCATGTATGAACGCGGGGTAACCTATGTCATCCACCCCAAACTAAAGAACGTTAAACGCAGGGTGATCGGCGCAGACGTCGACTTCACGCGCGCTTATATCGACCCTGAGGGGGTTTGAGCGACATGACCCGGTATATTTTGAAACGGCTTCTGCAAGGTATTTTAACTGTCTGGTTTATCGCCACGGCTACTTTCTTTGCCATGCATGCTGTACCGGGTGATCCTCTATCCGGCGACAAAGCGATGACCGAACGCATCCGAGCTAACCTAGAAGCCAAATACGGTTTAGACAAGCCTTTGATGACCCAATATGGCATCTACCTCAAGAATATTGCGCAGGGTGATTTTGGTATTTCTTTCACTCAAGAAAATCGAAAAGTGAACGATATTATCCGGGAACATTTCCCGGTATCCGCGACGCTGGGTATTTTGGCGATTTTATTCGCCGGAGTCGGCGGCATTTTATGGGGGGCCCTTACCGCCCTTTATCGCAACCGTTTGCCCGATACCATCATCATGTTCTTGGTTATTCTTGGCATTTCTGTGCCCAGTTTTGTGGTAGCTGCATTGGGCCAGTTGAGCATGGTAAATCTCAACACCTTCGCCGGCTTTTCAATTTTGCCCATCGGCGGATGGGGCACAATCTGGCATATGATTGTCCCGTCGATGGTCTTGGGGCTAAGCACAATGGCCTACCTCACGCGACTTATGCGTTCGTCGATGCTGGAGATTATCAACTCAGATTTCGTGCGCACCGCCAAAGCCAAAGGGTTACCAGCGACCCGAATCTTTTCGCAACATCAGCTGCGCAATGCGATCTTACCGGTCATCACCGTCCTGGGACCTTCAATCGCCGCCATCACCACCGGCGGGTTTGTCGTCGAAATCATTTTTGCGATTCCCGGATTAGGGCGTTATTTTGTTGAAGCGGTACAACAACTTGACTACACCGTCATTATGGGAACCACCGTTTTCTACGGCGCTTTCTTAGTCTTTATGGTTATCTTGGTTGATATCTTATACGGCTATGTAGACCCAAGAGTCAGGGTGAGTTAACCCATGGCTACCTCGAATTTTTCAGCAGACGCGTTCGATCCAGTTGACCAGCACCAGCAGACCCACGGCATAACACGCCCGTCTCGTTCATACTGGCAGGATGCTTGGATTCGCCTCAAGGCAAACAGACGCGCACTTTATTCTCTGTATTTAATTACTGGGCTGGTTATTTTCACCTTCGCAGGACCCATGGTCTGGCAGGTAAACCCTGACCTGCAGGATGTCGATCAAATCAGCCAACCCCCGGGCGCTGATCGCACGGTAACGCTCGTGGAGCCTTTTCAGCCCTGGTACGGCAATCCGGCAACCCCTGGGGAGGGTTTGCGATTTGCTGGGCCCGCAACTACTCAAGGCGTGCAACTGCAGTGGGACCCAATACCAGGCGCATCAGGCTATCGAATCTATCGCAATATTTATCCGGTAGGCGCTGAAAAAGCCTATGGCTTACCACTTAAAGAGAATCGCGCGGATCAGACCTATTTTCAGGACCGGCTGGATTTAAAGCCACAGACCTATTTTTACTCAGTGGTCGCCTTGAATGTTGCCGGTGAAGAATTGCCGAATGCCTTGAGTTTGGCGGGACAACTGACCCGTGTTATCACCGCGAATGAGGCCCGCCGCCGCAACTTGCTCCTGCCTGACGAGCCAGCAATCTCCGGTGACACCCTTACGTTGGCGCTACATCCATTGGGCACAGATTATTTAGGCCGGGACATGCTTTCGCGACTTATGCACGGCGCGCGAGTGTCCCTGTTTATTGGCTTTTTCGCCCCCATTTTGTTTGTTTTGTTTGGCGTGGCTTACGGCAGCGCGGCCGGTTTCATGGGCGGCGTTTCTGATCAGGTGTTAATGCGATTTGCTGATTTTGTCGTCGCATTGCCGTTCCTTTTGTTCATGATTTTATTTAAGGTAATTTTCGCGGTCGGTCCTGGAGAAAGTGGCATAGCACCGATGCTGGTCGCCATGGTTCTGCTGCTATGGCCGGCAACAGCCCGCCTAGTTCGGGGTCAGGTGCTGCAGATTCGCGAAGAAGGCTATATCGACGCCTCGAGGCTGCTTGGCGCCAAAACCCATTACCTGATCATGCGCCATATGATCCCCAATACCATGGGTGTCATCCTCGTAACCCTCACCTTTGCTGTTCCTAGCGCCATATTTACCGAAGCGTTTCTCTCCTTTATCGGTATGGGTGTTGCACCACCTACTCCTTCGTGGGGCTCAATGTGTAACGAAGGCATTAAAACCATGCTGACAACGCCACACGAACTATTCTTTCCGGCTTTATTCATCAGCGCAACTGTGCTGGCTTTCAACCTTCTCGGAGACGGCTTGCGCGACGCGCTGGATGCACGGATGAGAAATCGAGACTGACCATGACAGACCCTGTACTGAGTGTAAGAGACCTTAAAGTCGAGTTTGATACCTACGGCGGAACGGTGCAGGCCGTTCGCGGCATTAATTTTGACGTTGAAGCTGGCAAAACCCTCGCCATCGTTGGTGAATCCGGGTGCGGTAAATCCGTCACAGTACAAAGTATCATGGGGTTAATTCCGATGCCCCCGGGCCGTATCACTTCCGGCACCGCAGAACTGAATGGCGTCGACATCATCGGTCGCAAAACGATTAACGGCCAAGACATTCGTGGCGGACAAATTGGCATGATTTTTCAAGACCCAATGACTTCGCTGAATCCCACCATGAATATCGGCAATCAAATAGCCGAAACGCTGGTTGTACATCGTGGCTTTACCCGTAAACAAGCCTTTGCACGCGCAATCGAATTGCTGAGCTTAACCAAAATCCCGGAGGCACATAAACGAGCCAAACAGTATCCATTCGAGTTTTCCGGTGGCATGTTACAGCGCGCGATGATTGCCATGGCAATTGCATGTGAACCCAAGGTATTGATTGCCGACGAACCGACCACAGCATTAGACGTTACCATCCAAGCTCAAATATTAGATTTGCTGCAAGATCTGCAAAACGAGAACGGCATGTCGATAGTGCTCATCACCCACGATTTGGGAGTTGTTGCTCGCATGGCCGACCACGTCTTGGTCATGTACGCAGGACAAATGGTTGAACAGGGGCCGGTCGACCCTATTTTTTATCAATCAGGACATCCCTACACCGTGGGGCTGCGCGCAGCGATGCCCAGCAACACGCCCACAGGTAACACCGTCCTGACCCCAATAGAGGGCTCTCCACCGGATCTTTTTCAGCCACCCCAAGGGTGCGGGTATTGCGCACGATGCCCTCACGCCATGAAAATTTGTCTGGATCAGGCCCCACTGCAACATATGCTAACCCCCAGTCACAGCGCTCGCTGCTGGCTTCATCACGCAGAAAACACTCAACAGGTGAGCAAAATCAACGGTAATCGACGGACCGCATCATGAAGCCCGTGTTACAAATCGAAAATTTGGTGAAATACTTCGACCTAAGCCCTCAAGAACGAATTCACGCCGTAGATGGCGTCAGCCTCGAAATTCATGAGCGAGAAATTGTCGGATTGGTCGGTGAAAGCGGTTCTGGTAAATCAACCCTGGGTAAAGCAGTGGTCGGCTTGCACGCAAAAACCAGCGGAACGGTGCGCTTCAAGGGTGAGGCTTTGCCGCAAAAATACCGGCCAGAAGACTTTCAAAAACATGCGTCTCATTTGCAAATGATATTTCAGGACCCGTATTCGTCCTTAAATCCACGCATGACTGTGGGGGAGATTATTGGAGAAGGTCTCAAGCTACATTCTAAACAAAACAGCTCACAAATACGTGCGCGGGTTGCGGAATGGCTTGAACGCGTTGGCTTGGAAGCTGACCATATGTCTAGATATCCTCACGAATTCTCAGGCGGCCAGAGGCAACGCATCGGCATCGCACGCGCACTGATTCTTGAACCCGAGTTTGTCGTCTGCGACGAACCCATTTCAGCGTTGGATGTCTCGGTACAAGCCCAAGTGGTCAATCTTCTAGATGATCTGAAGAAAAAAATGGGGCTGACCATGCTGTTTATTGCCCATGATTTATCTATGGTGCGCTATGTCAGCGACCGCATGGCGGTAATGTATTTAGGCACCATCGTTGAGCTTGGTGCGGCAGATCAAGTTTTTTTCAATCCACAGCATCCGTATACAAAAATATTAGTCGGCTCAAATCCGGAGCCTGACCCAAAACTAGAAAGATCGCGAAACTCCACTTCAATTCAGGGAGAAATCCCCACGCCCGTGAACGTTCCCGCAGGATGCCGTTTTGCAAACCGTTGCCCACAAGTCATGGAAAAATGTCGATCTCAAACACCTGAACTGGTGACGGTCCAATTATCTGAGGCCTCCGCCGGAGCGTCCTGCCAAGTGGCATGTCACTTATACAGTTAACGAGAACCGGCGACTCAACTGAGCCCACCACCGATGAGTTTTTTTTGCGGACAAAAAAAAGGTGTACATTTTGTACACCTTCTTAGCGCCGCGAAAACCGTTCTCAGGCTCGCGGGCCCAACGAGGGTAATTCGGTCCTAGAAGGGACGACCACCACCGCGGTTTCCACCGCCACCGCCACCGCCTCGACGATCACGGTCTTTGCTCTGCGCTTCGTTGACACGCAAGGGTCGACCCTGCAGGTCTTGTCCGTTTAGAGCTTCAATCGCCTGATCGGCACCATCTTCCATTTCGACAAAGCCAAACCCACGCGACCGGCCAGTTTCCCGGTCCGAAATCACAACAGCCGATGCGATTGAGCCATATTCGCCAAACAAAGTTGACAAGTCATTATCGGTCACACCCCATGCGAGGTTGCCTACATAAAGTTTTTTCACGTTCTACGAACTCCTAATTGATCAATTGTGCCGCGTGATAGCAGCTTTTCGTACCGACCAATCAAACTCAGGACTTCAAGGAAACCGAAAATTGGACAGAACAGCGCTCCAGAATACGCGAAACTCAGTATAACCACAATTATAAATTATTTGACCTAGCCGCTGTTGCCGCTGCCCGCGGAGTATTCGTGTGCAATCCACTTTTCCCGCATCCGCAAAATTGAATATTCACGGGTATATTGTTCCAGTTCAGTCAACGCAACCCAAGACAAATCCACAGACTCATCACTCACCACAAAAGCAGCAGATTGCGCCTGCAGCACATATCGCACGTCAAAATGAAAATGTGCAGGATCTGACTTATGCCCAGGAATCTCGTGTATATCCAGGTCAAAGATCGAGGGGCTCAAAACCACAACTGCTAAACCCGATTCTTCCTGCGCTTCTCGCACTGCAACACGCTGTGTATCTGCGTCACCGTCGCTGTGCCCGCCCAACTGCAGCCACATGTTAAGTTTCCGATGATGAGTCAGCAGCAGAGCCTCTCCCTGCGGGTCAACAAGCCACGCCGACCCAGTTACATGACCTTGCCAACAATCACGTTCGAAGCAACGAGGTTGCGACTGAACAAATGCCATAAACCGTTCAACGGTGGCCTGTTCGTCAGGATAACGGTTTTTGTACTCAAGCAACTGGCTCAATAAATTGCGTCGATGCATCAGGTTCCCTATGCTGTGTTGTTTATTACTTTTAGCTCCAGGAGAAATCATGATCGGCATCACAGCAAAATTAAACGTAAAACCAGAAATGACAGAGCAATTTGAAAGCGTATTTCTAGATTTAATGGACGCTGTAAAAGCCAATGAACCCGGATGCTTAATGTACCAGTTATGCAAAGACGAAGAAGGTGATTATTACGTATTGGAACTGTATGAAAACGAGGCAGCTCTCGCGGCACACGGTCAGTCGGAACATTTCAAGGCTTCTGGGGCAGGATTTAAAGGCGTCATGGGTGGTCCACCTGAAATCAAGCGAATGCCTGCTGTTACCCGATAATCGCTGCCCCCCCACAAGATCGATCCAGCGGTTTCTCGCAACCGCTGGACGCTAGATTAGCGGCATCCTAGCTCAAGGGTGCTCATCAAACAACGCGGCCAATTGCTCGGTCATGGCTCCACCCAACTGCTCAGCATCTGTAATGGTAACCGCACGTTTGTAGTGGTGGGTCACATCATGACCGATACCCACAGCCACCAACTGAACGGGCGAGCGATTCTCGATCATTTCAATGGCGTACTTGAGATGCTGCTCCAGATAATTACTTGGATTGACCAGCAAAGTTGAATTATCCACGGGCAAACCGTCGGAAATCACCATCAAAATTTTCCGGTCCTCCGTCCGTGTCACCATTCGATTATGAGCCCAAATCAAAGCCTCACCATCGATATTTTCTTTCAACAGCTCTTCGCGCATCATCAATCCGATATTGCGGCGAGTGCGACCCCAAGTATCGTCCGCGGCCTTGTATATTATGTGGCGAAGGTCGTTTAGGCGCCCTGGGTTGCTGGGTTTGCCATCGTTAATCCATTTTTCACGCGACTGCCCACCGCGCCATGCCCGCGTTGTAAAGCCCAATATTTCAACGTGAACCGAACAACGTTCAAGAGTTCGACCCAGAATATCCGCGCACATCGCCGCTATGGTTATTGACCGGCCCCGCATGGAGCCCGAACTGTCAATCAGCAGCGTCACGACGGTATCGCGGAACTTCATTTCTTTTTCTTGTTTGAAGGCCAATGGGTTGACCGGATCAATCACTACCTGAGTCAAGCGAGCTGCATCGAGCACTCCCTCTTCAAGATCAAATTCCCACGTGCGATTCTGTTTAGCCATCAGCCGACGCTGCAGGCGATTAGCCAGTTTCGACGTTGTATGCTGAAGTGAAACCAACTGTTGATCCAACACTTGCCGCAACCGCATCATTTCTTCCGCGTCACACAGGTCTTCAGCTCTTACCGTCTCATCAAAACCTTCACTGTAGGCAACATAATTAATGTCTTTGGCAATACGGCCGGATTCATCTGGCTGCGGCAGAGGCGCCTCGTCAGGATTGGTTTCAGCGCCAGCTTCATCCATGTCCATGTCGGCGTCCATTTCCACCATGCTGGCGTCACCTTCGGCGTTTTCTTCACCCATCGACTCATCATCCAGCGCCACATCTTCTGGAGAATAATCAGAGTCGCTGTCTTGTGACTCGTCAACGGTCTCAACGTCGTCCTGATTAGAATCGCCTTCCGGCGGTTCCTCAAGATCAGCCGCGAGCCCAAGATCGGCAATGATACTGCGACACATCGTGGCAAATTGCGCTTGATCGCCTATGCTGGATTTTAACATCCGGATTGTTTCACCCGCATGCGTTTGAACATGGTCACGCCAGAAACGCACCACGTTTTCTGCGCTTGGTGGCAACGCCCTTCCGGTTAACTCTTGCCGCACCAATAGTCCCACCGCTACCGACAAGGGTGCTTCCGTCTCCGCCGTTATGGTATCAAAGGCCGCTTGCTGACACTGCGACTCCAAACGCGCATCTAAGTTTTGCGCCACGCCTTCCATCCGTAAACTGCCGATGGCCGCCACTCGAGCATCTTCAATCCATTGAAACATCTCCTGCGCAGGACCTCCTGGCGGAGCATAGCGGGCATGCGTGGATTGGTCATGGTGTCTGAGGTTAAGCGCCATTTGATCGCCGACACCGCGCAGCGTGTTGATCTCGGCCGCTGAGCTGCCCAGCACCGGCAAAGGTACCCGCAGCCGATTGCCGCGGGCCGCAGGCGCACCGGCGCCAAAAGTGACGTCCAACTCTTCATCTTCCGCCAACGCCCGCATGGTTGCGGTCATTGCGCGCTTAAAAGGCTCTAGCGGAGTATCGTCATCTATCATACCGATAACTGCGGCTAGAGCGCGTTGAGTGTGATGCCTCGGGTTGCATCACCCAAGTCTTCACCCATACAACGCTGATAGTATTCAGCGACAATCGGCCGCTCAAGCTCATCACACTTGTTCAAAAAGGTCACTCTGAACGCAAAGCCAACATCACCAAAAATTTCGGCATTTTGCGCCCAAGTCAACACTGTGCGCGGCGACATCACAATGGAAACATCCCCGTTTATAAATCCTTTTCGGGTAAGGTCAGCAACGCTCACCATATTACTCACCACTCGACGTCCGGCATCTGTTGCGCCGTAGGATGTTGCTTTTCCTAGCACGATCTCAACTTCTGCATCATGCGCAAGATAATTCAGCGTTGACACAATGCTCCAGCGATCCATCTGCCCTTGATTGATCTGCTGCGTGCCATGATACAAGCCAGTTGTATCACCCAAGCCAACCGTATTTGTGGTCGCAAACAAGCGAAAATGCGCGTGAGGTGTAATGACCTTATTTTGGTCTAACAGCGTTAACTTACCTTCGACCTCCAAAATTCTTTGGATCACAAACATAACATCTGGGCGACCGGCATCGTACTCGTCAAACACCAACGCCACCGGGTTCTGCAAAGCCCACGGCAAAATACCTTCTCGAAACTCGGTAATCTGTTTGCCCTCTTTTAAGACAATGGCATCTTTACCAATCAGATCGATACGACTGATATGGCTGTCTAAATTGATCCGAATGCAGGGCCAGTTCAAGCGCGCAGCAACCTGTTCAATATGCGTAGACTTCCCCGTGCCATGATAACCCTGAACCATAACGCGTCGGTTGTGTGCAAACCCAGCCAAAATAGCTAATGTCGTGTCGTGATCAAAAAGATAACTATCATCAACGGCAGGGACATATTCTGAGCGCTGACTAAACGCAGACACCTCAAAATCTTGATCTATACCAAACACTTCCCGCACGTTCATTGTGGTGTCGGGCACTAAACTTTTATCGAGACCTTGGTCCGCATGTTGATTCACTATTTTTTCTCTATCATTGCGTTGGGCAAGCGCCCCATTGTACGGGACACAATGGAAAATGCAGCCCCGAAAGTAAAGAACAATACCACCGGACCACCAGCTAAAACGCCACGCACTTATCCTGTGGAAGCGGTTTCGAGAACCGCTTTACCCAAGGCAATACGATAAAAAACCGGGACGGCAATTAAGGTAATCAGCGTGGCAAAGGCCAGCCCCGCCATTATACATACCGCCATTTCTCGAAAAAATGCATCTCCGAGCAAAGGCGACATACCCGCTATTGTTGTTCCAGCCGCCAAAATAACGGGACGCAGACGGCTGATACTGGCGGCAAGCATGACTTCTAAAGTGCAACCTTGCTCCTCAAAACGCTGATCAATTTCATCCACAAGCACGATACAATTTTTTAGCAGCATTCCGGACAAACTTAAAAATCCGAGAAAAGAAGGGAACGTGAAGGACAGATCGGTCGCCAACAGGCCCAAGACCACACCACAAACGGTCATCGGCACGGTGAGCCAAATGACCAAAGGCTGCCGCAACTGACCAAACATCAGAATCGTGATTAAAAACATCACACCCAAAGCCAACGGAATTTTAGAACTTAATGTTCGGTTGGCCTCCTGAGATCCCTCATATTCCCCACCCCACTCAAGCCAATAACCCGGAGGCAAAGGAATCGCCTCGATTTCAGGACGAATTCTTTCAAATGTGCGGCTGGCGTTGTGCCCGTCCGGCGGATTTGCCAACACTTTGATACTTCGAAACCGATCCCGTCGGTATATGGTCGCGTCGTCTGACTGAAGCTCCAGAGCGGCAACAACTTGAGCCATGGGAATATGCCGACGCTGCGTTGGGCTCCAAACTAAACGCGTCATTAGATTCTCAATATCATCTCGCTCGCCTGCAGGCGCACGCGCCAACATCGGCAATATTTTATCCGCGTCACGCAATATACCAACCTGGACACCATAGGTGGCGTAGGCAAGTGCCTGCGCCAAATCCGCTCGGGAAACGCCGGCTAAGCGTGCGCGGGCCTCATCAAAAATCGGAACCAGCTGCAGCACCGGCTGCCGCCAATCCGTCTTTCGATCGGTTAAATTGTGGTTCACGTAGAGCGCCAAGGCCTGGTCAGCTAGGGATCGCAGCACGCGATGGTCAGGACCGGAAAAACGTGCTTCTATTTTGGAGCTCCCGCTGGGAGTAAATTCTGCGCGGCTAATTTGCACTTCAGCATCGGGCCGGCTTGCCTTCAAAAGCGCCCCAACCGTTTTCATCGTATCGTTCATGGTGGTGACATCACCAACACGCACCACCATCTGTGCATAGGCACTACTGGGCTGCTCCGGGTTCATAATGGTGGTAAACCTAGTCGCACCGCGACCTATAAAACTGGTCACTGCCTCAACGTCCAACTGTTTTGTAATTAATCCCTCGAGATCAACCACATCTGCCGCCGTAGTATTGATATCGGTGCCCTCCACCAAACGATAATCCACATAAAACAGAGGGGTATTGGTAGTTGGGAAAAAAGATTGTTTAACAAACTGAAAGGACCAGATACAAGCAACCGTTATGCACAAAATCAATGCAGACGTGAGCCATGCATGACGCAAGCTAAAACTCAATACTCTCCGATAAGGTGTGAATAATATTCCGCTGTATAGGGCATCCTGAGCGGGGGCCAACGATGACTTTAGTAAATACTGTCCGAATAAAGGCACCACAGTCACCGCCAATATCCAACTTAAGAACAAAGAGATCGCAACAACCTGAAACAGTGATACTAAAAAATGACCCGCATTATCATTGCTTAAACTTATGGGTCCAAAGGCAGCAATGCCAATCACAGTTGCCCCCAATAACGCAAATTGTGTGCGCTCTACAGACTGCACGGCCGCCCGCGCTGCGGGCAAACCACGACGCACGCCAATGACCATACCCTCGGCCACCACAATGCCATTGTCCACCAACATCCCCATCGCAATCATCAACGCACCCAGCGAGATACGTTGCAGCTCAATTCCCAACACAGACATCAAACCAATGGTACCCATCACGGTCAGTAACAATACTGAGCCCACCACCAGTCCCGCGCGCCAGCCCATAAAAAGGCATAAGGCCAAAACAACAGTCAATACAGAAATGCCGAGGTTACGCATAAATTCTTTTATCGCGCGATCGACCACCTCATGTTGCGCGTAAACCGCGTCAATTTGCACACCAAGCGGGAGTTCACCCAACAACTCCTGCATGCGCGCATCTACCGCTTGGCCTACAGCAACAACATTACGATCCCGCGCCACCGAGACGCCTACGGTAAACACCGCACGACCGTTATGCCGAATCAACTGAGGTTGCTCATCAAGCATGCCCCGCGACAAAGTTGCCACGTCTGATAAACGCAGAATTTCGCCGCTTCCAGCACCGCCGATGGGCATGTCTGCCAAAGCAGTCTCACTGGCGAAAGCCATTTCCGGAGCAAAACGCAAACGTCGACCGCCATAGGCAATGGAACCGGCAAAAGCAACCTGGTTTTCCACATTAATGCTCGAGAACAAGACATCAATGGGAATACCCAGTCGGCTTAAACGCGCCTGATCGAGCTCAATGAAAATTGCCTCAACAGGCTCTCCTGCAGTTTGGACCTTGGCAACATCAGGGACATTTTTGAGAGTTTTTGTGATATGACGGGACATATCACGAATTTCGGCAGGTGAGTAATCAGGCGCCGAAACCGCATACATAATTCCATACACATCACCAAAATCGTCTTCCACCAAGGGCACGCCCGCACCCGGCGGCAAGCGACCCGCCGCCTCAATCACTCGCCGGCGCAGTTCATCAAAAATCTGAGGTGTCTCTTGATCACCATATTCTTCCTGCAGACTGACCATCACTTCAGATCGGCCAGTGACGGATTTTGACGTCAGCTCATCAACATAGGGTAATTCTTGCAATGCAGCTTCAACCACATCAGTCACTTCCAATTCCACTTCCGTGGCAGAAGCACCCGGATAAGTCGTGACAATTAATGCGTTTTTAATCGGAAAGGCAGGGTCTTCCAATCGGCCTACGGTGTCGAACCCAAGCAATCCACCCAAAAAACACGCGGCCACCAACAACACCGTATAAATGGGCTTTTCGATGGCGTACTGAGCGACGTTCTGCATGGGTTAAAGCTGCGTATTCGGTTCACCCAAAACCCGCACGGTCATACCTTTCACCAGCTGGCTCGCGCCGGTGGAAACAACCATCTCGCCCGCCGTAAGGCCGGAACGCACTTCAATGCCTTGGTCTTTTAACGCTTCGATCTCCACTGGACGATGCGTCACCTGTTGAGTCTCATTTGAAAACACCCATACAAAAAAATTGCCTTGTGCATCCGTAAGCAGCGCAGTGGCGGGAATAATCTTGACACCCGCGGCCTGTTGGGGGGCATTAACCTTGACCGTTACTGTTGCAGTCATACCGGGCAAGATATTCCAATCCTGTGGCCTAGGCATGGCCAACGCCACCAGATAGGTCTGCGCGATGGGGTCAGCTTCACCACTGGTTTCGTATATCTGCAGCGGAAATTGACGCGCCGGCGCAAAATCAAATTCCGCATAAATCGCCTGCACTTGATCAGCCGTCACCGTTGCAAATAAATTTTCGGGGATATTAGCCTTAACCAATAATTTCAGCGGATCGTTTAGCCGAACAATCTTTTCACCGGCCCGCACCACAACAAAATTATCTACATACCTCCGCGCTACGTAGGCATCAAAGGGCGCTACCAATCGAGCGTCGATCTGTGCCTCTTGCGCCTTCTGCAGCCGGATCGCCTGCAACTCAAAATAAGACTTGGCATCGTCCACCACTGAACGGGCAATACCGCGTTGCTGCAACACTTGTTGTTTGCGCTCCAGATCTTGGCGCGCTAACTGCAGCTCCACCTCCGCCTCACGAACAGCAAGCACAAAATCAGTGCTATCCAACGCAGCAATCAATTCGCCTTGTTTAATCGTTTGCCCCTCCAACACAGGAAGATGTCTCAGCGGGCCCGAAACCTCAAAGGTCATATCCACCGATCGTGCCGCCTCAACTCGGCCTACAAATTCATAGGAGTGAACTCCCAACTGATCCTGCACCATAAACAACTTGACGGGACGAACAGACTGGTCCAAAGCTGGAGGTTCAGCACGATCCGCGCATGCTCCCAAATACACTAGGAGTATCAGGGCTAACCGAGCCAAGCTTGCGCCTCGCTGGGCAAAGGCATTTGTTTGGCGCCCGCCAAACGCAGCAACAGCGTTTCTAGGGAAACCCAAGGATCACCCAACAACTGGCCCTTACCTTGTTGATCAATCACCGCACATTCGGCTAGGACTTTCCCTGGGCTTTTAATGCGCTTTGCAAACTGCTGGAGCAATTTTTGCCGCGCCGGAGGGGCCCCGTAGGCCACCCCAAGCCTTCGAAGTTGACTGACTAAGACACCTAGAATCGCAAATAAAGCAACGCCATCGCAGCGCAGCACATCCAAGATTTTCACCACCCGCGCGCACTCACCACCCATCATGGCATCTAGAAGATCAAATGTAGTGTAGCGAGAAGTATCTTCTAGCGTCGCCACCAACCCATTAAAATCGACCGGCTGGGGCAAATTCAACAACGCCAATTTGTCCAGCTCTTGCGCGGCCGACAGCAAATTTCCTTCGACTCGATCTGACAAATACTGCAATGTGCCCGGCTCAAATGAAAGGTTCAACAGCCGCGCTCTTGCGGCTAACCAACGCGGCAATTGGTCAGGAGACATCGGCCAGATCAACGTCACCGAACCAATTTTTTCCAGAGCCTTAAACCAAGCACTTTTGCGTTGACCCGGTTCAAGACGTCCTGTGCGCAACAATAATAAAGTCTCGGTATGCACATCAGCGGCAACCCGCTCACACCATTCTCGCAGGGCTGCGCCCGCTTCCCGGTCGAACTTTTTAACGGGGACCCGGACGTCAAGAACTTTTTTTTGCGCAAACAAAGACAGGCTTGCCGCATCGTGACTGAGATCATGCCAACGAAAGCCTGTTTCCACATAGTGAATCGAACGCTCAGAAAACCCATTTCTGCGAGCAGCGGCAACCACCGCATCACAGGCCTCTTCGACCAATAACGTTTCATCCCCGGAAATCAGATAAATCGGCAACAATCCTGATTCAAGCCGCTGAACTAAATCCTGCGCTTTAACCTGCATTAGATGAAGCGAGCATTCGGCCCACACTATCCATAGCTCGAATAATTTGACCCACAATATCTTGCTGCAACTCACGCTCCAGCAAAGCCTGCTCTTCACTGTTACCAACGATATTGACGCGGTCCACTCGGTAGACGCGACGACGGTCAATTTCTACCGCTGGCGCCAATTCTTTTCCGTCCATACCTAAAATGCGATAGGTCACCGACAGGCGAGTTTCGTATTCAGCGACCAGAGCAGATTGAGAAGTGGATACGGCCCTGCGTTGCCGCTCATGATCTAACAGCTCTAAGTTAAGGGTGCCCTCACCCGAGGGTTTCTCCGTAAGGCCGGCTTGATTTAGGCCGCGTCGAATGTCGGCCGCAATATTTGCATATGAGTCACCACTGATTGTGTAGGAGTCCACCGCCGCACTGAAACCATAGGTCCGTAGCTGGAACCCACACGCCGACAGGCCCGCCAACAACACCATGTAAATCAACCAATTGAAGAATAACCTCAACACATTCTCTCTCGCACCTGCGCCACTTCAGCTTACAACAATATTCACCAACTTATTAGGCACTAATATTTCTTTACGTACTGTCTTATCCTGCAGAAAGCGCGACACATTCTCTGCCACTCTGGCCTGCGCCAAAACAACACTTTTCTCTGCATCAGCGGCAACCTCAATCTTACCGCGCACCTTGCCGTTAACCTGGACAACCAACTCAACCACATTTTGGATGAGCGCGGATTCGTCAATTTCGGGCCATGCCTGATCGACCAAGCTACCGGTCTCACCCATCTGCCCCCAGAGCGCGTCCGCTATATGCGGCGCGATTGGAGAAATTACCAACACCGCCGCTCGCAGAGCTTCTCCAACAACAGCCTGATCATTCGCCGACCGCGGAGCAAATTTACTGATTGCATTGGTAAGCTCCATTACCGCGCTAACCACCGTATTAAATTGCCAGCGCCGACCATAATCGTCATCTGCTTTGGTCAGCGTCTCCGCTGTTTTTCGGCGCAGGCGCTGCGCGCTTTCAGATAAACGAGCCTTATCAATCGAATCTGCCGAGAGTGCTTCTAGATGACTCTGCACGAGCATCCATAAGCGCTTCAAAAAACGCAAAGCACCCTCTAAGCCTGCCTCATTCCACTCAAAAGATTGATCCGGCGGAGCCGCAAACATCATTGCTGTTCGCACAGTATCAGCCCCGTACTTATCAAGCAGCTTTTGCGGGTCACCCGCATCACCTGCAGACTTTGACATCTTTTTACCGTCCTGAAGGACCATGCCTAGCATCAACAAGCGCTTGAACGGCTCATTGGAGGACAACAGGCCCTCATCACGCATCAATTTATAATAAAACCGGGCATACAAAAGATGCAGAATTGCATGCTCGACACCCCCAACGTAATGATCAACGGGTGCCCAATAGTTCGCGCGCTGATCGACCATCGGGCTCTGGGCATCCGGACTGGCAAAGCGAGTGTAATACCACGACGACTCCATAAAGGTATCAAAAGTATCCGTCTCGCGGCGGGCAAGTGCCCCACATTCCGGGCAAGGCACCCGTAAAAAACTGTCCATCGTCACCAACGGTGAACGCACGCCTTCAAATTTGACATCCGTTGGCAATTCAACCGGCAAATCGGCATCGGGAACCGGCACAACACCACAATCTTCACAATGAATTATGGGAATTGGGCAGCCCCAATATCGCTGTCGCGACACACCCCAATCTCGCAGTCGATAGTTCGTCACACGCCGACCCATCTCCTTGGCTTCCAGCGCCTTTGCAATCGCATCAAAGCCATCGTCAAACCGCAGCCCATCAAATTCACCCGAGTTCACCAATCGTCCACGCTCGGTATAAGCTGCGGCTGACAAATCACAGTCATTGCCCTGTGTCGGCTCGATCACCTGGCGGATTTCAATGCCATATTTCCGCGCAAATTCCCAATCGCGTTGGTCGTGACCAGGCACAGACATCACTGCGCCAGAGCCGTACTCCATCAGCACAAAGTTCGCCACCCAAATAGGCAGCAAATTTCCCGTCAACGGATGGCGCGCATTCAAACCCGTCGGCATTCCAGCTTTTTCAAGGGTTGCCATATCCGCCTCTGCGGTTGTCGCTTGTTTACACTGGGCGACAAAGTCTGCCAAATTTGGATCCTGCTGCGCTGCGGCAAGCGCCAGCGGGTGTTCAGCCGCCACCGCGACATAGGTAGCACCCATCAGCGTATCCGGGCGGGTCGTAAATACCGTTAGCCGTTCACTGTGCCCCTCAACCAAAAAATCCACTTCAACGCCGGGCGAGCGACCAATCCAGTTACGCTGCATATTTTTGACAGACTCAGGCCATCCATCCATATCCTCTAGCTCATCAAGGAGCTCTTCAGCATAGGCGGTGATTTTCAAAAACCACTGAGCCATTTCTCGACGCTCCACCGGCGCGCCTGATCGCCAACCTCGCCCATCGACTACCTGCTCGTTGGCCAGTACGGTTTGATCCACAGGATCCCAATTAACCACCGCATTTTTTCGGTAAACCATACCTTTGGCAAAAAGCTTCAAGAACAGCCATTGCTCCCAGCGATAATAGTCTGGATCACAGGTTGCAAATTCGCGCGACCAGTCAAATCCGAATCCCAATCGCTGCATTTGCCCACGCATGTAGGCTATGTTGTCCTTGGTCCAAACCGCCGGCGGTATACCATTCTTGATGGCCGCATTTTCCGCCGGCAAACCAAAAGCATCCCAACCCATCGGCTGCATCACGTTGAACCCTTTGAGACGATGGTAGCGATTGATCACATCACCGAGCGTATAACATCGTACATGCCCCATATGCAGTCGGCCGCTGGGATAAGGGAACATTGCTAAACAGTAATATTTCTCTCCCTCAGCAGATTCTGAAGCTCGAAAACTCTCGGATTCATCCCAATAACGCTGGGCCTCTTGTTCTACTTTATGGGGGTCGTAAACGGCGTTCATGCGGAGCTCAAACTTCAGTGGATATAGATCAGCAAGGATAACATCATCGTGCGTTTCATGCCTTTGGCCTCACGCTTTTAGGTGCGGCGCCCCGCATTAAATCGAGAGATCAGAGCGCCAACCAGCAAACCCGTTAGTAAAAAAAGCAAAGGACCATCTCCAATGCGATTGTAGGGTGTTCGACCGTTCATGATTTGAACATCACCGCGCAATACATTCGCTTCGAACTGCGGCAACTGTGCTGCGATTTCACCTTCAGGATTGACGATGGCCGTCACCCCGTTGTTTGTCGCTCGCAGCAACCAACGTCCGTTTTCAAGCGCGCGCATCTGCGCGATCTGCATATGCTGAAGGGGGCCTATACTGCGGCCAAACCAAGTGTCATTAGACAAGGTAATCAGCAAGCCGGCCCTAGCAGCACGGCGGCGCATCGAGCCCGGGTAGGCCACTTCGTAACAAATGGCAACCGCGGCCTCACCAGAGGACAACACCAAATTTGGCTGCAAGGCAGGCCCTGGCGATGAGGAAGACATTGGCAAGTCAAAAAAACTAATCAAACCGCGCAAAGCGCCTTCCAACGGAACGTACTCACCAAAAGGAACCAAATGATGTTTTGCAAAACGACCACGGGCAGTACCAAGCCCTACGGCAAGATTTTGAATGTCATAACGTCCACCGCCCAACGGTTGCAGGCCGGGTATACCCAGCACCACATCAGTGCGGGTAGCTTGACCTCGATCGCTCAGCTGCTCCAACACCCCCTGGGCTTGGTGCGGGAAAAGTGTGATGGCCGCTTCCGGCCATATCAGAACATCAGCGTCCCAGTGATCATCCGACAGCTGCAGATGCTTTTGAACGTTGGGCAATGCCTCTTTCGGCAACCACTTTGTCAGCTGGTCGATATTGCCCTGCACCAAAGCCACGGATTTTACTGGCCCGGCATCGACCCAACTGAGAGATCCGGAGCCTATCGCAATACCAAGAGACAACAGGATCAACAGCCCTTGCAGCCGACTGCGGCACCGCAGAAAAGCCAAAGATCCCGCAGAAAGATAAACCCAAAACACACCTAAACCAAGCACACCAACTAAAGGCGCGAGCCCTTGTGTACCGGCTTGCATGAACGCATAACCGGGCAATAACCAAGGGAAACCAGTGAACGCCCAGGTCGAGAACCAATCCAAAAGTCCCCAAACCGCCACAAAAACAAAAACATCCATCTGAGCCCACGGCACTACAGGACGCAACCGGCTGTAAAGCCAGCCTAAGGGCAAAACAAATAACAGCGATAGCGTTGCCACAAAAACAGCAACCAAAAGACCCGCCAGCACTGGCGGTGCGTTGCCATAGACGTGAATGCTGACATACACCCAAGAGGCGCCGACTGCATATTTCCCCACACCAAAGCAAAAAGCGGTGAGCCACGGCTTGGCATGGGAAACATGCAGCAGCCAGAACAAACCACCTATGGCAACTGCAGTTGACAGCCAAAAATCGAAAGGCGCAAATCCAATACAGTAGAGAGCACCCAGCGCGAGCGCCAGGAGATAGGTCATTTAGGCGTGTTCACACGTAGCAGGCGCAGCCGCCGGGAATCTGCGTTAAGGACTTCAAAGTGCAAATTTTCCACCGCAACCACCTCGCCGCGCTCAGGCAAATGACCAAAAGCCTGCAAAACAATGCCGCCAATGGTGTCGAATTCATCGTCACTAATATCGGTCTGGAAATGTTCATTGAACTCATCTATCGGCAGCGTCGCCTTGACATGAAAACTATTGGGTTCCATTTGTTTGATGCCACTATCATCGTGAACATCATGTTCATCTTCAATGTCCCCAACTATCTGCTCAAGCACATCTTCAATGGTCACCGCACCCGATATGTGTCCATACTCGTCTATCACCAGCGCCATATGGTTGCGCCGTGCCCGAAACTCCTGGAGCAACACATTCAAACGTTTGCTCTCAGGGATAATCGGTGCTGTTCGGATGCAGTCCTTCATCGAAAATGCAGACTGGTCTAATACCAAGGGCAAAAGATCCTTTGCGTGCAGTACCCCTTTTATGTCATCAACGTCATCCCCGATCACCGGGAAACGCGAGTGGCGCGACTCTATGATAATCGGCAAAAGAGTATCCAAATCCTGATTTTCTTGAACCACCACCAGCGACGACCGCGGAATCATGATATCCCGCGCGTGCATATCCCCAACGTGCAGCGCACCAAAAATAATATTCAGCGCTTCATCATCAAACATTTGACGCGACGCCGCATCGCGCAGCAACGACATCAACTGGGGCAGGTTTTCCGGCTCATCAGAAAATAAATCCAGCAACCAGCCGCGCACTCCGCGCCGGCCAGTTTCTTTGAGAGACGAGTCGTCACGCCCACTGTCACCATGACTCGGGGCGCCTCGCTCAAGCGTATCGCTCATATAGCAGTGATTTACCGTACTAAAGCGCCATATATACCACAAAGTGATAGGGCAATGGCAGCATCAATAGGGATTTGCGACCCCTAATTTGGCCAAAACCTCAACTTCCAAATTTTCCATTTGTGTTGCTTCAGCGGACGTTTGATGGTCAAAACCCAACAGATGCAACACTCCGTGAGCTAAAAGATGCATCATATGCGCCTGCCAAGTTTTACCCTGCGACGCGGCTTCCCGCGCAACTACCGGCCCACAAACTGCCAAATCACCGAGCGGCCTGTCGATTTCCGGCGGCGCGTCACCGATCCAATCGAAAACAGCAGGAAAGCTCAATACATTTGTTGGGTGGGCTTTGCCCCGGTACTGCAGGTTCAAAGCATGGGATTCAGCATCGCCGCAGATTCTCAGACAAATCTCCCGCTCAAGGCGCGAATCACCCGTAACCTGCTGCAGCGCGCCTAAGAGGTCATCAAGTCCTTGCGGCGCAAACAGCGGCTCATTTGCAACCTCGTCGGCTATTTGCAGTTCAAACGCCATTACGCGCGCTGGCAGCCGCCGCCCGTGCGTCCTCTGCGGCGGCATATGCATCAACAATCCGCTGCACCAAGGGATGCCGGACAACATCTTTAGAGTTGAAGTGAGTGAAGCTAATGCCATCAATATCACGCAAAACGTCGCGAACATTCACTAAACCGGAACGCTCGCCGCGGGGCAAATCAATTTGTGTGATATCACCCGTGATCACAGCCGTGGAGCCAAATCCGATGCGAGTCAAAAACATTTTCATTTGCGCAACCGTGGTGTTCTGGCTCTCGTCTAGGATGATAAATGCGTTATTCAGCGTGCGGCCGCGCATGTAAGCAAGCGGGGCGACTTCAATAATATTGCGTTCAATAAATTTTGTGACCCGTTCAATGCCCATCATCTCGTAAAGGGCATCGTAAAGCGGCCGCAGATACGGATCTATCTTTTGCGCCAGATCACCGGGCAAAAATCCCAGTTTTTCACCCGCTTCAACCGCCGGCCTAACAAGTAAAATCCGCGAAACACTTTGCGCTTCAAGAGCTTCTACCGCGCAGGCAACCGCCAAAAACGTTTTTCCTGTTCCAGCAGGACCAATTCCAAAATTAATGTCGTTTTGGCGCACCGCGCGGGTATAAGACAGTTGATTCGTCCCGCGCGGTTTAATGGTTTTCTTATAGGTTCGAACGATGACTTCACCACCGCCGCCTTTACTACTAGATTGACCTTCGCGGCTCTGCGTTTTGCTGTCAACGCTCCCCTGCGGCGCATTATTTTGTAAAAGGTCTTCCACACCGGCTTCCTGTAAGTAAAGGTGAACAAAATCAGGCTCTATGGTCTCTCGATGATTTGTTTCACGGTAAAGTTGATGTAACAAAGCCACCGCGGCTTCAACACGCCCCTCCGGACCGCTCACCTGGAATTCGTTACCACGATTACGTATATAAATTGCTAACCGTTTTTCTAGGTGTTTGATGTTCTGGTCGAAAGGGCCACACAGCGCACTGAGGCGTTGTGCATCATTGGGTTCAAGTATGACTCGATGAGTCAGTGCCTGCGGGGGCGTTTTGGCTGTTGCAGCCTGCAGATTGGGTTGTTCTTCCATTGCCCGCTAGCATAAGCCTGAAAGATAAGGTGTCAACGAAGTTTTTTCTCCCCCGACACAGCAGCTCATATTTATGATTGCAGCGTACCTCGCAAAGAGTTGGGTAGGGCTTCAGTGATGATCACTTGTGCAAACTGACCCACCAATGCCGGATCGCCCGCAAAATTTACCACACGATTATTTTCAGTACGCCCAGCCAGTTGCCCCAGTCCTTTCTTAGCCATTCCCGTAACCAAAAGGCGCTGCGACGTGCCAACCATGTTTTGCGCAATATTTTCCGCTTGCTCGCGAATTTTCGCTTGAAGCCTCTGCAGCCACTCCTTTTTTACACCCTCCGGCGTATCGTCTGTCAGAGTCGCCGCAGGAGTACCGGGTCTAGCGCTATAGATAAAGCTGAACGAAACGTCAAAGCCAACTTCTTCAATTAACGCCATGGTGTCATCAAAGTCCGATTGAGTTTCACCGGGAAAGCCAACAATAAAATCAGAAGATAAGCTGATATTTGGACGGACGGCACGCAATTTTTGAATTTTTTGCAGATAGTCCTGTCGGGTATGTCCCCGCTTCATCGCCGTTAATATGCGGTCAGAGCCCGACTGCACGGGCAAGTGCAGGTGATCGACTAATTCGGGCACTTGCGCATAGGCATCAATCAGCGTGTCGGAAAAATCCAGAGGATGAGACGTCGTGAAGCGAATGCGTTCGACCCCCTCCACGCGAGCAACATAGTGGATCAACTCTGCCAAATCGGCAAAGTCATCGTCTATAGCTCCGAGATAAGAATTCACATTCTGCCCCAAAAGGTGAATTTCCCGGACGCCCTGGCGCGCCAACGCAACCACTTCCTGCATGACCGATTCAACAGAACGGCTAACTTCTTCACCACGCGTATACGGCACAACACAGAATGAACAATATTTGCTGCACCCCTCCATGATAGAAACAAACGCAGCCGGCCCGTCCATCCGTGGTTCGGGCAAACGGTCGAATTTTTCAACTTCGGGGAAAGTAACATCAACCACCGGGAGTTTCTGCGACTGCGCAGAACTCACCATATCCGGCAGACGGTGAATTGTTTGCGGACCAAATACCATATCCACATGCGGTGCACGCGCCCGAATCGCGCTGCCCTCCTGGCTGGCAACACAACCGCCCACGCCGATAACCAAACCCGGCTTCGCCTGTTTCAATTTTTGCCAGCGGCCCAGCTGGTGAAACACTTTTTCCTGCGCCTTCTCGCGAATGGAACACGTATTGAGCAAGATAACATCAGCTTCGGATTCGTCGTTGACCAGCTCATAGTCTCCCTCTGCACGCAAAACGTCAGACATCCGCGACGAGTCATACTCGTTCATTTGACACCCGTGCGTTTTCACAAAGAGTTTTTTTGCCATATCCCGCTCGCCCCAACCTTTACCTTATCAAATACTCAAAGAACCTATCGTTAACCCACGCTCAGGAGACAGTGCACTGCCAAAAATCAGCATAGCCGAATTCGCCCAGTATAATTATTACCGCTAGGTCTTGAAACCTGTCAAAATAGTCCCATTAACTTACCCACAGACTAACAGCAAACCGTTATGAGCGATCGAGAACCTCAAAGTATTTACCGTGTGCTATTCCATAATCAGGGCGAAGTCTACGAGCTTTACGCTCGAAGTATCTACCAAAGTGAACTCTACGGCTTCGTGGAAATCGAGGATTATACCTTCGGAACCCGCTCGAAAATGCTAATAGACCCGACCGAGGATCGCCTGCGCAATGAATTTGATGGCGTTCAACGCTCTTTTATTCCCATGCACTCCATCGTTCGGATCGACGAGGTCGAAAAAGAGGGCATTGCAAAGATCTCCGACAGTAAAGGAGACAAGGTTACGCCTTTTCCGTTACCACTACCCAGAGACAGATCCTGAGGCGCAACCAGTGCGTCAAATAGCACCAGCAGATTCAGGTCGGTCATTTCCACCTAGCGCTGGATAAGCCCAACAGTTAAATCAATGCACTTTCAGAAGCTGCATTTCCAGAAATAGAGGAGAACTTCATGTCAGGGATGGTCATCATCGGCGCTGGTCAAGCCGCGGGCCAAGCAGCCGCCAGCTTGCGTCAGGAAAAGTATGAAGGTTCAATTACCATCATCGGCGACGAGCCTCACTTACCTTACCAAAGACCCCCCCTGTCTAAACAATACTTGTCTGGCGATCAACCCGTCGAGCGCGTCTACTTGCGACCGCAAAAATTCTATGACGACAAAAACGTGACCTTGAAGCTAGGGATGAGTGCCCAAACCATCGATCGCACGGCAAAGCAGGTGACCCTAGATTCTGGCGAGAGCATCAGCTACGACAAACTCATCATCAGCACAGGCAGCCAACCGAGAAAACTCAACATTCAGGGTGCCGACTTAGACGGCATTCATTATCTGCGCACCATCACCGACGTTGATGCCATTCGCGCCGAGATGCAAGCCGGCAAAAATCTGGTGATTGTTGGTGGTGGGTATATTGGCCTGGAAGTCGCCTCGGTAGGCGTCGCTCTGGGGTTGAATGTTCGCGTACTCGAAATGGAATCCCGCATCCTACAGCGGGTGACAACACCAGAAATGTCGGACTACTATCACAATCTACATCAAAAACGCGGCGTGGGAATTCACACCAACACCGCGGTGAGCGGGTTCACCGGTACCGGCACCGTGACCAAAGTGCAATGCGGAACGGCAGGCGAGTTTGACGCTGATTTGGTCATTGTGGGCATCGGTATTCTGCCTAACGTAGCGCTAGCAGAAGAAGCCGGCTTGACCTGCGACAACGGCATCGTCGTGGACGAGTATTGTCGAACATCAGACCAAGATATTTA
The DNA here is from genome assembly GCA_002389675.1 of Gammaproteobacteria bacterium UBA4421. Taxonomy (GTDB): domain Bacteria; phylum Pseudomonadota; class Gammaproteobacteria; order Pseudomonadales; family Azotimanducaceae; genus UBA4421. Next base: position 58,285 of record DGQF01000011.1, read on the forward strand.
TGCTGCAGGCGACTGCACCAACCACCCAAATCCACTTTTGAATCGCCGCCTCAGGCTCGAGTCTGTCCCAAATGCAATGGAGCAAGCCCGAGTTTGCGCAACCAATATGCTCGGCGGTGAAAAGACCTATAGCGCCATGCCCTGGTTTTGGTCTGATCAATACGATTTGAAATTACAAATGGTGGGCTTTTCAGCCGACGCAGATAGCCACGTACTGCGTGGCGCCATGAACGACAACAAATTCGCGGTGTTTTATCTCAACGACGGCAAATTAGTCGCCGCTGATACGGTCAACAGCCCCAAAGAATTTATGTTGTGCAAACAGCTGATCGGTAAACCGGTGGATACTGCTCAACTGCAAGATCCTGCCTGCGATCTAAAGCAGCTGCTGAGTTAACCCAACAACCGGTTTACTGCACGCAAAACCAACTTGGTCGATTTAACGCGGGTGAAATTGTGATTCACTTAGCCCTTCATTTAATAATACCGGCACTGGTTGCAGCAGCGTTTTATCGCGCCGGCTGGCGGCGTGCTTTCGCCTTGATGATGTGTGGCATGTTGATCGATATCGACCACCTATTGGCCAACCCGATCTATGACCCCGCGCGTTGCAGCATTGGATTTCACCCCTTGCATACCTTGCTTCCTGCGGCCCTGTATAGCGTCTTTCTTGCATCTAAAACAACACGCCCATTGGGCATCGGCTTATATCTGCATCTTGCTTTGGACAGCCTAGATTGCTACGTGACCAACGGCGTTTGGATAACCCCCTAAGCGCGGCTAAGTAGATCAGAGGTTGGTGAAAACCATCGTTCGTAGATCAAAACACCGACGATGAACGCAATGAGGAATAAAGCCGCTCGGTGATCTAAAGTCATCACCCCCACTAATGCAGGACCGGGACAATAGCCCGCAGTTCCCCAACCAAGACCGAAGAGGACAGAACCCGCAAGCAAACGTTTGTCTACCACAAAGGATGATGGGCTATGGAATGATTCATCAAACAGCGGCGCCATGCGACGGTTCACCCAAGCAAATCCGATACTTGCTGTGACAACGGCAGATCCCAGAACATAAATCAGGCTTGGATTCCATTGCGCCCCCACAGTCAAAAAAGCCAAAACTTTTTCCGGGTCTGTCATACCCGCAACGACAAGCCCCATACCAAAAAGTAAGCCCGCCAAAAAACCACTTAAATTTTTCATAACAGGGCCAACCCTGTTGCCGTGATAATGCCGATGATCAAAAAAGTTGTCGTGGCGACCAGTGAACGCATGGAAAAGCGCGCAATCCCGCAGACACCGTGTCCACTGGTACAACCCGACCCTAAACGAGTACCAAATCCAACCAACAAGCCACCGAATAGCAGAGGCATCAGTTGGGATTGATCAAAAGGCGGGAACGCGCGGGGACCAACGAAGAAATAGGCCAGCCACCCTCCGACGCCTAGCCCGACAATAAACATCAAGGGCCACAGGTTTTCTCTGCTGCGCAAGAGCGCCTGAGTGGCGATACCGCTGATACCTGCTATCCTACCTAAAGCCAAATAGAGCCATACCGCAGCCCCCCCAATCAAGCTTCCACCTAATATCTCAATCAATTGATCACAACCCCAATACCTGTTTCGCCATAATGTTGTACTGAACCTCTGAGGACCCTCCAGCTATTGTATAACCGCGATGATGATAACGGCCAGATGCAACAAACTCCGTCAACTCCGACCCTACAAAGGGCTCCGAAAAAGATTCAGCTCCCAAGGTGTGACTCGCATAGGGCGCACGATCTCGCGCCAGCACCAGATGACCGACGGCCCGGAAAAGCAATTCATCTAGATCTTGAACCAATTGGCTGCCTTTGAGTTTGAGCATTGAAGGTTCAGCCCCAAACTGCGCGCCGGCATCCGCCTTAGAGAGCATACGCAAGCTACTGACCTCCAATGCCTGCAGTCGGATTTCGAGTTCAGTCATTTCTGCGGCCAACGATGCCGGCACGTTTTCACCCACCCCATATTCATGCTCAATTGTGTCTATCAGAATTGACAATATTCGTTTGTTTTCCGCCACCCGGGACACCAACAATCGCTCGTCACCTAACAAACTTTTTGCCACCGTCCAGCCAAAATTTTCTTCACCTAATCGCTGACTGACCGGCACATGAACATCCTCAAAAAAAACTTGATTCCACAAACGTTTGCCATTGAACGCATAAAGCGGCTTCACCGTGACGCCCGGAGAGGACATGTCGATCAACAAAAAACTGATTCCTTTTTGCTGCTGTACTTGCATATCCGTACGCACGAGACAGAAAATCCAATCGGCGTCTTCAGCCGCTGACGTCCAAATCTTTTGACCGTTGACGATGTACTGATCACCCAAACGCTCCGCTTTAGTTCGCAAACTGGCCAAATCTGAGCCCGCCTGGGGTTCTGAGTAACCCTGACAAAACCATAAATCAGCATTTAATATTTGCGGCAGGTATTTAGCTTGTTGCTCAACGGTACCGTACTTGGCGATTGCCGGCCCGACCATGCTAAATCCAAACGCCGACAGCTGGGGGGCGTGATATTCCCGACAGGCAACATCGAAGATGTGGCGATGCACCAAATTCCACCCGGTACCCCCATGCGCCACCGGCCAGTGCGGTGCCGCCCAACCCTTGGCATTGAGTACCCGGGTCCAGGCAGCTAATTGGTCTTTTGAGATGCCCGCACCACAGCGCACGCTATGGGCCAAGTCTGCTGGAAGATGTTCAGACAAGAAGGCTTCTACCTCCTGTTTAAAGGCCAGCTGAGCGGCACTGTAAGCATATTTCATCGAGCCTCCTATACGAGACAAACGTCCCAATTCTGGCTGGGTCAGGGCACGGAGAACGCCAGCACACGCGATATTTCCATAAAACTTCGATCGCTTTCCTGGCGCCAGACATTAAAGGCCTCCTGCGTTTTCTGCAGCGCACCCTTACTGGTAGGCGCTTTGTCAACGACGCCTTGTTCAACTAATGCGCTAACAACATCGTTTGACAACATCGGCGTGTCTCGCCCCACAAAACGCAAGAAAAAGCGCCCAGTCTGGCCGCCTAAACGGTCTCCTCGATCCTTGAGATCCGCCCACAAGCCAATGAAGTCATCCTCGGGCCACTGACTGAGAAATTTGCCATAACTGCCGTGTGTTGCGCGAACGTCTAAAATATACCGCGCGTTGTTGCGCACACTGAGAATTTTTTTTGCATGGCGAACTATTTCAGTATTGCCGCTGAGTTCGTCGATGGCTTCGTCAGATAACATGGCACAACTGATCACATCAAAATCACAAAACGCGTCCTCGAATCCAGGCCATTTTCGCTCGATAATTTTCCAAACAAATCCAGATCGAAAAACACACTTGGTCATTTCCGACAACATATCGGCATCATTAAGTGTGGCGAGCGCCGCGGCCGTTCTTGGTTGACTCAGCATTGTCTCAAGTACTTGCTCGCCACCTTTACGCTTCGCGGCGCGGGCAAAAAGACTGGCAAATGATTCCACCAATTTCTCCTTAATGAGCCCTCGTTAGGGCTAAATCCCAGAACATTTATTGTCCGTAGGATGACACATTTTCACGACATGTTGTCAGACGATGCAGTAACCTTTGCTTTTTAATATCCAATCGCGCTGGCGCAGGAACTTTCAATGTTAACCAACACAACCACGATTGAAATCAGCAAAGAGTATCTGCACTTCGCTGCCGCACACTTCACCCTTTTTAGCGCGACGCAGCGAGAAAACTTACACGGGCATAATTTTCACGTCAATTTAGATGCCACGGCGGCAATTCAAAGTGACGGACTCACGTTTGACTACAATATTTTAAAAAACGCCCTCAAGCAGCTTTGTGACACGTTAGATGAACAGGTTCTAATGCCAACCCTATCCCCCTACCTGAAAATCGAAACTGCCGACGACTACATCACTGTGATTTTTAACGCAGAACGGATCCCGTTCTTACCTCGGGATCTGACCTTGTTGCCTGTCCGCAACATCACCGTAGAAGAACTCGCTCACTATCTTTTAACACAGCTACGCGCCCAGCCCGAGATTTGCGCCTTGGATCTTGACCATTTACTGCTACGCTGCGCGTCAGGCGCGGGTCAATGGGCCACCGCAGAATGGCACGCCTAACTCATCTTTTAAGGTCACCGGACACCTAAGGAAAACCGCCATATGAAATGTTTGTTAATCACAGGCGCAAGCACAGGCATCGGTCTGCAAACCGCATTGCAGTTCATCAAAGCCGGCTATCACGTCGTCAATCTATCTCGTCGCCCCTGTCCCGTGGCAGAGGTCACCCATCTGAACTGCGACCTTGCAAACCCTAATTTTTTGGAGTCCATAGAAAACGAGCTGGTTGACGTGCTGAAAAACGCAACCCAAATTGTGCTTCTGCACAATGCCGCCAAGCTCGCTAACGATCAAATTGACAACACATCCAGCGATGCGCTGCGCGAGGTGCTGGAGATCAACATCGTTGCGCCGAACAGCCTTAATCGCTTTGTCCTGCCGCATATGAAGCCTGGATCAAGCATTATCTACGTTGGCTCCACTCTTTCGGAAAAAGCTGTACCAGGCTCTTTCAGTTACGTGACCAGCAAACACGCCAGCGTTGGCATGATGCGCGCTACATGCCAAGACCTGGCCGGTCGCGAAATTCACACAGCCTGCGTCTGTCCTGGCTTCACCGACACGGAAATGCTTCGCACTCATGTCCCAGAGGACGTGATGCCCGCCATTGCGAACATGAGTGCCTTCGGGCGACTGGTCTCACCCGATGAAATTGCCGATACCCTGCTGTGGGCAGCTGGTCATCCGGTCATCAACGGAGCAGTGCTACATGCTAATTTGGGCCAGGTTGAACGCTAGCCGGTGGTCGCTTCTTCATGCTCCTTCAGTCCCAAATAGGGCCTGAGATACCTTACCGCCAAATAAAGTGGCCCCGTATCCACGGCAGCCACTACCAGCTTGAAAACATATCCGGACGCGATAAAAACAAAAAGCTGAGGCCAAATATCGGCATCTGGATCCACCGGCAACGCCCGGGCGTAAAAATGGGTGATTAGTATTACCGCCGTTGTATCGACAATCTGGCTGACCATGGTGGAGGCGTTATTGCGCAACCACAGATGTTTTCCCCGAGTGAGTTTCTTCCAGAAATGAAATAACCGCACATCACAAAACTGAGCCACAAGGTAGGCCAGCATTGAGGCCGCCACCGCGCCAAACGCCAGTTCCCGAATTTCAAAAAACACCGGTAGCCGGCCCGCTTCGTCCAGCGCAGGCGCCCCGGTGCTCACATCCACAGGTTCGAACCCGGGGAGCACACCACCCAGCCACAAAATGAAGATCACCCAAGCATTCAGCAGAACCCCGACCCAAACCATATCACGAGCTTTTTTCTCGCCGTAAAGCTCAGAAATCAAATCAGTGCACATAAACGTTATCGGGTAGGGCAGCACGCCGATCGCCACCACCATTGGAATTTCCACACCAAAGACACTGAAGGAAAGGTCTACAAAACGACTGATGCCCAAGATATTCAGCATTGCCAAAGTGCCCAAAAACAGACCCGAGAGCAATAAAAAAACGCGTTGTCGACGTTTGTCGTAATCAGGTTTGGTCATAATCACCTTCTGTAGCGGACGATAGGATTCGCTTTTAGCCCACCGACTTTTTGAAGCTCAGGGGCCCTAACATATCGGGCGTTAGCTCAGTCCAGTGTCCAGCGGCCCACGGAATGTTAACCAGAACAGGTTATTTCCGCCAGCATCGCCACGCTCTGGCGCAAGGAAGACTTGGCAATGCCGCCAAGTCGCACACGTGTGGCAATCATATGCGTCATACCTAATTGTTCCTGGTACTCAGCAATTTTATCCTCTACCGCTTGGCGCTCGCCAATGATCGCCCAATCATCCAGCGTTTCGCCTGCCAACAGACGATCATTATCCATTTGTTCACTCAGCGCAGAGCGCAACTTTCTAATCTGGCTTGAATCTTCGCCTACAAAAACCGTTCGCATCACCGGCACCACGCCACTCAAAACCACACCCTGGGACGCAGCGGCTTCAGCATGACGCAAGTAGTTATCTTTGAGCGTGCCAAGACTCTCCATTGGTGAGGACAAATAAGGCAATCCAAGACGACCAGCCTGCGCCAACGCCTTCGGCCCAAAAGCGGCTACCCATAGCGGTGGATGCGGCATCTGCAAAGGCCGGGGATAAACCTGCACGGCGTGCTCGGAATCTCCATCTAAAGAAACTGGTTCGCCCGCCCAAGCCGACCGCATCAACCCCAACGTCCAGGCAAAAATTCGCCGTTTTTCTTTAGGTGGCACATGAAAGGCCCGCAACATGACCGGCGCATAACCCCGCCCAACCCCTAGAATCAGGCGCCCTCCACTGAGCTGGTCTAGCACCGCCACTTGTTCCGCCGCCTGCAATGGGTTACGCAACGTCAGCAAATAGGACGTGGTGCCCAGACCAATCTGTCTTGTTGCTCCGGCGATACTGGCCAGCAAAGTCAACGGATCAGGCACTGCCTGTTTACCAAAATGGTTTTCAGGCAACCAAATGGATTGATATCCTAAAGCCTCAGCAAACGCCGCCTGATCACATAAACTGGTGGCAGAGAGATCATTGAAATCCCAAGGGGTTAAGCCCACATGTAATCGATTCATCTATTGTTTCGCTTGCTCCGGTTGCCGCATCTGAAATCGCATGATCGCCCGCATCGTCGCCAAGACCGCGGCTTCATGCCGATCCGCCGCAAAATCTGCGTAAAGCGGATCTCGGTCCAGCAACAGGCACCTCTCACCGTCACCACAGCGAAATTGTGTGCGCGAGCCAAATTGATTCCCCGCACGACCATACTCACCAAATTCATTGGGTTTGTCGGCCAACTTCCAAAATGATGTCCATGCGGCAGGCAGACCAAAAATCTGACTTTGAACAGCGGCGATGGTCTCATTTGCTGTGTTGGTCAGAATCTGCTGATAACCGCTATCCAAGGCCTGCAATTCTGGACAGATCGACGATACGGCGCGCTCAATACGCGCTGTATCCACCGGAAAACGATTAAATCGGTCAGTCATCGAAAATCGCCACCATCGACCTGAGAACACCGGAACCGCATTGGGCGGCGAACTGACTTTCTGTATGTAGGAAATCAATTGACCTAAACTTTTGAGCTGACCTCGATGGGAGTCCTGTTTTTCAACCGCTTCAACGAGTCCGTCAAAATGTTTGTGGAATCGCGTATCGACGATACCCCATATTGACCGATTGGTTTGATCTTCACGGTTGTAATAATGCCAACGAAACATCCGCACAAAAAAATTACCATCGGCCTGCCCGACATTCGCTTTGACTATATAGCGGGTGTCCAAAGCCGATAGTCGATACATATCCGGTTGGCCTTGTGCGCAGGCATTAAACTGCCGCGCGGCAATGAACGTTAGTTGTTGGTGGATTTCACTTTCATACCCGTGGGCATAAGTACTCACGCCCAGTTCAAAGGCGGCGAGACTAATCAGTAACAGGCAGCGCTTGTTCATCAGTGTCCAATATATTTAACAACTCTAAAACCGTTTTCCCGGTGTCGGGCCATATCAAATCGGGCGCCACCTCAGCCGCTGGAGCCAGCACAAACAAACGCTCAGTCGCGCGCGGGTGAGGCAGCGTAAACCAATCCGAAGCCCTGGTGTGTTGATCAAAGACCAACAAGTCCAAATCTAGTTCGCGCGGCGCATTGCGTGCCCATTTAGCGCCTCGCCCGAACTCTTGTTCCAATGCTTTTAATTCACCCAGCAATATTTCTGGCGTCAATGCGCTGACAGCTTCAAAAGATACCGCTGCGTTCACAAAATCGGACGACTCAGGCGGACAATCTACGGGAGAGGTCTTCCACAAACGCGAGCGTATCATGGACTGCGGCATTGCAAAGCGCTCGAGCGCCTGCATCGCTGCGGGCACGAGCCGCATCGAGTCGCCTTGATTACTGCCCAAACCCACTAACACCACTGAAAGTCGCCCTCTTATTTCCTGCCCACTATTTTGTCACCGTCGCGTTCAAATACCTATTCATGCCGCTGCTGATCTGATGCACAATGACTCGACTTATTTAAACAGAAACTTACGATAAGAGGATAGCTTATGAAAGCTGCTGTACTGAGAGAAATTAACCAGCCTCTGGAAATTGAAGATGTGCAGTACGGCAATCCTGCACCACGCGAGGTACTTGTGCGCACCGTCTCCGCTGGCGTATGCCACTCCGACCTGCATTTTCAAAATGGATCCTACCCGCACCCGCTCCCAGCTATCCTGGGACATGAATCTGCCGGCGTTGTTGAAGCTGTCGGTTCCGCAGTCACCTATGTCAAACCCGGCGATCACGTGATTACCTGTTTATCAGCGTTTTGTGGTCATTGCGAACAATGCCTGACCGGGCACATGTCTCTATGTGATGAACCCGAACTGCAGCGGGCGCCAGAAGAAGCCCCTAGATTAGCCCAAGGTGCAGAAAACATTGCCCAATTCCTCAATCTTTCCTCATTCGCTGAATACATGCTGGTTCACGAACATACGATTGTCAAAGTACGCAAGGACATGCCTCTGGACAGAGCAGCGCTGATCGGTTGCGGGGTGACTACAGGCGTCGGCGCTGTGATTCATACAGCTAAGGTAGAGCCTGGCGCCACCGTTGCCGTCATCGGTTGTGGTGGCGTTGGACTATCCGCTATCAACGGTGCCGCGATTGCCGGAGCCGGCCGCATCATCGCCATTGATACGCTCGACAGCAAATTAACCCTCGCCAAGAAATTCGGCGCAACTGATGTCATCAATGCAAGCAATGTTAATGTTGTCGGTGAAGTCAGAGAAATGACCGGTGGCGGCGTGCACTACTCCTTTGAGGCCATTGGACTCAAACAAACCGCGGAACAAGCATTTAAAATGCTGGGGTTTGGCGGCACCGCTACCATCATCGGTATGATTCCGGTGGGCACCCAAATCGAACTACATGGGCCCGAGTTCCTCATGGAGCGCAAAATGCAGGGATCAAACATGGGATCCAATCGGTTTCGCGTCGACATGCCTCGGTTTGTCGATTTTTATCTGCAGGGTAAATTACATCTGGACGATCTAATTTCGCGGCGCATAAAACTGGAGGACATCAACGAGGGAATGGAAGCCTTAAAAACCGGAGAGGTAGCACGTTCGGTAATTATGTTTGATTAATGGTTTGCTGCACAGGTCAACCCTGATCGAGCCTCGGCTCTGATCAGGGTGCACAAAAAGGTTAACGAATGACGACGTTACCAAAACTGCCGTTACGATAGACCCTTAATACAATCCGTCTTTGATCCAGCAAAACGCCATCGCGTAACTCACCGATGTCGCGGATAGTTCGGCGGTTGACACCTACAATGACATCCCCGGCGCGCAGTCCATAAGCATACGCTTTGCTACGACGATCTACATCGGTTATCAAAACGCCCGCACTGGTACCCGCCTCATCTGCGTTGCGAAAATTTTCTAGTTCAACCCCCGTGAGACGAGCATCGATACGCCGTCCTTCGGCCTGCTGCTGCGTATTCTCTTCGATAAACATCTCGACATTTTGCTTGCGCCCCTCTCGAATGACTTCTATATCAACATCATCACCAATAAACATCACAGCAGCCTGGCTGTGAAAATCGGATATTTTTTCAATCTTCCGATCACCGACCTTGGAGATAATATCTCCCGCTTGAAGCCCAGCGCGAGCCGCAGGGCTGTCGGGCTCAACGTCAACCACCACAACACCATCGCGGCGATCTACATTAAACGCATTTGCCAAATCAACATTCAGGCTTTGCACAGTGACGCCAATTAACCCTCGACGAACCTCCCCTTTTTCGATCAACTCATCCATGATCGCGCGAACCATATTAGAGGGAATAGCAAATCCGATGCCAACATTGCTACCGGCAGGCGCTAGTATTGCTGTGTTGATCCCAACCAAATCGCCACGAAGATCGACCAGTGCGCCACCCGAATTCCCCGGGTTAATCGGTGCATCGGTTTGAATAAAATCTTCATACCCTTCAATACCTAATCCACTGCGGCCAAGGGCACTAACAATGCCACTGGTAACGGTTTGATTTAACCCAAAAGGATTGCCTATCGCCACAACAAAATCGCCGACTCGCAGGGTCGCGCTATTGGCCAGATTAATTTCTGACAAAGCTTCAGGCTCAACTCTAAGTACCGCTAGATCGACCTGCTGATCTCTTCCCACCAATTTTGCTTGCAGAGCCCGGCCATCGGCTAAGCCAACCGTGATTTCGTCCGCACTGCCGACCACATGGTTGTTGGTCACAATATAACCTTGTTCCGCATCTACAATCACACCTGAACCAGCGCTCTGAGTACGCCGTGTCTGATTTTGTGGCACGTTGAAGAAGCGCCGAAAGAAGGGGTCATCCAGCAAAGGGTTACTGCTTCTAATAGTCGTATAGGTCGCTATGTTCACCACCGCTGGATTAACTTTTTCAAGCATATTCGCAAGGCTCGGCAACTCGCCCTGAGTCGGCACAGCAACCGGCAAAGCGCACCAACCCGCTGAGGTCAGGAGCAACGCGGCCCACCCAAGCCTTTTGATTATCCGCTTATTTATCTTCCATCCCCTCTTTTTTCCTTAAGGCTTTGACCTGGTGCAACTAAGTAGCGCTGTCCTGGAGATACCCGTTGAGCCGCAAGGCCTCGAGTAACCCGGTGAGGATCAAATCGGAAACAACATGATCAAACAAGGCCTCTCGATCAAAAAGATGGGCAAATCCGCCAGTGGCTATTAACAGCGGCGGAACACCGCCAAAAGCCTCATCGGTAATGCGCCGCGTCAGTTCGCGCACCATACCCACATTACTCCAGTACAAACCACTCTGAATACTGTCGACCGTCGTTTTACCCAGCGCAGTGCGCGCAGGTTTGATCTCGACCGAGGGCAATTTTGACGTCTTTGCTTCCAACGCCTCCATTGCTAAACGCACTCCAGGCATAATATTACCACCGAGAAAGGTGCGGTCTGCAGCGATCGCACAAACGGTTGTCGCAGTGCCAAAATCTACAACAATCAGGTTACGATCGGGAAAGAGTTTCACTGCGCCCATCGCATCGGCGATACGATCGCTGCCGACTTCCTTAGGATCTTTGTAAGCAATTTTGAGGCCCGTTTTAATTCCTGGACGCATCAACATCGGTTCGATACTAAAGTACTTTTGACAAGCTGCACGCAGAGAATAATTCAGCTCCGGCACAACAGAGGATATTGCAACGGTCTGAACGTCCTCCGGATTGACGCTGTTCTCACGTAAGGCACCTCGCAGAAAAACTCCAATTTCATCCGAAGACATACGCGCGGTTGAGCCGTGTCTGAACTGGGTAATCAACTTCGAACCGGCAAAAACACCACAATAAATTTGAGTGTTACCCACATCTAGTGCAAGGATCATCTCACCACCTCACTCATTGGAACATTATCGATCAACCGGACCGAATGCTCACCACTGCTGACCTCGATCGCACCAAAACGCCGCTGATGAGACGTAACGACATAATCCACTTTAAATCCCGCTTGATTCAGCCGCTCTACAACGGCCGCATCATCTGCACAAGAGCGCAATGCTTGACTAAACAACGCCACTTGCGCTCGCGCGCATTCCCCAAGCCGTCGATTACGCGAACTCATGGCCAATCCATCTGACTCGCGCACGGTTTGACACGCTATTATTTCAGTGTCGATGAAAAATGCCGCAGTCATTTCCCGAACTAATAAATACTGCTGGTAATCTTTTTCTCCAAAGTAAGCCCTACTTGCCTGAACAAGATTGAGTAGCTTCATCACGACGGTCAATACACCCGTAAAATGCCCCGGCCGATGCGCGCCACAGAGTTCGCGACTAAATTCGTTTTCTTCGACTCGATAGCGATAATCATCGGGGTAAAGATCTGCATAGGCGGGCAACAATACAACATCAACACCGGCCTGCTCCGCCAGAGTCAAATCCTCGTCCAGGGATTGCGGGTAACTGTCCAAATCTTGATCATTATTAAATTGGGTAGGATTGACGTAAATGCTCAACACCGTCCAATCATTTTCCGTCACGCTGGCTTGCAAGAGCGCGCAATGACCTGCATGCAACGCGCCCATGGTCGGCACAAACCCAACGCTCCCTGAAAAAGACGCTCGTTGCTCGCGCCAATGAGACAAGTCACGGATCACCAGCATCAATAACGTTCCTCTACACCGGGAAATGCTGCACTGGCCACATCAGCATGATACTGATTCACTGCACCCTGCAATGTCGCAAAACCGTCTGCATAATGTCGCAGGAACTTAGGCTTAAACTCGGCATTCATGCCCAGTAAATCCTGCAGGACTAAGACTTGGCCATCAGTCCCATCGCCAGCCCCAATGCCAATTGTGGGGATAGCCAGCGCACGCGTGATTTCTTCACCCAAACGAGATGGCACACACTCCAGCACCAACGCAAAACATCCAGCCTCTTGCAGCTGTTTTGCGGTATCGATCATGCGCAACGCATCATCTTCATTACGACCCTGAACCTTATGGCCGCCAAACGCCGCCACCGACTGGGGCGTTAAGCCCAAATGCCCCATGACGGGAACCCCCGATTGGACAATATGCGCCATGATCTCCAGCTGACCTTGCGCGCCCTCAATTTTCACGCAGTCACTACCCGCTTGCATCAGCTGCATGACCGCATCCATAGCAGGTTGCAGACCCTTTCGAACCGAAAGAAAAGGCATGTCTCCAACAATGAATTTTTCTGGCGCGCCCCGTCTGACCGCCGCAATATGACTGGTCATCATATCAACTGTGGCATGAAGCGTGCTTTCATAACCGTGCATGACCATGGCCAAACTGTCGCCCACCAATAGCGTGTCGACATCACTCGTATTAAGAATACGTGCTGACCAAAAGTCATAACACGTCACCATTGAAATTTTCTGGCCACAACGCTTGCGTTTGGCGAAATCAAGAATATTTATAACCACCTCCCGTTAGGGAGGGACTGCACGAACTAGACTATCTATTCGGTACCTGTCCCTCTGGATCAAGTCCTTGCGCCAGTGGCGCTTCTCAACTATTTAGTTTTTACCAATCAGATCTCGGTAATGTGGCCACAATCACGCCAAAAAACCGCACTCGCGCGTCTGCTTCCTTATGGATCACAGCGCTTGGGGCGAGAACGTACCACCTCATCTCGCAGTTGTAAAACACGTCTTAACCCTAATCCAATGCAACCAATTCAACGATCGCGCGTCGAACCAACACATGTAACAAATGCGCCCTATATTCCCCCGATGCATGTAAATCGCTGTTAAATTCAACCTCCGATAGCCCCAGCTCTTGCAAGCCATCAGGATCTAGAGCTCTGTTGAGCACCGCTTCCATATCTCTAGCGCGAAAAGCACAAGGTCCGGCGCCCGTCACCCCTACGCGAATTTCACCGGCAAAATCGGCCACTAAAACACCAACCACCGCATATCGAGAGGCTGGATTGGGAAATTTTTGATACACCGCTCTTGTGGGCACTTGAAATTCGACGCGCGTAATGATTTCGCCGGGTTCTAGCGCAGTCTCAAACAGCGCCTGAAAAAAAACATCTCCGCTAATCGTGCGATCTTGCGTGTAAATCGTTGCGCCTAACGCAACAACCGAAGCCGGATAATCAGCTGCAGGATCACTGTTGGCTATTGAACCCCCAAGCGTGCCCCTGTTACGCACTTGGTTGTCGCCGATTAACTTTGCCAGTGACGACAGAACAGGCAAGGTGCTTTGAATTTCTGCGTTATTTGCGATCTCATTATGGCATGTCAATGCGCCGATGCTGACGGATTTTCGAGAGACAACAACGCCACGCATTTGATCAATGCCTGACAAATCTATTACATCTGTAGGAGAGGCTAAGCGCTGCTTCATCGTGGGAATAAGGGTCATGCCACCGCCAAGGTAGATGGGGTCTTCCGCCATGCGGTATAGGCTCGAAGCTTCGTCCAAACTTGTCGGTTTATGATAGTTAAACAGCTGCATCAGCCCTCCAAATCAGCAAATTCAGCAGAGTCCCATACTTTTTCATAGACCCTGTAAGTTTATGGTTCGAACAACCTCTCACCGTACGACTAATCCACCGCACCTGCGACCGACGCAACGGCGCGCACGATGTTGTGGTAGCCGGTACATCGGCAAATATTGCCTTCTAAACCTTCACGAATGCCTCTTTTATCGAGATTTGGCGTGTTTTCCACTAAGTCTATCGCTTGCATAATCATCCCCGGAGTGCAGAAACCGCACTGCAATGCATGGCACTCGCGAAACGCAACCTGCATCGGATGGAGGTCGTCAGCTGTACCAATGCCTTCAATAGTTGTGATCTTACAATCCTCAATCTGGGCCGCCAATACGGAGCATGACTTCACCGCTCGATTGTTCAAAAGCACCGTACAAGCCCCGCATTGCGACGTGTCACAGCCAACGTGAGTGCCCGTTAATGCTAAGTTAACTCTCAACAAATCAACCAATAATGTATTCGGCGGCACATCAAGCTCATGCAAGGTTTTATTTACTTCCAGCGACAACTTCATATGAGGATCCTCCTTTTACCGTGTTCTTTATTGCATTGTTTCATTGAGAATTTTAGCCACAGACGGTTTATATCGTTAAAACGGCAGCCATAACCAACACCCCAAAAGCGATCGCCCAAATCACCCATTGCTCCGTTTCTTTGGAGTCACGCCCTGCAACGTCTGCCCGGGAGACAACCGTGTCGTTTCGATTCGTTGAATCAGTCTGATCACTGGGAACGACGCTCGCTGTAAATGCTGTGAAAAAATCGTCTGCCATCTTTCGCGCCGCACTCTCAATCAGGCGGCTGCCCAACTGAGCAAGTTTGCCACCCACGTTGGCATCCACCGAATAGCGCAGTAGAGTGCCTTCATCAATCTCTTGGAGACTCACCGAGGCACTGCCCTTAGCAAAACCTGCAGCACCACCTTTAGCGCTGCCGTGTATGACATAGCTCGCAGGCGGATTTAACTCCGAAAGCACTAAACTACCGTTAAACGTTGCACTTACCGGCCCGACTTTGGCTTTCACTGCAACGTCAAAGTGAGTATCGTCAATTTTGTCAAAACTTTGAGTCCCCTCAATACAGCCGGCCAACACCTCCGGATTGTTCAAAGCCGCCCAAACCTGTTCCCGACCTGCTTTAATCCGATGTTCACCCGTCTGTTCCAAGCGCTTGTCCTCACTATTTAAACAGGAGGTTGCATCAATCGAGCAAGCGGAGCAACGCTTTACGATTAAATTCCGTAAATTTTGCGCACAACAAAAGACCCACGAAGCCCACACTAGAGCTTGGACATTCGCCTCTGGGCTTTTGAGCAAAACTTGCCACCCACCTCGTAGAAAAGAATATTGCCTAATTATTTAAACTAGTGCAGACTTAACCTGCACGAAAAAACCGTATTACTACCGAACTTGATGGGCCAAGATCGAAAAAAGTACTACGGCACCCACATAACGTGAAGGGGGGGGGGCGAATGACTGAAAAAGAACCAGTCTCACAGGCTGAATCTCAGCCGGAACTACTGATGCGAGGCTTGCTTCGAGCGTATTACTGGATGGACGAGAGCCTGCAAAACGGCTTGCAAAACGCCGGCTTTCGACCTCGCACAAGAACGCAAACTATGATCCTAATTCATATTGCTAGCGGCATTGTTCGAGCCGCCGATTTAGCTCGGGCTTTAGGCATTAGCCGTCAAGCAATACAGCAGCAAATTAACGATTTGGAAGCTGACGACCTGGTCACTCAAATCCCAGACCCCACAGATAAGCGAGCCAATCGACTAGTGTTTAGTCAGCGCGGCGCGGCATTGATGAATCAAGCCATCGACACGTTGAGAGACGCTGAAGAAACGCTGGCCTCGCGCCTTGGCAATGATCCTCTGGCGGACTTGCGCGGTGCTTTGATGGCTGATTGGGGGCCGATAATCGGCGATCAACGCGCACCGGGACGAAAGCGCAACGGCTAGCGCCTTAGAGCGGCTCGACAACCACCGCGCTCGGGAACCAATAACTACGAGCGTTTATGGCCTACCTAGTGCAAAAATATAAGGCTGGAACATGAGCCTTGTTGTTCTTTTCAACAAGCCCTTTGACGTGCTGTCTCAGTTCACAGACAAATCAAAACGGGCCACGTTAGCCAACTTCATTGATCGCCCGGGTGTTTACGTGGCGGGGCGATTAGACCGAGACAGCGAAGGCCTGCTCATGTTGACCGACACGCCCGCTCTGCAGCACAAAATCACACATCCTAAATTCAAAGTCAGTAAAACCTATTGGGCGCAAGTTGAAGGGAACCCCTCCAACCTCACGCTCCAACCGCTGCGAGATGGCCTTGTATTGAAAGACGGATTAACAAAGCCCGCAAAAGTAAGCTTAATCGAGGAGCCCGATCCACTATGGCCTCGTCATCCGCCCATACGACAACGGGCTAAAATTCCAACGCAGTGGCTCGAAATCACCATTAGTGAGGGACGAAACCGTCAAATTCGACGCATGTGCGCGGCCATCAACACCCCCGTTCTGCGCCTGATCCGATATCGCATTGGGTCATGGACCCTCGACGGGCTCGCGCCTGGCGAGCACGTTATCATCGCATCAAAGTAAATCGGGGTCGGGTTGAAGCAACTCTTAAAGCTGCAAAATCTTTGCGCCAAAAACCTGGGAGCGGCGAAGCGAGCCGTCAGTGATCGTGCACTATCACCGGTAATTCTGTAATCCCCCGAATGAAGCTGGAATTCAAATATCTGGCTTCACCCACCACTTCTACATGTGCAAACCGCGCTAAGATCTCTTCCCACAATATACGCAGCTGCATTTCTGCCAAGCGATTGCCTAAACAGCGATGAATGCCATATCCAAAAGCCAGATGTTGGCGAACATTTGCCCGATCAACCATAAATTCGTCAGGCCGATCAAAGTGATCAACATCCCGATTTCCCGAAAGATACCAAATCGCAATTTTGTCCCATTTTTTTATCTTGCGCCCGCGAATCTCAACATCTTCAAGCGCGGTGCGACACATATGGGCAACTGGCGACTGCCAGCGAATCATTTCAGAGACTGTATTACCAATCAGGCTCGGAGTTTCACGAAGTTTGTCGTATTGCGTCGGATACAAATTCAAGGCTTGAACCCCGGCACTCATTGAGTTGCGCGTTGTGTCATTGCCGCCCACAATCAGCAACAAAATATTGCCAAGAAATTCATTAGGTGACATGTCGCGCGTAGATTCGCCATGCGCTAGGAAAGAAATCAGATCCTCTCCCGGATTACGCATCTTCTTGCGTGTTTGCCAAACGTCGTTGAAATACTCAAAGCATTTCCAAATTTCGGCAAACCCGTGCGCTGGCGTTTCAAAGTATTCTGGGTCACCAATCCGCTCAACAGTGTCTGACCAGTGGATCAGCAAATGACGATCTTCTTGAGGCACATCAAACAGGGTCGCGAGCATGCGACCGGTCAGTTCAACTGAAACCTCTTGAACCCAGTTGAACGATGTGCCACGCGGCAAATCATCTAGTATTGCACCCGCTCGCTCTCGAATTAGCGCCCCCAAAGTCGCTAATCGACGCGCCGTGAACATCGGCGCCACCACTTTGCGTTGCGCATCGTGTAACGGCTGATCCTGCATAATGAACATCGGCAGATGGAACATCTCATCGGGCACATCCTGCATCGGCCGACCACCCAAGCGGATACCGCCGTTTAAGATATCTGAAGAAAAGACATCTTGATGCGTGTCTACGTACTTGATGTCATCAAATTTGGTCAGCGACCAGTACGGTCCGAATTGACTATGCTCAGTAAAGTGCACCGGATCTTCCCTGCGCAGCCGATCGAAAACCTGTAGTTCTTGGTTAGCAACAAACCACTCGCTGTTGCCCGGATCGAGTGCAGAAAGGTCCATGCGAGCCGGATCCGCATCGGCCGGCAATTGCCAACGAGCACGAATATCAGAGTTTGACGTTTCTGTTTCAAATTTAGGTGTTATCGGCCGATCAGTCACACAGACCACCTCACATCAGGACCATTTCAAACTGCGCGGTGACGATCAGGCATATCGCCGAAACGCCACTGCACGCCGCCTCCTATTTAAAATGCGAAATCACCTCAGAAAGCGAAGCTTTTGCGTCACCAAATAACATACGGGTATTTTCACCGAAGAATAACGGGTTGTCTGCTCCGGAGAATCCCGATGCCATAGAGCGTTTTAGTACAAACACCGTCCTTGCATGATCAACATTGATAATGGGCATACCGTAAATCGGACTGTTTTCATCCGTCCGCGCTGCCGGGTTTACCACGTCATTCGCGCCAATCACAACCGCCACATCAATATTGTCAATCCGCGGGTTGATATCATCCATTTCAACCAACTGATCATAAGGCACGTTAGATTCCGCCAAGAGTACGTTCATATGGCCGGGCATGCGCCCCGCCACAGGGTGGATAGCATAAGTTACCTCCGCGCCATTTTGCTCGAGCAACTCTCCTAACTCGCGCACAACATGCTGCGCTTGAGCCACTGCCATACCATATCCGGGCACAAACGTAACTGACTGCGCAGCCTCTAATATCAAGCTCGCATCCTCGGAATTGATTGGCTTAACTTCTCCTTCAACCTTCGAGGCTTGTTTCGCTGCGCCAAAGCCGGAAAACAAAACATTCGTCAATGAGCGGTTCATCGCCTTACACATAATATTGGTTAGAATAATACCCGCTGCACCAACCATTGCACCGGCCACAATTAGGATATTGTTGTGAATCGCAAAACCAGCCGCACAGGCCGCCAGACCGGAGTAACTGTTCAAAAGCGAAATAACCACCGGCATATCCGCGCCACCAATGGGCAGCACTGCCATCACCCCAAACAAACAAGCGAGCCCAACGATGGCGTATAGGTAGGGCGACGTTGAACTTGGGTCCAAGCAAAATAGGACTGAACACACCAGCAGGGCAACCAGCAGCAAGGCGTTAACAAATCGTTGCGCACCAAACACGATCGCGCGTGACGGCATCACCTCCGAAAGCTTGCCCCAGGCCAAAATACTCCCAGTGAACGTCAAGCCACCAATTACAATTGATAAAACAATCGTGATGTAGGTAAACGTCGAATTGTCGAGGTTATACAGCGCCGCCCATCCGACGAACAAACTCGCGATACCACCCGAACCATTAAACAGCGCCACCATCTCTGGCATGCTTGTCATTGCCACTTTCTCTGCGGCGACAAAGCCTATAATGGCGCCTAAAATCGCGGCGCCAATAATCCATTCGAACGTCAGGACTTCAGCATTAAAAAGTGTCGCTGCAACCGCCAGCAACATGCCCACACTCGATAACAAATTACCGCGCACCGCTGTTGCCGGAGAACCCAGTTGTTTTAGACCGAAGACAAACAGTGCAGCCGCGACGATATACCAAACATTAATCAGCTCAATACTCATGTTCGGTCCCCCGTATTGCCGGTCTCTTTCTTCTTAAACATGGAGAGCATACGATTTGTAACCAGATACCCCCCCACCACGTTAATTGTTGCAAACATCACTGCCAGCGCACCCAACACGGTTGATACCGTGCCCAATTGCGCACCAGCAGAAATCAACGCACCCACAATGGTAATTCCAGAAATTGCGTTTGCACCGGACATCAAGGGTGTGTGCAGAGTGGCCGGCACTTTCGCAATAAGTTCGAAGCCCAAAAATATGGACAGCATGAGGACCATGCCAAGTAGTACAGCTTCCATGTTTACGCCCCGCTATAGATGTTTTTAATGGTTTCGTTCACAACTGCACCATCACGCGTGATGACACAAGCCGAGATAATTTCGTCTTCGGGATCCAGATTCAGCGTTTTGCTTTCATCATCCCAAAACTCGGTGAGCAAATTGAATAGATTATTGGAGTACATTTCACTGGCATTTTTTGCAACCTCACTTGGCAGGTTACCTTGGCCGATGACTTTGACGCCGTTGATTTCAACCACCTCGTCAAGCACCGAGCCCTCAACATTACCCCCAGTTTCCACAGCCATATCAATCACTACACTACCAGGCTTCATACCTTCGATCATATCCCGACCCACAATGACGGGCGCAGGGCGCCCAAACAACTGTGCAGTGGTGACAACAATGTCCGCATTCGCGATCACCGCCTTTTGTCCCTCTCGCTGCAATTCAAGCTGTTCCGGGGTGAGCTCAGTCGCATAGCCCTGCTCTGTCTGCCCCATTTCACCGAGATCTATTTCAACAAACTTAGCACCCAAGGACTGCACCTGTTCCGCGACAACCGGCCGAGTATCAAAAGCCTCAACCCGGGCACCTAAACGTTTTGCGGTTGCAATCGCCTGCAAACCAGCCACCCCAGCGCCAATGATGAATACCCGTGCAGGTGCGATAGTGCCCGCAGGCGTCATCATCATCGGTAAAATTTTTGCACTATGAAAAGAAGCCTGAATGATAGTGACATAACCGGCTAGGTTTGCCTGCGAAGATAACGCATCCATCTTTTGCGCTCGCGTACTGCGAGGGATCATCTCCATAGATATGGCAACGGCACCTTGGCTCGCCATGCTTTCCACCAAGCTTTGCTCGTTGAAAGGGTCTAAAAAGCTAATACTGACAACGCCGGACTTGAGGTGTTCAATATCTTCAGCTTTGGGCTTTCGGACACACGCCAAGACATCAGCAGTTGATATCACCGCCCCGTGATCGGCAGCCACTGCAGCACCCGCCTCCGCGTAGGCTTCATCTGCAAATCCCGCAGCGACTCCTGCGCCGGATTCGACGGTGATGGAGAACCCCAGTTGAATCAGTTTTTTTACATTCTGCGGCACCATTGCAACTCGCAATTCGCCCGGCCACGTCTCTCTTGGCACACCTATCTGCATGCAGCCCCCTTTTTAATATTTATCACTTTGCTGAGCACCACGCTTGCTCAAAGACCCTATCACAGCCTTCGCGTAAAGGCCTTGCTTGACCCGTAGAGTGTACCCACGAAATCGTTTAACACAACCGTGATTAAACACCGTTAGGCGTAGCGAAAACGTCAAATCGCTATATATGGATCACCCGTTTTCAAGCGATCAAGCTCCGCAGCAGAATATTTTCGCCAAAAATACCCAAACCCGAGCACTACACCAAAAATACAAAACGCAACAACCGGCCTCATCGTACCCGTACCTGCGAGCATTAGGGTAATCCAGATCATCAACTAACATTGCATGCGACCCTCTGCGTCAGGGACAACCCACTATGCGAACATTTATTCTTGCATCCTCTGGCAAGGCCCCAGACAATTGTCTCCCACCCAGCGGAATTAGAATTTAGCGCATGAGCAACAGAGCCGCACTCACCGCGGTGATCGTCGCATTTATAGTTGGCCTCATTGGCAGCTTGGCGATTCGTCCGCACGGTAACACCGGAGCTTCTCCGGCCGCCGCAACTGTTCAGGAAGCGCAACCCGTACGCATTAACTGGCGGCTGCCCGTTGTCTTCCAAACCACACTACCTGTGCTGGGAGACAACCCCCTTTACGTGGTTGACATCATCAAACGAGCATCTAACGGAGCGGTCAACTTAGAGATTTTTGAACCCGGTGAAATTGTTCCCGCATTTTCAATTACCGATGCGGTACGCGACCGCAAAGTTGAAGCCGGATACACGTGGGTGGGCTATGACCAAGGAAAAATACCCGCCTCACCACTGCTTGGTGCAGTGCCCTTCGGAATGGAGCCTTGGGAATACAGCGCATGGTGGTTCGAAGCAGGTGGCCGCGAACTGGGTGAGAAGCTCTACCAAAAACATAATATTCATCCTATTTTCTGCGGCATGACTGGGCCGGAAACCGCCGGATGGTTCCGCAAGCAAATCAAGGCTTTGGAAGATCTTAGGGGACTCAAAATTCGTTTTGCGGGGTTGGGCGGACAGGTTATGGAACGGATGGGCGCCAGCGTAACGATGCTACCGGGCGGTGAAATTTTTCAGGCCCTGGAAAAGGGCGCCATTGATGCCACTGAATTTGCGCTGCCTGTTGTTGATCAAACCCTGGGGTTTAACCGAGTGGCTAAGTACAATTATTACCCCGGTTGGCATCAAACCTTCACCGCGTCACATCTGGTCGTGAATATTGACGCTTGGCGAGCACTTTCGCCCGCCGACCAGGCCCTCCTCGAAATGGGCTGCACCGCCGGCGTCATGCGTAATCTGGCAAATTCAGAGGCCAAGCAAGGCGCCATCATCGCCGGCTTTGGGGACATCGGCGTGAGCGCAGAATCGTTCTCCGAGCCCATTCTGCGCGAACTGGAGCGAACCACCCAAAACATTATGGAGGAGCAAGCGGCAGCTGATTCAGACTTCGCAGAAATCTTAGCCTCTCAACGCAAATTTCGCGCCGAGTACCAATTTTGGAAGGCGCGCGCCTACTTGCCAAGGGATTTTTGATGGCCTCGGACGCAGATTTGCCGCAGACCAGACTCTCTCGGTCGATTGATTATTTTCTGACTCGGCTGGGTGCATGGGTATCTTTGATCTGGCTAGCGCTACTGGCGGTGATTGTTGTGAACGTTATGCTGCGTTATCTCTTCAATGAAGGGCGAATAGAACTGGAAGAGCTGCAATGGCACCTGTATTCCATTGGATTTTTACTCGGCCTAAGTTACGCCTATCAAGCCGACACCCACATCAGGGTGGATGTTGTCCATGAACGTCTAAGCCCGCGCGCTCGAGCATGGATCGAGCTATATGGCATTGTTTTATTCCTCGCACCCTTTATCACGCTGGTGCTCGTCTACAGCGTACCCTTTGTTGTGTCCTCATTTAACTTAAGCGAACAATCACCCTCGCCGGGCGGGCTGCCCATGCGCTGGTTTATTAAGGCTTTTTTACCCATCGGTTTTGCGCTTCTCGCGCTTGCGGTTTTTTCCCGGCTCACGCGGGTATGGGCCCTGCTATTTTTAACGGGGGCAAAACATGGCCGCTAACGAAATCATGGCTGTGCTTATGTTCGTAAGCTTCATCGCATTGGTTTTTACAGGGTTTCCCGTCGCTTGGATTCTTGGTGGACTGGCTGTCTTATTCAGCGCCTTCGCGATCGTTCTCGACGTGGATTTTGCCCTTAACATAGGCTTGGATTGGTCTTATACGTCACTCACCGTTGAGAGAATATGGAACGTTATGGGTAACTGGGTCATGGTGGCTCTGCCTATGTTCATTTTCATGGGTTTGTTGCTGGACCGCTCCGGTATTGCAAATCAACTGATGGTCAGCTTCGCAAAGCTATTTGGTTCCATACGCGGTGGATTAGCCATCACTGTCACTCTCATCGGAATATTGCTGGCTGCAACCACGGGTATTATCGGCGCATCTGTTGTACTGCTTGCACTGCTGGGCTTACCCACCATGCTCAGCAACGGTTACGACAAATCACTCGCTGCAGGCACCGTGTGCGCCGTGGGTACTTTGGGCATCCTGATACCACCCAGTATTATGTTGGTTTTGATGGCGGATCGCATGGCGATGAGTGTCGGCGATCTCTTTCTCGGCGCCGTTTTCCCTGGCACCTTGTTAGCCGGCCTGTATATTCTCTACATCTTGGCCATAGGCCGTTTCAAACCTGAGATGGCTCCAGCGGCACCCGCTGAAAATTTTGATATGGATGCGATCTGGTCACTGTTCAAAGCGATCCTACCGCCCGCGTTCCTGATCTTGGCAGTGCTTGGCAGCATATTTTTTGGCCTAGCCACTCCAACAGAAGCTGCCGGTGTTGGCGCTGCAGGTGCGCTTATTCTAGCGCTTATCAAACGCCAAATTAGCCGACAGGTCATGGCGGAAGTGCTCCAAGAAACCAGCAGAACAACCGCCTTTATTTTTGCCATTCTTCTGGGCGCCACCGCTTTTTCGTTGGTGCTGCGGGGGCTAGGCGGCGACCATCTCTTTGAACGCGCCCTACTGGGCCTGCCTTTTCAGCCTAGCGGAATCGTGATTTGCATTTTACTGATCACCTTCATTTTGGGCTTTTTCCTAGATTGGATAGAACTGTCTTTGATTGTTCTGCCACTGGTCTCGCCGGTTGTCATTAATCTGGGTTTCGACCCTGTATGGTTCACTGTCTTGTTTGCCGTCTGCCTCCAAACCAGCTTTCTAACACCACCGGTAGGCTTTGCCATCTTTTACCTCAAGGGCGTTGCGCCGGAGGGCGTTGACGTTTTCACAATTTACAAAGGAGTCGTGCCCTTTATCTTTCTGCAAATCATCGGCATGTTAATCATCTTCAACTGGCAGGCATTGGTCACTTGGCTGCCCGCACAAGCCTACGGGTAAAATCATTTATGCAACAGTATTCCGTCAAAGCCGAAAATTTTAGTCAGGACAGTGAAAACCGTATTCACAGCGACGATATCGCCCAAAAATACGGATTTAGCGGCGCGCTGGTTCCCGGTGTTGCCATCTACGGTCACTTAACCTATCCACTTGTAGAAGAATTTGGCCAATTGTGGCTCGACCAAGCTTGCAATCAGGTTCGCTTATTCAAACCTACTTATCATGGAGATATCCTGACCTTTACGTACATCGACGGCCCAGAGAAACAGACGGTCAATTGCGACAACCAAAACGGTGTGCGGATTGCCACGCTCACAAGCGAATTTAATAGTGCGCCAGAGACACCAGATCTTACATCGCTGGCCCCCCCTTACAAAAACCCCGACCGCACCGAAATTCAATGGCATAATGTCGTGCCGTATCAGGCCTTCACACCATGGACCTGCGAGCTGACACCCGCAGACAATGAGCGTTATGTTACCGAAGTTAAAGACCCTCATTCACTGTACAAAACCGGTGCCATTCATCCTCACCTGTTGCTCTCGTTAGCCAACACCGCCTTGATGAACGAGTACAAGATGCCCACTTGGCTGCACGTTGGCTCAGAAACTCGCCACCACGCCGGTCTCTATGAAGGGGATACCGTCACCGTCAAGTCGGTCCCACTAAAAAAATGGCAAAACAAAGGTCATCACTTCATTCAGATATGGGTAACCTACTGGCGCGACAATGTGATGACCACCGAAATCCGCCATACTGCGATCTTTAAGTTGGCAGCCTAATGCGACTTGCCGTTCTCGCATCGCACGCGGGCACCACATTGCAAGCAGTACTGGAGGCTTGTGAGCAGGGTGCTCTAGATGCTGAGGTGGTTTTAGTCATCAGTAATAACAGCGGCGCTGGCGCAATAAAGAAAGCAGACGACGCAGGTGTCAAAACCAGACACATCAGCACCAA
This sequence comes from Gammaproteobacteria bacterium UBA4421, assembly GCA_002389675.1. GTDB lineage: Bacteria > Pseudomonadota > Gammaproteobacteria > Pseudomonadales > Azotimanducaceae > UBA4421. The sequence goes on from DGQF01000011.1 coordinate 83,715, forward strand.
AACGCACGTCAACGATCACGGCGTTGACACCGCCATGCTCGCCGCATTTCGCGAAGCGGAAGTCGATTGGATACTGCTTCTGGGCTACATGAAAAAATTAGGTTCTGCGACGCTGGACCACTATGCCGGAAAAATTCTCAATACTCACCCGGCTCTACTGCCTAAATTCGGTGGTAAAGGATTCTTCGGACGCTCGGTCCACGAAGCCGTGCTTGCTGCCGGGGAAAAAGAAACCGGCGCCACGTTGCACCTTGTGGACCAGGAATATGATTCCGGTCCACCCTTGTCACAAGTCACTGTCCCAGTAATGGCAGGGGACACCGTGGATAGCCTCGAAGCTCGGGTTAAACGAGCTGAGCGAAATTTAATTATCCAAACCCTAAAAACGCTCAAAAACGATCAAGCGGTTTAAAAACTCCATAGGCAACTCAAGACCCATGCCTTACCCACATAAGGTGGCGTTATCTTTGAAGCGTGCATAGCCGAACGGCAATTCAACTGTACCCCTGCGGTCCAGCTAGCAGATATTTGACCCGCCGTTTAGCGCCTCTAGCGCACGTGCATGCAAGCTGGCGTTACTCGAAGCGAGGATATTGCCTCCTAAGCTGGGATTATTGCCATCGTAGGTCGTCACCACACCACCAGCGCCTCGGATAATAGGTATCAATGCCTGAATGTCATAGGCCTCAAGAGCAACGTCGGTACCAAGGTGCACAGTACCCATCGCCACCATCGCGTAGAGGTAACAATCTCCGCCCACCCGGCAAAGCTCCACTTGTCGCTTAAGCCGATCAAATTGACTACGACTGCTTTGCGTGAACCAATCGTAACCGGTAGTTGCAAGCACGGCGCGAGACAGTTCAGTGCACGAAGAAGTCACCAGCGTGCGGCGGTCTTCACCGCGCAGAAGAAAAGCTTGTTCTCCATCGCCACAGAACAACTCATCCGTGTAGGGTTGGTACATCACACCTATTATAGGTTGATCGCCATCGAACAACGCCAATAAGACCCCCCAGTGCAACATGCCCGACACGAACGCTCGTGTACCATCAATTGGGTCTATCACCCAGGTCAGTCCATTACCTTGGCTAAATCCATACTCTTCGCCGTAAACACCATGATTGGGGTAGGCCCGTTCTATAGCTTGACGGATAATTTTCTCTGCTGATTTATCAGCCTGCGTCACCGGGTCGAATTGCCCGTTTGACAATTTATTTTGAACTTCTACCTGCGCTCTAAAATACGCAAGCGTAGACGCTCCGGCTGCTTTCACCGTGCGTTGCGCAAATGCTAAATAACGGCTTTTGTCTTCCGCTGAGACGCTCACTTTTTCAGAATATCTAAAACTATCTGCCACGCCGATTACCACTTGTATGGGGGGATTTACGATCGCAAAACAACGGAGAGGTCAGGCAAACACAATTAATGGGAGTATTGCTGTGGCCCGCACAGCGAGCATGTTTCTGCGAGGGAATCATTACCAGCGCAGGCACTACCATAATCTAGACCCTTGGTCTGGGAGCAACCTAGAAGCAAGCATAACGACCCCCATTTGAGACTCGATCCTTTTTGACTAATTTAAATACCTGAAAGCGAACTTCGCTCGCCATCCCAAGAAACTGATCCTCGCAACGATGATCATACTGATTATTTCGATCTAGCTAAACACCCCTAAACCTGAACAAAGGCCGCTGATTGAACGTCGCAAATCATAGAGATTGAGGTGCAGACAGCTTCTTCTAGCCTAGGACGGGGGGTTAGTGCAAACAGCTAAATCACAGCAATCTCGATAACAGGTTTCAAGCAATTCTATCTCCCAACCAGCACCTTGCAATCTAGTCGCGAACTCTTCATTGCTATGCAACCAGTAGGATCCATCTGTTTGTGCCTTCGCTCCCTTCCTATTTTGCTTCAGATTTTCCGCGTTATCCCGATACCACCGGATCGCGTTACGTAACCCTAGCTCCTTCACCCGATTCTTCAAAATATAGTACGCCCAATCGATCAGTTGGACCTGACGACCAAAATCGATCACGTATAAAAAACCGCCGATGTTGGTCCAATTCCGAAGATTTCGGAGCACGATATCGGGCTCTGGCATTGCGTAAATCGCATTCACGCAGACCACCAAATCAAATGTGCCTTGCGGGAAATCTACATCTCGGATGTCCCGCTCATGCACAACGACTTCCAACCCTTCTCGATCGTACTTTTTGCGCGCAATAGCGGTCATCGATTCATTCCAATCTACATGATGCAACTCGGCGCCCGGAAACTGTTTACCAACCTCTATCAAAAAATTTCCCGTCCCCGCACCCAGATCACAGACCCGCGGACGGCTTGGTATTTTGAGGTTTTTCAAACGTTCTCGAAATATATTAACGTTTTCTTGGTAGGCAGGATTGGCATCACACAGCGCATCATAATTCTCCGAATACACGGACCAGTTGATGAGCTCTTTTGTTATCTCCCCACTATCGGAATCTTTCAATCACATCGCCCTTGGCCACGACTATACTGCTACAAGTCTCGGACTTTACCTTTTCCCACCGACAACTAACAGCTTTGGTAGGATTATCAAAGTAAAAAACATCGCCAGTAAAAAGATTAGGAACGCAATTATCCCAAATACTTGGTTCACAGCATACGCGCTGAAATACATTAACAAAAATCCTAAACTCAGACATACACTAGTCGCAACGACAGCGGCGCCGGATTTATGAACGGCATAAGACGCGGCCTCTTCTAACGTTAGACCGAGATACCGCCTTCCATCTTCGAACCGATAAACAATGTGGATCGTATCATCAATGACTACGCCCACCGTCGCGGCAAGTATGATTGCGGCAGCCAACCCTATCTCACCTACTAACCACCCCCAAATACCAAAGCCTGCCAATATTGGAATAGCTATGGAAAAAAGACCCACCCAAAACAAGCCAAACCGCTGAGCAATAAGCGCTAAAACACCAGCTACAATAAATAGAACAGGAACAAGACCCTTCATCGATTGCTCTATATTCCGAGCAGATAAATGCGCAACCGGAATATTTTCACCCGTAACCAAAATAGCGATATCACTCGGGGCGTGCTTAGAGTGAAAGTTGTAAATTTCGGCCTCTAGTTTTCGCGTCTGATTCGAAGTAACCGCCTTAAGCAGAATTGAACTCCTCAATTTTTTCCTTGACGGGTCCAAAAACGCATTGCTTGTTTGGCGCGGCGGAAGACTAAGCTCATAGGCGAAAAACAATTGATTTATGGCAAGTTTGTCCGAGAGTCTGAGGGGCACATCAAGGGCAATAGAAACATCTTCTAGCACCGCAGACACGGTAGATACATTTAACACTTGAGGATGCGCCCGGAATTCGGCCTCAAATTCCCGCAGATAGTTCAACACCTCCGGGGCAAGTATTTCTCCCGCATTTTGAGCGCTTAGGACCATTTCAATTTGATACGGACTACCCACTCCTAGTTCAATTAAACTCTCAACATTAGAACGAAAAGGAACATCTGAATCAAAATACCGCACAAAATCATCGTCAACTTTAAGCGCAGATACACCCAAGCTACCCAAAATAAACGCGAACAAACACAACCAAGCAAAACGTGTTTTGCCTTCGCTACGCTTCGCATAGCCATTAAGACACCCGCGAATAAATCTAAGCGCGACAAGTCTTTTGGAGATTCGGAACTTCGGTAACAGCAATCCCAAAAATGTAAATGAAAGAACATATCCTGCGAAAACACCTACGGCAGACAACGCACCAAGTTCCTTTATCGGCGGAGAGGTAACAAATTGTAGTGAAAGAAGACTCAAAATAGAGGTAACCGCGGCAAACGACATTGGCAAAAACTGTGCGTTGAATGAAGCTTCTAAATGCTTGCGAGACGGGATTGCTCCATCGTCAAGCCTCTGCAGATAGTGCACTAGAAGATGCATTGCGCCCGCGACAACGAGTGTAAAGACCACAATCGGAACAATAGCTGTAGCTGTATTTAAGGTCATGCCCAACCAACCCGCCATTCCCAACGAAATTGCGGCTGCGAGGGAGCCCGTCAAAAAAAGCAACCCGGCCAGCTTTACGCTACCCAAAAGCAACGCGAGCAAAACGAAGATCACCGCAAAGGCTAAAGACACAACTGTAGATGAATCCTTTGTTGCAGTGTCCACGAAAGCCTGCATCATCGGTACAGCGCCGGTGTGATGAATAATCAGATCAGGGAAGTTTCCTTCAAAAGTTGCAATCAACGTTTGGATAGAATCAAAAGTTTCTGTCACGTCAGTCGGCAGTTCGACGTCGACATCTAAAATCACAAAAAGCATCACCGTACGGAGGTCATTTGATACCAACCGCCCTCTATTCTGGCTTCGCCCAACCAAACTTGCGGCAGACGAGATACACACGTCCGGGCAAGCGACATCAAGCAGGTTTCCAACAACCAATTCGTCGTTTTCTGACACGGCTTGAGGAAGGCTTGCGATCGAGATTGATCGTACATAGTTTCTCAGACTCGGCGATTCTCGCTCTAGCCACCGAAGGCTACTTCGAAATTCAGCCGAATCCAGAATCGTTTCGCTCGAGCTCACTCCAAAAGCAACAAAGCTATTGATTTCAAAATCGTCTTCAAATTCCAGTAGGTCGGCGTACTCTCTATAGTCGGCTGCGTAAAAAGCACGGTTATCTGGCGAAACCTGCAAGTTAAATACACCGGCACCTATCAAAATCGATATCACGCTTACAAAGGCTATAATCGGGCGAGAATAATTTAGGAGCACAGATGACACTAGCAAGTCAACGCACCCGAAATTTTTGGAATACACGCATTACAGGCGCAATCCAAGAAAAAAACTTATAAATACGAACCCGCACTAAATCCATGCCTGCAACTTCAACGAAGCCATTTTCAACTAGATATTCAAAAGGCTCACGATAAATAAGATTCCAAACAACCGGACTTACCCCTCGGCCCAAGCAAACATCAAACCCGTTCACAATTAAGACGTGCTGCACTCCGTTCCAAAATGGCTGCTCGTGCGTTAAGCCCGTCTCTCGACAACCTAGTTTCTTATAAACTTTTAACAATTTGGGAAGTGCGACGACAACAACATTAGGCCTATCCAAACGTACGCATGTTGCCATCACTTGTTGGATCAACCTCGCAAATAAGTCGCTTCCTCTGAAATTTGGATCGGTACACACCTTGCCCAGCTCGACGATTTTATCCCGACCGGGCAGATCGCTAGGCCAATCAACATAAGCTTCTTGCTCCAACGGGAGATCAGCATCAGGAAAAGAAATCCTACCTGTCGCGATCACTTTACCGTTATATTTTCCAACTAAAATTCGCCCTGCCGCATCTCTCATGTCAGCCATATCTTCAGGCCCGACATCCGAATCAACAATGTTTCCCTCGCGCGAATGAGCGTAGTGCCTCAAATTAAGCACCTTTCGGTAATCATCTTCACTTTTGATAAAATAAAAATCAGCGCCATTAGCTACAGAAGGGGGTAAAAGGCCCTGAACACGAAGAGAATCCAAATCGTCAACGCAACTAAATTGAATCAGATATTGCGCCAGGGCAGTCTTTGCGCGCTCAGAAAGATTTATAAATTCGGCACCTACCTCCAATAAATCGCGGCCGTTTGCTGATATTATCCGAAGCCGGACTAACCTAACCGTCACCAGCGCATTCCCAACGAGAGGCAAGCTCATCGTGAGTTTCAAGATCATGCCTTTCAGCAAGAATTTATTCCTCAAACTGCAAGTGAGCCTCACGCCCCTCGCACTTATGTCTCTCACCTTAAAATAAATATAATCGTTATAACGCCCAGGGCTTACAGCAATACATGTCGGGAAAAATTCATCCGAGCACAACCATCGATCGCTTTTCCTACGCTCTTGAAGCTGATAATCAAATTCTTTTTCAGAAGCCACTGAGAGCCTGACGCCGAAAAAATGAAGAGGCCCCCGATCTCGCACTACGTCAACAATAAGGCCTTCATAGGAAGACCGCTCGCCAAAAATCACGATTTGTAAATCGACTTCTTCTCCCTTCCTAAAGATTAGCTCCGCCGTTTCATCCAGGAGTTCCACGCCTAAGGGACTCAACTTCCAAATACGAATGTCAGCGTATTCAGAGGAAGCCCCTCGCCGTCTTATTCTTCCCACTATATTGTCCATCTGCCGCACATCAGCAGGCCAAATCGACCCATGAATAAAATCTAAATCGCTTTGCACCTGCTCACGCGTTCTGGGTAATTCTTTAGTTTCGTTCATGTGCCTTTGGATAGTTGTTCAAGAAACATTTCTAGTCTCTCCTGATTGGACGCAGAGGGTGGCATCGCTAGAACGAACTTCGTTTCGGGGAAATCTCTTATTTCAATTCCAAGGGAATCAAGATCAAGACGTCGAAGCTGCAATTCTATATTTATCTCGTCTAGAACTTGTTTCGCGCTTGGTGAAATCAAGACATCGCCACTGGTAAGATGTGCCGCTAACGCCGGTTCTTTGGTCGCATCGTCCAACCTGCTCAAAAAGTTAACCGGAGAACCAAGCGCGGTTATCTCCATGGACGAATCAAGCCCGCCTACATTTCCGACCACGGCATTTCCAGACGAAACCAAGATAAACCTACGAATCTCCCTCGTCGAAGAGGTTCGATTCATATCAGTGTTAACCTGCGACATTCTCATAGCGGCAATAAGGGCACGCGGAACATTCACCGCGCGATTTTCATCGTCAAAGTATGCAAAAACCAAGTCCCCAATCTTTCTAGGAATACCCGAATACAATTCTACCGCATCTGAGCAAGCCCGAACCTCGGGTAATACTGACTCACTTACAAAAGCTTCTAGATCTTTGGATCCTTGCGTGAACCCACGAATGTCGCTGAATAAACAAGCAACTTCTTTAGTCACGGGTCGCAAGACATCAACGCTGGCTTCCAAGATGCTCATCCGCTTTTCATTCACGAGGGCGTCAAGTCGGTCCGCAATCACTTTGGGGATAAATGCCCTGATTCGCTGAGCGAACTCAAGGTTGAGTTCGATAATTTGCTTTTGAGCAGCAGCATTTTGCTGTACCAGCAGAAAATTTTTCACATCAGCTATATTCGCCCCTCGAATTACCACCACCACGAGTATCGTTACTACCGCAGCACTTCCAAACCATGAATCCGGCAATCCCGCCTCGGCTAGAGAAAAATAAGTTGATGCGATCGTTAAAAATGCAAACAAGAAACTCTTGACTGGATTAAGTCTCAAAATAAACGCACTTCCGATTACAAAGATGAAACTAAATATCCAAGCATCAAGTGAATACCAAACCGCAACGCGAGCCTGTGTAAAGCACATTAACCAAATAAAGAACACTGCAGGGACTTTGTAATAGCGAGTTGACGTCAGCGGTGACAAGTAAAAGGCGAGAGCGAGGAGCATCGCACCAGCCATACTCATCCGAAAGGCAAACCAAAAGTCTAGAGGCTCGAGGCCATTTATTCGATCAAAAAAGAAATAATGCCCGACGTAACCAACTATTGCGCAAGCAAACCAAATGGTATGAACCGCAATAAATGAACGTTTTTCACGCTCCAGCCATTCATTTTTCCATGGCGTGCCATCGAGCAGTAACGCAGGTGCAGAATAAGCAACGATTGACTCTAACCACTTCATTTAATTACGCTTCTTGAATGCCTCTAAACTCTAACAAGAGTATGGGATCAATACACTAAGTAGACACTGACCCCATTCCAAATATTTACAAATAGCCCCGCAACTCTCTACCTTGTGTTTAAAAAGATGCTTAAAGCTTACGCTCAATACATTTCTGCTTCCGAGGATACATATCAACGATTTTCACCGTGGATACGCTTTATTGCCATAGCGGGCATAACCGTCCACATTCTTCTCCACTTCTCCAACAAAGTCTTGGGAGAGTCTGAACCCTCAATCCTAAGGTTTACTGCGATTGGTTTACTCAGCCTTTATGTTTTAGGCCATCACTTGGATAAACGCAATTTCACAGCGATTTTGAAGAGAAATTTCCTCCTAACGTTAATAATCACAGGGCCGCTGTTTTTGCTAGCCGGATACTTTTTAGAGTTGACGCAAGCATATCCCAAAGAAACAATATTAATGAGGCGCGCATTCGAATTCATCGCGGTTCTGGGCGCAGTGTTACTTGCATCAACTGATATTCTCATCGCTGGCATTCTAGCGTTTTGTGTTCTGGCGCTCGTCGCAATTTTGGCCATAACTTTCATTGCCATCGACCCTACAGAAATAAACCTGATTTGGATCCTGACAGCGACGATCTACATTTCGATCTATCTTGCAATCATAATTATTGCGCGCAGACAAAACGACGAAGCACGTGCCCGCGAAATAGCCTTGACAGCAATAGGCTCGTCAATAGCACACGAGTTGCGGACGCCCTTATTAAGCATCGCCGCGCGCGCAGCACATCTGAATCAACTTATTCTTCAAAGCCCTCAAATTCAAATAGACAATCTTACGGACAAAAAAAAAGCCCTCAACGTCGCCGAATTACCATCAGTAATACTCGATGAAGCCGAATCAGCATCTACCCTGATAGACATTTTTCTCGTCAGCAATTCAGTTTTAAAAATCCCGCGCAACGAATTGGAAAGTTTCAATCTTGATGAAGCAATAAGAGAAGCAATCGACCGCTTCCCTTACAAAAGCAAAGTAGACAGATCCATCGTTGAATACTCGACCACTGGGAGCAACCCTATCCGCGGATCAAAACTTATTTTGATCCACGTTTTTTTCAACCTGCTCAAGAACTCATTTAACCACTTAGGCATAACTGAAGAGCCCTCAATCAGCATCACCGTTACCGAAGCGGCCAATGAATTCCTCGTGTCTTTTTCAGACAACGGCTCAGGCATCCCAGCCGAAACAATCCCAAAAATTTTCGCCCCTGATTTTTCCACTTCGACCTTCGGGAGTGGCATCGGCCTAAACTTTTGCAGAGATAGTCTCGCAACATATTTCGGCGGAACAATATCTTGCACTTCAGAGATTGGCGAGTTTACTCGTATGGATATTGTTTTGCCTCGAGATAACGGATAAGTGAGGAAACTTCTGAGTCGTAGTCAACGTCTATCGCCGGGCTAGTGTGCAGCCCCCAAAACCGAGAGCGGGATCCGGGCACAGCAGATAATCTAACGGTGTTGAACTCAAAATCGTAGTCGGATGCCGACGATGAGTCTAAAGGTTCAAAAATCTCCGTTTGAACCTTGTAGTGCCGCATATCTAACAAAAAATCACTGTCGCTTATATGCTTAGAGAGGCTGAGGAAAGCCCGATCTAGCCGCTCTGTTGTGGCGAGAGAAATAAAAAAAGGCGATCCAGCGGAATCCAATAAATAAAACCCAAAGGGCGCAATAGAAAGGTAATATTCCGCGATATCTAACCGGGTCAATTCAGCAAAAAATATTTTCCGGAACTCTTCGTCCGTTATAAATTCTCTAACGTCTTGAGGTAAAAGCCCTAGAAGCGGTTCCTGCAACTCTGAAAACCGATCATGCTCGAGGAGATATAAATGCTCGAGCAAGGTTTCAAGAGTACCTAAATTATCCTTGGAGAAAAAACGATCAATCGATCCATCATTGAAAGCCTCGACAGCAATTTTCTCGTCCGCTACTCCAGTGAGTAAAACATTTTTATAAACTGAGGGTTTCAGCTTCGCGAACAACTCGAGCCCATTCATACCTGGCATAGCGTAATCCGAAACGACAACTGACACCTCTTCAAATTTCGAAAAGCCAGCAACGTCCTCAACCAAAACTTCGGGCGAAAAACGAACGAGAACTCCTTCTTCATTCGAACGGATAATTTCTGGAGCTATTTTGTTAGCTATCCCAGTGCGTTCCTCTAAGAATTTCTGCGCTTTGAGTGGATTCAACAAAAGAGCGCAAGGGCGAGCACCGCCTAGCATAAGCTCCATGGCTGTTAAAAACCGTTCCTCATCATCTACGAACACCCAGGTGGTGGGATAGAAATACAATAGGATTCTTCGATCTATCATGATCAATCAAACACCCTCCGAGCATTTTCAG
>DGQF01000019.1:0-3668 GCA_002389675.1 Gammaproteobacteria bacterium UBA4421
CGTGCTGGTGATCATGCGCATATCAAATGGGCAGGGGTTAATCCGGCAAAGCTTGCAGTCAACTCTGATCTCATGCTGCTGCATCCCGATGGCTCCGAAGAGGTCTTAATTGATACTGAGCACGGCGCAATCACCGACCCGTTCATTTCTTTTGATGGGCAGTGGGTCTACTACAGCCATTTCTACGATTTACGCGAAGAAAACCTCAATTATCAACGCGGCAATTTACCCAAGCGAGGCTCAGATATTTACCGTCTGCATCTCACCACGCGACAAATTGAACAACTGACCTTTCAGGAATTCACCCCCAACACCGGAACCGGCCAATGGGATGAAAGCAACCCCGTGGACCCAGCCACTGGTGCCAACCGAATGGGCTATGGCATTTTAAATACAGCACCTGCGCCTATTGCCGGAAACAAATTAGTGTTCACCAGCAATCGCAACGGGTTTCGCCCGACCAAAGGGTTTTCTTACCCCACCATGCAACTCTTCGTGATGGATTTAGACACCAAAAATGTCACGCCAATAGCTCCCATGACCAACAGTTCTGCGCTACACCCGACCCCTTTGGCAGATGGCAGAATCATGTTTAGCAGCTACGAAAGCCAAGGGTTACGCGATCATCGCCTGTGGGGCGTTTGGTCCATATGGCCCGACGGCCGTTACTGGGAACCCGTAGCCAGTGCCTTTGACCAACCCAAAGTTTTTCACTTCACAACACAGTTGTCTGACCGAAGCGTGGTAGTCGAGAACTACTACAACCTGAATAACTTTGGCTTCGGCTCTCTATACCGCATTCCTCAACACACAGATTCGAACCAACCGGCCTTCCATAGCCCTGACATCACTAAAAACCCTGAAATAAAGCATAATGATCAAGGGACTATGCGAATGCCTTTTACTCCCAAAGGGTTATCTTCAATCACTCCACTGTCAACCTCAAACGACAATGCAGCAATCGACGGTTATGGCAAGTACACACATCCGTCAGCAGCACCCAATAATGACTTACTGGTCGCCTGGTCCGATGGTCCAGTCAACAAACTCAACCGACCTACCCCCTGGCCCGCCGTCGACTCCGGCATCTATATAATGGCAGGCGGAGAGCCCGTGGATGATATGAGCAAACTCATCCTCATCAAAAATGACCCCAACTTCAACGAGGCTTGGCCCCGCGCTGTTGTACCCTATGAGTCTATCCACGGCATACCCGAACCCAAAGAACTCCCTTGGCTTCCCAACGATGGTCGCGAACACCCAATGTTGCCTGAGGGCACCCCTTATGGCCTTATTGGTGCCAGCACTTTGTACAAACGAGGCAGCGCGCCTAACTCAATCGGTGAAAATTGGGATGGCTTAGACGCATTTAATTCCAGCGAGAATCATCAAAGCACGAATTGGATCAGTCAAGGTGCTGATGCTGGTCTCTACGACAACAGCGATATTTGGGCACTGCGAATTTTGCTCATGGAGCCCAACCCAGATCGCGGTTATGGCCCTAATTCTAACCCCGAAGGTGGTGTATGGTTCCACAATCATGCCAACGAACGGCTGCGGATTCTGGGTGAAATACCCCTGCGTAAATATAACTCAGACGGCTCGGCTGTTATGGACCTCGAGGGCAACCCCGACACCAGTTTCCTGGCAAAAATCCCTGCCGATGCACCATTTACCTTCCAGACCATTGATAAAAACGGTGCCGTGCTCAATGCATCTCAAACTTGGCATCAGGTGCGACCCGGTGAACTGAGAACCTGTGGCGGCTGTCATTCACACAGCCAGCAATCACTCGATTTCCAAACCACTGCCGCTGCCAGCCCCGATTATGCGGTTTGGGACCTCACACAAAAAACACCTCTGGTGAGTCAGGACACCAACGGTCATCCAATCATCAAAGAAACTGATGTCACCGCCGTAGACGTCGAATTCTTCAAAGACATCCGGCCTGTGTTAGAAAGCAAATGTGTCGGTTGCCATACGACAACAAATGACACACCGCCTGCAGATCTGGTACTTGACGATCTGAACAATTACGACGGATTACCTGGCGATTATGCAAGGCTATGTAACGATCCTAAAGCGACTTGGGGCATCCCCCCTTTAGTTGGGAGCTGGCGTCAAACCAATGCAAGCCGCTATGTCAGAAAATTTCAAAGCCGACGCAGCCTGCTCATGTGGAAATTATGGGGGCAGCGGACCGACGGCTGGGACAATAGCAGCCATCCCAGTGCGGCAGTCCTTGGTGATGCCAATACCTTACCGCCCGGCGCTCGTATCAACGACGCTGACCTTGATCTGGTAGGCAGCATCATGCCGATTCCCGGTGAAGGTTACGCCCCACTGACAACTGAAGAAAAAATGACTTTTGCCCGTTGGATTGATCTGGGATGTGCCATCGATCAGAGCCGCGGCGAAACAAAACAAGGTTATGGCTGGTTTGCCGACGACCTACGTCCAGTATTGACCGTCTCAGCACCTAGAGAGGGTCAAAATCAAAAACCGGTTGAAAAACTTATTATTGGCTTCGCTGATGCATACTCAGGCATCGACATCAATTCTCTGTCCGTTACAGCTGATTTCGAAATCGATGGTTACCCAGCAGGAGAAAACTTGAACTATTTATTCAGCTCCGCAAATGATGGTGTCTACGTTTACCCTTTGCTAGAACCCCTTGCAGAGGGATTCACCGGCACCCTTTCGATTTCAATCAAAGACCATCAGGGTAATATCAACCGCGTCACGCGCACCTTCTCAGTTGCGCATGACCAGTAAGCTATACTTTGCGGCAGAGGTCGCGCTCATCAAAAGCGCGTCCGGTGATACCTTTGTCTAAGCTAAAAAAAAGGCTAATTCAACTCACCTTTTGCATTGGCGCGACATTGCTGGCAATCAATATCTATGGCCTGTTTCAGAACATGCGGGTGAATCACTTTTTTAACAGTGAACTGCGTTTTTACGGTGATCAACCTACAAATTACCAACAAACAATGACCGATCTGACACGGAAACAGAACGAAACAGACCGGGCTTATGCGATGCGAGTCACACAGGTCATCGACGATGGTCTGGCGCATATCCATTGGGAAAGATACGACCCTGCACAGTTCAATCAACGGATTCCGGTTTGGGAAAATTACTTTCTACATTTCATGGGCAAATTTTCTACCATTCCAGAGTACCGGCGCTACCAATTCGCGGACTATAAAAAAAGCCTAAAGCGAGGCATCGGCATCTGCGGTGACGCCTCTATGATACTTTCACAAGTCTTGGATCTACAGGGCATAGAAAATACGATACTGAGCTTTCCTGGACATGTAGTGGTCTTGGCCACATTTAACAACGGCGAGCAGGCCATACTCGACGCGGATTTTGGCGTTACCGCAATGACCAGGAAACCAACCTGGGCACAAAACCCTGACACGCTCGCCAGTCGGTATGTCAACGCCGGGTATACAAAAACAGACGAATCATTTTTTCTCGACCTATACCGGCAAGAATTTCAAGAGTGGCGAGACGTTGAACATTTCATCACCAAAAAATATTATTTTGAGCATGTCAGCTACGCCTTAAAGTGGCCCCTGCCGATGCTCTTAATCCTGATATCTATCCTCTACCTACGAAAATTAAAGCCGCCAGTCATCGCACAAAATCAGTGAACAGTCCGC
>DGQF01000019.1:3686-26131 GCA_002389675.1 Gammaproteobacteria bacterium UBA4421
ACTGCCTACTGCCTACTGCCTAGCGATCAACGCTCCCAGCCAGTTGGGATGATCAACACACAGCCCCTAAAAAGGGATGTCTTCGTCATCAAAATCTTCGGGCATGGGATAATTAGCATCAATTGGAGGAAGCGCCTCGCCATCATCAGCCGCCTGAACTTTCCAGCCCTGAAGATTATTGAAATATCGGCCATTATATTCGCGGCCACGAATATCAAAGGTCACCGTCACTTCCTGATCTGGCCTGAGGCTTTCAAGCAGCGCCACCTTATCCTGCACAAACTCAAGATTTATTTCTTGCGGATACCTACCGTCATCAACAATCACAACCATTTCGCGTTTGGTGAACCCACTATCAAACGTTCGGGTGTCTTGGATCAGTTTAATCTTTCCCGTCAACTCATATGCCATCGTATTCCCTGCCTAGAGGCTATTGCTTACTTACGCTTTTATATTTCTTATTCACGCCATTAAAGGGCGCGCCAACACTTGCAGCACCGCTTTTTATTCTCTCATATCTAACAAGCAAGAAGTCAATGGCTTATCGTTGCGATGCACGCCAGCGTCATCCTAGCCATCGTTCGAACCTTGTCTAAACAAAAGCAGTATTGTCAGAGCAGGCAGGCTATTATCCGCCGGTGATTGCACAATTTTCATTACACCCCCATTTGCTGCGCGCTGCTGAGGAAGCGGGATTTATAGAAGCCACCGCGGTTCAATCCCAAACCATACCGCAGGTGCTATTGGACAAAGATTTAATTGTTTGCTCCAAGACCGGTAGCGGCAAAACAGCCGCATTTATGCTGCCCGCCTTGCATAAATTGCTCAACAATTGCGATTCCAAGAGCTCGCCGCGTCTGCTGATCTTACTGCCGACCCGAGAATTAGCACTACAAACGCGAAGAACCTTTGAGACTCTCGCCCGCCATACAGATCTTAGCTGCGTGCTCGTAATCGGCGGAGAAACCTTTAGCCGGCAGCGCACCAATATCGACAAACAACCCGAAGTCATCATCGCCACCCCGGGGCGGCTTGTTGAACACATCGTAAAAGCCACCGTTGATCTCAGTAAACTCGACATGATGGTGCTAGACGAAGCGGACCGCATACTGGAATTAGGGTTTGCACCTGAAGTAAAAACGATTACCAAGGCCTGTCCACATCAACGCCAAACCTTGTTGTTCTCGGCCACTCTTTCGCAACAGCACACCTGGGACATCGCCACCTTCCTGCACGACCCGCAGACGATCACAATTGATCCTCATCAGCAGAGTCAAACCTCACTGATACAACAGGTTGTGCTGGCTGATGATCTGCAGCACAAAAAACGGTTGGTAATCGCGTTATTGGCAAAAGAACAGGCGCCGCGCTCGATTATTTTTTGTAATACGCGCAAACAATGCCAAGCACTTGGCAACGCATTGAAAGCCCATAAACTTCGCGCCGATTTTACACACGGAGAACTCTCACAAAGGGACCGAAAACGCATCATCAACCAATTCCGCAGCGGTCAATTCGGTATTTTAGTGGCCACAGACGTGGCCGCTAGAGGCATTGATATCCAAGGCATCACCTTGGTCATTAACTTCAATGTCGCCTTATCAGTTGACGATCATATTCACCGAGTCGGCCGCACTGCCCGCGCAGGCCGCACAGGCACTGCAATCAGCCTAGTGGATTCCACCGAATGGAACCAGATGTCGCGTATCGAACGACATTTAAAAACCCGCTTCACGCACCGCAAAGTCTCTGGTTTGGTGGCTAATTACCGCGGCCCCGTTCGCGTCAAAAGCTCAGGCAAAGCCGCTGGCCGAAAAAAACTAAAAGCCCGCCGGCGGCGGAGCAAAGTGACGTAAAGTGCCAAGCGTTAAATCAAGAAATTTGCCACCACAATTGACGACCACACAAAAACCGCAAGACTCAGAGAGACAAATACAGCAGCGGAGCCTTGGTCTTTGGCTCGACCAGACAATTCATGCATTTCATCACCAACGCGGTCAACAACCGATTCGACGGCAGAATTTAATAATTCAGTAATCAGCACAACCGCCATTACTGCGATCAGCAATATCCATTGAGTCACATTCTCGGCGAGCAGACCAGCGACCGGGGTGAGCACAGCGGCTAACACGCACTCTTGTCGGAACGCTGACTCATTTTCCCAAGTAGCTGTTAATCCCTGCCACGAATAACGAGTCGCAGAATAAATTCGCGCAAATCCGGTTTCTCCTGGCTTAGGCATAGGATCTCAACAGGGCTGCAAAAACGGATAAAAATTCATAAAGGCGCCTTACCACAGCCGGCGGAACCCGCCTTAACAGATACCGGAAGCTCTTAAATACACAATACAAAGATACAATAACCCTTATCAAGTTGACATTTTTATCAATCAGCACCATCTTGCGACGACGTTGTGCACTGCCGCGCTCGCGACATACAGCACACTGAATTTGTCGTGTTAAACCAAACATCTAATGCCATTAAATTTATGAATACTACAATTCCCCACCCGCAGGGTGAACTCATGGGCCACCCTCGCGGCTTATATGTTTTATTTCTGACGGAAATGTGGGAAAGATTCAGTTATTACGGCATGCGGGCATTACTGATTCTTTACCTCACCAAACACTTCTTATTTGGTGATCGAGATGCGGGCCTGTTATACGGCAGCTACGCCGCGCTGGTTTATGCCATGCCGGTCATCGGCGGCATGGTTGCGGATCGTTATCTGGGGTTACGCAAGGCGGTCATGTTTGGCGCCGTTATGCTGGTTTGCGGCCATTTCGGTATGGCTTTTGAAGGCCAAGCGGCTGTGCAGATGGGGGGCGAGGTGCAGCGCAACTTGCTGTACGAGCAAATATTTTATTTATCACTGGCGTTTGTCATCGTCGGCGTCGGTTTTTTAAAGGCCAGCATTTCTACCTTGGTCGGCCAGCTTTATGGTCAGGAGGATCCGCGTCGCGATGCAGGATTTACCCTGTTCTACATGGGAATCAACATCGGCGCTTTTATCGCCACCCTGCTATGCGCCTATCTTGGAGAAACCTTCGGCTGGCGTTATGGATTTGGCGTTGCGGGTGTTGGCATGCTATTTGGCCTGATCACCTTTATTCGCGGCCAAAAGCACCTCTTGGGTGCAGGCGAACCGCCAAATGTGGCATACCTTAAGCGGCGCATCCTGGGCATCTCCCGGGAAGCACTGATCTACATTGCCGGCCTGCTATCCGTCATCGTAATCTGGCAGTTGATTCAGCGAGCTGGCGACCTAGGGTTTGTATTGTCGGGATTTGGGCTAGTGGTAATCGCCTGGATCACCTGGTTTTCGCTGTCAAAATGTAACGCTATCGAGCGTGACCGGATGCTCGTGATGTTACTACTGATTGTCCTGTCGGTTTTCTTTTGGGCGTTGTTCGAGCAGGCGGGCTCCTCGCTGACCTTATTCACAGATCGCAACGTCGCAATGGGCCCGACTTTCACAGCGGGAATGTTTCAGTCGTTGAACCCGTTATTCATTATACTGCTCGCCCCTGTATTCGCATGGGCTTGGGTAAAACTGGCCCAGCGCGGCCGCGAGCCATCCACACCTGCAAAATTCGGTCTAGGCATTATTCTCGTCGGCCTCGGGTTCGCCGTGCTCATTTTTGGCGCAGGACTGGCCGGATCCGACGGCAAAGTTGCAATTATCTGGCTGGCATTGATGTATTTGCTGCACACAACCGGTGAACTGTGTATCTCGCCAGTTGGACTGGCCATGATCACTCGTTTGAGCGTTGCCCAAGTGGGCGGCATGATGATGGGCGTTTGGTTTTTATCAAGTTCTTTCGCCGCCTATCTCGGCGGCCTAATCGCCGGTGCTATGGCCATCGGCGAGCGCGGCACCCGGGTGGCCGGTGGCGCCGAATCACTCGCTGTCTACGTCGATGTATTCGGCAAGCTTGCGGTACTGGCCGTCGTCATTGGCGGCGCGCTGCTGATCCTAGCGCCCTGGCTGGCCAAACGTATGCATCTACAAAGTAACGAGCGTTAACCATTTCAGCTGCGCGCATCGCTTACCTTAAAAACATCCAGGGTAAACGCCACCGAAAGACTGAGCGCGGGTTGCTTGGCCAATGTCTTGGCCCAGGTTTTAGCCGTTCTATAGCGCATAGGCGTCATCACCAATAAATCCGTGAGACTGCTCCCTTCAATCCATACTTGGTCCTCGATGGTGAGCGTGCGCTCGAGCGAAAACCCGTTCAAATCTGCAGTCGCGCGCTGATGCTTGCGCGGTTGCGCATAAACCAAAGATTTGAACTCCCAAAGATGCGCCGCTGCAGGGGTCACTCGAATCAAATAACCACCCGGCTTCAAAACTCTAATAACATCATCGCTCATTGGCGCCATAACAACCATAGCTAGCTCAAAACCACTGGTGCGCAAAGGCAGTTGGGTTGTGCTTGCGACCGCCCAGTTTATCGGCTCACTATGTCTGCAGGCCGCATTGATGGCCGCTTTAGAAACATCAACCCCGTAGATCTGGCGACAATGCGAGACTAGAGCCGCAGTAAAATAACCCTCCCCACATCCCAGGTCGGCAACCGCGCCTTCAATCAAAAGTTCGTCAAGCGTTGCAGCCAAACATTCACGCAATAAACGATAATACCCCTGCGCTAAAAACCGCCTGCGAGCGGCAACCATCTCCTCATGGTCGCCCGGGGCTTTGGAATTGCGATGTTGTGCCGGCACCAAATTGACGTAGCCCTTACGCGAAATATCAAAACAATGATTTAAATCACACGCTAGGGTTCGGTCGCAGACCTGCAACGGCGCAGCGCAAATTGGGCATACAAACATTTGCATCGTGATAATTGACGTCACTGGGGATTTTGTCCAACTGTTAGGATATCAAACGGCGCGCTTTGCTTTAATCTGAAGATACGTTGGCAGCCGTGTACGCCTCATCCTAACAAGGAATTTAATCGGGGAGTTGCCGGCGCCTACAAAAAGAGACTAGTCTTTGACAAGTTCCAAAATCAACAACAATAAAAAGGAAGTAAGGCATGCTAAATCACATCATGATCGGCTCAAATGACATCCACAAAACAAAAGCGTTTTACAATGCGGTTCTTGGCGTATTGGGCGCGCAAGAGCCCATGGAGCACGTCAACGATACGGGCCAAACCCGGCTCTTCTATATCCATGACGGCTCGACGTTCAGCATCAGCGAACCTATTAATGGACAACCCGTGAGCACAGCTAACGGTTCCACCATCGGTTTCCTTTGCAATTCGCCAGCGCAAGTTAAAACCTTTCATGACGTCGCAATCGCCCACGGCGGTACCAGCGTAGAAGATCCTCCAGGCGCACGCGAAGGTTCGATGGGCACCATGCATTTATGTTATTTTCTTGATCCCGACGGGCACAAAATTTGCGGCATTCACAGGCCCGCCTAAGCGTCACCGAACCCTTGGCGCCAGCAAAACGCTCGCGCCAAGGGTTTTCTACCTCTTAAATTAGGGCACATATTGAATCGGTGAAGACCATGCCCTTTCTTGCAACGTTGCAGCCAGATCAGGGCGCAATGGCGTACCTGCCCGAATAGCATCCCAGGTATTCCAGCGACAAGTCGGATTCTCGAGTGCACGGGCGTAATAAAACGCGCGAGTATCCGGATCAAAGTCTGGATCGGCCCATACCACACGCAATTCTGCATCACCGGTGCGCGCGCTGATGCCACAGGTATTTAGGTCAACCGTAGCCCCGTTGGCCGGGCAACGCGCTGTCTGCTCATCCACAGGAACCCCACCGGCACAGGCCACGTCAATGACCGCCTCATGAGTCTCTCCCGCATCATCGATCCATCCCTTGATAACCTGCAAACGCTGCAATGGCGCGCTCGCGGCGTCCGCCTGCGCCCACAACGCCAACTTCAATTCACCTGCTCCGGGCCGTAAGTCCGCGCCCATCGTCACTGCAGACTCATACGCTCGCGTGATTCCGTTTTCAGCGTCCATCAAATCAGCCGGCAAGTCATAACCTGCAAAAAAGCGTAATCGTATGCGCGGGCCCGAGGTGGCAAAAGTCTCCTTCCTGCGGAAGGCCGCATAAATGGACTCGCGCGTGTTTTCTTCCGCCCAAACCGCGGCTAAACCTGCGGCACCAAAACTAGGCTGCGCCCCCCCAACATACAGTTCACCCTCCACCTCAATCATCGCTTGCGGCGCTAACGTGTTGAAGAGCAGCCCTTCTAATGCACCAAACGGCACTGCGCCACGCAATTGCCCGTCTGAGGAAAGCACACCCAACTTGGAGCTGAAATTTGACTCATCATTTTGCGCAGCACCGGTATGCGTATCACTGGATCCAATAACGCCAAACGCATACGGATTGGTTAAGCCCTGCGCCTCCAACGCCAATCCCTTGCGCAACGCGTCACGCACATAGCTACCCTCGGGTTTGCTGGGCAGAGTCGTCGCAACCCGAAACTCCATCAATTCAAAATCAGCCCATTCATCGCGTGTCGACAGTGCGGGATGCGTTTCAGAAGTGCCCTTGATTTGCGTGATCTCAACCAGCGGCTCATTGCGAATCCGCTGCACCGCGTAGGCTTCGTCAATCGGATCGCCGGCCCAATCAACGACTTTAAACATCTCGCCGTTTGAGCCATTAGAATTATGCGGAATCGCCATAGCTTCAACACCATCTTCGCGCAGTGTATCCATCCAGCGCCACAGGTCTTCCGGATTGCGGGAGTGAATCCGAGAAAAAGGAATTTCAGGCACCCGATCACTCCCCCGGAAGATCACATTGCGGTGCAGATTACCCCGGTCTGCAGAGGAGGTCGTATATTCATAAGCGACAAAAGTGGTAAATCGACCAGGATCATTAAATCGGTCCGCCGCTTTGACCGTATCCGCCCAAGCATTGCGGATAATCGCCAAAGGTATCTCTGGATCCATGTTCCCGCTGACAACTTCCGCGCTTAACCCTTGTGAAATTCCACCAAAGCTCTGCAATCGCTCAGCTAGGCTCCAGCGATCCATATTGTCTGGGTCATTCAAACCATGTAGCACTTGGGTGGGGGGAAAAGCCGATATCGCGCTGGTGGTATCTGCAGCTTCAGCCGCAACCCCCATGAACATCCCGTGGTCAGTAACCGCATAGAAATCCAGTGGCCTCCGCAGCTGCATGTCATATCCTGACGGGTGTTTGATCGGCTCACCTAGCGCGAACCGATAGGCATCATAAGGAGTGGCAAGCGTTCCGAAAGAAAAAGCATCAAACGAATACGTCGTGTGCACGTGAAGATCGCCGAAGAATGCACTGCGCTGCGGGTTGGCGGCGGGTCGACGCTCGACAACGACATGCTGCGTTTCAAAGACCGGTTGATTCAAAATGACGCGCTGATTCAAATCAGGCAAATCAGCATCACTGCACCCTACAAGCGCAAAAAAAACACAAAAGATCAGCGCAAGTTGTCTCGCCAATTTTAATCTCTTCATGAAGTTCCCCTACACAATAGACCACAGGGCTATGATTACACGGACCTGATAAGCAATACACCCACCAAAAATTCTTAGGCAAAGCCTGTCGCGGAACTCAACGCCGCACCCAGCGAATAACCCCGTAGGCGATCAACATCAGCATAGCGATGCCTGGCATCCAATATTTTGCAATCTCTCCCGCCAACGCGCCAACAGTGTGAAACAAAACAAACATAATGGCGACATAGGTGAGTGCCGTGAGCACCACAATTGCGCTGAACTTGGGGTAGAAAACCTTGAAAAATCCGCAGGCGACATAGGCGGGCACGCGCGTTCCGGGCACAAACCGCACGACAAACAACGTCTTGAAAAGATCATGCTGAAGCCAATCTCCCGCCATCGACACTCTATTTTTTTGCGCAAAACGACGCGCCCACTGCCGGTCGCGTGCAAAAAATCCCAGCCAATATTTCCACAAATCACTTGCGGTCAGTCCAATCAAAATAGCAAGGAACAAGGGGAATACCGGACCGACGCCCAACATAGAGGCCGTTGCAGCAGCGATAACTGCCACGTCTTCTTGCAGGAACGGTAAGCATGCAATCGCGATATACAGCGCCCAACCCGAAAGTCCTAGCAATGCCTCACCGTCCATTTCTAATCCGCTAACCAAGCAACGTCCAAGTCTATCAGAGAACCTTACCTTTGCGACTGAGCATGAGTTAGGCCGCCATAAACCAGCACCAGTATCGATGCCAAAACACAGACAGACTCGACATGCGCGAAGTACCTAGACAGCATACGAGGCTACAATTTACAGTGATGTTTTCAAAGGATGTCAAATATGCAACGTGCAACCGACGCTTGGCCCGATGCACCCGATCTGCAACACCGCACCCTCGCCTTCGACCTGAACGGTCATCATTTTGAGGGACATTTAGTTGCACCGGCCGCAGAGGTTGGACCGAGACCTCTGATACTGGTAATCCACAACTACCAAGGACTCAAACAGTTCGATCGAGACGTCGCAGAATACCTCGCCCGTCTGGGCTATGTAGGACTTGCCATCGACATGTATGGCGACCAAGTTCCCATGGACCAAAGGGAATTCCCCACAGATCCTGCCCTGATTGAACCGTTCCAAAAGAAATGCTTTCAGGCCATGGTCTGGCTGGACCACGACCACAGCTGGTTCAGGGCGCTGCTGACCCAGTGGATTAAAGTAGGCCGCGCCGACCCAGCCTGCGACGACCGGCGCGCACCTTCGGCCATCGGATATTGTTTTGGCGGCATGGCCGTTCTGGAATGTGTCAGAGCGGGGCTAGACCTCAGCGCAGCCATCTCCTTTCATGGCCTTTTGCAAACCGGTGAAGATCCAAATCCCGGGCACTTCGGCGCTGCGCGGCCACCACTGAAGCCCGCACCAAATCATTACAACACCAACACCATTGTTTTGATTGAGAATGGCGCCAATGACCATCTCGTTTCACAACACAGCAAAGAGCGTTTTTTCACCGAAATGGATGACGCCGGGGTCGATTGGAGCTTTGTCGAACACGCACAGACACCACACGGGTTTGCACTACCACGACAAATCGGTCCTCCAGGACATTTACATCCAGCTGCCGACCTGCGGTCAACACAAAATATGCTCAGCCTGTTCAGAGAGGTTTACCCGGACATTGCTCAAAACCCGGTTACACACAACGCAGCCGGCACAGCTATTGCGTGAGGAAACCAATCTCTGCAGATGACACAAATTAAACCACCAAATAATTATTCTGCGCGCAATGAAATCAAACCGGGCTTTGTTATGATCTGCCATCATGAATATTGACCTTGATACCGGCCGCCTCATCGTATTTGTGGGTGGGTTATTTATTTTTGCGATTATGGAACGGTTCATGGCATCGCGCAGCGCAACCAATTCCCTCGGGAAGCGGATTGCCCTGCATAGCCTCATTGCCGCAGTCAATACAACCCTCGTGCGTATTTTGATCTATGTGCCCTTACTGGCTTGGATTGTTTATGTTGAACAAATGGGCTGGGGCGCAGCACGCTGGCTAGGCTTAAATGGCGCGGCAGAATTTGTAGTTTCTATTGTCGTTCTCGATGCATTCGATTACTTCTGGCACCGAGCAAACCATCGCATTCCTTTCCTTTGGCGTTTTCACAAAGCGCATCATTCGGACAACGACCTTGATGTATTCACCGCCCTACGATTCCACCCCGGAGAACTATTTATTTCGTCTGGCGTTAAAGCGGTATGGATCGTATTGTGGGGGCCCTCTGCAATCGCATGGTTCTTATTTGAGATGATGGTTAGCCTCTGCGCACAAATGCATCACGCTAACCTTGATCTTCCTGACCGTATTGAAAAACCGCTCGCCAAATTATGGGTTACGCCAAGATTTCACGCCGCCCACCACCTCGTCGACCGACAGTATGGCGACAGAAATTTTTCTACTCTGCTCAGCTGTTGGGATACGTTGTTCTCAAGTCAGGCTCCTTGGATTACCCATGAGGGTATCACTCAAAAGGTCATGGGACTGCCGGATGCACGCGAGCAGACACTTTCGCCCCTGCAACTGTTGCTCGAACCACTAAAAACCCGTAACTTGTCCCTTGGCGACCGTAACACCAGCTGAGCAGTTTTCAGGCAACTCGGGCCTGAGTGATGTGAGGGTCTTGTGATTATTAAAATGGACACAAAACAATGAAGACAATCGTTCTATTCGTTCTGCTCGCACTATTTTCGTTGACTGCTCAGGCTGACGGTCACGCAAACGAGCACGGCGGGAAACCCGCCAGTTCTCAAGAGCATGGCGGTAGCGCTGCGGCAACCAGCGAACACGGTGGTACAGCGGCAGAAGACGAGGCACATGACGCTGAGGACCACAGCACCATGGAGCACGGTGGAGAAGCCGCCGAGTCTAACGAGCACGGCGGAAAAGCGGCACATTCTAAAGACAGTTAAAGGATAACAACCTAAACATCCTGTCAACGCAATCTGTTGAAGAGGCCGGATAAATTGCTCCTAACGTGCGCTAGCCGTCTGCTATTGTGGGCGGTTATCACGTTGGTTGTGACCACAAAATTAAGTTGGGCTGGCGACTCCAAAAACCCGCCCACTAAATTTTACGCTCAAGACATTAAGTCCGCCATGCGCAGCCACCTCGAACAAGTCACCGACACAGACGGTCTATTCCACATTACCGACAATGTCACCGAGCAAGCGCTGACTCTAAAGTTTGTACAGATACATGATCCAGTTAGACAGATTGGCACGGACATCTATTTTGCCTGCACCGACTTCCACGTTGACGGCAAATCCGACAAACTTTATGACATTGACTTCTGGCTGCACGAGGAAAATGGTGAACTAGTGGTCTACCAGACTAAAATTCACAAAGAACCGCGTCGGTCGCTACTATACGGCTGGTATAAACACCCTCGCTACACATTCGTGAACGATGAGATCGAATACTTGTATAGCGATTGAAACAACACATGTTTGCGTTGTACCCATCACCCTGCAGGCCACTCTAAAACCGTTCCTCTAAAGCCAATGAGGGCCTGCGACCCATTGGTGGGGTCAGATAGGCAGCTCAGCGTGCGCTGCTAAAGCTGCTTCAATTCTTTCTTCAACGCTTTCTCTACGCGCTTACTCGGATTCATCGATAATGCCAGCTTAGCTTCTTCCTTAGCAGCCTGCAGGCGCCCCAGACGCTCATTTGCCCTGACCCGCATAAGGTAGGCTACCGTGATATCAGGATCCCACCATCTTTTCTCTCCTTCTAGGAACTGGGCAGCCGCTGTGAGGGCTTTTTCATAGTTCTCGGTTGCCATGTACAGCTGCGCCAGCGACATATAGGGGCCTGCACGATCCATTAGGATTGCCGCTTCCTGATAGGCTGCCTCGGCGCCTGCCGAATCATCTTGTAAACTGAGCAGCAGGCCTTTCGCCATCGCGCCATAGCCCTTATCCTGCTGATCAATCTCCTGCACCATGTTCACTGCGCGATCCATATCGCCACCGGCTATCCCCGGCGCACTAGCGTAATACGCAAATATTGCGTACCTGGCATCGAGATTTTGTGGATTCTTAGCAACCGCGTCCTGCCAAGACGACAATGATTTTTTGGCTGTACCTACTTTTTTGAATACGTTGACTTTGTCTACAAGCTCCAGATAGACCAATCCCGCCAAATAAAAGGCCTCGCTGTCTTTCCCATAGCTGACCTGCAATGCTTCCAGTGTCTTCAATGAAGCGGCCAAATCCCCGGTCAAATACTGCACCCTAGCAAGATGGAATTGTGTATCTCGGGTCCGCTGCGCCTCGGGCAAGTCGCTCAATGAGCTCAGGGCTGCTTCAAAATCTCTCGCGTGAACTGCATCAAGCGCTGAAACAAGGGTCTCGTCGGCCGCGACGGGTAAACAAAGGATCATGCAAAGGAGAAGGATTGTCAGTGATCGCATAGACCGCATACCAATGTAAAGAACAGCCTTGGAGCATACAAAATTTTTAGCCGAACTTCACAGGGAAGACAAACATTCAAGCGGTGATCGAAGTTGTTGTAGGATAATACGCCAGCATCCCTCCAGAGCAGATTATTTTTCCGATGACAGCTCGCCGCTCTACTGCGTTAAAACAAGCGATTTGGCTCGTCATTGCGGCCATCCCTCACGGCCGCGTATGCACATACGGTGATATTGCAAACATGGCAGGACAACCGGGACAAGCGCGCTGGGTCGGACGATTATTGTCCGAGCTTCCTCCAGACAGTACTTTACCATGGCACCGCGTTGTGAATGCGAGCGGCAAAATCACTCATCCCAACGCCAGCAAACAAGTGCAGCGCTTGCAGGATGAAGGTATTCAAACTGTCCATCAAAGAGTTGCGCTCAAGCGATACCGTTGGCAGCCATGACAGCTAGATTCGCACAACGTTTAACTCTGTCGCTGCAAATACACAATCAAATCGTTAGGGTAACGCCGCCGAAAACCAAAAAGGCTCAAGCTGATGATCTCCGGTTAAGGTTTCTCGGAGATTCCCTGCCTCATAAAGGCGCCCGTTAAGCATCACATGACTAATATCATCTGTCCTGCGAATATCTTCGAGCGGATTGCTGTTCATGATCACAAGATCAGCCAGTTTGCCAACCTCGATTGAACCTAAGTCATTCGCCATCCCCAAATATTGCGCAGGGTTTATCGTAGACAGCGACAATACCTGCATCGCCGACATTCCCCCCCGAGCAAAACTCCACATCTCCCAATGTGTTGCCAGCCCTTCTCTCTGGCCGTGTGCACCGGTGTTAACCACAACACCAACATCAAGCAAGCGCTTGGCCGACCGCGCAGCATCATCATCACGGTAATCTCTTTCGGGTGCCTTGAGCCGCCGGACCGAGCGAGGCTGCAAAATAGTCGGCGGCACAAACCCAGAAAGTATTGGATGGGTCCACACATCACTTTCAGCATAATAATAATCTTCCGATGTAAGCCCCCCGTATACCACCACTAACGTGGGGGTATACCCCACTTGAGAAGCACCCCAAAACTGCACCACATCGTCATACAGATTAAGCGCCGGCACATTGTGCTCAATCCCCGTGGACCCATCAGCTATGAGATTCATATCCATATGAAACAATGAGCCCCCTTCAGCGACAACCAACATTTGTTCGATTCGGGCGGCCTCAATGACCTGTTGACGTTGCTCTCGACGCGGTTGGTTATAGTTCTTTATGCTGATCGCGCCCTGCGCCTTAAGTCGGCGAACATGCCTTAACGCATCCTCAAGATTCGACACCGGCGCAAATCCGAGGCTTTTGGCACCATAGACAATGTTGCCGGTAGAAAAAATTCTAGGACCCAGTATTTTGCCTGCTCGCTGATATTCCGCCGCCGCAAACACTTGCGCTGCGTTGCTGGACGGGTTGTGGACCGTAGTCACCCCTAATGCCAAATGAGCAAGCATATTGTAGTTCTGTTCAGGGACCACATTACCCCTGGCATACGGTCCGTGGGCGTGCGCATCAATCATGCCAGGCATGATGGTTTTGCCTCTTGCATTGAACACCTTTGCATCTTGCGGAATACGCACATCCGTCCCTAGCGCCTTAATACGGTTACCTTCTATCAAGACCGTTGCGTTATCTAACACACCACGCTCAGCGTTCATCGTAATCAGACGAGCGCCAATAATTGCCGTTATTCCTGCTGGCTTTGCCGCGGTTGCCCGCATGGACAGGGGTGTTTTCTGCAAATTAGGTTGTTCGTTAAACAACACATCATCAACATCAGCGGTGAAGTAATCTGGCCCGGTTGACCACGACAGCGACCGGCTGTCATTCGACCAGTGCACAAATAATCCACCAACAAAACTGGCGCGTTTACCTGGCACAGTAGCCATTTTGGGGCTCAGTACCAAAGGTTGGCCGGTTAAAGGACGCAGCGCCACGTGCACGTCAAACCCTTGCTGATGAGCAATATAATGGCCATTGGGAGAGACATAAATCACCCGCGCCAAATCACTTATCGCTTCCTCGCGAACATCACCACCCAAGCGGTCCATCGACAACAGTCGGGTCTTTGCGTCATCGCTACCGCGACCCGATGTCGAGCGTTCCCTCTTATTTATGAACAGTCGGCCGCCCGGACCAAAATGCGGCGCAAAACCCTGCCGGGTAACCAAGCGCATTGCACCCGTATCTATAGACATCAAATAAACACCGGGCTCAGTTCCCCAATGCGGGCTTGTGAGCGCACTCCCGGTATTTTTTAAAAACAACAAGTGGCGATTATCTGGCGATACCGTTAACGATGCGTAATGCCCTGGCTGCCGGCTGAGTTGCTTAGACAGTCCCCCACGGCGCGACACGCTGCGCATACTGGCAAGGCTATCGTCTTGCCAGTTTAAAAAATAAATTGTCTGACCGTCCGGTGCCCACACCGGCGAATATTCAAACCCTTCACTATCTGTTGTCAGTCGTCTTGCAGTCTGATTGTCCCGTTTGATCCAAAGCTTGCCTAAAGATTCAAACAGCACCTCTTCATTGACCGGCGACCGACTGGCGAAGCGGACCATGCTCGTTTGAAATTCATCGGGGGCCACGGCAACTTTTGGCTGCGGCGGCGCAAATAGCAGACGCTGATCACGCACTCGAAAAGGTATATTCGTAACTTCTCCGCTGGCCAGCGCCACCGACCGGATCTTGCCCCCCGCCCAGTAGACCAAACCATGGCTATCAGGCATCCACGCAATATTTGGATAAACCCCATTGACCGCCCAAGTTTCTTGCATATCGGGATCCAGATTATCTGCAATAACTTGATCTATGCCTGATTCTAGGGCCTTTACATGCAACTTACTGATGCCTTCAACGCGCTTAATGTACGCTAAGCTTTTTCCATCCGGGGACGGCGTTGGGCGTACCGCGCCACCTGGACCGCCGGCAACTACCTGAGTTCGCCTGCTGATCAAATCCAGCGACTTGATATTGAATACCTGTGAATTACTGTCCTGATGATAAACAAACATATCACCCGGCGTTGCGTTTTGTGTGAAATACAAACGCTGCCCGTCCGGTGAGAAGGCCGGCTCACCCAATTCTTTCTGATAATTCGCGCTTGGCTTTTTTACCACCGCCACACCCTGCGCATCGGGCTGTCCTGATACGTGGTAAAGCCAGATTTCGCCCGTGCCCAAAGACCTAGAAGTTGTAAAGTGTTTCCGCGCTGCTATGTATTGACCATCCGGCGACCATGCTGGACTATTGAGTAGTCTGAAGGATTCGAAAGTAATCTGCTTTAAAGCACCGTCTGCCAGTCTTAGGGTCCAAATATTATCCCCGCCATCCCGATCCGAAGTGAAGGCAATAAAACGTCCGTCCGGAGAAAATCGCGGCTGAATATCCCAACTATGATCGCCGACCAGAAGTTTGGCCTCTCCGCCGGTTATCGGCAGAAGGTAAATATTGCCCAGCAAGTCAAAGACCAGATTTTGCCCATCAGGGGAAACGTCCAGACTCATCCAGGTGCCCTCGTCAACATCCAGATCAATGCTTGTTGTTACTGCATCAACTGAGGGGGTCTCAACTTGCCAGTCCGCGACATCGCCGGCGCGGGCGTCGGCTACCCATATCAAAACGCACATTATCAACCAAAGGGTCAGTGCTGTTATCCGCACAACTTATGCCTCGGTGTCTGCATCTGAAACCAAAAACCGATAGATCGTAGTCTGGTGATATTTTGCTCCGGGCTTAAGATTAACCGAGGGGAATTGTGGCTGATTCGGCGAATCAGGAAAATGCTGCGCCTCCAGACAAAACGCCCCGTGTCGGCAGTAAAGCTGACCATCAGCGCCTTCAACGCCGTCTAAGAAGTTACCCGTATAAAATTGCACTGCAGGCTCTGTTGTCGAAACGGTCATTACTCGTCCGCTCGGCGGATGTTCTACTGTCGCAATAAGCGCAGGCGAGGCCAATCGTGCGTCACCACGCACAAAACAATGGTCGTAACCGCCGGGTACATCGGTCAAGCGCAATCCAATCGTTTGAGCTACGCGAAAGTCAAACGGCGTCCCCGCGACAGGCACGATTTCACCCGTGGGGAGTAATGCTTCATCAACCGGAAGATAACGCTCACAGCCCAACATCAAGCGATGGCCAAGCACATCTGCGACGCCCGCGCCTGCGAGATTCCAGTAACTATGATGGGTTAAATTCACCGGCGTAGCACAAGTCGTAGCCACCGCATCATATTCAATCACAAGCTCATTTTTTTCCGTGACCCGATAAGTGATCTCAACGGAGAGTTCACCGGGGTAACCTTCATCACCATCTGCACTGGTATAAGCCAGCTTCAGGTAATGCTCACCGCCGTCAACCAACGCCCACACTTTTTTATTAAAACCCTCAATACCGCCATGCAGGTGATGTTCACCCTCGTTTTGACTAAGCTGAATCATCCGCCCATCGAGCTCAAATTTACCTTGGTTGATCCGATTCGCACAACGGCCTATCGTCGCTCCAAAATAGTTAGCATCGTTGATAACACCCGACGCGTCCTCGTAGCCCAGCACCAAATTTTGCCTAACTCCCTGTTTGTCCGGAAAATAAAGACGCGTTAAGGTAGCGCCAAAATCGGTGAGTTCAACCGACAATCCGTTTGGACTTTGCAGTTTGAAAAGCGAAACTTCCGCGCCCTCAAGCGTGCGACCAAAAAAGGTTTTGCTCAGTTTCATAAAGACCTCAAACCACTAAGATTCAAATAGATACCTTCCTATCGAGCGCAACATATCATCCGCTGCGCGCGCAACCAATACCCGCGGGCGCTGCATGGTTGAAATAAAGCAATGCACTATGCTCAAACAAGATATCCACTGCATTAGCTACCGCCGCGGTGTCAGCAAAATGCCGTCAAGCGGTTAAAGGCGCTGCATGATCTCAAGAACAGGACGACGTAGAAATTTTGCCTACGCCCTTATATCGGAGGGATGGTTCCAGCCAAATTAAGTTTGACCAGATCAGGTTTCAAAACACAGAGCTCGGCCAACAGGCCGAGCTCGTCTGGTTTATGACCGCTTATTGAGCGCCAAATGTATACGACACACCCAGCTTGATCATGCGACCAAAGGGATTGTGGTTATACGCGTCATAGTTCAGGTCATTGGCAACCTGCGGTGGATCTTCATCAGAAATGTTGAATATAGACAACGATACAGTCAGATTGTCGACCATGTTATTCACATAGGTGACATCATGGGTCAGGTAATCGTCTACTTTGCGCAGCGCAGCCGGCGTATCAGACGCTTCATCATCGTAGCCTGAGACCCAACGCCCCGTATAGCCCAGTTGGTGTTGCTCATTACCCCATCGAACAAAGAAGTTGTTTTTGTATTCAGGAAT
Source organism: Gammaproteobacteria bacterium UBA4421 (assembly GCA_002389675.1). GTDB lineage: Bacteria > Pseudomonadota > Gammaproteobacteria > Pseudomonadales > Azotimanducaceae > UBA4421. Next base: position 21,065 of record DGQF01000019.1, read on the forward strand.
CGGCGTGAACGGTGTACCTTCGTTAGACAGGCCTACAAAATCTCCACCAGAGGCCAGAAGAATTCCTTCCCCAGAGATAAAGTCGTCCGACTTATATTCGAGCGTATAGGTCCCTTCGACGCCAAGGTCTAAGGATCCGCCACCCAAGTCATCAAACGTGTATTTAGCCACGTAATCGATGCCGGAAGTTTCAATATCAGAACCGTTGATTACAAATCGGCTGATTCTTTGCACACCGCCGATGCTCGTGCCTTCGGGCGTCAAACGACTACGCAAGATATCACAACTGGCTGAACCAACACCGGCGCCGCCGTCTTCACAGCCGGCATTACCGTAGGCGTTGACAATTTGATTCGCTGATTCCAATTGTAGCGGATCGCTAAAGTCAAAGGACCAGTAATCAACCGAAGCGTAGACATTTCCGGTCTGGAAAATTGCACCAAAGTTAATTGCAGTGGCTTCCTCAGGATCCAAATCAGGATTTCCCGTGGTGTCTACTGCTTTAAACGCCAGTGCTGGAGTAATGAACCCAAGCGCTGTTGAGGTACCGCTCAACGCGCTCGAGGGCGGGCCACGGAAAGTTGTGGAGGCTGAGCCACGGAAAGTCAGCATTTCTGTCGCGTTCCAGCGAACAGCAATTTTTGGATCGAAAGAGGAGCCGCCATCATTTTTACCATAATCTTCGTAGCGGAACGCAACCTGCATTTCCAGAGAGTCAGATAAAGGTAAGTTGAATTCGGAAAAAATCGCATAAATTTCGCGATCGGTCGACTCTTCGTCGGTCGCGGCGAGGAACGCCAATTGCCCAGCACCACCAGCACCACAATCTAGTGTCGCTACATGGCCCAACGTGACTGACATCGGATTATTGAAGGGACAAGGGTTAATCGCTCGATTGGCAACATCATAGACTTCAAAATCATATTCGTCTTGGCGAACCTGAACACCAGCAGCCCAGCCAATGGCACCACCGCCAAGCTCAACACCCATCTCTCCGTTGAATATCGCATCGAATACCAATTGTTCATTGGTCGATATAGAACCTGTCGTCGCGGTCATCCAGTTGATCAACGCATCAGAATTAGCCACCGATGGGTCATACGCCGGATTAGCACCTGTTACCGCAGAGAAAGGCAGTGCATTGGAAAACGGATTATAGTACTCACAGCCGCCAGCACCTGGTGTGCCCGTCGCCGGATCACAACCTGCACCGCCTAAACCGTCCATGGCAAACGCCATGCGCTCAATGTACATGTCACTACCCGTCACGAGACGCTCGCGACTTGACCAGCCCAAGCTGACGTCAAAACCAACGCCGTTTTCAAACGAGCCTTTGAATCCAGCAGAAATTCGTTGCGTTTCCGTTTCTCGCTTAGCTGCCTCAGGCTCACCGTTGCGACCGCTTACGCCAAGCATCCGAGACCAACTGTATACGCCAAGCTCATCTGCGATGAGACCCGGGTTAGCAGCTTTCAGAGCCATCAGGCCAGGATGAGTGGGCGCAACAAACCGATCAGCACCAGTGAGGGCTTGAGGCGGATAAGCCGGAGACGTTTTCCATGCTGGAATGTCCATTTCAGCCCATAACACCTCTGCGTGGAAACTCACTCGATCATTGATGTCGTAGTTCACTTCACCAAAAACCTTCGTATTTTCTTCTTCTTCGATCAAGTTATCAAAAAAGGTGTACTGAAAACGACAAAATCCACCCGCTGAGGTGTTTCCTACCGCTTCACAATTTGGATCGGGAAGCAGACCCATCGCAAAAGGCGGGCTTGCTGGCGTACCGTCTGGATTCGCCATGGCCGGCAAGAGCGTGCCAGGGTTGCCGATCGATGACCAACCACCCGGCGCCGGATTTTCAGCATATGTGCGAAGCGCCCAATCGCGATCGCGAATGCGTAATTCTGAACGCTCGCCATATTCTGCTGACAAAGCCCAGCTCAAATCACCGGCGGATCCGCCCCAAATCGCGCTGATCTCAGTATCTCCATCTGAACCATCAATGTCCTGAAAAGAGCCGCCGATTTCGAAACCTTCAAAATCGCTTCGGGTGATGAAGTTCACCACACCACCGATAGCATCGGAGCCATAGGTCGCTGCAGCACCGTCTTTTAGCACCTCCAAACGACGAATAGCGATTGATGGAATCGCGCTGATATCCACACCCAGATTCTCGGTGGCAACATGACGCTTGCTGTTCAGCAAAACGAGGGTTCGAGCAGCTCCGAGCCCTCGCAGATTGACCGTTGATACGCCTTCGTTGCCTTGACCACCACGTGTGTCAAACTGATTGGTTTCCGCCAATGCACCGGAGCTGACGTTCAAATTACGAATCATTTCATTAATGGACGGATCGCCCACGGCCTGCATATCCGCGCGCGTCAGTACTTCCACCGGCAAGGCCGCATCTTCCGGCGTACCGCTAATATAGGATCCGGTTACAACCATTTCCTCAATGGCCTCGTCATCAGCCGCAATCACCGAGGCTGACAAGCCTGTCATTGCCACTGCTATTATGCTCGCCTGCACGCCGCGCTTAGGGAGCCAACTCCCTCGCTGTTTTGTCATGTTTCCTCTCTCCAAGATTTCTTGACATTCTATTGATTATTTCGGAGCACTTTCTGCCCGATCGCACAGAGAAACATAATCTATAGCGTTGCACAAGATGAAAATTTTGAGCTGGCACGCTGGGGTCGAACGAGAAGCCAGCAGCCGCGATCTGCGCCAAAACCAGAACTATTTTTTGAGCCCACAAGGGCGATATTAAGGAGCGCTCACGCCACGCAGAAACGCGACCAACTCGCGCAAAAAATAATCCCGGGAAGACTCCAGGAAAGCCGCATGGTCACCACCCGGCACACTCACCCACTGTTTATGTCCGGTCGCAAAACGACTGATTAATTTCAACTGCACGTCCGCCGGTGCGATCGGATCATACTCACCAGAAATAACCAGCACAGGTACTGTGATCTGTGCGCCCTCAAGCGCGTTGTACTGATCGACTTGCCGAACATCTACTCGAATCGGATCCGCTCTCAACGCGTGCGCAACATAGGCATCTATGGCTTTTTGGCTAATCGAACCGGGAGTAATAAAATCGCTCGCCGCCGCCTCGGCGGTATTCCTTTTAAATGCTGGCTTAATATCAGGCGCATCGACCGCAAGATCCACATCATCGTCCCGCCAATATCCAAAAAGCGTCAAAGAGGATGCCATATTAGGATGACGCTGAACGGCCAACTGCGACACCGTTGAACCCATCGACCAACCAAATAAATGCGGCTTCACCTCCCAGTCGTCGCGGGAGCTGATCCACGCCAAAATAATTCCCACATCGTCCGCTGCTCTATTGGGTGTTAACCATTGGGTCGCATCTCGCGGTGTTTCACCATACCCACGAAGATCCACTGCATACACCGCATATCCTGCCTCAACCAATCCATCCATCAACGATAGATCTTCTCCCTCGACCTGCAGGTCAAAATCCGGCAACGCGCTCCAAGTTCTACCATGCACGAGCAATATCGCCTGCCCAGCTGCTTGCGCGCGCTTCTCCCACACCACCATTGGGTGACCATCTGCTTCTACGATATGACGTTCAAGCGCAGCAGGCTCGGCGGCAGCAGCGCTCAACGTCACTAAGATCATCAGCGCAGAAAACAGCAGGCGCTTGCTGAAATCCGAAATGCCGGGAAAAAAAGTCATGAGCGCGCCGCGCCTTGAGCGATCAAACGCTCAGTTTCCTCTAAATCCGAAGTTAAACGCCGAGCCCCGAGAAAATAATGGATTGCAGCCCAGGTATTGGCAATCACCGCTAACAGCAGCGCGAAGCGTAATGCGTCGATGCCGTATGACGGTTCCAGAATATCGCTCGCGATACCTACAAAATAGGGCCCCAGACCCATGCCAATGATATTTAGCATGAACAACAAAATTGCTGACGCGACGGCGCGCATCCGCAAAGTCACTAACGCTTGTGTCATCGCAAACGAAGGCCCCAAATACATGCCACCAAATATAGAGACAATAAATAAACAACCCAGCGCAGTCGGCAAACCATCATACATGTAGGCAACCACCTGAAAAGGCACCATCACGATCGTGGCGATACCCGAGACCCAAAGATACCATCTACGATCACCTCTCCTATCTGAAAGTCGATCGCCAAGGAAGCCACCCGCAAAAGTACCAATAGCTCCAATGCCAGAGATCAGCGCAAGCCACCCGCCCACTTCAGCCAACGGCATTTCGTGACTGCGAATGAGAAACGGCGCGTTCCAGGTGCCGGCCCCATAGCCGGCAAACGCATGCAGTCCTGCAGCAAAGCCAATATGCCTGAACGAGCGCTTAGCCCAGAGGTATTTGAACACCTCAGCCATACTGGGAGCAGGAACATTTTCAATCGTGGGCACGGCGTTGGCTGTTTTAGCATCAGACAACCCCCTCGGCGGCTCGCGCAACGTCATCCATATGAGTAGCGCAACCAGTACACCAGGCAACCCCACCAGATAAAAAGTTGCTCGCCAGCCCAATTCCTGAGCGCCCCATCCCCCGACAAAATTACCGATCATAGACCCAATAGGAATACCCAGCGCATATATCGACAAGGCAGTCGCGCGTGTTTCTATCGGGAAATAGTCAGAGATCAGCGAGTGTGACGCTGGACTGGCACCTGCCTCACCCACACCCACGCCAATTCGGGCCAAGAGCAACTGGATAAAGTTACTCGCCATTCCGCAAATCGCCGTCATCAGACTCCAGATTACCATCGCAAGCGCCAAGACCTTGACTCGGCTCCATCGGTCCGCGAGAGCGGCGATCGGAATACCCAGCGTGGCATAAAACAAGGCAAACGCGAGGCCACCTAAAAACCCAAGTTCTGAATCACTCAGTTCCAGCTCGTATTTTATGGGCTCAAGCAAAATCGACAGAATCGATCTGTCGATAAAATTAATCACATAGCCTAATAAAAGCAGCCCGAGCACGTAATGACGATAACTCTGCGAAGACCGCGAAACTTCGGACATCATCCCTCCTTAGAAACAACTTAGTGCTGTCTGCCCC
>DGQF01000019.1:26210-199347 GCA_002389675.1 Gammaproteobacteria bacterium UBA4421
CTTCCTCAGCGCAGGCCGCTCGTCGGGGATACACATTATGATTACTATTTGGGGAGGCGCCAGCAGCCGATCGATGCGGGCACATTGGATGGCACATGAATTGGGCTTGGACTATGTCCCTAAGCTCATCGGATCTAGAACCGGAGAGACACAAACCCAAGCTTTTCGCCAACTCAATCCAAAAGAAAAAATACCCGTGCTTGAAGACAACACATTGGTGCTGACCGAAAGTGCAGCAATCGTCACCTATCTTGGCGACACCTATGGCAAGGATACAGGGCTTGTACCTCAACCCTACAGCCAACTGCGCGCCCTCTATAACCAATGGAATTCTTTTGTGCAAATGGAGCTAGATGCACACACCCTTTACGTGCTGCGCAAGCATCGCGACCTCAGCCATCTATATGGCGAAGCACCTGCCGCGGTGGACGCCGCTATCGCAGGTTTTCAAAAACAAATCACTGTCGCTGACGCCGCGATTTCGAACACCCCCTTTCTTGTCGGAGATCAATTCACAGGGGCTGATATTATGCTGGTCACCACGCTAAAGTGGGCAATGGCTTACGAGGTGAGCCTCACACCGGGGTTGCAGGCATATAGTGCCTTGCACACGGCCAGGCCCGCCTATCGTCAAGCCGGCCGACTAAATTTCAGCATTTCTGCAGGCGCTTAGACGCATCCCAGCAATCCCCTTCATCGAGCACTTTGCGTCATCGCAACTTTCAATCCCGCAAGATAACTGGCCCATGAAACCAACTGCGGATCAGAAAGACTGGCCCGCATGCGCAGGTCAAAGTTCTTATATTGCCGATTAGTGCCACGTTTGATGCGCTTTGGAATGTCAACACCGCCTCTTTGGATTTCTCTGCGAACCACCTGCTGTAGGCCTCTTAAGCATTCGGTAAGCGCCTCGCGAAATTCAATTTTTTGAGCCTCGTTCAAGTCCATCGCCACCATATGAACCAGTAAATCTGGCTGCAACCAGGGCGGCAAATCCTCCGCCGCGATTTCCGATTCTGCGTACACCGCGCTCATAATCACGCCCAGCGCCGCAACTAGAGCATATTTGCAAACATGCAACCGCAGCTTTGATAAGCCTATTTTCACCCCACGCATAGCTTCTCTCCCCCTCATGCAAAGCCCTTAGCCTAACAAAACTATCACCTTAACGTTTTGTCCCAGCACTCCCTCGCAGAGTACCCCAAGTGTTCTCAATTCAGTTAAACTGCCACTAATCGGGAAAACAGAGAACCGTTTTCTGCCCCACCCACCAAACTCTTGTGACAAGGCGTTACTCTAATGCACGTCAAATTGGCCGACATCGACCCAGAACTGCGACCTGCAGGCGCGCTGCTTAGGCTGATCATGAGACCTTCGGTACGCTTCTTTAAGTTCGCAGCTGCACTGATGCGTTTCGGTAAAGGCAAAGATATCGCCAACTTAGACTGCGAAGAGCAGTTTATTCCCTCAATCGATGACGCCCCCGCCATACGCACCCGCATCTATCGACCCAAAAACAATCAAAGTGACACACCGCTTCCAGGCCTGCTCTTTCTTCACGGCGGCGGATACGCGTTTGGCATTCCGGAAATGTCAACTGCAGACTATCAAGCACTAATAGAAACTCGAGCATGTGTCATTGTGGCACCCGATTATCGGAAATCGCTCGAAGCGCCCTATCCTGCAGCGATTAATGACTGTTACAGCGCGCTGATGTGGATGAAAAACAACGCTTTGGCACTTGGTATTAGACAGGATCAGCTGATAGTCATGGGACAAAGCGCCGGCGGCGGTCTCACGGCTGCAGTGTCTCTTATGGCCCGCGACCGGGGAGAGGTGAATATTGCTTTTCAAATGCCCCTCTATCCGATGATCGATGACCGTACAAGCACAGGCTCAGCAAAAGACAATAACGCGCCGGTTTGGTCCTCTAGGCACAACATGATCGCCTGGGATCTTTACTTGAGCGGGCAGTCAAAAAAGGACTTGCCGATATACGCAGCCCCAGCGCGGGCAATAAATTTTTCAGGACTGCCTCCCACAGTGACCTTCGTGGGGGCCCTTGATCCTTTTAGAGACGAGACCCTTGAATATGTGGAAAGGCTCACAGCAGCAGGCATACCGGTCGCATGCCAAGTTTTTGATGGCTGCTATCACGCTTTTGACGTGGTGGGTGCCAACACCAAAATCGGGCGTGAAGCCGCCGCGTTTTTGCACCACCACTTTGCGCGCGCCGTTGACAGTCACTTTGCGGCACAAACCCAGATTTAAGCGCTTACCGACAGGAGGGTGACATGCTGGACCGCGTGGATAGAATATTAATGGCCTCAAGTGACGCTGAATACACCGCCAGCCGCTGGTGCAATTTGGTCGACGCCGTCATTGATCGAAGAGCAGACGAACCCGCTCTGGGCAGCCGCAAAGTTGTCTTACGTCTGGGTGATGCGGAACTGGAAATTCACCAACCTTGGCGCACAGGCCCAGTTGCAGATCATTTGAATCACCAGGCCGGTCCATTGGCGGCAGGATTGGCGACAAACGATCTTCCCGCACTCATCGATCATCTCTCAAGCCAGTCAATTACCCCGATTCCACTAAGCGAAGGCCGCTTTTATTGTGATGCGGCGGCTTTGGGCGTACCTGGCTTGTGTGTTGTGTTATCTGAAGTCGAATATCATGCTACCGTCGGGCTGCTTACAAACCTCTATGAGTGCACACTACTCACTGGCGACTGCGCAACATCCACTACAAACATTGCACGCATATTTGGCTTGGACATCAGCCAGTTCGTGGCCATTCATTCCAACACCTACGGCTACGACGGCCAATTAACTCTGTTCGATAATAGCCGCCTGCATAGGATAGAGGCCATAAATCCGTACGATCAGACAAAAACCATGGGGCGTTTTCATCAGCGTTTTGGCCCCGCTCTTTATATGTGCTACGGCGAAGCGCGCGACCTGACCCCTATCCGCGAGCGCATGAAGGCACTCGCGCCGCAGGCGTGGACCGGCAGCGATGACGATCCAGACAGCATGTTTATTCATCCGCGCGCAACGGGATCATGCATGATGGGCATCAGCCGCGAAACTCATGCTTGGAGTTGGTCCGGCTACCCAGAACGCAATGTCCCCGCATAGCGCTGTACCGATGGGCTATCAGCAGCCGGCCCATGCAGAACAGAACCAGCAGTCAGGGGCCCTTATGTATCATGAATCTGCTACGAATTAGGCTGAACGTTTTGCAAGGAGATCCTTTTGGCCGCAAGCACGCGCACACCTGAATCGCAAAACCCTCACCGGCGCCGTAACCTGTTGACGGACGAGTGGGTGTTGGTCTCGGCACAACGTTCAAACCGTCCCTGGCAAGGGGCCGTTCAAACCTCAGTCTTCGAACAACCTGCAGCGTATCAACCTGACTGCCATTTATGTCCTGGCAACGCCCGTGTTCACGGCAGTATCAACCCGAATTACAGCACCACATACGTTTTTGACAACGATCACCCAGCGTTAAATCAGCAGACCGGGCAAGCCAATCAGACCGACCCACTGTTTTGCTCAGAACCGGCTAACGGCGCATGCCGGGTTATTTGTTACTCACCCGACCACGGCAAAACTATGGCGCAAATGACTCGAGCAGAGATCAACAACACCATCCAATGCTGGCAATCCGAAATAGAGACACTGGGCAAACGCTATACTTACGTTCAATTATTCGAGAACAAAGGCGCGAGCATGGGTTGCTCTAGCCCACATCCACACTGCCAAGTATGGGCAACCTCTTACCTCCCCTCTATTCCCGCCCGTGAAGACACCACTCAGAAACACTGGCACAACATACACGGGTCAAGCCTTTTGTTAGATCTTGCCGAGCGGGAAAGTGCGCTCGGTGAGCGCGTCGTCGAATGCACGCCTAATTGGCTGGCCATCGTCCCATATTGGGCGTCTTGGCCTTTTGAAACCTTATTACTACCGCGTTTTCCAGTGCAAAAAATGTCTCAACTGACGGCGCCCCAAAAAAATGAACTATGCGCCATCTTAAAGGCTCTGACCATTCGCTACGACAATCTGTTTGAATGTTCGTTTCCCTACAGTATGGGCTGGCACAGCGCTCCCTACAGCCAAGATCAGGTCGAACACTGGCAGTTACACGCACACTTTTATCCACCACTGCTAAGGTCAGCGACCATTAAAAAATTCATGGTCGGCTTTGAAATGCTGGCGGAGGCACAACGAGACCTAACACCGGAACAGGCCGCCCAACGTCTGCGCGCAGTTGGGCCAGTTCATTACCGAGATACCCAATGAATACCCAGCTCACAGATCACCTAACAAAAAATTTTCGCCTGTCATTTGAGCACGATCCAAAGGTGATTGTTCGTGCACCGGGGCGCGTCAATCTAATCGGGGAACACACAGACTACAACGGCGGCTTTGTGCTGCCCTGTGCCATCGGCTTGGAAACACAAATCGCGGCCACTCCCCGGCCAGATCGACTGGTCAGAGTCGTCGCCGTTGATCAAAATAATGATTTTGACCAATTTGATCTCGCTCAATCCATCGTCCAACACCCACAAAAACAATGGGTAAACTACGTGCGCGGCGTATTTAAGGTGCTACAGGATCATGGCCATAACATCGGCGGCGCTAACCTGACGATCGCCGGCACGGTACCTCAGGGCGCTGGGTTATCGTCGTCCGCAGCCCTGTGCGTCGCGGTCGCCCTCGTGCTTAAGCACTTGACCGCAATGCCTAACATGGAGGCAACTGAACTGGCTCATATTGCCCAGGATGCCGAATCAAACTTTGTTGGCTGCAAGTGCGGCATCATGGACCAGCTGGTCTCAACACACGGCATTGATGACCATGCAGTGCTCATTGATTGCGCCAATCTTGCCACCGAGGCGATCGCCGTGCCCGATGACCTCGCAATTATGATCGTACATTCGGGGATCAGTCGGGGTCTTGTTGACGGCGCCTACAATCAGCGACGGATGCAGTGTGAGCAAGCCGCAGCGCAACTCGGGGTTGCACAACTACGCGATGCTACCGAGGAACAGCTGAGCCGCTACCAACCTAAAATGGATCACACCATATTTCGCCGAGCCAGGCATGTCATCACAGAAAATACACGTACGCTCAAGGCAGCTCAGGCGCTCAAAAAAGGCGATATGGCCTCCCTCAGAACGCTGATGGCCGCTTCACATGAATCAATGCGACAAGATTTTGAGATCACGGTACCAGGCATAGATCAGCTGGTGCACGTGGTTCAATCAGTCCTCGGAGAAATCGGCGGTGCACGCATGACGGGCGGCGGGTTTGGAGGCGCGGTTGTCGCAATTTTGCCCCATGGTGAGTGCTCACGGGTGGCAGATTTTATACGTGCAGGCTATCAAACACCCGCTGGCACACCCCCTGACGTCATGATCGAAAAACCTGCCGCGGGTGCATGTATTGTAGAGACCACCACTTAACTTAAGTTTCGGAAACCTCATCGTCATGAAATTAATGGCCCAAACACAGTTCTGGCAATCCCAAGAAGTCACAGGACTCAACAAACTTGCCGCCCATACACCCCTCAACAGCTGGCGAGACGAATCATCTGCGATCGCAAACCAATTGAGCCCATCCATTCAAACGCTTAACGGTCAATGGCAATTTTGTTTATTTGCCACGCCAGAGCAGGTACCGGCAACCTGGCCGACCCAGCTGGTCGATAGCAGGCTTATTAGCGTACCCGGCAACTGGCAGCTACAAGGATTCGACAAACCCATCTACACCAACGTTAAGTACCCCTTTCCTAACCAGCCGCCGAATGTCCCGCAAGAGAACCCAACAGGTTGCTATCTGACAGATTTCGAACTGCCGTCCAACTGGACCTCGCAGGGGCAAACCAGAATTGTGTTTCAGGGTGTCGACTCGGCATTCTACCTCTGGTGCAATGGACACTTTGTGGGCTACTCCCAAGACAGCCGCCTGCCCGCCGAGTTCGACCTGACCACCCAACTGCACCCAGGGTTAAACCAACTGTCTGTATGTGTGCTGCGTTTTTGCGACGGCAGCTACCTCGAGGATCAGGACATGTGGAATCTCAGCGGTATCTTTCGCGACGTGCACCTATTGTTTAAACCAACTGGGCGAATTACTGATCTGCGCACAACCGCAGAATTAGACAAAACCTACACACACGGCAGACTCACAATCAAGGCAAAAACGGAAGGGGCACGCAATGGACATCTGCGCTTAAGCCTCTACCGTTGCTCAGACAGCGAGCAAATCACTACACAAACGCATCCACTGGGCACACCTATAATCGATGAGCGCGGCCGTTACCGGGACCACCTGGATCTGACTATTGAGGTTCCCAACATAGATCCATGGAGCGCCGAAACACCACGCCTGTATCGGCTTTGCGCGACATTACTGGATGCCGAGAGCCAACCGCTGGAAACAGAGGCCTATTTTATCGGCTTTCGATCCGTGGAAATCATTAATGGGCTACTGTGCATCAATGGCAAGCCGCTGACTATTCGGGGGGTCAACAAACATGAGCATGACCCTTTACTCGGGCACAGCGAAAATCTTGCGGCCGTCGAACACGATATTCGCTTAATGAAGCAACACAATTTCAACGCCATCAGGTGCGCTCATTACCCACACCAAGTGGGCTTCTACGATTTATGCGATCAGCTGGGTATGTATGTCGTTGATGAGGCCAACATCGAAACTCACGGGGTTATACCCATGAGCCGTTTAGCTGACGACCCGTCATGGGCAGGCGCTTTCTTGGAACGCATGACGCGAATGGTCAGCCGAGATTTCAACCACGCAAGCGTCATCATATGGTCACTGGGCAACGAATCGGGCTACGGCGCCAACCACAGGGCAATGTACCACTGGACCCGAAAAAACGACCCTTCCCGACCCATTCAATACGAAGGCGGTGGCGCCAACACCGACGTGACCGACATCGTCTGCCCAATGTACGCTCGCGTTCACCAGGATCTGGACAGCCCCTACCCGCAACCCAAATGGGCGCTCACTCGTTGGGTCAACCAAGCTGGCGAAAATCGGCCGATCATTCTATGTGAATACGCTCATGCTATGGGCAATAGTCTTGGTAATTTCAAAGCCTACTGGGATGCTTTTCGGGCCCACCCCCGGTTGCAGGGCGGTTTTATCTGGGACTGGGTAGATCAAGGGCTGCACCACACAGACGGCGATGCGTCATTTTGGGCCTATGGTGGGGATTTTGGTGATCCCATTAATGACCGGCAGTTCTGTATCAATGGACTGGTTTTTCCAGACCGCGTACCTCACCCAACCCTTTATGAAGCCAAACGCCTCCAACAACCCTTTATCTTTGCTTTGGCTGACCACCGAGGCTATGAACTCCAAATTACCAGCGAACATGGCTACCGACCTACAGATAATGAAACTTTATATTGGACACTGTGTTCGCCAGATGCGGAACTTGACAGGTTTTCCGAGCCTTTGCATCTCGAGCCCGGCGCGCAGAACACTTGGATCATCGACATCGACAGCCACCTTCAGGAGAGCGCCAATCGAGGGCCTTTGTTGCTGAACGTATGGATCAGTCAAACTCACCAAAGTGCCTATGCTGATGCCGGCCACGAAATCGCACGCCACCAGTTTGAACTGCCCGCACAACGCAACAGCAAGCCAGCACCCAAGGCTTACCTACCCATTACCCAAAAGAAACATTGTTATCAATGGACTGATGGCCACAACCAATGGCAAGTAGACCGCAAGCAAGGGCAATTGTCCCAATGGCTGCATGAAGGCAAGGCGCTGCTTAGCGGACCCTTAGGCGACTGTTTTGTCAGAGCACCGCTGGACAATGACATCGGCAGCAGCGAGGTTGATCATCCGCTGCAAAACTCTTGGTTGGCGGATTGGAAAGCGGCGGGACTTTTTGAATTGGAGCATCGCTGCGAGTCCATTGATGTGACCCAAGATGCGCAAGAATTGGTGGTTCGACATGGCTACTATCAAAGCCACTCGCTCATGATATCAACCTTGTGGCGTTTGCGAGTGCACGTCGGGGGCGCTTTGGACATCAGGGTCACGGTTGAAATCGCCCCCGAAATGCCTCCTCTGCCGAGGATCGGGGCGCTGCTAAGACTGACCGATTCAACTTCGAGCGTGCGCTGGTTCGGCCGCGGACCCCATGAAAATTACCCCGATCGAAAAGCCAGCGCAGATCTCGGCAACTGGGAGCGGAGCGTTACTGAGATGCATACCCCTTATATTTTTCCAAGCGAAAACGGTTTGCGTTGCGACGTGACAGAAGCAACCATCGGGGCAGTGCGCCTGGGCGGACACTTTGCCTTCAGCGTCAGCAAATATGGCCTCAACCAATTGATGGCAGCACAACACAACCACAAACTAATTCCGCAGGCTGAGCTGTTTGTACATATTGACGGCTTTCATATGGGGGTGGGCGGAGATGACTCTTGGTCCAAAAGCGTCGCCGACGAATATCTACTCAATGAACGCCGCTACGAATGGTCATTTGAGCTATCCCATGTCAATTAATGCGCACAATGCGGCCAGCCCCAAACGTCACTGCCTGCACCCGCCTCAATCAAGCCCAACCCGCAACACCTGCGGCTACCTGTTCGCACGCCATTCACAGACTGCGCCCCTATGACTGACCGTTTTCAAAATCAATGGGAGTACTTGGCCAAAAAAGACGCCTACTGGGCGGTTTTAACCGACGACAACTACACCTCAAACCGATGGGATCAAGAGGCTTTTTTCAATACCGGTGAGCAACAGATTGAATCTGTATTTGCGCGACTCGAGACATTGAGTGCGACACCCGATTATGGCGCCGCACTCGATTTTGGTTGCGGCGTGGGACGCTTAACCCGAGCCCTATCGAAACGCTTTAAACATGTGGTTGGATCCGACATGTCTGCCTCCATGCTGACCGAGGCAAAGCGCGTCAATGGAGACTTCAAGAACATCACATTTGCACAAAATAGCCCTGGGAAGCTCGACACCGTCAGCGAAGATGCTCTGGATTTCATCTACAGCATCATCGTGCTTCAGCATATGCCAAAGCAGCGGCAAGCCGTTTTTATTCGTGCCTTTTGCCGGGCCTTAAAACCCGGAGGAATCCTTCAGTTCCAAGCACTCTCGCATCGACATATTAACACTGCAAGAGATCTGCTCGCGGTCATCACACCAGAACCCATCAAATCGACTTGGCGCATCATAACGGGCAAAGCCCATACAGATATGGAAATGCATACTTTCCGGCAGCAAGAGATCGTTGAGCTGCTCGCACAAGAACCGGTAGATCTTCTAGCGCACTGGCCCGACCACGCGGCTGGCCCTAGATTTTCAAGTTATACTTATGTCGTCAGAAAACGCAGAGCCCCTCCCAATGCACATTAATCGCAGCAACAAAACCCCATCGCTCGGCTGTTTTATCCCGCGAACCACGCTGATGTTTGCGGTCACAATCGGTTTTTTGGCAGGCTGCGGCGGCGGTTCATCAACGCCTGTAGCGCCGCCGCCCCCAACGAGCGGGCTTCCCCCTGAACCGGTCGCCGAGGGCCTATTGATACGCATGACTGACTCAGAACAGTTCAAAACTTATATGAGCGCCAGTATTCAAACCTATGCGAACGATCAATTTCAATCCCGCCAAGCAGAGCCCGTATTCAACGACGCACCTGTTGCTGAGGATGGCCTCTTTGCCGAATTTTCGACCACCTATACCCTTGAACGTAACGTGGATGAATACGATATCGTCAAATACAACGGCACGCATATTTTCATCGCACCGAGCGGCAATTTAAATTGTTGTTTTATTGTTGACGACCGCCTCGCGGCGGACGATGCGGGTCTTGGATCTAACCCAGACACCCCCGCGGACGAAGGGGTCGGCGGGTCCAAGAATGTCATTCGAGTGCTCAAAACAGACCCCGCAAGCGGCATGGCTGAAACGGTACACCAGATTGCGCTTGACGATGACCGGAATATCGAAGGGCTTTATCTTTTAGACCAAGAACTGATCGCACTCACTAGCACCGCCTGGTGGGGGTGGTCAGGTGATCTCTACGATCAGGCAGAACAATGGCGAGGCGATTCACTCGGCCTTCAAATATATACGCTCGCCCCGGATTATACCCAACAGCATCAATTGCGTATTGAGGGTGCTTTGGTCAACAGCCGCCGAACAGCGGCTGGTCTATTTTTGATATCCAGACATACCCCCGATATAGAGGGTGTCATTTACACGCCCGAGGATCAGGGCGCGCTAGACACAACAGCAGAAGTGTTGGCACAAACAGACCCCGCTGAGTTTCTACCGTTGATCGAGCGAGACGGTGTTGCCTTGGAAGTGTTTGACTATGAGCAATGTTATCAGCTCAACCCCAACGATCCGGATACACCGCAAGGCAGCTCATCGCCCATTATCACAACGATCCTACACGTTAATCCGCAAACCGCTGAAATCATCTCGGCAGCTTGCGTTATCGAGCGAGTCGACGGCATTTACCTGACGCCCAACCGCATGTATCTCACCACCAACGTTTGGACCCAAGACCTCCAAGATACTTTGATACATCAATTCGACTTGGGCCAACAGATCAAATACGACGGCTCAGCAAGACTATCCGGTAGTCTATTTTTAAATGACAACCTAGACTTCCGCATCAACGAATTCGAAGGCAATCTCAGGGTGGTTTTGTCCCAGTGGACGAATCAAGAGAGCGATCGCGTGGATCACAGTCTTTATATATTACAGCCCGCGAGCGAGCGACCGGCACTTGAGGTCATTGGTCAATTACCAAACCCCGAATACCCTGAAGAGCTGGGCAAACCCAATGAAGATCTTTACGGGGTCCGATTTCTCAACGAGCGTGCTTACCTGGTGACATTCGAACAAACAGATCCGCTGTACGTCATCGATCTCGCAGACAGCAGCAACCCAAGGATTGCAGGACAACTAGAGGTGCCCGGCGTTTCTGATTTTCTCCATACTGTCAGTGACAACGTATTGTTCGGGCTTGGTCAACTCGACAATCATGTTAAGTTGGAACTATTCGACGTATCTGATATCTACGCTCCGCGCTCATTGAGCTCAAAACTTCTCGATGAATCACTATCCTTCAGCGCCTCCCAAGCGCAGTGGAACAGACGAGCCTTCACTTATTTGAGAATCAATGATCAAACACACCGGATGGCTATACCCGTCATTGGCACGCTTGAAGACTCTGCTCAATCAGAAGCCCGGCTGTATCTCTTTGACATCAGCGCGCCAAACATTCCCAATGCTGTGGCTTTGTCAAGCACGGGATATATGATGGCCGGTGAAAATGACGGACTTGCCATTTGGGGTGAGCAGCGCTCGATTCTTGACGGCAACGCCGTCTATTGGGCACTCGACCAAGATCTAATCAGTGCGTTCTGGTCCAATCCAACGCAGACATCGATAGCCCACTAAGAATCAGCACACTGACTGTTAACTCAATCCACACCAGCTTGTCTGCTGTACCAACCGGAAAACAGAATGATCAAACCTTCTTTTGCAGTGATGTGTTTTAGCTTGATGGCATCTGGTTGCTCGGCTGTCGTATCAAAAGTATTTCCTTTAGACAATCTGCCCCCACCCTCAGGTCCCCACGGTGTGGGCACAGATTTTTTTGAGTGGGTCGATTATCAACGACCGGAACTGTTCACAGAGGACCCCGAGGATTACAGACGCCTGTCGGGCCAAATATGGTACCCAACCACAGCAAATTCGCAGGCGGAAACGGCACCATACCTAGACAATCCCGAGCGGCGTTTGGATACAATTGCCTACCAGAGCGGGCTGCCTAAATTTTTGGTCGCTCACATGGCTCAGGTCAAAACCAACGCCGTGCTTGCCGCGCCGCTAAAAAATACGCAAGACAAACTACCCCTAGTATTATTTTCCCACGGCCTGAGCGGTATGAAAAATCAGAACTCTATTCAGGCAGAAACATTGGCAAGCCACGGTTTTATCGTGGTTAGCGTCGACCATGCCTACGACGCTTTTCTTACCATCTTTGCGGACGGCTCTGAAGCTGACTACCGATCTTCGGACACAGAAAATCGAACTGGGGAGGCGTTCTGGGCTTTTCGCTTACCTCAGCTGAAGACTCGAGTTGCAGATCTGAAGTTTGTGATCGATGAAATTGAACGGCGTGGAGCTTTGCAACAACCGCGATGGGCGCAAATCGATACCACTTCCGTCGGCGCTTTTGGGCACTCCTTTGGCGGCGCAACCGCATTACTGGCAGCGCACGAAGATCAGCGGATCAGCAAATCGTTAGCTCTTGACGGGTGGATGCTACCCGTGCCCACAGAGGTGGTTCGAGCAGGCACAGAGAAACCTTTTTACTACCTAGGACAAGCAGCTTGGGACGACCCGCTTAACTACAAAAAGCTAGACCGATATTTGACTGCATCCCCCCGGGGACAAAAGCAACTGGTTGAAGGCACCAAACATTTTGATTATTCGGACGCCCCGCAATTTTCCGATCTGGCGAAACGCTTTGGGATGTCCGGATCAATGCCTAGACCGGAACTTCGAAAGCTAATTGATGAGACCGTGTTGGATTTTTTTACCTCACCTTGATACCGGCCGCGAACGCGCCGTCAGCCGGGGTCAATCAACCCGTATTCCCTTTGCACTTCCGACACCGTCAGAATTTGACCGTTTTTTTCTGCCAGCGAACCATCGCTTGCCAGTGCCGCAATAGCTCGCCCACTCAGGCGGACCGACTGCGCGACAGCCGGATCAAGCGTCATTTTGCCCGCCGCTACCATGTCTAGGATAAATTCCGTTTTCACTTTTGAAGGAGACAACGACAGCGCGCAAACGCCAAAGGGTTCAAGCTCTATAGCAAAATCCTGCACCATGCGGTCAACGCCCGCCTTACCAACCCCATAGCTGGCGCTGTGCACATATTCGCGCCCCCCGCGAGAGGAGATATTAACAATCAGTCCATGTCCTTGACGCACCATCATTGGCGCACCCAGTACGCTCGCCGTGTAATATCCTCGCAGACCTACCCCGCATTGCGCATCCCATACCGAAATCGGATGCTCCCAAAATCCTTTCCCCATCGCCGGCGGGTTCGGTATTTGATAAACATTATTAACTAAAATATCCAGCCTGCCTTGCTCTTCCTCGATCCGCTTAAACAAGGCTTCTACCGCTACATCGTCGTTATGGTCCAGGCAAACCGGTATGGCTTGCCCACCTAATGCGCCAGCTGAAGCTGCCGTCGCTTCGATCGTCATGGGCGGGGCAGGACGCTCATCACTACTGGTTCTGCCCGTAAAATAGACGGTAGCGCCATATTCGCACAGGCCTTCAACAATCCCTTTACCAATTCCTTTGCTCGCACCGGTCACAACCGCAACCTTGCCAGATAAATCAATCATATTAATATCGCCTTTTCAGAAGTGGTCGAGCATCTAAGTGAGCGGCACAATAGCGCCATCTACGCAACAGGTCACGTACTGCATGCTCAACTGAAATCATTATGCCAACATTCATCACGCATTCGTCCCATTGAGTGTAGCCACGACACGGCGTGGCGATCTGCGAGTGTCCGCAAATTTTCGAACGTCTTCAGCGATGCGTCGCTCACCGTCCTTAGAGTTAAAAAAGTGCAATCGCAAATCGGACTCAGTTTTGAAACAGCACAGAGCAAAACCGTTCCATTGCGGACCCGCAAAACGGTGAACAATGCTCAACTGATAGTAGTGGGTCATCATCGTATGCACTTCAAGCGCCAGCGGCGCATGTTGCAGGCGCCAATGCTCATCGGATGCCTGCGATCCTAGATCCGGATGCGCAACCATGGGGAAAACACCCACGCTGCCGGGGCGTTGATCACTATCGAGCGCACTCAGAGGTGCATTGAGGATCGTACGCTCACTGACCAGGTAAAGACCCACATCGGCCACCGTATTTAGCGCCATCAGCTTGGCTGATGATCCAAGCAAGATCGCGGCAAATGGTAAATGTTGTGTCTCTTGAGAGGTCGCCCGCAACATCAAGCTATCGGTACCCTTACCCTGTTCAACCGCCGCTGCACGGCTGGAAAAAACTGCCGCTATTTTCAAAACCGACATCTCTCACCTCTTATTTTGTTCTATCCCCAGGCGCCCGAATCACAAAGCGAGGCTTTTCTGCACTCACCCGAACCCAGCTTTTACCGCTGACAGGCTCACCCATCAGACCAATGACATCATTTGCCAAGTCCTCTGGAGTCATAAAACGCACGCCGATATGACGCTGCTCGACGGGCACCAGTGCTGTGTCTACCCCGCCCGGACATAGCGCGTGTATATGAATGCCGCGTTTGGTTAGAGTCGGTGCCAGGCTACGCACCAGGCCAACGACGGCATGCTTACTCATTGCGTAAAGCGGGTCAATCGCATAAGGCGTTACACCGGCCAACGAAGCAGTCACAACAATTGCCGAACCTTCACCCATCAAAGGCAACAATGACTGCAATCCAAAAACCACACCATCAACATTCACCCCCATCATGCGTCGGTAGCGCTCAACGCTCGCCATTTCCAACTGATATTCAGACAATGCCGCGTCAGGCGGTGCTATCTGAATACCCGCGTTAAGGTGCACATGCGTGGGCGCACCTAAAGCAGATCGCGAAGCGTTGAGGAATTCAATCAACTTTTGCCAATGCTCAGGCTGAGAAATATCACAATGCCGGTAATGCGCACCGGTTTGTTCAGCCAACACAACGCCCAATTCATCATTCACATCCAAAGCCAGGACCTCTGCCCCTGAGCGCCTCACTGCGCGCACAACCGATGCCCCAATACCAGAAGCTGCGCCCGTTACGATCCAAAACGGCGCATTATTATTAGTTTCCAAAATTCTCTCCTCAGCCAGAAATTCGGCGGCTATCGCAATACCACCTTTTGTCGTTAACACATGATTTAAACCGGGCGGTCGCCGCGAATAATGACCCGATGCATATGCCGCCGATGCCCCTGATAGTCGTTGAGCGCATTATGAAACAAACACCGATTATCCCAAATCGCCAACGTCCCCTGACGCCAATCCAAACGCGTGACATACTGCTCCTGCGTTAAGTGTTCCGTCAAAAAAGCAATCAAGCCTTTACTTTCCGCGCGCGTCCAGCCATCTATCCGATGGGTATGCGGGCGACTACAATAAATGCTTTTACGACCTGTTTCCGGATGGGTTCGAATAATCGGGTGCAAGACCTCAGATTCAGCAAATTCGCTATTGCCCCCGTACGCATCGCCCAACTGTGCTTTAGCCGAGACATCTCGATAACCCCCACCCTGTCCATGCACCATTTTTGGCGTATAGACCCCAGTGAGTCCCTCCAGCATAGCTTGAAATGCCGGGCTTAAATCCTCAAAGGCACGCGTGGCATCAGCAAACAGTGTGTCCCCACCCATCGGCGGTACCTCAACAGCATACAACATCGTCGCCTGCGGTGGCGTCGCCTTGTAAGAGGTGTCCGTATGCCAATCACCACCAAAATTCAGCGTCGCATCCGCCTCCTTAATAATCGGTATGACATGCGGGTCTTCGGCTACGGGTTGCATAAACGGATACGTATCTATTTCTCCCCAACGCCGGGCAAACGCTGCTTGCGCCTTTGGACTTAATCTCTGATCACGAAAGACTAAAAATCCATGTGCCAACCAAGCCTGTCGAATTTGGCTAACCGTGACCTGCGATAACGGCTGCGCCAAATCAATCGATTGGACTTCTGCACCGATCGGGCCCAGCTTATTTATGACGTTCATCACTCACCACCCTCCTGCTCGTGTTGCCGTTATCTTCCTGCTCACTGCAGACGATGTAAACCTGCTATATTCCAATCTGCCTTGCAACGTGGTGTGATCACCGCGCAATCTAAGAAAAACTATTCTGGAGCGGCCCGTGATTAGACAAACTGTTGCGGTATTTCCCGGTGACGATGCCTCACCTGAAGTCATGATGCCCACCGTAGCCCTACTCGAAAAAATGCAGTTGCCCATCGACTTCGTTTATCCAATATGCGGCGATCAAGCGCTCGCCAGTCATGGTTCACGCTTTCCTGACGTATCAAAATCGCAAGTAGACGCAGCTGACGCCACGTTTTTCGGCTCCACCAGCGGCCAAAGCACAGAAGCGCTTTTTTATCTAAGGTGGGGCAAACAAACCTATGCGAACGTCCGACCTTGCCGGTTTCGCCATGGTTTCCGCTCGCCTATGGCTAACCCGGAGCACATAGACTTTGTCATTGTCCGCGAAAATCTTGAGGATCTGTATCTCGGTTTGGAAGGACACCTTGATGACCTGACTCCGCTGAATTTGTATTCGAAACACGCAAGGTCATCCTTGGGGGCCCTCGGCGAGGGCCGCTATGCCCTAAAAATCATCACACAAACAGGGGCGCAACGCATCATTCGGTTTGCGTTCGAGTTGGCACGCAAGCGTGCAACAAAAAACAAGGTCACCCTCACCTGCAAATACAACATGTTATCTACCGCAGACGGTTACTTTCGTGACATCGGCTATGAGATNNGCAAAAGAGTACCCCGAAATCACATTCGAAACGTTCATTGTGGATGATTTTCTCTGCCGCATGATCAGCAATCCTGACCAACTGGACGTGGTGGTGATGCCTAACCTCTATGGAGACATCATGTCAGATGGGGCCGCAGGTTTAATCGGCGGTTTAGGTTTAGCGCCTTCAGGATGTTATGGCGCTCAATACGCCTATTTTGAATCCGCTCACGGAACCGCGCCAGATATTCAAGGCCAAAACAAGATCAATCCAACCGCAACGCTGCTTTCGGCGGCAATGATGCTCAGCTATCTGCAGCTCCATGATGCAGCTGCTCGGTTAGAATCCGCGGTTTCACAGGTTTATGCGCAGGGTGAGTGTCTACCTTTCGACCAAGGCGGCGACGCCACAACCAAACAATTTTTTGCCGCCATCAGCCAACACCTGAAAGTTGCTGATTAAAAAATTCAGCCACAGTCAGCCTCAGTCCTTCGCTTTGAGTGCATACAAAACCCGGCCAATGACACATAGCGTCTGCTCATCGTTTAAAATTCGCACGTCGATGGTACACAGTTGGCGCCCGCGTTTGACAACTCGCGCCTCCGCATCCAACCAGCGCCCCTGCGCCTGGCGAAGGTAGGTCACACTCAAATCGGCCGTTCCAGCAGGCTCGCTGCCCCTCGGTTCCTGAGTGAATACCGCGGCGACTCCCGCCATGTCAATCATCGTCGCCAAAACACCGCCATTTACGCTGCCACCAATACCCCAGGGTGTGGTTGAGGTTTTTTGCAGTCTAAGCTGCACAAAATCAACCTCCGCCCTCACGAGCGTCAAGCCTAAATATTGATGAAACGGATTGTCATCAAAAGTCTCAAAGAAATTATTCATTTTCGCTGGGGTTACTCTTGCCATGATTTAAGCCGCTTCGACCATGCCGCCGCCAACTCAAACGATAGGCCATGGTGATCGGTGCGTAGCATAATGCAAATTCCACCTTCCACACAGACGAACTCTGACTGGAAATCAGCCAGACATACCTCGCTTTCACACGCTTGAGTAAACCTCACAGAAAATACACCCCTTGTGGAGTTACACCACAGGCTCTAACCTCACCGTCAGCCTGAGACAAAATAATTTCTAGGCGGTGATTCATTTTTAGCACAGAGAGATTTTCATGAAAGGGTTTATTCGTAAAATGAAAACCGAGCTTGCCAGCCCGGTCCATTATCAACTCCCTGTCGGTGATGATTTATTCGACTTGAACAGCAGACTAGGCAAAACCCTAAAACTAAATTTTACTGGACAACTACAGTGCCTGAATTGCAGCAGGCCAACCAAAAAGAGTTTTTCGCAAGGATATTGTTACCCCTGTTTTAAAAAATTAGCCGCGTGCGACTTGTGCATCATGAAACCCGAGACTTGTCATTACGCCGCAGGCACGTGTCGTGAACCCGAATGGGGGCAGGCAAACTGCATGATCACGCACTTCGTTTACCTGGCTAATTCTTCAGGCCTAAAAGTGGGAATCACCCGCCACACTCAGGTACCTACCCGCTGGATCGACCAGGGAGCGATTCAGGCGCTACCCATTTACAAAGTGCAAACACGATTAGACTCTGGCCGGTTAGAAACCACGCTGGGAACGATGGTTAAAGATAAAACTAACTGGCGCACTATGCTCAAAGGTGAGGTTGACGTTATTGACATGAAACAGCGACGGGACGAATTACTCGAAGCGCTGGAGATCAGCCTTAAGAATCTAGCCGCCCAAGGGGTTGTCATGACGCCGTTGGACGCCGAAGTCGTGAAGATCGACTATCCCGTATTGGAGTATCCGAAAAAAATCAGTTCTTTTAATTTTGATAAAGACCCTGTGGTTGAAGGCACCCTCATGGGCATCAAAGGCCAATATCTCATTTTCGATACCGGCGTGATCAATCTTCGAAAATTCACCGCTTATGAAATCGAAATTCAGGACTCGCATTAGCCATACATCCAACCGCGGCCATCGGACCGCTTGATTTGGTCAAAAATAATCTCCGGCGGCTGTCTAGGCTGGATGACGCTCCAACATTTGCTGCGCAATGATTAACCGCTGCAATTCATTGGTGCCTTCACCAACCACCAACAATGGTGCATCTCGATAATACCGTTCTACCTCGTTATCCGGTGAGTAACCATAGGCACCGTGAATACGCAGCGCTTCACTGGCATTTTCCATGGCAGCTTCAGTCGCAAACAGTTTAGCCATCCCCGCTTCTAGATCGCAGCGCTCGCCGCGATCGTAGACTTGTGCAGCCCGCTCGGTCAACAAACGCGCCGCTTCAACCTGAGTAGCCATATCTGCCAGCTTCAACTGAATCGCTTGATGTTGTGCAATGGGCTGACCAAACGTCTCTCGTAACTGAGCGTAGTTGAGGCTAGCGCTCAGGGCTGCCTGAGCCACACCAACGCCTCTGGCCGCGACATTGATGCGGCCTAACGCGAGCCCAGATAGTATTTGCTGCAACCCCCGCCCGTGCTGATCACCGATCAACGCCGTCGATGGCACCCATACATCATCAAATAACACCTCTCCGGTATCCACACCACGATAGCCGAGTTTTTTAAGCTTATGTGCGCGATAACCGGCAGATTTTTCGACCACCAGCAGACTCATCCCCTTATGTCGAGGTAGTGTATTGAGGTCAGTTTTGACCAATACCGCTAACACATTGCCTTCAACGGAATTGGTAATCCATTGTTTGGTTCCATTGATCAGATAACCGTCGTTGTGATGGACCGCGCGCGTTCGAATCGCTTGCAAATCGGTGCCACAGTCGGGCTCTGTCAATGCGATCCCGCCCCGGAGTTCACCGGTCGCCATGCGCGGCAAATAGTGTTCTTTCATCGATTCCGAAGCAAACCGTTCGATCGCTGCACACATGATTAGGTGTGAATTGAAGATCCCAGAAACCGACATCCAAACACTGGAGACCCGCTCCACGATTTTTGCATATACCGTGGCGGACAGACCCAAACCACCATACTGCTCGCCAATCGTCGCGCCAAACAAACCCAAATCACGCATCTTGCTGACGATGTCGTGCGGGTATTCGTCTGCCTGTTCCAATGCCTTGGCTACGGGTCTGACGTCCTTATCTAAAAACCGGTCAATGGCGTCTAGGACCATCTGTTGATCATTCATGCATGTTTACCTGTCGGCGAAGTGGCTGACAAACGCTACCATAGAGCGATCAGACATGCTCGACTCAGCCATGGCCCTGCTTGCGCGTTTTATCCGACTGTTCGACCTGCGCAACAGCCCGATCTATGGCGTCGCGCAGCACATAAAAACGTGGGGCATCGCGTTTTAATGCGATGGCTTTACCGATGGACTCCAAAGCCGCTTGAAAAGACTCATTTTTGAAAAACTGTTCCGCAGCGGCGTAATGCCAGTAAGGGTTTCTATCGCGATATTTTGCGACCAAGCGCTCATAAACGACAGCTTCGGCCAGCCGCCCCTGGCTTCTGAGCACGGTGGCCAAACCGGAAAATGCGGTCTTGTTTTTGCCGTCTAGTCTCAGCGCCACCCGATAAGCATCCTGCGCGAGTTCATTTTGTTTTGCGATGGAATAAAACGCGCCCAAATTATTCCATAGATCCACGTTGGCTGGTTCCGTTTGAATCGCCAATTTGAGAAAACTAAAAGACTTCTCCAGTTTATCCGCCTGCAGATGCTGCACACTTAGATTGGCATAAAACATCGATGCGGCATAAGCGTCACTGATGTTTCTGCGCGGCGCTGCATCGTCCGCTTGAACCGCGTTAAAATCCACCGTGATATCCTTGCTTGTCTCCCGCGGTTGATACAGTGAGCGCACATTGACGTTTATGTGGTTATTGCGCAGCAGGTACCCAGACTGCACATCCCAGGAGGGGGGACTAAAAACCAGTTGATAGGACGCTTTAAGGCGAGCGTGACGCGCCAACGCAATGAATAAATTGGTATAAGCCACACAATTTCCCTTACGCACTGCAAACGTCTCTGCAGCAGAGTATGTGCCCGTCTGCAAATAGGGGTTGCGAAAAAAGCCCTCCACTTCCATTTTCTTTAACAGCCGTTCGAACCTTCTATAGCTGTATTGTGACTGCCCCACATCCTCGTCTACAAACGCCCGCATTGCCGGCGTCATAGCCAACATGTCAACCGGTTGGGCCGCGGGCACAACATAGCCGAACACAGCGCTCCCATCGATCAGTTGCTGATCTAAAACAAGTGCATTGGGCAACGTTGGGTTCCCGGCACAACCCGCACACAACCCCATCAGCCACAGCAAGCCCACGAAACGAGTCAACTTACCTTTGCCCTGCCAGCAGCGCCTGCTACCATGGTCGTCTACCTTTTCGCATAAGTTAAAAATTACTCGGTACTCACACTACCCGTCGACAAACCTGAGTGTATCGCATGACATGCTCAAGGGGTTGTGAAGTCGGATTTTGCATGAGGCACCAGAAGGAGCGCTGATGAAACCACTTGAAGGATTAACCGTACTCGAATTTTCAACCATGATCACAGCGTCTTTTGCTGCCATGCAAATGGGTGAACAAGGCGCCAGAATTATCAAAGTAGAACCACTAGGTGCCGGCGATCCGATGCGCTACATTGGCGCGACCAAAGGGGGGATTTCGTCTTTGTTTGCCAACTGCAACCGCGGTAAAGAAGCCATTCGCGTGGACATTAAAACCCCCGAGGGCAGGGACTTAATTTGTTCAATGATCCCTGAGGTAGACGTCGTCATTCACAATTTCCGGCCCGGCATCATGGATAAATTAGGCTTGGGCAGCGACGCACTTAGGGCTCTCAATCCCCGCCTGATCTATACCGCCATTTCCGGATTTGGCACCACAGGACCCAAACATAACGCACCGGCTTATGACCCGATTATTCAAGCTCAATCAGGCATCACCGCCACCCAAGGTAAAGGTGAGCCTGAGTTTTTCCGCACGCTTATCTGCGACAAGATCACCGCTTATACGGCTTGTCAGGCCGTAACGAGCGCTCTGTACTTGCGAGAAAAAACTGGAGAAGGCCAACACATTGATCTATCCATGCTGGACTCTGGCCTGTTCTTCATATTCCCCGACGGTTTCCAAAACCATACGCTGCTCGACGAAGATATCGCGCCGCAACCGCTTCTAATAGACATCCTCTACGATTCGACCGTTACTCGAGATGGCGCGGTTACAATTTCAGCCGGAACTGCCGACCAGCAAATGCGATCACTGATTGCGATGGGCATGGAGCACCTCTTGGTGGACGAGCGTTTTAACGAAATGGAAAAGCTGATCGCCAACATCGACGTCTTCAAATCATTAGTGGCTCAAGAATACCTGAAATACACAACCGATGAAGTCATCCAGAGGATGAACGGCGCGGACGTACCGTGCGCGCGATTCTTAAATCACGATGAGGTGCTCGCCCAACCACAGATTGAAGCCAACGACTCTGTCCAGGTCATCGAGCACCCGCTGATGGGCAGCATGAGAGTGATCAAAGCACCACCGCGCTTCGGCGGCGAGCCTCTGCCGCCGGGATCACCGAGCCCTGCGCACGGCCAACATACACAAACTGTGCTTGAGTCCTTCGAGTTCAACGAGGCACAAATCAAAGCGCTGTTCAGCAAAGGCATTGTGAGCTAAACGGCAGTGCGCTGACAGGCGGCACGCCGGCGCCGGGAAAACTAAAATTATCTTGGGCGTAGAATGACATCCATCGTTTTCGGGCCGCCCAAACCGCCAACCTCGGTCTGGTTGGGGTCAGCAAGCGTAATGGCTCCGAACTGTGCCGCTAAACACTCGACCACAATTTTTCCTTCTAGGCGCGCTAGATGCGCCCCGAGGCAAAAATGAATACCAAAGCCCAACGCCAGATGAGGGTTAGGGTTGCGATCAATTTGAAAAATTTCAGGCTGATCAAATACCCGACTGTCGCGATTCGCTGACGCGATTAAGGGAATCACCAGGTCACCTTCGGGTATCACTACACCTGCAAGTGTCACCTCTTTTGATGTGCGACGCACCGTGGCAGAAAAAGGTGAGTAGTACCTGAGCGCTTCTTCGATAAAGGTTGGAATCAAGGCCGTATTACTTCTGATCAGATCTAACGTCTGGGGGAACTCATGGAAAATTCGTGCCGATGCCGTGATCAATCCCGTGGTAGTCTCGTTGCCTGCGATCAGCAACAAACGACAGAAACTCAGCAACTCCTCGTCCTTCAAACGGCCATCTTCGGTTTCAGTGGCAACCAGACGCCCCAACAAGTGCCCCTGTGGACGCTCTCGCAAACCTTTAATCTGCTCAAGAAAGTAGCGATCCATTTCAACTGCGGCTCGCTCAGCCTGCGCACTGGGGGTACCAAAGAGAATCTCCCCAATGTTGCTGAAAATGGCATCAGACCATTGTTTAAAGGTGAAGAGGTCACCATCTTCTACGCCAAGCATTTCGGCAATCACCATAACCGGCAGCGGCGCCGCCAGAGCACTAACTAAATCCACTGATTGTTCGTGGGGTAGATCATCGATCAACCGCTCAGCGCGCGCCCGAATAGCATCGCTTTGCCGCTCGATATGCGCGGGTTTGAAAGCCGTACTGACTAGTTTTCGAAGTCGATGGTGCACAGGCGGATCACTAAACAGCATGCTCGGTTCACCGCGCTCGTCCGGTGGGCGAATTGAAACGTCTGAGGAATAGGTTTGATGATCTTTCAAAACTTGGTGCACGTCCGCGTGCCGACTGACTTGCCAAGGTCCCCCTGCCTCTAACTGGGTTACCGGAGCATGGTTGCGCAGAGCCTCGTATCCCGCGTAGGGGTCCACCGGTGTGACAACCTCACTCATAACTCACTTACCATCTGATCATTCAAAGCTAACCGTCCCTATTTAAAAAACTTTTGATGCTGTGCATACGCTGCTGCCCTTGCTGCACGTCAAACCTGCATGCACTATAGTTAAAAACATTCGCAGATCGCTCGCAAGTCGAGGCAGGTCAAGCAACTCCAGAATCTACTCAAATTCGTCCACAACGGAGCCCCAACCCATGAGCGTCAAATACTACGACTGGACCGCCCATCATGCTTATACGCGTGGCGATAAAGTGGCCATTACCGATCTCGACCGGGAGCAATCATTGACCTACGCTCAATTAGACGGACGTGCCAGTCGCCTGGCGTCATGGCTACAATCAGTGGACGTCGGCAAGGGTGATCGAGTGGCCATTCTGGCCCCAAATTGCGCTGAAATATTTGAAGCTTCTTTTGGTTGCGCCAAGATAGGCGCAATCTGTGTTCCACTGAACTGGCGTCTAACCGTTCCAGAACTCGACTATATTTTAAATGATTCCTCTCCACAGGTGCTCATTTACGATGAGAAATTCAGCGACCAAGCCGAACAATTGGTCGACCGGTGTGCTATTCCAGCCAAATTAATGATCGATCCTGAAGATGCGGCCTCAAACTATGAAAACGCATTAGCCGCTGCATCCAAACAATATAGCGCAGTCACCTGCACCCACGATGACGTGGCCATGATCATGTATACCTCTGGGACAACCGGACACCCCAAAGGCGCAATGATCACCCACGGAATGAATTTTTATAATGTGGTGAATCTCGCAATACCCGCCGGGGTCAATTCCGATACCGTGCAATTGGTTGTGCTGCCCCTGTTTCACACCGGCGGCATGAACTGTTACGCCAACCCAATTTTGCACGCGGGTGGCCAGATTCTCCTCATCCGAGATTTTGATCCAGGCCGCGCCCTGGCGATCATCGGCGATACTGCTTTGGGTGTGACCCATTTTTTTGGGGTCCCCGCACCCTATCAGTTCATGATGCAGCATCCAAACTTCATGGACACGGACCTCAGCCGCTTAAAAACCGCAGGCGTCGGTGGTGCCCCTTGCGCAGAGGCCATACTTAAAGGTTGGTTGAACCGCGGAGTAAATCTCATTCAAGGTTGGGGCATGACCGAAACCAGCCCGGGAGGCACGGCATTAGACGCGGCCGACGTACTGCGCAAAATCGGTTCCTCCGGAAAACCTCTGCTGCATACCGAGGTTAAAATAGTAGACGATGCGGGGAACACTCTTCCTTGGGGAGAAGTGGGAGAATTACTCATTCGCGGACCCAATATCACACCTGGATATTGGAATAAGCCAGAGGCAACCAGAGACGCTTTTGTGGAGGATTGGCTGAAAACGGGGGACGCCGCACGATTCGACGATGAGGGGTTTATATATATCGTGGACCGCTGGAAAGATATGTATATTTCAGGCGGTGAAAACGTCTACCCAGCAGAGGTCGAAAACATCCTCTATCAACTGCCAGAAATCGCCGAGGCGGCAATCATTGGCGTGCCTGATGCGCGCTGGGGAGAAACCGGTAAAGCTGTATTAGTGCTTAAACCGGGTCAACATTTAGCGCCGGAAACCGTTATTTCACACTGCTTAAAAAACCTCGCCAAATTCAAAGTGCCCAATTCTGTAAGTTTCATCGATGCGCTGCCCCGCAACGCCACGGGTAAAGTCCTCAAGCGATCGCTACGTGAGCAGTTTGTTGGTCAAGATGCGCCCGCCATTAGCTAAGCGCTATAGGGTCTTTGCTCCCCATAAACCTGCTCTGGGCGCGGTTCTTCTTACCGCAGGTTAACCATCTAAAAAGCCAACCAGTCGGCGTTGGTTGGCATTGAGGGTCGGCGCTTTCGGCCATTGGTATTTATGTTTATCGGCCACAGCCACAATGGCTGGGAATTCATCAGCATTGATAAACCGATCGCTCCAATTGGTTGTCGATGTCACATTGGCCACCGCTGCTTTACGTTGCTCGAGCACTTTTTCATTCGATTTAGATCTGGGCATCATGCAAACCAGACTC
This sequence comes from Gammaproteobacteria bacterium UBA4421, assembly GCA_002389675.1. Classification (GTDB taxonomy): domain Bacteria; phylum Pseudomonadota; class Gammaproteobacteria; order Pseudomonadales; family Azotimanducaceae; genus UBA4421. The sequence goes on from DGQF01000019.1 coordinate 51,698, forward strand.
GCCGCACGCAGCAACGAGGTTGCATCAGACGGCGTTTGCGCGCCCGGACTGCTACAGTGAATCGTCCGCGAATCCCAGAGCATCAGATCACCCGCCTCCATGTGCGCTTGGATAGGTTGGGTACCGGCTAGAGCCGGATCGTCATTAGGGTATCGAAAATGGTCAATCATCGGATGTAGCCGCGCAAGCCGCTCTGGATATCGTTTGGGAATGTCCGCAAAGAGCCGGTGGCTACCGGGCACCACCACATTGCCGCCGGTCTCGGGTGAAGTCGGCAAGAGGTTAACCAGCCCCTGCACGCAGTGTTTACCTGGGCGACCAATAGGATGTTGGTCAATATGCATCCAGGAGGGACCTTCATTGGTTTTCCAGTGACTATGATAAGTCCACGGGCGCCAGAGCGTGACGCCATCAAAACTGGTCAACAAATCTTCGTCGTCCCAAACCGCTGCAAAACTGGCTTTCACGTTGGCCACGTCACGAATAAACCACTGTGCCGCACAATGCCCGATACCAAAACTGGGCAAAATGCCACCGTGCACCGCCGTAGGCCAACGATCGTCATCCCAGGTGTCTACATTGCGGCGATCAATACCGGTACCCAGTGCCTCAAGATAATCCCACAATAAGGACATCGCCTTGCTGGCCTGCGACTGCGACAACGCCGCGCGGATCACCACATATCCATGTGCCTCCAGATAGGCAACGCTCTCGCGGGATCCGGGCGGAAATCGCGGAACCTCTGCATAACTAATTGAAATATGTTCAGCCATGATTACCTCTTGCCCGATCCAATTTATACGCTCACCGGAGCGCCTTTGCGCCTAAACGACGTCACCCTAGAGCCAAATTCCACGCTCTGCACCGGCAACAGCAAGACAAACCTTACGGATTTTTCTTCGTGCCCCCAATACCTACAGGTGCACTTTGTCCTCCGGCTCTGGCTTTCGCAACTACACCCCGCAAGGTAAACGGCGCGGTCAACTCCTTGGCAGTGGCTTGTGGATGGAGTTCTCCCACACGCATATAATTACCGGCATCTAGTGCATGCCGAAAATCTACCGTTGCGCCTGCTGCTTCACCAACCCCACCGCTTGCCCCAAAGCCATGCCCCTCATTGGTCTGAGCCGCATTGGTCGCCTGATAACCCATTCGCTGCAGCAATTTTGCACTTGCGCGACGCAGCACTTCAGGCTTCACCGAAACCATCCAATTTTCCTGCTGCCGGATCAAGGGATGCTGCATTCCATTGAGCATGACAATACGCGGTGATGCGGTGCGATTGATGCCTGTACCATGCAGCAGACGGCCATCTGTAATCACCACGGTTCCGGCTTTCGCATCAACATTAATGGCCGGCGGCAACTTGCCCACCGGCTTCTGGTTGCGCATTGCTGTCGATAGCATCTCGTGACTGCCCGGAATGACCAAGGTCCCGCCATTCGTCTCATCAATATCGGTCACAGCGGTCAAAATATTTATCGTCAAGGGGCTTCGCGCATCAAGGGCGATATCCTGATCCTGATGCAGCGCTTGCGGCACACCTCCTTCAAGGGATATCGACGCAATCAGCGAGGTAGATATCCAGTTAGCACCCAGCATTTCCGTCACCAGTTGCTCAATCAAAGCGCCGCCTTGCACCACCGCCGGATCCTGTTCGATCAATCCCTCAAAACAACGGCCCTTGTTCACACAACAATTCACATTTTGACCACTGGGGGTTCTCTGAGCAATGCCAGCTCGCCGTTCCCCTTCAGCCTGATCCAACACCCGCCGCCGTACCGTGGAAACCTGATCAGCAGACAAGGCGCCTTTTATTTTACAATATCCCCACCTCAGCAGATCTGACCTTAATCGACGGATATCTTGAGTTTCTATCGGTAAGTCTTCATTTTGCCAGTACACATGTTTGGCCCCGATAGTGGTGTCATAATAGGCACCCCGCCGATATTCCCATTGGCCCCATTCACTGCGGCGCTTGGGCGGAACAAAATAAATTTCAGGGTTATGCTCGAGGACCGAACGCATCGGATCTTTTCCCGCATGTTCAACCTGATAGATCTGATCGTGCGCCGCGGACTGCGCTGCGACGTAGGCGGGATCAAAAGCAACCGGTATTTGCGTCATGGCTACACACTCCGAAACCAACTATTGTACTCACCGAGGGTATACTTAAAGCCATCTCGCTTAAAGTTTCGACATAGAAAATACCCAAAAGTTAAGACGCACAAAAGACCCCGTCACCATTGCCATATCATTACAGCCGGTTCACGAATAATATTTGCCTTTTCAGTCAATTCGGGAAATAACATCATGGGTGCATTAGAGGGCAAATTTGCATTGGTCACCGGCAGCGGTCGCGGCATCGGCGAGGCCACCGCGCACAAGCTGGCCGCCGCAGGCGCCCGCGTTGTGATCAATGATTTAGACGCCGACGTCGCTCGAGAGGTTGCTGCATCAATACCAGGCGCTATTGCGCTACCTGCTGACTTAACCGACCCCGCGGCAGCAGATGAGCTCATTGACGCCACACTGGCACATTTTGGTGGTCTGGACATTGTGGTTAATAACGCCGGTTATATCTGGCACAGCGCCATCCACAACATGAGTGACGCACAATGGGATGCGATGATTGATATTCATGCCAGCGCACAATTTAGAATTCTGCGGGCTTATGGCCGTTGGCTGCGGGGCAACGCCGACCGAGATACCCCCGTGCGAAAGGTTGTCAACATTTCCTCAACGATGGGCTTGCATGGCGGCGCCACACAACTGGCTTACGCAGCCGGCAAAGCGGCGGTCGTGGGCATGACTCGCTCACTGGCCAAAGAATGGGGACGTTTCAACGTCACCGTGAATGCCGTCGCTTTTGGCGCTATCGAGACACGTCTGACCAGCCCTTATGAGCGTGAACCAAATATTTCTGTCGTCAACGGCCAACCACGCAAAGTGGGCCTAAGCCATGAGCAAATTGAAATGGCAAAGCAGGCTTCACCACTGGGGCGCCTAGGCACCGTGCAGGATGCCGCTAACGCGATATATCTGATGTGCGCCCCGGAGTCTGACTGGATTACTGGGGAAGTTTTGCTCGCCAGCGGCGGTGTACGTTCATAACCCCGCTGAAAAGCTGCGCACTCCAATCAGACAGGTTCACCCGATCTGTCAAATAACGCGTTCAGATGCGCATCCGGTAACGCTTTGGTGCACCAAGAAACGCCCACAGTCGCTATAACCGAGGCAATTTCACCCAGCACCGCGCAGGAATAGGGGTTTGGTCCTTCGCCATACAACCACAGCGCAGGGCCTTGCAAAAGGGTACCGGTAAACCAGTTAGGATCGATAAGCTGGGCGTGCGCAACAATGAATACCCCAAATCCAACAAACAGGCCTGAGAGCGCTCCAGCAAAGGTCACACCACGCCATAACGCACCAACAACCAGAGGGCCCGCAAAGGCCGCCATCATACCCCCAACACCAATCCACACAATCAAGGACACATTCACGTCCATCAGCGACCAAGCCATGACCATGCACAATATCAACACAAAAACGGTTGATACACGCGAGATCAATAAGACGCGTTCATCAAGTCGCTTCGGATCGATGTCAGGGTGAAGCCAAGGCACAATGGTGCGTCGATACAAGTCATTGGCAATGATTTGTGAAGACGACACCACCAACCCATCCGCTGTGCTCATCACCGCTGACAACACACCAATGCCCACAAGCGAAGCCAGCCACGTGGGAAATATTTCAACAAACACCAACGGCAGGGATTGGTTAGGATTTGCACCCACATCGTACAGCGCATCGCCGAAATACGCCCGTGCAAGTAAACCACCCAAACCAAGCATCCCCAGCGTCAGCCCAAATAATGCTGCCAATTTGACAAATTGAAAGCGGTTTTTAGAAGAATCGAGAGCCCAAAGTTTATTGCCCAAGTGAGGTAATAAACCCAACGGCAAATGGGCAAAAGCAATCACAAATATTGACCACCAGGAATGGAAAAGAGGCGTGTTTGGATTTAAGGGTGTAATCAGCGCAGGATCCTGAGCGCCTAAGTTGTCAATCAGGCCGGAGAAACCCCCATCCACGCCATAACCGATCATGGTCAACACAATCACGACCAACGCCAACACCAGCATCAGCGCCCCTTGCGCACCATCGGTCAGGATGTCAGCATGCGCACCCCCGAGCACCACATAAACCAGCAATACCACTGTGGTTATAATCAATGCCCAGTCGGAGTCTAATCCAAGCATGATTTCAAACATGACCACACCCGACACCAATTGCCCGGCCAGATAGAAAAACAGCACCAACGAGAGTATCGAAACCGCCAGCCGCATAAATTCTGACTGATAGCGATCACCCAAATATTCCGGAATGGAGCGATTGCCAAAGCGGTTCCCCGAGGTAGCGATCAGCCTCATTGAGATCAGAATCCCAACGTATACTCCAATGGGATACAGGAAATTAGTCCAGTTCGCGGCAAACCCCCACTCATAACTCATGGCCGGGCTGCCAAGAAATGTGGCACCGCTGGCGGTCGAGGCCGCAAAAGCAAGCGCCAAAAAAAACGGCCCGTAGGCTCCGCGCGCCGTCGCAAAGTCGTCTGCGTGTTTAATTTGCCTCTGCGCGTATATTCCGATGCCAATCATGACACTGATATAAAGCACCAGAAATATCCAAGACCACTGCGTCAAACTCATCATACTCCCCCCGGGAATTCAGTCTCGATCAAGCGTCAGTCGCGACACTGTCCTGTTTTACGAACGTCCAATCAGTGGCGCCGGCAATAAGCCAAACTCCTTCATAAAGGGTTTGATTTGATCCACTCGACCCGTGACGTCCTGCGCAGGCGACCGGCATAAAAAACAAACGGCTTCGGCAATCGCCTCGACTGGCGATTGTAGCGCCTTATTGGCTGGAGTAATCAAGTTATGATGCACCGCACCGGGCGTCGCGACTAGACCCGGCGCAATTGAGTTTACCGCCACGTGATCACCGAACACCTCTGCTGCCAAACCTGTACTAAAGCGCTCCATCGCGGCTTTACACATCCCATATACCGTACCACCACGAGCCACTGCATAGGGTTTTTGCGGATGCAGCGCGGCACCCGAGGAGATGTAAATAATATTCCCGGCACCCGCAGCTATCATGTCAGGTAAAAACGCTTGGGCAAGCTCCATCGCCGCCATCACCTGAACTTCAAACATCAGACGCATCCGCTTATCCGGAAATTCTTTAATCGGAAAATAAAACGTAACCGCACCGTTATTGACCAGAATATCAACGGATCCCACCAAGGCGCGCGTCAGCTCAATCAGTTTTTGGCGCTCATCGGCTTGGGTTAAATCGCATGCCAGCGCATGCGCAGATCCGCCAGCGTCGATGATGGTCTTTACTGTCGCCATAATTGTTCCTGGCAGGGGGTTCCCGCCTTCCTCAACTGTTCGGCCGGTCACCACAACTGTTGCTCCGGCCATGGCCAATCGATAAGCGATTGCCTGACCAATTCCTCGACTGGCACCCGTGACCAGCGCTCTGCGACCTGCCAATGGGCCATTAATATCAATCCGTGCGGTCATTCATCACCCTCCCCTTACATTTGCACTCAACAATCAACCCTAGCAGTATTGAGGAAATACAATGTTGCCTCAACGTATGCTTTCAATTAGACCACACAAGCCATGGCTGACAATGCTTGTCATACTGACCACCCGGAGCCCAGTCATAGCAGACCTTATTGCTATACGTTTACCAAACAACCCACTGCTGGCGGTTGCTGATTCGGCAGGTCTGGCGGAGAAAATAAACGACAAGTAACCATGAGCAATACAACTACCCCTACGGAAAAGCATCCCGCCTGGGAGCGACCCAATCCTTTTGTCTTACCTGTCACCGTTACCCCGGAACTGATCGACGAATTGGGCCACACCAATAACGTACATTACCTGCACTGGCTACATCAGTGCACCTGGGCACATTCAAGCGCGGTGGGCTATCCCCCAAGCCAAATGTTAGCCACAGGCTGCGCCATGGCTGTGCGCGATGTCAGGATGTCTTACTTACGGGCTACCTTTGAAGGAGATCAACTCTGGGTGGCCGACTGGTTAACTCATAACGACGGGCGGCTGCGGGCAACGCGTTCTTTTCAGATTTTACGACCTGCTGATGAGGCTTGTGTCATGCGTGCGGAGATTGATTACATTTGTATCAACGTTTCTTCGGGGCGCCCTCAAAGAATGCCCGAGGGATTTTTACGGGCGTATGCAGTTCAGACCACCTCATAACCAGCTTGTAACCCAGGGGGAAATTTTGACCATTATGCATCCAACCGAGGTAGCCGCAGGATACGATTTATTGGCCGAACACTGGCAAAGTGAAGACTTTGACCTCAAAAACGGCATGGATGCATTGCGCCGGGCACTGACTTTTTGTCAAGAGGGCCGATATGCCCTCGACGTCGGATGCGGCTGCAGCGGGCGCTTCATTGATACGCTTTGCAGCGCCGGTTTTACGCCGCAAGGCGTTGATTTATCGTCGCAAATGATTCGTTTAGCCAAACTCAGGCATCCGCACGTAACGTTCCACACTCAAGACATCTGCACTTGGCTGCTTCCTCGGCAATACGATTTCATTTGCGCCTGGGACAGCCTCTGGCACGTCCCCCTCACCGAGCAGGCCAATGTATTAAACAAGCTCATGGCTCACCTGAGCCCTGGTGGGGTATGCCTGTTCTCAATGGGAGGCTTGGATCAACCGCATGAAAAACAAGACGCCGTGATGGGACCTAAGATGTACTACAGCACGCTGGGCATCCCGCAGACTTTGACATTAATAACGCAATCGGACTGTGTCTGCCGACATTTAGAATACGACCAACACCCGGAAACCCACGTTTACGTCATTGCGCAAAAACGCTAAACGGCAAGAACCAAGGTGGGCTCTCAGCTTTTGCTGAGCTGGTAGCCACGCCATAGAAAATGGAGAAATGCTGCCCAAATCAATAGATACGCCAGGTTAAAGCCCAAGCTCCAGCCGGCATACCCTAAGGCAACGCCAACCACTGGCAGCATTGCCAGATAGTGCCCAGTAACCCAGCTTTTTGTGACCACACTGATGACCAGCGCACTGACAAACGTCAAGAGCATCATCGCTGAAAAACCATCGCGGGCCCAATCATAGCCGTCGACAAACATCAGCGCTCCGAGCACAAGGCAAAACACACCCGCGCAGGAGTGAATCACCACGTCCCAACGAACCGGTGCCTTCGTTTTTTGAGTCATATCGCGTGCTCCCGATTAAGTGCGCTACCTATCCAATACCTCATAGGCGACCACTATTTCATCTTAAACTCCGTAGAGCAATCACGGATCAGCCTGCCAAGACTCTACGCAAACGGATCCTTGGCTGAGCTGGGACTGAGAACGAATGTAGATAACGGTTGTTGGAGGAACCATTTGTCCCCGCGCGGCCAGTCCTGTTAGGCTGCCCAAACCAAAGCGCCATTCAATCACGGAGGGAAAATTTGCTTTTTGGCATACTCACGCCGCTGATTATTTATAGCCTGGTGCTGGGCATTCACCTGCTGCTGCCGACAAAAACCGTTGCCGGTTACGTCATCGACCCCAAGACTAATCGTGCCTTTAACTACCGCCTGAACGGTCTATCCACCACCTTGAGCATCATTATCATCTGGGCACTGCTGTGTGCCGCAGGCGCCTTGCCCTGGGATTGGTTTTATTTGCAACGGTGGTGGAGTTTACTCGGCGCATTGATCATCGGAGGATCTTATACATTTTGGGTAGTCGTCAACGCGGCAGCTACCGGGCGCGGATTAATCACCGACATATTTCTCGGTCGCGTCGACAATATTCAGTATTTTTCCAACCGCGTCGACGCCAAGATGTTTCTCTATCTGGCCGGCGCCATTATGCTCATTCTAAACGTATTATCGTTCTCCGCATTTCACGTCCAGCAGGTCGACCCTATTAATCCTGGCATCCTACTGTCAGCCGCGCTTCTGACACTTTTTGTATTCGACTACCTCATCTTCGAGCGAGTTCACCTCTACACCTACGATTTATTCGCAGAAAAAGTAGGCTTCAAACTCGGCTGGGGTTGCCTCGTGTTCTATCCGTATTTCTACACGGTGGGTATTTGGGGAACCGCGCATTTACCGCAAAGCGCTTGGATAGCACCGCATACCAAGATCTGGTTGACCCTATGTGGCCTTTTGTTTGCGACCGGCTGGTGCCTTACACGTGGCGCAAACCTGCAAAAATACACATTTAAGCGCGACCCAAACCACGTTTTCTTGGGCCTATTCAAACCGCAGGTGCTCACCCGAGGCAACCAACACTTGTTGTACAGCGGATTCTGGAAAATTGCCCGGCACGTTAACTATCTTGGAGAGATCCTTATGGCTCTGGCGATTACGCTGGCGATAGGCCACCCCGAAAGCCTCTGGCCATGGCTCTACCCGCTATACTACGTCATTCTTCTGGGCACACGAGAGCGCGATGACGACCAACGTTGTGCGGAAAAATACGGCGCGCTTTGGGGTGAATACAAGAAGCGGGTTCCGGCTCGAATCATTCCTAAGTTCTATTAGCCTGCGGTGAGCCAGGCGCAGCGCTATAACTTTATCATTTCAGGCTCCAAACCTTGCCCGCGCAGCCAGTCCCGCAGCGCAAACCCTGTGCCCGAGGGCCAAACCCGACAGGCCTGCGGCGGCACTAACACATAACTGTCCAGCTCATCGTTAAGTGTAATCGAGCCGGTCGCGTGAACATGATAGCCAACAATAATCTGATTCATCTGAGCAAAGGGATACACACCGATCAACGTGGGCGGCTGGGCATCCAAATCAAGCTCTTCTTTGACCTCACGCACAGCACACTCAGCCGCCCCTTCCCCATGGTCAACAAAACCGGTGATCAAGCCGTTAAACGCTCCGCGCCATGCACGGTTATGCGCCAGAACAATCTTGCCCTGATACTCAACCACAACCGCTGCGACGGGAGTCGGGTTGTCATAATTCACAAACCCACAGCCGCCACCACATTCTATTCGATCCGCCACACGCTCGATCAATGGTGCAGCACACATCGGGCAATACTTATATTTTTTCAAAAAGCCCCCTGACACCATCGACACGCAATATGCATCCAGCCATCCGCACCTTCATTCAATGCCAAAGTGTAGACATTTTATTGCTGATCTAAGTTTTCAATGGGGCTTTATTCAACTAGCGCCTGATAGGTCAAGACCTTGAAATCTCCTGCAAGCCGGGTGCGATGAGGAATACTTTGAACCATGAAAATGCCAATGAGGTTTTCTTGCGGATCAATCCAAAATCGAGTCCCAGCAGCGCCGCCCCAATTGTATTCTCCCGCTGAGCTCACCTCTCCTACCTCGCCAGGATTAAGCACTAACCCAAACCCCAGACCAAATCCAGCACCTCTTCCGCGGAACCCCATCGGCAGTTCACCTAAGTGATTGGCCGTCATCAGTTCAATGGTTTTCGGTGACAAAATGCGAACGCCATCCAATGCGCCGCCATTGAGCAGCATTTGACTGAACCTGAGATAGTCGCGCGCAGTCGAGACTAGCCCGCCCCCGCCACTTTCAAATTTGCCTCCATTGACATAACGCATGCTGACAAAGGCATCCGCAACCTCTAGACCATCACCGGTACCGGGCGAGAAAAAATTATCCGCTTGAACACCCGCGGGCTTATAAAGCTGCGCCAAACGGTCTTTGTTTGAATCGTTGATTTGAAAATCTGTGTCTGGCATATCCAAGGGCATAAATAACTGCGTTTTGAGGAACTCACCGAAAGACATGCCCGACAGCACCTCGACCAGGCGCCCTTGCACATCCACCGAAACGCTATAATGCCATTGGCTGCCAGGATCATATTGCAGCGGAATTTGTCCCAGTGCCTGGGTAAACTCGGCCAACGAGACATCACCCAGAATACCGGCTTTACGATAAAGTTGATCAACCTCCGTATTGCCGAACACACCATAGGTCAACCCCGCTGTATGGGTTAGCAGATCGCGAACCGTAGGCTGCCGTGAGGGCGCGCGAGTTTGGCCAACCAGGCTTTTATCGCCTTGGCCGATTGTGCGACTCTGTGTGCCATCAGATATCATCTGCGTGCCAGCCGTGGACAGCGCAACCTGCAAATTTGCCATCTCTGGCAAATACATCGCAATCGGATCGTTTAAACGGAATTTGCCCTGCTCATAGAGCATCATCAGCGCCACCGCAGTGATCGGTTTGCTCATCGAGTAGATGCGATAAATTGCATCGTCCGTCATTTCTCTGCCAGTCTCGCGGTCGGCCATACCATAGGTTTGCTGATAAATAACCTTACCATTACGCGCGATAACACCCATACCGCCAACCATGGTGCCATCAGCCACTTTGGCGTTCATATGATCGGTGATTCTTTGCAGACGATCCGATGAATACCCCTGCCGCTCAGGCTTCGACGCCGGAATCTCTTTGGCAATGACCGTTGCAGAAAAAAACAAGGCTGCCCCTGCAGCCCATAAAATACCTCTACTCAAAACGTTTACCACCTTTAACCTCCACCATTGTGATCGTTTACTTCAGACTAAACACCAAGCCTCAGGGCTATGGCACCTTTATTAAAAATGATCTGCGCTACGGTGTCGATCAATTAGCGCTACTGGATCTCTTAGGGCGCAGGCAATTGCGCTCGCGCAGCAGCAATATAACCCCGATTCAAGGTTGGACTGATCGTCATCTCATTTATACAGACATGCGTCGGCAGACTGGCCAAAAATTTTATCACCTCACCACAATCTTGGGCCTGAACCATTTTATCGCGCTCTTGCTGACTGACCGGAATTGGCCGGTTATCCAAAATCGGAGTGGCCACCTCTCCTGGACAAATTGCCGTGGCCCGCACACCGTACATGCACGCTTCCATATTGATACTTTCGTTCATTGCATTCATCGCATGCTTGGCCGCGGTATAAGCCGGCCCTGTGACCACATTGACATGTTTGCCCGCCCATGAAGAGATATTAATGATCAATCCCTCTTGCTGTTGTTTCATAATCGGCAACACGGCCTTACAACAATAAAAAGCGCCATCCAAATCAATGCGTATTACGGAATCCCAGTCCTGCAAAGAGACGTTGTGCCAGTTTCGGTCTTTGACGTTGATCCCAGCACTGGCGATCAAAACATCGATGCGACCATATTTCGCCATAATGCGATCAGTGACAGCAAATACTTCGTCCTTATCAGCCACATCCAGCACCTGTATAGTCGCCATACCCAGACATTGGTCGGCAACCGCTTCAAGCTTGTCCCGGCGTCGGCCAGAAATCACAACATGCATGCCAGCGTGCGCTAGCGCGATCGCACCCGCTTCGCCAATTCCGGTGCCTGCACCGGTAATCCAAGCTATTTTTCCATTCAGATCTCGCATGACTACCCCTGTCCGATTTTTTAAAGCGCAAGACCTTATCACAGAACGTTTTTCCAGCCCGAAACATGCCTTTGCCGGCGCATCGCAGACCGGCCAAACACTGCATTAGCGCCTTCCTCATCACACAAGATATGACCTATGTACCTTAGCGGGCCAGTCGAAAGAAAAACGTTCGAGGGGTATGATGTTTGTTTTCAATGATCTAGAAGACTAATCCGCTTGACCACGAGTACTCAACATACCTTTTGTCGGATTTGCGAGGCATCCTGCGGCTTAGAAGTTGATGTCACCCAAAATACGATCACCGATATCCGGCCAATCAAAGATCATATCGGCACGTTAGGTTTTTCCTGCATGAAAGGCCTAAATCAGCACCATATGTATGCTTCCAAGGACCGCTTAAAATTTCCTTTGAAAAAAGTGAACGGGGAATTCGAGGAAATATCTTGGGCTCAAGCCAACGCGGAGATCGGCAGTACGGTCAAAAAACTCCGTCAGACCAGCGCACAATCCATTGGCATGTATGTGGGCACCGCTGCCGGCTTCAGCTTGCTTCACCCCATATTTGCAGAAGGTTTCATGCAGGGCATCGGCAGCCACAATATTTATTCCTCCGCAACACAAGACTGTGCCAACAAGTTTGCCACGGCTCAGGCCATGTACGGTTTCCCCTTTTTTCAGCCCTTTCCAGATCTAGACCATTTAAATTGCCTACTCATCGTAGGCACCAACCCGGTGGTTTCAAAATGGACCTTTCTGCAAGTCGCCCACCCGGTCAAACGCCTAAAATCGATCAAACAACGAGGCGGCCGCATCATAGTCGTGGATCCGCGGCGGACAGAAACAGCAAAGGTTGCAGGGGAACATATTGCCATCGCACCCAACGCCGACGTCTATTTCTTTCTCTCGTTTTTAAACGAAATCTTCAACCAAAATCTGGCACAGACCCAAGCCGGTGTTGTCGGCGTTGAGTCCATTAGGCAGCTTTGTGAGCCCTGGCCTGCGAGCCGGACTGAAGCAGTCACCGGCATCACACCTGCAACGCTCAAGATGGCCGTAACGGCCTTCACCAGCGCCGATGGCGCGGCGATTGTCACCGGTACAGGCGTGGGTATGGGCAAATACGGCACTCTTGCCCACTGGCTATCAGAGGTCATTAATGCCATCACCGGCAACCTCGACCAGAGAGGCGGCACTTTGGTCGGTCGCGGGATTTTTGATTTTGCTGAATTCTCCAAAAAACAGGGTTTGTTTAACCGTCAAGCTGAATCAAGAATTGGTCAATTTAAAGAATTAAATGGCGCGTTTCCTGGAGCAATTCTTGCTGACGAGATTCTCACGCCAGGCAAGGAGCAGATTAAAGCACTGTTTGTCACCGGCGGTAATCCGGTGATGACGATGGCCAACAGTGGCAGACTCAAAGATGCTCTGGAGCAGTTGGATATGTTGGTGGTGACTGACATTTATCTCAATGAAACAGCTAGCCTGGCAGACTATGTGCTTCCAGCAACTTCGCCCTTGGAGCGCCACGACTTACCCTTTGTCTTTCCGCTTTTTTTAGGACTTCAATCGATTCCTTATCTAGCGGCTACAAAACCCGTCGTTTCACCGGAGGCTGAACAGAAAGACGAAGCCACCATTTATACAGATCTTGCTACCGCCTCTGGTACGGCCCTGTTCAAATCGAGATTTGTTCAATCGTTAATGCGCTTCGCGCAGTGGATAAATGAAAAACGCGGCGGTCGTGGCTTACCCCAACAATTTATCCTGGACAGCATTCTGCGCCTTTCGGGCGCACCGAGATTCGCCGCATTGCTAAACCACCCCAAAGGCTTTCCAACTAAACCTGCACAACCTGGCACGTTCATCGGCAAACGACCTTTAACCGAAGACCATGCCGTACAGCTTGCCCCTGAAGAACTGCTCGCCTACGCCAATAACTTGGACCAAATTTTCGGATCAATGACCCAAGAACACCGTTTTCGCCTGATCACCAAACGCGCGCACAATACCCATAATTCTTGGACTCAAAATATTATTGAGTTAACTCACGGCCCGCACAATCAAACCAACCGCGTATTCCTTCATCCCGGTGACGCCGCCAAGCTTAAACTTGAAGAGGGCGACGCAGTGGATATACGCAGCGACGCAGCCACCATTAGGCTGCCTGTTGCGCTGCTCGAAGATTTACGCCAGGGTGTGATTGCCGTACCCCATGGCTGGGGGCATCAAAACGCCAAAGGATTAAGTGTCGCGGGGAAATTAGCCGGGGCAAACGTCAACCTGTTAGCCACCGATGGGCCAACCATATGCGAGCCGCTCTCAGGTATGTCGCATCTCACGGGAATTCCTGTGTCGCTGACCAAAGCGGCCGGACCAATTGACCACAAAAGCTGGGATGGTATTCAGAATCAACCCATTGAATCATTGCAACAAGCTGATGACCTTCAACCACCCCAAATCCAACTAAACCCCTAGCCAACCATTGACAAAATTACCCTGATCCGTTGTCATCGGTTACGCAATTAACGAGGCAAATCCATGTCACGCATCGAATTAAAAGATAATCAAGCGCTCGAACCGCATATCTTAGAGGCCGCGATGTCGATCGAAGCCAGCGGCGGGGATTCCTCTACGCTCAGAGGGTTGGCCAACAGCCAAGCGTTATTCGACAGCTATTTCAAATTCTATTTACCTGCGCGCGCGGGCAATTCTGTCGATGAAGCGCTGATAGAACTCGTCAGACTTAAGATTGCGCGCCACAACGACTGCTTCACGTGACTCAATGCAAGACTTCTGCAGGGTGCAGAACACGACTTGACTGAGGCTAAAATTGCGCAACTTGATGAGACCACCAATAACTTCAGTGCCGCTGAGCAACTGGCGTTGGAATACGCTGACCGGATGGCGCTAGATCACCACAACATCGACGATCATTTTTTCGATCGCATGCGTGAACACTTTAATGACGAACAAATTCTCGAGCTGGGTATGATGATCGGGCAGTTCATCGGATTTGGCCGATTATTAATGGTGCTCGACTTAGAATCAAAATTTTGCCCCGTGCCAAGCCCGAACTAAATCTGGTGGCTGTGTCGCTGGGGATTAGATCCTTTAGATTGCGCATGAAGCTTCGACTCGCGCCGCGCGAGCGCGGCCACTAATCTGGCATGTAGCGCAGTATCCAACGGATAAAACCAAATCATCAATGCGGCCAGCGCGCTGGTCAATGCAGGAAGCCCAAACGATAAACTGCGAATCATCTGTAGCGCGTTTTCACTTTGCGCTTCGTTTGCAGTGTACCCCACGGCGCCTAAAATCAGACCCAACATACCTACTCCCACGCCAGAGGCAGATTTACTGATTAATTGACTTAGGCCAAAGACAATACCCTCGTCGCGAACCCGACTATGCCATTGTCCATACTCGACGGTATCAGGCAGCATTGACCAAAACATGACGGCGACCGCTCCACCAATCAAGCCGTTGGCCCCTGCCAAAATAGACAGCGTGAGCACATCGCGAACATCGCCTACGTAAAGAAAAAAATTAACCGCTGCAACCCCAATCCCACTGATCATCCAAACGCTTCGTTTGCCTAACCGTCTGGCGATCCAAGTCCATATGGGAATGGCCAACCCAGCGCCGGCGATCCCTATTGCCATAATCTGAGAGACCGCTTCTGGCTGACCTGCATAATAATTAATGTAATAAACAAACGCCTTGCCTCCCATCGTAGCGCCAATAACACCCAGAAATGAGGCAGAGCACAAAATCCAAAAAGCATGGTTGCGAGACAAAAACAATAGCGTTTGCCGTGTGGACAAACGCGGCTCATCCTTGCTCACTGGGGCTTCGCGGGTTGAAAAAAATACAACCGCCATCATCAACGTTGCCAAACCCGCATAAATCAGACTGACATACACGAACCCGAGCTGAACATTGCCCTCACCCAGCGTTGTCGCCAAAGTCAACATACTCGCCGCTGTCAACAAACCGCCACCCATGGCGGCAAAAATACGCACGCCAGCCATCGTGCCGCGCGCCTGACTGTCCTGAGTCAATACGGCGGCAAGTGAAGAGTACGGCACCGAAACCACCGTATAGAGCGTGCGGAACAACAGATGAGAAACCAAACAAGCCACAAATACGTGGTCAGAGAACCACAGCGGCGCTGCAAACATGCCCACAAAACTGACACCCACCAACGGCGACGCAAAGACAATGTATGGGCGAAAGCGGCCCAGACTTGTCCGTGTGCGTGTCGCCAGCCAGCCCATCAACGGGTCAGATAGGCCATCCCAAATCACCGGGAGCATAAAAATCAGGCCGGCCGTCGCGGGATGTATCCCCAGCACGTCCGTGTAGTAATACAGTAAATAAAGGTTAAGCCCCGTGAAGTATAGATTGAGGCCAAAATCACCCGCGCCATATCCAATAATGGTTGGCCAGCCCACAACAGGCATGGATCGTTTATTATTCAGGATCTCTCCCCCGAGCCCATTGCGTAACCGTCACAGTGAACAGGCTCAGCTATACGAGATATCAGCATTTCGCCGACTCCGAAGGCCGGATCGCACCGCCAGCAGATTCGTTTCTAAGGCTTCCAGATAGCGAGGCATTGTCTTGGCATGCTCGGGCGAAGCCATATATTGAATACCATCTGGTTTGACCAATCGCGACGAAAACCAACCCTGCGCATACAAACCTTCGCCAACCGCGAGAATGTCTTCATGCTGGCTACCAAATCCAACAATGGACAATTTGGGAGCCCCAAAAACAGTTAGACCAAGCGCCTCGCAGCCTTCGATCAACTGCTGACGGGCCTGATGAATCATTTTAGCGCGGGCTTCATATCCCGCACGTCCGAGAAAGTTCATCACCGCCCAGGCGGCGGCGATGGCCCCACCAGGTCTGGTACCGGCAAACGTGGGCGTATACATATGTCCACAAGGCCAATCTTCAAAATGAAATACCTGCGCATCACGCATCGCCTTATCTCTGTAGAGCACGGTCGATGCGCCTTTCGCTGCATACCCGTATTTATGTAAATCAAGCGACATAGAGCTCACCCCGGGCAGGTCAAAATTATACGCCTCTATTGTTTGTCTTGAGACCGCTTGCATAAAAGGATTTAAATATCCGCCCACACAGGCATCAACGTGTAGCCATAAGCCCTCCTGCACAGCCAAATCACTGAGCGCTGCAATCGGATCAATCAATCCATACGGAAAACAAGGCGCTGAGCCCACCAACATGATGGTGTTATCTGTCACCGCCGCCGCCATTGCCGCAACGTCCGCCTTAAAGTCCCCTGCACAGGGTATTCGAATAATTTTCAAGCCCATCAGATGTGCACCTTTATCAAAGGCAGGATGAACACTGTAAGGCACCACAATTTCTGGCACGCCTGCCACGGGCTTATGACGCGCGACAAAGTCTCGGCAGGCTTTTATCGCGAGCAAAATGCTTTCCGAACCACCAGAGGTCATCGAACCAGCGGCGCCCTGCGGTGCATGTTGCAACGACAAGGCCATATCCACAATTTCGGTCTCCATCTGTTTGAGACTCGGAAACGCAGCAGGCCCAAGTCCATTTTCAGCAATGAACATGCCGTATGCATCATGCGCGACCTGCATAACATCATCACCAGAGTGAAAGATATAGACGGCAGCTTTACCCCCGCGCCAATCGACATCCGCACCTCCCATATCTTGCATCGTCGCTTTTAACTCGTCCCACGAACGACCTTGATCGGGCAGACTATGTCGTATCTTTTGCATATTGACCCCTCTTTAGACCCTTTGATGGTATACCTATTTTGCTCAAAAAACGCAGACTACAGGCCGCCCGCAGCCTATTTTTCCCCGACATTCAGGTTGCTATACACCTCAAACAAACGATCACCACGGGCCCGGTATTTCGTTTCGAATGCACTCATCAAAGGTTCATCAAAAAGCAGCCGGTAGTCCGCCTGATAGCCCGCAGATTCCAAGGCAAGCACACATTCTTCGGCATAAACCTGCCAATTGGTTCGCACAATTAATTCACCGCCTAAATTCAGCAAAGTAGGCAAGGCAGGCGAGCCATACCAACGTTTGCGAAAACCAGAGGCTTTCGGATACGGGTTGGGATAGAGCAAATAATGTCGAAAGAGCTGCCACCCGGCGGCTAAAGCCAACCGCCAGAAGTCATTCACATCCGCACGCAGCAGCACATAATTTTCACGGCGAGCACTACCGTGACGGGCCAGTCGATGGGCGGATTTATCAACACCGAGCACCAGAGCCTGCGGAAACGCCGCAGCCAGATAGCAAGTGCTCTCTCCGGTCCCACAACAGGAATCTAAAATCAAGGGCGCCCCGGATGTCTCAACACGGCTGCGGATGTCATTAAAGGCAATCACCGAATGCTTTCCCACGGGGCGTTGCCACGCAGTGTTTAGGTGCATCTGCACAATCTGGCCAAGCCCTTCTCGTGCGGCTTGTTGTGGGGGCTTGCGCGACTTCATCCTAGGGCTATGTTATTCGCCCCGCAAAACAACGGCCCCAATAAATTCATTTAGGGCGCGCCTCGTGAATGCCACCTGAGCGACTCTGAAATTCCGCCGTTGAATTGACGCTGGGATAAGGCTCGCTAGGGACGGCCACATTCAAGAATTCGCACAACGGCTCCCAGCCAGAGCCTACCTCATAAATCAGCAGACGCTCAGGCTCAATATCGGCCTTAACCTGTTCAATGTGATCACGAAAAACCTTCACCGCATGGTCGGCGACATCGTTTTTACCATCAAAGGTTTCAATCATGATCTTGTGCATCATACTCTGGGTATCTGCAGGCACACTTTCGCTCAACAATCCCGTCGTGTTCTCTTGGCTGAAAATGGTGTTGTGCAAACTTTTAAACCAGCCATAGGGCTCTCGCACCGAAAGAATGACTTTTGCTTCCGGGAACAGCTCGGACAACTCCTTGTAGTAGCTACACAAAGGCCAATCCACGCCCGAACGGTAACCCCTCAACAGTTCCGCCCAATCTACCTGCTGGCCGCGGGCCGCTGCACCCCAATAGGCTGCATGGGCAGGGTGTTTAAATACCTCCACCATGTGATAACACGGTCCGAAACCAAGGTGTTCAAGCGCCCCTTTTAAAGACAAAGTGCCGGTCCGACCAAACCCAGCTCCAATGATGTCAAATGTCATACTACCCCCTTGTTCCTGTTGGCTTATCGTACCGGACCACAAACGGAAAACCAGCGCGAATAACTTACTACCAACCTCCCAACAGCAATATAAACAGGGCCAATATTGCGCAGAAATCACTCAATACAGGCCTCATTTTAGAACTATTTCAAGTGTCTTCCATTAACATACGCTTTCTCAAACTGCAGAGTTAGCGGCAAACTTGAATACAATCACCCCCCTCATCTTCGCGCTGACTGTTGCGCTCATGAGCACTTGGAGCAGTGTGGCCACCGCAAAACAGAGCCAACTCGATGCCTGCGAAAAAGTCGTCGTGGTGACCGGATATTGGCCGCCAACCAATGAAATGCTGCGACCATGGAGCCGCAACCCCAAACAGAACCCAAGCGGTTGGGTTGGGGAAAACTGGCGTAATCATGGCTTCAATGTTTATGCTTTTTTTCCCGAATTCCCGCCCGATGCAGACCCCATGAACGACCCTTTTGGCTCAGCAGGTTGGGTCGGTTCCGCAGAATCTGATCTACGCGTCGATTTCCAAGATACGTCCAAAGACTTTTGGCACATCATGGACACCTATCGACCACAGATACTAATCACCACCAGCCGTGGTGGCCAGATCGGGTGGGAGATAGAGGCTGTGGAAGGCGGGCATCAGGGTGCAGGCAACAAAATCAATCCAGCGCTTGATTGGAAATCCGATCAACATGGTTCGCGCTTTTTTCCCACACAAGACAGCATAGACGCTCGCAGTTGGGCGGCAATATCAACTTATCGTGCGGGCCGTCAACTCAAAAGCCAATTACCCATGAGCCGCATCTTGGCATCCACCGCTGCATTGGAACTTACTCAGGTGCAGATCGATCAAACCGGCACAAGTGGCAACTATTTGTCAGGTTTTATTGCCCTGCATGGCCTGCACTATAACCAGTTGGCAGCGCATAACGTGGCGGCAGGCCACTTACATGTTGGCACCCACGTACCTCCGGAGCATGCCCACGAGCTCATCGCAGCGACCCTCGAGGCGGTGCTTAGCCAATACTCCGCCAGCAGCCTGGCGTGTCCCTTTGTACCGCAAGTAACCGACGACGAAAACTAGGTATGTGTGACGGGCAACTTTGACCGACCCCAAAATAAAAATGGACCGACACGCTCACCCTCGTCAACCAATCGCAGACCAGGATAGCGCTGGCGCAGAGCGTTTAACGTCACGCTGGCCTCCAGCTTCGCCAACTCTTTACCAATACATACGTGTAAACCCACACTAAAACTCAACATTTTTTTACCTGATCTTTTGAGTTTGAAGGTATTGGGCTCCGGAAATGCTTCAGGGTCTCGGTTGGCCGCACCGTAATGCATCATGACTTTTGTGTGGGCCGGAATCTGCACACCGTCAAGCTCCACAGCACGGGAAGTTGTTTTAAATAGGCCAAGCAACGGCGGGTCGAAGCGTAAACTTTCATTTATGGCATCCTCGACGTCAATTTCACCGCCACAAAAACAATCCCACAACCCATCGATGGTCAACAACCGCCAAACTAGGTTTGATATCAAAGATGTGGTTGTTTCGTTTCCTGCGACGAAAATTTGGACCGCAAACGCCACCAACTCCTCATCCGAAAGATGCTCACCGTCTTGCTTTGCCAGTGCCATCACTGACAAAAGATCATCCGTGCGCCCTAACTTTCGCTTGTGATGGATTTGCGCCAAAAGATACGCGTTCATCTCCGCTAATTCGTGCGCATATTCCAGCGGATCAGAAGCACACATATTGGCCACCGAAGCATCCGCCCAACGCTTGAAACGCTGAATATCATCGGTCGGAATACCCAGAATTTCACAAATAATAATCACCGGTAATGGGAACGAGAGCTCATCGTGCAGATCCCAAACGGTCTTGTCCGCGACCGCATCAAGCAGCTCCTGCACAATGGCTTCCAGCCTAGGCCTGAGGTCGTTTATTTTTTTAACCAAAAAATCGCGCTGAATTAATCCTCGCGTAAACGTATGGTGCGGCGCATCGGATAAAATACCTCTGGGAGGCTGAAAGTTTGGACCATTCCCGTAACCTTCAATATAAGTTTCAGCATCGAGCAACGCATTGTTCACATCTTCGTACCGCGAAAAAATATAAAACGGCGGATCAAATTTCTCATAAAAATATGCGCGCTCCTGAGCTAACAGTTTTGCCGCGGTTAAGGCAGGGTCGCGAAGCTCCTCCGCACTCATTAGATCCACTGCTTGTTTTGTTTTATTGACGCTATCAGAGCTCATCTTATTCACCCCCAAATCCTTTTCGACGCGGCTAACCAAGACCAAATTGCTACGATGCGCGTGCCACCATGTTAGAGCATCAACGCTGCAACTGATATATGCGCACACAGCCTTGAAAGACAATCCCAAAGCCCAATGAGCGGGCAACGCAGATCGAGCACAGAGACCAGTTGGCCCTTTTGCAGATTGCTCTATGCAAAAAAACGTGGTTTATTTTATCTTCACCGCTGATCGGTCGAATACCGACCCGACAGCACTTGTTCATTCAAAACTGTTTTGGGGAAATTTCCTTGACTGACTATCAATTACTGATCAACGGGCAACTGGTTAATGGTGCATCCACCATGGCTGTACTAAATCCGGCAAATGAAACAACATTGGCAGACTGCCCTCGCGCGGATGAAGCCCAGCTCAATCTCGCCGTTGCTGCCGCTAAAGCGGCATTCGGTCCCTGGCATCAGACACCTATCGAAGAACGTAAGGCGGTCATTTCGCAAATCGCTGATGTCATCGAAGCCAACGGCGCCGAACTTGCACAATTGTTAACCCAAGAACAGGGTAAACCCCTAGCAGATGCCACCGGCGAGGTTTATGGCACGGCAGCCTTTTTCCGTTACTTCACCGCTTTAGATCTGCCGATTGAGGTCATCGAAGACAGTGAACACCGCAAAGTTGAAGCACACCGGAAGCCTTTGGGGGTCATCGGTGCAATTGTGCCTTGGAATTTCCCCATGATTTTGATGGCATTCAAAATTCCGCCCGCGCTAATCGCCGGCAATACCGTTGTGCTTAAGCCATCCCCCACTACCCCGCTAACCTCTCTTCGTTTGGGTCAATTAATTAAGGATATAGTTCCCGCCGGCGTCTTAAACATCATCACCGATGCCAACGACTTGGGTGCACCGCTGACCGCACATCCGGACGTCAACAAAATATCGTTTACGGGTTCAACAGCCACCGGCGCAAAAGTCATGGCCGGGGCCGCAGGCTTAATTAAACGCATCACTCTTGAACTGGGCGGCAACGATGCGGGCATTGTTCTAGACGACGTTGAGCCAAAGAAAATTGCCCAACAGCTGTTCGACAGTGCGTTCCAAAACAGCGGGCAAGTCTGTATCGCCATGAAACGTCTGTATGTCCATGATTCTATTTACGATGAGGTGGTTGACGAACTGGCATCAATTGCTAACGACACCGTCATTGGCGACGGGCTAGAGCAAGGAACCAAACTCGGCCCGCTACAAAACAAAATGCAGTACGAGAAAGTCAAAGCCCTGATAGAGTCCGCAAAAGTCGACGGTACCATAGCAGCTGGTGGCGAGGTGCCCGACCAGTCCGGCTATTTCATTCGCCCGACCATCGTACGAGACGTCAGCGAAGGCAGCCGTATTGTCGACGAGGAACAGTTCGGACCTGTCTTGCCGGTGCTTCGATTTAAAGAAGAAAGCGACGCCATCACTCGGGCCAATAACTCCGACTACGGTCTGGGTGGATCAGTCTGGTCCAGCGATCTTGATCGCGCCTATGAAGTCGCCAATCAAATGAACACAGGCACGGTATGGATCAACAAACACGCTGAACTGGACCCTGGCATTCCCTTTGGCGGCTCCAAACAATCGGGCTTGGGCCATGAATTGGGGATAGAAGGCCTCAAAGAGTTCACTCAATTGAAAATGATCAACATGGCTCGATAAGGGCTTGATCTATGAACCACACGGCTGTCGCGCCTTGCGCGCAGCCGCGTGACGTTTTGTTGATTCTATGCGTAAACGCCTATTAACAGCATGGATCATTGATTGGCCGATGGCGCCAACAGACCGAAAAAAACAGCCACCCAGTGACCCCCAAAAGGATTTGCTCATATGATCACCGCAAAAGAGATGGATGCCGCTTGGTTTAACGCTCTTTTCGCGGAGACGGGTTTACCTGCAAACCCAGTTGTCCAAGTCCACCACACTCAAATTGGGACCGGACAGATCGGCAAATGTTATCGCTTTGACCTGAAATATGAGGGCGCCGCAACTCAGATGCCCACCCGTCTTGTCGGCAAATTTCCTTCCGACAACGAAGCCAGTCGGGCTACAGGCGTGCTGCTGCGTAACTACTACACGGAAGTGCGTTTTTATCAGCAGTTCGCGCAGCGTCTGTCCCTAAGAATGCCACACTGCTTTTATGCAGACATCGAGGGAGATGGACCGAACTTTGTCTTACTGCTAGAGGACATGGCGCCCGCGGTGCCCGGAGATCAGTTGCTGGGATGCACCGCGGAGGTCGCGCGCGCAGCGGTACTTGAACTCGTGGGACTGCAGGTCCCTTTTTGGTGCGACCCGCATCTGAAAAGCTACGATTATCTCTGGACGGATTCGCCCCCAACCATAGACATGCAAACCCTTTACGTCGATTGCCTGCCCACCTTTTTTGAACGCTACGGGTCTGCATTAACCCAAGACGAGCGGCGCATCATCGAGCAAGTGGGATCAGCATCGGGATGTCCATTATTCACTCCCCCGTCCATGCCTTTTTGTCTTGAACACGTGGACTATCGCCTTGATAACATGTTGATCGACAACAGCTGTACACCACCTAAACTTACCGTTATCGACTGGCAAAGCGTACGTCTGGGCAAACCAATGAACGACGTTGCCTACTTTTTGGGCGCGGGCCTGCAAAGCGAAGTTCGAAGACCGGTAGAAGCAGACATCGTCCGCGCCTACCATCAGTCGCTATTGGCCAATAACATTGTTGACTACTCATGGGAGAACTGCTGGCGCGATTATCGACAAGGCACCTTCTCGGGCTTCGGCGTCACCGTCATCGCCTCAACCTTGGTCGAAGAGACCGCTCGAGGCAATGAAATGTTTAAAACCATGGCCCGTCGCCACGCACGCCATGCCCTTGACCTTCGCGCTGACGAATTCTTAAATTAAATTGAACAAATACATTTATCATCCACACTCGCCGGTACTCGAATAACGCAGACAACTTGGGTATGTTACCGCTCATATAAACTGCCTCGGGGTTCACCATGGCCAAAAAATACACCGCTGAACAAATCACCGAAGGCGCCAACCTCAACGGCAAAATTGCTTTGGTCACGGGCATCAACTCGGGCATCGGCGCAGAAACAGCCCGGGTACTGGCTTTGCGCGGCGCGACAGTATTAGGCACGGCCCGCACCCTCGAAAAAGCCAAAGTGGCGTGCGCTGGAATCAACGGCCACAGCATTGCGCTGGCATGTGAATTAACAGACTTGAACAACATTCGCGAGTGCGTTGATCAAATCCAACGCCTTGACATCCAAAATATCGACATCCTTGTCGCCAATGCGGGCATTATGGCACTGCCCACGCTCGAACAAGTTAATGGCATAGAAAAACAGTTCGCGACTAACCATCTCGGCCATTTTTTGCTGGTCAATCTGTTACTGCCATTACTGGGTGGAACATCGCCAACCCGAGTAGCCATTGTCAGCAGTGCCGCACACGCTCAAGCACCCAAGATGGGG
This sequence comes from Gammaproteobacteria bacterium UBA4421, assembly GCA_002389675.1. GTDB lineage: Bacteria > Pseudomonadota > Gammaproteobacteria > Pseudomonadales > Azotimanducaceae > UBA4421. The sequence continues at coordinate 76,155 of DGQF01000019.1, forward strand.
ATTGATTTTACCAATCTCAGTGGCGAGCATAACTACAGTCCTTGGCGGGCCTACGGACAATCAAAATTGGCCAACATCCTGTTCGCCAATCAACTCAACCAGCGCCTACCCGAGCACAGCAGCGCTCATGCGCTACATCCGGGCATCATCGCAACCAATCTGGGCCGCAACATGACACAAGGCGTATTCAGCGCTTTCTTAGCGCAGATCATGCGACCATTTATGGTCAGCGTTGAGCAAGGGGCTGCTACCAGCTGTTATGTGGCCACACACGAAGACATCGTGGCATCAAGCGGCGACTATTTTGCGCATTGCCGAATCGCCAAAACCTCTCGCGCGGCCCAAGACACCGCATTAGCCGAAAAACTTTGGTCAATATCGGAGGAATTGGTGGGCCTTTAACAGCGCACTATCTCTTGCATTGATTTTTTTGCCATCCTTTTTTCCAAGTCTGGGAGCCCACCATGACCCCATATGAAGCTCTAGAGAGCCATTTCAAAAAAATAGCGGACCTCAAACACATCTCCTCAATCATGAGCTGGGACGAATCGGCAATGATGCCAAGCGGCGGTGGCCCAGCTCGCCAGCGCGCCATGGGCACATTAAGTGCACAGATACATGATTTAGCCACCACTGGGGATATCGCAATGTGGCTTGAAGGGTGCGCCGGATTAAATTTAACCCCCTGGCAGCAGGCGAACGTAGGTGCGATTCAACGCGACTATAACCGTGCCCAGTGCCTGTCGTCCGCTTTTGTGCGCGAGCAAACTGAAGCTGTCATGGCCAGTGAGCAACAATGGCGCACCTGTCGGGCAAAAAACGACTGGCCTTCAATGCTTCCAGCTCTAAAAAAAGTCGTCGAGTTGACACGCACAGAGTCTAAACTGCGCGCGGACAATACGGGCCTTTCGCCTTATGACGCGATGCTCGATTTATACGAACCCGGCATGCGCAGCGCCCGTCTGGACAAACTATTTGCCCCGATCAAAGCGCGTTTGCCAAGCCTTATTGACCAAATCATCAAACATCAGGAAACACGGCCACTACTGCCTTTGGGCGATGACTTCGAGATCGATGCGCAGCGCTCACTCGGACTCAATGTCATGCGGGTCATGGGCTTCGATTTTGATCACGGCCGGTTAGACACTTCGCACCACCCCTTCTGCGGCGGAGTACCCGAAGACGTAAGACTCACCACTCGCTACGATAGGAAAGATTTTTTAACCTCGCTGTTTGCCGTCATTCACGAAACTGGGCATGCCATGTACGAACAGGGTCGCCCAAAACAATGGCTGTCGCAGCCGGTGAGTGAAGCTCTCTCAATGGGCACGCACGAAAGTCAATCACTGCTGATGGAAATGCAAGCCTGCCGATCTCGAGACTTCATCAATTTTTCCGCACCCATGATGGCTAAGGCCTTTGGTCGACCAACCCATGATCCAGCCTGGTCAGCCGAGAACCTGCATCACCACGTAACTCAGGTAAAACGAGGATTGATCCGCGTGGACGCTGACGAGGCAACCTACCCGCTGCATGTCATTTTGCGTTATGAATTAGAAAAAGGGTTGCTCGAAAATGAGTTTGAAGTAGAGGACCTACCCACCGCCTGGAATGAGAAGATGAATCAGTATCTGGGCCTTTCAACCACCGGTGATTATAATAACGGGGTGTTACAAGACGTTCACTGGCCCGCTGGGTTAATCGGTTATTTCCCAACTTATACCTTGGGCGCAATGATGGCCGCACAGCTGTTTTCATCTGCAAAAAAAACCATCCCCGAACTCTCCGCTCAGCTGCAGTGTGGTGACTTTAGCGCGCTTGTAAGCTGGCTGAGAAAACACGTACACCGTCTGGGACGTTCAGTTGGCGCAGATGAATTGCTGAAACAGGCCACGGGCGAAGTGCTCACGCCTGATGCTTTCCTTGCGCATTTGCAGCAGAGGTATTTACCCTAGCGTGTCCCGCGCCCGAAGCCGTTAGCGCAGTTCCAACCCCTGCATATCACCCGCCGCCCGCCAGGCGGCCATTTTCCGGAAAAACGGATTAGGGCCCCGTCCGTAACTACTGTTACGGGCACTACGAGGATCTGGCTGACCTTCGTTATTGTAATAGCCCGGCGTGCAATCCTCCTGAAAGGCCGCGCCGATGCGCGCCAATGAAATAATCTCACGGACCCAGGCATCCTCAGCCTCTTGCGTGGGCTCTATTGATGTCATGCCACGCTCAACACACTGGTTGATGATATAACCAATATGCTGGGCGGTCTCATCCATCGCCGTCGGAAAGTTCGTGGTAAAGCCTGCTTGGCCCGTGCTCATGATGAATAGGTTAGGGAAATTTCGACAATGCAACCCGTGCAGGGTTTGCAGCCCATCCGCCCACTTTTCACTCAACCGCAGACCCTGCCGGCCAATCAAATCATAACCGGCCCGTCGGGTATAATCGGTTCCTACTTCGAACCCCGTTGCAAAAATAATGCAGTCGACATCATAGGTTTGACCATTAGCGACAACACCACTGTCTGTTATTTTTTCGACCCCTTTACCCTGCGTATCAATCAGCTGAACGTTCGGCCGGTTGTAGGTCTGAAGATAGTCATCATGAAAACAAGGTCGCTTACAAAACTGTCGGTAGTATGGCTTAAGGGCCTCTGCAACCTCTGGATCTTCAACCCATTGATCCACGCGATTGCGAATTTGCTCCATTTTTTGAAAATCGGCCAGCTCCATCAGTCGGGCAATTTCGCCGCGATCTAGTCCTTTCCCGCGATAATTTGCCATCGAGATTAAGTTACGAATGATTTCAGTCCAACCATCCTTAACCAAATCCTCTTCGACAATACCGCCTGAGGTCAAGGTGTTGAAGTTATCCATTCTCTGTTTGTGCCAGCCCGGCGCTAAACTCGCTGCCCATTGAGGATCAGTCGGTCGATTATCTCGCACGTCAATAGAGGATGGAGTTCTTTGAAAAACGTAAAGCGCTTTGGCCGCCGCGCCGAGGTGGGGAATACATTGCACACCCGTAGCTCCGGTTCCGATAACGCCTACTTTTTTGTCCGTCAAGCGGTTGAGATCTCCCTCTGGCCCCCCGCCGGTATACTCATAGTCCCATCGGCTGGTGTGAAACGTATGGCCTTGGTAATCCTTTATGCCATCAATACCCGGCAGCTTCGGACGGTTCAAGGGTCCATTGGACATCACAATAAATCGGGCCCGCATCGCATCACCACGATTGGTGTGTACAATCCAGTGGCAGGTAAGTTCATCCCAAACGAGCTCAGTAACCTCTGTTTGAAAACAGGCATTCTCATACAGCCCGAATTTTCGCCCTATATTTTGACTATGCGCCAATATTTCTGGGCCATGCGCATATTTTGCTTTGGGCATGTAGCCCAACTCTTCCAACAACGGCAGATAAATATACGACTCGGTATCACAAGCTGCGCCGGGGTAGCGGTTCCAGTACCAAGTGCCACCAAAATCGCCGCCTTTTTCAACAACGCGTATGCTTCCAACGCCGGCTTGCGATAATCTCGCGGCGGCGATTAATCCGCCAAATCCACCCCCGATAATAATGACTTGGGTGGTGTCGGTCAGCGGCTCGCGTTTTATTTCCTGCTCAATATGCGGGTCGTCGACGTAATTCGAAAATTCACCGGACACTGACAAATATTGTTGGTTTCCATCTCTACGCAGGCGCTTGTCACGCTCAATACGATACTTTTTGCGCAGTGCGACCGGGTCAAATTCCAGCTTACTCTCTTGCATATCCCTAAATTCAATCTTGATGAGCTGGCGAAAGTGTATATGAACTCATTTTCTTCGCCAATCGGTCCAAAAATTAAACTCAGGAAGGATCAGCCATCGTGCCCGTGACAAATTTGTCATCTATTCTCACCCCAAAAAGCCAGCTATTCTAAGAACCCATTATTTTGCTGAATATCAATGGACATGATACGCCACCCCAAAAACAACCAGTTTCAATGGCGCACAGCCAATCCACCCTTCAGGCGCATTACCGCTGAACAATCTCAGCAATGGAATCAAGCGGGCTACTTCTTACTCCAAGACGTTTTCAGCGCAGCAGAATTGGATGCCGTAACAGCAGAAATAGACCCAATGGAGCAAAAGACCAACGCATTTCTGAAAACGGTTGAAGATAAATATCAATATATTGCGCGCGCCGACGAGGTGACTTTTGCCTTGCATATGGTCGAAAAAAGCACCGTTGCCCGCGCTTTCGCCAAACACCCCGTGTTTGCCGATCTCTGCCTCGATCTACTTGGCCCAGACTGCCGCCTTTACTGGGATCAGGCCGTCTACAAAAAAGCGTTCTGTCCGGAGGAGTTTCCTTGGCACCAAGACAACGGCTATACCTTTGTGACACCGCAAGACTATCTTACCTGTTGGGTGCCTCTGGTTGATGCCACCTTAAACAATGGATGCCCGTGGGTGGTACCCGGCGTGCATAGGCAAGGCACCCTATCCCACTGGAAAACGCCGTTAGGCTGGCAATGTATCCAGGATCATGACGCGGCGGTCCCCATCGAAGCGAAAGCCGGAGACGTGGTCGTGTTTTCTTCTTTGACCCCACACCGAACTGGGCCGAATACAACCTCCGAGGATCGAAAATCTTATATTTTACAATACGGGCATGACGGCGCTCAGGCTTGGGGGCAGGGCAACGAGGGCGTAACTCAAGACCACCCTGGCCGACAATTTATTGTGGTGCGAGGCGGCGACTACGCCTGAAGGACGCCACCTTCTTCAGGGGACAATTAGGTATCCACCACAATCCAGGCTATGAACTATTCGACGCAGAGAGGATGGACGTCAGATCAATCGAGCGTACTCTGGCTTTCAACCGGTTCATCCAAGCCTGCATCATTTCTGCGCCACGGTCATTGGCAAGGTCAACATCTGTAGCACCCGATAAACCCGCGAGTATCAGCAAGAGCGCCCGCTGGTAATCGCGTTTGAAGACCGCATAGTCATAATCCGCAACACCCAGTGCGCTGTGGTAAGTCCGAAGCACTTGCTCCTCCTCTTCATCCGAAGCTTCCGCCGGCAAGGCACTGCTGATGAAGTAGGCTACGTCATAAACCGCAGGACCTTTTCGCACCAACTGAAAGTCGATAAACGCACACGCCTCTCCGTTGAACACAACGTTGTCCACGCGCAAATCGCAGTGCAGGAGTGTCGCTGGCGTGTCTGCGACAAATGCACGCATTAACGCTTCACCGTGCTCGCGCATCCAGTTCAAATGGGGCACCACCTCCGGCCCCATCGCCTGAGCATAACGCTGCGCATGCTGCAAAAACATGCCATGCCTGATGCGTGCGTCAATATCCATTTCCAATAACCAGAAATGATCATCAAGTTCAGTACTACCCCAGTACTGACGGTGCATCGGCGCGATACCGCGCAGAACTTGCTGGCAACGGGCAACATCCAGTCCAGCTAACTGATCACCAGGCTGCATGTCGCCAAAAAATTCGATCAGAAGGACGTACCGTCGCTTCTTAGCCGCCGCGATGATCGTGCCCAAAGCGCTAATGACTTTATTCATGAAACCCGGCAATTTGTCCAGCGCTCGCAAGATTTCAGCCTGTTTTTCAGAGCCTTTGTCTCGATCGAATTCGCTGTAATAAATACGCGGTATGCGCACGGGCAAGTGTTCACCAAAAGCGCGGAAAAACATGATTTCTCGCTCGTAAACCCCCAGCAACTCACCCATGACGCGGTTGGCTTTTTTCGGTAATTTGGCCACAACCCGGCTGGGAATGGCGGGATCTTCACTGACAATATCCAACAACAGGATATCCCCCATAAAACCTTGGCCATCCCCTAGCGGCGTCTGCGAAACCGCTATAATTTCCCCACCTAAAACGTCACTGAGCCATTCGCGGCTGACCGCTTCTGGTGTTTCCGGCAGAAAAATTTGGCGACTAGCCATTACAACGTTCCACGATATCCACCAACTCGGTCAACTCATGAATCACATAGGTTGGGTCCGCAGTCACCGTCAAGCCATGCGTCAGGGGAGTCTCTATGCCCTCCTCAACAATATGTGCTGACCGCATGCCTATCGCTGCCGCGCCTGCCACATCATGCTGCAAAGAATCACCTACAAACAAAACCTGACTCACATCTAATCCACTCTTTGCCAAAGCGCACTCAAAAATACCGGGATCAGGCTTGCAAGAGCGCGCCTCTTCAGAGCTAGTACAGTCATTGAGCAGATGACCTAAATGGTGTTTACCCACAATGGGATAAAGGTAGTCGTCATCAATATTTGAGACAATCGATAAGTAAACCCCCCTATCTTTTAATTGCTGCAATGCAAAGCAACACTCTTGCCGAATCGGCATATGGTCAAGCAAAGCATCTCGCTGGCGAATGTGGAATTGATCGAATAGTTTATCGTCTGCCGAATGCCCCAACTGCGCCAAAAAATAGCTCAGTGTCTCGCGGAACAAATCACGATGCAGAAAATAGGACTTGGCCCCAAATCGCTGACCAACATGACGATTGGCTGCACCCCAAAGTCGAGAAATTTCAGCCGGTTCGGCAGCTATACCCAGCCTTTCCAAAACCAGCCCAATGCCACTTCCCATACCCCGCGCCGCGGCTTTGTCCGCTCCTTGACGCTTGGCCGCCATGAACTTGTAGCTGAACAGCGTGCCCCCCAAATCAAAAAAAACACCTTTGATCTGCATGGCTTAGACTACCTTTAAGCGGCGAGATAAAGCGAAATTAGCCTTGCTTTGTCTCACTTGTTGCCTTGTTTGTTGATCCAATATTGCCTCCAGCTCAAAGATTTAATCTCGAGATTAGAACAAATGATCGCCAAACTATAGACCTAATCGCGCACGGATAATTAATTCTTACCATTCGCTCTGAGTTCAGCCGGGTCTATAATCGCGCGGCATTAGCGATGCTCGACAATACAGCGGATGCTTAGGTTCACCGACTTTTGTCACCTCCAGTGCAAAAGGCCGCTCGATCAATGGCAACACCTGCCGCGCCCTATCCATAAAACGACCAGAATTACCCCACGCACAAATGATCGCGTCAGCCGATTTGCAGGCGCGTTTCAAATAAACAGTGTTGCGCGGACCAACAGGATCTACAGCGCGCTTTAACGCTGCCGGATCTATCGCACGCAAAGCAAAGAGATTCACCAATATATAGCCACCGAAATCCCAAGCGCGCGAGAATCCCGCAATTCTGCGATTGGTAGGGTCGTCGTTTCGAGCATCCGCGCTACTGGGATTGAGCCCTACCCAGACCACCAACGGCCGGTCCTCATCCCAAACCCGCCGCAATTCATATCGATACAAGCCACATCGCGACACAACAGCGGACTTCTTAATCTCGCCAATATCGTTTGAGATTTTACCCATTCACCAAAAACTTAAGATCAATCGTCTATGGCTTGGTAAACCAGCGAGCGAAGTGCTCTCTCGGGCAGTTGCACCCCTGTCATATACTGAGCCATAAACAACCCAACTAACTCTTCGCTGGGGTCAACCCAATAGTAGGTTTTTGCCGCACCAGCCCACCCATATTCACCAACCGAGCCAGGACCGGCGCTCGCGGCCACATCCATCATCACTCTAGATCCCAGCCCGAACCCGTAGCCATGATTGTCTTGCCCCAGTAACTGCCAGGGCAGCAACGCACTGGGCAGATGGTTGGCGTGCATCAACTCTAGCGTTTTACGCCCAATCACCCGTGTGCCCCCTATCTGCCCGCCATTTAACAGCATCTGCGCAAAGTTCGCGTAGTCCCCCATTGTTGAGAACAATCCATGACCACCACGCGCAAACACATGCGGCGCATTTGTCGGATAGGTTTCTGAAACATCAATTCGCTCGTTGAACCCGCTCATCGCCGCTTCCACCAATTTGGACCCCGTATGGTCGCGACCGAAAAGATCTGGCAGTCCATACATCGCAGAAAGTCGACTCAGTTGACCATCGGCAACACCGAAACCTGTATCAACCATACCCAGCGGGGTGAACAACCGCTCTTGCAGAAATTCTCCCAGCGACTGCCCCGAAAGCACTTCAATCAGACGGGCCGCCACGTCAATCCCCACACTATAATGCCAACGGCTACCGGGTTGGCTGGCCAGCGGAATTTCTGCAAGGGTATCAATAACCTGCGTCAAACTGAGCGTGGCATCATTCATAATGCGCGCTTCCCGATAACGCGCCCCAATGGGTGTATCTTCCATAAAGTCGTAGGTCAAACCGCTGGTATGCGCAAGCAGATCTCTGATCGTCATGGGCCTAACTTGCGACTCTAAAGAGCCGTCCTCACCGAGCACTTTAGTTGTCGCGAAAGCGGGCAAATACTTAGCTACCGGGTCTTCTAGTTGAAAATGCGCCTCTTCGTGCAACTGCATCAGGGCCGTTGCAACAATCGGCTTGGTCATTGAATAAATCCGAAATATGGTATCGGGACAAACCTCTAAACCCGCCTCCGCATCACGGTATCCAAACTGTTCGCAGTGGACCGTTTCGCCTCTACGAATCACTAGGCTCGACATACCCCGAAGCTCACCGCTTTCCACAAAACGCCGCATATTTGAGCTGATTCGTTTAAGCCCCTGGGCATTCATACCGACACTTTCAGGTGAATCAATCGCTTTGCTCATTTTTACTCCGAATCTATGGTTGTAAACATCACACCTTGCGATCCTCGCTCATGAACATGTCGAAACGCAAGCGTGGTCTGTCGATCTGGGGCCGCTTGCACCGCAGCGGAGCTGCCTCTAGGCTACTCCACCATGAAACCTAGAAAAGACAAAACCGGCGGGTCAAACCTTGTATTTAGCACCGACCCCAGGATTTGCCCGGGCTGCTTACGGGCACAACCTCAATGCATCTGTGATCGACGACACAATACGCTTGCCAGCGATGGAGACGGCATAGTCCGCCTCCATCGCGAGACCAAGGGACGGAAAGGAAGGAGCATCACTTCGATTAGAGGCTTAACCTTGAACGAGCCCGAACTGCTGCAACTGGCAAAACAATTAAAAACAGCTTGCGGGGTTGGCGGCAACGTAAAAGGGGGAATCGTAGAGCTGCAAACCGCAGACCGGGAAAAGGTCCGAGATCTGATCCAGCGTGCGGGTTTCAAGGTGAAAATCGCCGGCGGCTGAGCCACGCAGTCGGCTTGCAAAGGCCTGTTCAGCACAGTGTCAGGACCGAGAAAGAGGACAACGAGGGTTGAGAAATATCGGCTCCTGCAATAATCTTTCGCCATTAAAAACATCAAGGGGTGCCATGAAATCCTTAATACTAAGCTCAATCTTGCTCGTTGCATTGCCATTGTCTTTAGTGGCTGAAACACACCCTGCTGTGCAAGCTGCTCTTGAATACCAGCTTCCTGCCAACACCTGTGGCGAGCAGGTGATTGTGCTCATAAACGAGTCCACAGGGCCCGCTCAAGAGTCCGGCGCAACCAGTTTTTTTGAAGGCAGCAGCACCGCAAGCGTCAGCGACATTGATGGCTACGAGCGCAAACGGCTTGAACGCAAAGAGAAGCGGCGACTATTGTGTGTTACTGACTATAAAGAAACATTACTGGCCGCGTTCGAAGCGTTGAAAAACAGTGCCCAACACGGTATCAGTCGAGAACAGGCTGACATCATCTTGAAAAATATGGCTTTGATTCAGTCGGTTTATATGACCCCCAACGGGCGTATCGAAGAAACCTCAAACACCCTTCCTGGAGGCTGATGAAGGAGCGCTTACCGACCGCAATTCCCGAAGCCACCATCCTGTCGCAACAGGGCGTGGCTCTAATCATCGATTTCTCAAGCGGCACGCCCCAAATCCTGCATTGGGGCCGCCACCTTGGCGATAATGACATTGCCCAACTCAGACTCGCCTACGCCGAGCCTGCTGCGCATGCTGAACTAGATGAATATCAGGTTCCGGGCATTTGGCGCGAAAACGCAAGAGGTTTCTTGGGCCGACCTACGGTGCTCGGACACCGCAGCGGACGAGATTTCTCACAGCTGTTTGAACTGGTAAGAGTTGAGCGCAGTGAGACAAGCCTGAGTACCTTTAGCCAAGACCTCGCCGCAGGACTAGAGGTCTCAATGCAATTTACGTTTGTCGGTGCCGGCATTTTGGCGATCGAGCAATCCATCAGAAATATCGGCGATGAACCATTCTCTGTGGAGGCAGTCGACGCATTTCTGCCACTACCGGACTACGCGGCGGAATCAATGGATTTTAGCGGCAGATGGATCAAGGAGCGTCAGCCAAACCGCAGACCCATTCAGCCCGGCTCTTTTGTGAAAGAAGTACGCGAAGGCCGCTCCAGCCACGATTATACCATTGTACAACTAGCGATGACCGCAGGCGCGAATTTTCAAAATGGCGAAATCTGGTCGATGGGGGTCGGATTCTCGGGAAACTCTCGGCACTGCATCGAGCGTCAATCTTCCGGCAAGACATTTATCGCAGCCGGTGAACTCTTGCTGCCCGGCGAGGTCATTTTACCGCCCCATACCGCTCACCATACCCCAACAATTTACGCCCTTTACAGTGAGGCAGGGATCGACGGCCTCTCCGATCGTGCCTATCGCTGGCTGCGAAGCCGGCCAGACCATCCGAGCGTCAAAGGTCCAAGGCCCCTAACACTCAATGTTTGGGAAGCCGTCTACTTCGACCACAACTTTGAAAAACTCTCAGCATTGGCCGATATCGCACAGCAGATCGGCGTCGAACGCTTTGTGTTGGACGATGGATGGTTTGGCGAGCGCCGCAACGACAGCAAGGGACTAGGCGACTGGCAAGTATCCGAAGACGTTTGGCCAAGTGGCCTAGCGCCGCTGATCGACAAGGTAAGGGCATCCAGCATGACCTTTGGATTGTGGTTCGAAGGAGAAATGCTCAATCCCAACAGCGTGGTTTATGCAAATCACCCGGATTGGATACTCAAGGTTGAAGGCCGCATCCCGCCCGAAGGCAGGAAACAACATGTATTGGATCTCACCAACCCCGCCGCTTATCAATACGTTCTTGCCTCGGTGAGCAAAATCATCGGCGACTATGACATTAACTACATCAAATGGGATCACAATAAATTTTTGCTTGAACCCGCCAGCGACGGCCGGCCGGCCGTTCATCAACAAACTCTGGCCATTTACCAGCTTTTTATGGCACTCAAAGCTCGGCATCCGGGTCTGGAAATTGAATCGTGCGCCTCCGGTGGCGGACGAATAGATCTAGGGATGGCGCAAATCGCCGATCGTTTCTGGACCTCCGATTGCAATGATGCACTTGAGCGTCAGTATATTCAGCGCTATACCCAATTCGTGATTCCTCCCGAAATGCTGGGGTCCCACATAGGGCCTAGTCGCAGTCACACCACAGGGCGCCGTCATACCCTGAGTTTTAGAGCCATTACCGCACTGTTTGGTCACGCAGGATTAGAATGGGACCTGACACAAACGAGCCTAAAAGAGCGCCAGTTGCTGACCCGTTGGGCTACGTTTTATAAGCGGCACCGCCCCCTATTGCACAGTGGCAGAATGGTTCGAGTTGATCAGACGGACGAGACGCGTTTTGTACATGGCGTTGTTGCTCAGGACGCCGGCGAAGCCCTATTTGCCCTGATTACCCTAGCCGCCCAAGCCGAGTCTAAACCCGACTCAATATGTTTCAAAGGACTCGATCCGGCCAAGACTTATCACACACAGGCGGTTTTCCCAGCAGGTCAGCCCACCTTTGTTCAACGCAGCCAAGTGAATTGGTTTGACGGCGTCCGAATGAGCGGACAAGCCTTGATGAATCTAGGGCTGAAAAGCCCAATTATGCAGCCAGAAAACGCGCTACTGATACACCTTAGAGCAGTTAATGGCATACACGACAAACCACAGTGAATGCGTTTTTTTGTGCTTGGCTGGGTGCTCGATCAGATTACGATCAACAAGCACACATGTCGTCAGCCTGCGTTAGTGTCACGGATGTATCTGACAACCTCCAAGATACCATTGTTCATGTGATCACCACAGGTGAAACGGGCGACCTTTTTTAACTCTGCGTGCGCATTTCCCATGGCAACGCCTACGCCGGCAGCCTGCACCATAGCCATATCATTGAGTTGATCACCCACGGCACAGGTTTGCGCTGCCGTAACACCCAAGTGCTCATGCAGCTTGGTCAAACCGTGCCATTTATTCGTATGATATGCGGAAATTTCACAGTAATAGTATCCGGAGTCCAAATGCGGCATAACGATGGTGTTGTAGCACCCCGGGAACAGTCTGGCGATTTCTTCAGCAAAATGACTCAGTTTGGCTCGCGTATCAAATATGCCTGCCGTGAGGTACCGCGCTTCGCCTGCTAGCACATCACTGCTTTCTGCCCACTGCCTGTTATTCGCAAAATAGGTCTGTGTTAGTTCGTTCCAACGGGTGTGCCCGTCGATTACAAAATCCGGACCGCCGAGATTGTCAGCTTCTAGGAAAGCAAACAGGGTTAAGCCTTCCGAGCGGGCGAACCCGAGCACGGGATCGACATCCAGTTGATCGGCATGCAGAGTTTCCTGCTGAGGGGCTTTGACCAACGCACCGCCGTTACAAACAGCACATACATCAAAGCCAAGGTTTTCAATGACATAACGCGTTGTTCGATACCGCCGCCCGGTAGCAATGACCACTTCCACCCCGTCAACATGAAGCGCCTCCAGAGCGACCCGAGTTGCAGGTAAAACTTGATGATTCTCAACTGCCAGCGTGCCATCAAGGTCCAATGCAATCATTTTGATCAACAAGCGCTCCAAGGTCCCAATAAAAGGCCACACCATACAGCAACCCGATGACAATGACACGGATCGCAACCAGGTCACCGGTTCAGAAAAAATCATCACCGCGCCTGTTTGAATATCCCACCGCCAGAGCGACTAACCTGCTAAAATTGCCCTCCTGAGCGGAGGACATACCCGATGATCAATGATGACCTTTTAATCAGCGCGGGCCTATCTGCCCTAGCGCTGCTGATGGGGGTTTTAGCGCTGCTGAGCCGAAAACGGCAATCATCGCTGCAACAGCAACTCACCGAGTCGCAGAGCGCCCAGCTTCAGGCCGCGCACCAGGTGCACGTGCTCGAACTGGAACAAGCCACATTAAAAACCAGCCAGCAAGCCACAGTTGAACGTAATGATGAGTTACGCCAAGAGTTGTCCGGACTCAATAAAACCTTGGAGCAATTGCGCCAAGACAAACATCAGGCTGAAAAAGAGGGGGAAGCACTTCGCGTCGAACTTCAGGAACTACAAAAAGACCAGAAAGACAAATCACAGCGCCTCAGACAAGCCGCAGAAGCCCTAGAAGACAAAAGCAGCCGCATCACTCAACTGGAAAACGACCAAGCGATTGCTAAGGAACGCGAATCCAGTCATGCACGCGAGGTCGCAAACTTTCTCAAGCAAAAAGAAGAGCTCACGCAACACTTTAAAGTGCTATCCACCGAGATATTGCAAGCCAACACGCGATCTCTGCAAGAAAGCAGCAAACTCACCCTTTCGGCAGTGATCAACCCATTTCAGCAATCAATCGACGGATTTAAGAAGGAGGTACAGGATATACATCACCGCGAGAGCACACAGCGCGGTGAGCTGAAAAAAGAACTGGCGTCTTTAAAAGAACTCAATCAAAAAATCACAACAGAAGCCCACGAACTGTCAACGGCACTGAGAGGGCAAAAAAAACTACAGGGTAACTGGGGTGAATTGGTACTGGAGAATGTCCTGGATCGATCCGGATTAGTGCTGGGCCAAGACTACAAGCGCGAGGTGTCTTTTACTACGGAAACGGGCCGTCAGCGCCCGGATGCGGTGGTGTATTTACCTCAGAAAAAACATCTCATCATTGACGCCAAAGTCTCTCTCAATGCCTATACCCGTTATATCAACAGCGAAGACAAAGTCGCTCGGAAGGTGGCTTTGGACGAACATGTGCGTGCTGTCGGCGACCGCATCAATGAATTGGCAGATCGAGATTATTACAAGCTGCCCGGTTTAAATTCGCCTGAAATGGTATTTATGTTTATCCCCATCGAATCAGCATTTGTTGAAGCGCTCAAAGCTGACGAAACATTGTTTCAAAAAGCCATCGAGAACAATGTCCTCGTGGCGACCCCTACAACCTTACTCACCAGTCTGAATATCGTGCGGCAACTGTGGCGTTATGAAGACCAAAATAAACATACCGCGGCTTTAGCAAAACAAGCGGAGCGCGTTTTCAAAAAATTAAACGCCTTTCTTAACAACTTTGAAGAGGTCAAAAAAGGCTTGGATAAAGCCGCAGAGGCTTATCGCAAGGCTGAAGGTCAACTCGTAAGCGGGCGCGGCAATCTGGTCAAACAAGTCGGCGAGTTTAAAAATCTCGCTCCCGCCATCAAAGCCGAACTGCCCAGCTACTTCACGGAAAAATCGGACTTAGAAATCGATTATACGACTACTGATCAAGCACCGCCGACCAATGGCGATGATCCCTGATTGAGCTGAACGGAGACTAAAGCTGTGGGCACTACACTTCGAATCATGTTTTTCCTTACGCTGCTTGTGAGCACCAGCGGGTGCAAGCCTGACCGCTTCGATGCGCAGCAATACAGTCATTTGGGTTCGCGCTATGACGTCGTGATTCGGCGCGACCACCGCGGCGTCCCCCATATATTGGGCACAACCGATGCCGATACCGCCTTTGGATTTGCCTATGCTCAGGCCGAAGATAACTGGGTGTTAATCGAGGATGCGCTCCCCTTTTACCGCGGCAACAGCGCGCTATTCAACGGTGCCGAGGGCGCCATCACCGATTATTTGGTCAAATGGTTAGGTCTGTGGGATGCGCTGGAGGAAAACTATACCTGGGACCTCAGCCCAGAAACCCGCCGCTACGTTCAGGCCTTCGCAGATGGCTTGAACTATTACGCCGCCCGCCATCCTGAAAAAATAGATTCGCGTAAATTACCGGTGACACCCCGCGATATTGTCGCCGGTTTTATGCTGCGCCACCTCATGTTTTATGGCTTTGATGGCATCGTACGCGAGGTCAATCAGGCAGAACGGCAACGCGAGATTAGTCTTGGAGAGGGCACCTTAAACCCCACAATCAGCCAGACACCTGTCACCATAGGGGAGTTGCCGATTGGATCAAACGCCTTTGCCATTGCACGCCATTTTTCCGAGGAAGGAGCAACTCGTCTGGCGATCAATTCCCACCAGCCAACGCAAGGCCCTGTAGCTTGGTACGAAGCACATATACAAAGTAAAGACGGCCTGAACATCATGGGTGGTGTATTTCCCGGAAGTCCATCCATCAGCGTAGGGTTTACTGAACATCTGGCGTGGGGAGCTACAGTTAATCAACCCGATTTGGTTGATGTCTACGTTTTGGAGATAAACCCAAACAATCCAGACCAATACCGAATAGACGGGACATGGCGAACTCTAACGCGCAGCACGGTTGATATACCGCTCACCCTGTGGGGGTTTTTCCCCTGGACCGTCAGCCGCGAAATACTGGCATCTGAACATGGACCGGTACTCAGGACCGACCATGGCACCTATGCGGTTCGTTATGCAGGCATGGGTGAATTGCGCCAAGTAGAGCAGTGGTACCGTATGAATAAAGCCACCGACTTTGATGAGTGGCGAGACGCCATGTCGATGATGTCATTTGCCAGCTTTAACTTCGTCTATGCAGACCGTGATGATAATATCATGTTCCTGCACAACTCCTTAACACCTCGGCGTCAGCCCAATTACGATTGGCAACAGTATTTGCCGGGAAACGATTCAACGCTCATCTGGACAGAAAACCTGAGTTTTTCTCAGCTTCCGCAGGTCATTAATCCCAGCTCTGGCTTTGTTCACAGCGCCAACCAGACCCCTTTTAACGTGACAGCAGCCGCGGATAACCCCAATCGCGCAGACTTCAAGCCCGAGCATGGCTTTCAAACCAACATGACCAATCGCGCCCAGCGCGGTTTGGAATTATTCAGTGCATGGGGCCCCATTTCCGAAGCTGAATTTTCAGCCATAAAACACGACAAATACTATTCTCCACAAACACCTTATGTTGGCTATCTGGACAAAGTAGCCGCCATAAAATTGTCAGATCCCGCCCTCAAACAGGCCCAACAGCTGCTCAATGACTGGGACCTGGGCACGGACATCCAAAATACCCACGCTGCAATGGGCACATGTGTGCTGCTAGCCGCCGAAAAAGACAGCAACAGCAACGCGCATGAAGCTCACCAAATCACCCAACTAATCCAAGGGTGTGTTGACCTCTTAATGGCATCCAGAGGCAAAATTGACCCTCCTTGGGGGGAGGTTAACCGGCATGTTCGCGGCGATCTTAATCTGCCTGTCGGAGGCGGACCTGACGTGCTACGCGCAATTTATGGTCGCGGCATGAAAGAGAACGGTTACCTCACCAACGTCGCCGGTGACGGCCTCTATTACCTAGTTTCTTGGGCCGCCGACGGCACGCAGACGGTCAGAGGCCTACATCAATTCGGTAGTGCCACCTTGGACGCCTCTTCACCTCATTATGCCGATCAAGCTCAAGACTATGTCAACGAAATCTTACATGACCCATTGTTTTCCGAGACCGCTTTGCAAAAGAATTTACAGCGCGCCTACGCGCCAGGAGAAGAATGATCATGCAACCCATGGCGTCTGATGCGCCGCTGATTGTTTATATCGATTTCAAGAGCCCATATGCTTATTTGGCGATCGAACCCACACGACAAATGCTCTATCGATCCGGCATCGTTGCTGATTGGCGACCTTTTATCCTTGATATTGGCAGCTATCTGGGCACGGCTAAACTCGATTCCAAAGGAGAGGTCAAGGAGCACAAACGAAGTGCCGAGCAATGGTCAGGGGTTAAATACGCTTACTTTGATTGTCGTCGCTATGCCAACCTGCGCCAACTCACGGTTCGCGGTACAGTCAAAATCTGGAACACCCAATTGCCCGCACTGGGCATGTTCTGGATTAAACAACAAGAATCACTGGCCCAACAATGCCAACCCGGCAGTTTGCTCAGCTGTTATATCGACGCCATCTACAAACCGTTTTGGAAGCGTGAATTAGACGTCGAACAACTCGATATTATCGAGCAAATTATTCAGCAAATTGGGGCCGACAGCACAGGGTTTCGCACTTATGCATGCGGCGAGGGTCAGGATTTTAATGCTGAGTTTCAAGACGCCACCTTTGCCGCCGGCGTTTACGGCGTCCCCACCTATGTGGTCACCGAACCCAGCCATCGAACCCCACATGTTTTTTTTGGGCGGGAACATCTGCCGCGCGTAGCTTGGCATTTAAGCGGTAAACAAGGGCCCGCACCAGAGATCGCCTATGAAAGCCATGACCAGAAGCTCTGTGGACCAACTATGCCCGAATCATTGACGGTCTGTATCGATTTCAAAAGCCCTAGCGCCTACTTGGCGCTGGCACCAACTTTAGCTTGGGCACAAAAAACTGCAGTTGAGTTGGATTGGCGCATCATCACCACACCAGCGCTTAAAAGTCCGATGGCGTTGGAAGCCACAGCTGCAAGAAGCGAGCTGCACCGCCAATTCAGAGCAAAATACATGGCGATGGATCTACAGCGCTATGCCCCGCACGAGTTAATCGACTTATACGATACCCACCGCACTGACGCCGCGGCGATCGGATTATTGTGGGCTATCGATCAGCAAGCCAATGCCAGCGGCTACATCACTGAGACCTTCACCACCTACTGGCAGCAGCAAAGGAGTATTGACACTCTCGCTGACATTAAAACCATATTAGAGAAATTGGGCATTGACACCGCTGGTTTTGAGTCCTTTGCAGCCACAGTTGGCGGTCAGCGTGCCGCAGAGGTGCGCGAAGCCCTCAGCCGCAAGGGGATTACAACGAGCCCGACCTACCTTTTGAACGACGAGCCGTTTCAGGGCAGGCAACATTTACCGTTACTCGCGAGCCACTTTACCGACGGTGTAATCGACACCCTGGCTGGCGCAAAACAGTCACCCTAAAGGGTATCGTGCAAGCCACATTCGCGCTTGAGACCAAAAAAACGCGTTTGCTCTACCGATTCCACCTGATTTAGCGACCGAGTTGTGTGCACATCACCGATGGAAACATACCCCTTCTCCCACAGCGGGTGGTAGGGCAAATCGTGCGCTTTGAGGTAATCAAAAACGTGTTTGTCGTGCCAATCGGCCAGCGGCGCCACTTTGTAATAATCGCCGTTAAATTGCACAAACGGTGTATTTACTCGCGAGCTCGATTGGATCCGGCGCACACCGGAAAACCAAGTGGCAACATTTAAGTCTTGAAGGGCACGCTGCATCGGCTCGACTTTGTTGTCATAGTTATAGGCGTCCAGACCATCTAATCCTTGCAGCCAACGCTGACCGTACAACGCCTCCTGCCAGGCCGGACTTTTTTCACTGCGGTAGATCACCAAATTGAGGCCCAACCGACTCTGGAGGGTCTCAATAAATTGATAGGTCTCATCAAACAGGTAACCGGTATCAATCAACACCACCGGCATATCCGGCTGCTGCTGCGTCAGCAGATGTAAACTAACCGCCGATTGGGCTCCAAAAGAAGACGTAAGTATTTGCGGCCCTGCAAAATGATCAAGCGCATAGCGAATCCGCTGTTCGGCGGTAAGCTCGGTGAAGACCTGGTTTAACCTCGCAAGGTCCGTCAAGTCCGCCTTTGGTCTTCCACCCTCGCTGATGCGAATTTGCGCAGCACCTACCGTCATATCTGATTTGCCAGAGCTAATTTAACAGGCCCCTTTATACGGGTGCTGGCGCTAAATCATAAATACCGTTTTGTGATACATAAACAAGGTACGGTTATATCCATTGACTTAGCGCAGCTAAACGCAACCCTGAAATGACTCAAGCTCTAGAGATACCGGATAGTGATCTGACGCTGCCCGCGCCATCTGACTGACATGGATTTTTGCACTATCAGGCCTGACGTGAGGCAAAACACTTTGCGAAACCAAAATATGATCAATGCGGGTGCGACGTCGGGACCAATAAGTCGACGGGTTTCGTCCGCTGCGTCTGAGTTGCTCACCTAAAGGATCGTGCATCGATAATGCTGCCAATGGTGCCAGCGCTTCGCTGCTTAACAGATCATTAAAATCACCGAGAATAAGATAGCGCGCCTGAGGCCAAGTCTTTTGATATTCCGAGACCACATTGGCCATCGCACGGCATTCGGCCTCACGCATATCGCTGGCCGCCAAACACTGCCAGCCGGAATTCATGCGCGACTTCAAATGCACACAAAATAGCGTCAATGGCCGCGTTTGCCCGGACAACGCAATTTCAACCTGCACCAGATCACGAGCAAATACCAAGTCCTGCGGTTGTTTAGTCGCCGCCGCAGCCGCATCAGGATAAAACGACAATATCTTGCCTGCCGCATCCGTCAAACGGTGTGATCGATGACTGAGCACGCGCATCGAAAAACGCGACAAAAGCGCAATATGTATCGACCGCCGACTATTGCCCGGCAACAGCGCGAGATGCGGGTAGGGTTGGGCCAACTGCGAGTTCAACTGCACCAAGGTTTCGCGCGAACCCACCTCTTGAAGCACCATTACTTGAGCCGCGACCTGATCAATCATACGCAACAGCGGACGGACTTCGGCGGCCGGCTTGGTAGGCCCTTCGCCCGTCAAAAATAAGTTTTTAACGTTATAGGTTGAGATTAAGACGGCGAACACTCCCCAATGACAGAATAAAACGGTTATTATCGATGGCAATCTAAGAAAGTCTAATGTGAACAAAAGGAATCAACCATGTCTGATCTTGAGGCGGATTTATTTCAATTGGCTATGTCCGAAAAAGCACAACCGTTGATGGATGCCGTGAAAAAACACATTGCCGAAAACGTGGTCCCGATTACCGACGAATTTATTGCACTGCACGCCGAAAAAGAAGATCGCTGGAGCTGGCATCCACGGCAGCTTGAACTTCTGGACGGCGCCAAGACCAAGGCTAAAGAATCCGGCCTATGGAATTTTTTCCTACCAGACGCTGATACGGGTGAGGGACTCAATAATCTGGACTATGCTTACATCGCGGCAGAACTGGGAAAATACCCTTTGGCCTCAGAAAGCCTCAACTGCAGCGCACCTGACACCGGCAACATGGAAGTACTGGAACGCGTAGGCACGCCGGCCCAGAAAGAACAATGGCTAACACCGCTACTCAATGGCGAAATTCGCTCAGCCTACGCGATGACAGAACCCGCCCTGCCTTCATCGGACGCCAAAAACATCAGCACCAGCGCGGTACTTGACGCAGACGAGTGGGTCATCAACGGTGAAAAATTCTACATCTCCGGTGCAGGTGATCCGCGCTGCAAGATCATGATCACTATGGTCAAGACCAGCCCCGACGCTGCACCGAGCAAACAACAATCGCAAATTCTGATTCCAATCGACACCCCCGGAGTTGAAATCCTCGAAGGCATGCAGGTCTTCGGTGAGGACCATGCACCGCGCGGACATATGCACCTGAAGTTCAATAATGTTCGCGTACCCAAAGAAAATATTCTGTTGGGCGAGGGGCGAGGTTTTGAGATATCTCAACTGCGCTTGGGCCCCGGTCGGATCCATCATTGCATGCGTTCTATCGGCAAAGCCGAATTGGCACTTGAGTTAATGGTGAAACGCGCGGGTACTCGCGAAGCCTTCGGCAAGCCAATTGCTAAATTGGGTAAAAATATCGAAGTCATCTCCCGCGCTCGTATTGAAATTAACGCCATGCGTCTTGCCGTTCTACAAGCGGCAAAAGCAATGGATGTCTTAGGCAATAAAGAAGCTCGAGTTTATGTCAGCGCGGTTAAGGCCATGGTGCCTGAAAAAGTCTGTGAAATTATCGATCAAGCCATACAAATTCATGGCGCCACCGGCGTCTCACAGTGGACACCTCTGGCTGGACTCTACACCGACATGCGCCACTTACGCTTTGCTGACGGTCCCGATGAGGTTCATCACATGGTGGTTGGACGTGCAGAATTACAAAAATATGACCTTTGGTAGAGCTTTGATCGCAGGAGAAGAACGATGACCGACCATGATGAAAGCTTGGGACCAGAAGGCTACGACGTCACTGCAGTTGAGGCTTGGATCGCTGCCAACGTTGAAGGTCTAACCCCTCCGCTGCAATGGACCCGCCTGCAGGGGGGACATTCCAACCTCACTTATGGAATTGAAGACCGCAACGGCGCAGCCGCGGTCATTCGCCGGCCGCCACAAGGTGAACTCTTGCCCAAGGCGCACGATATGAGCCGCGAGTGGGCGCTGATTTCAGCCTTGGGTGGCACCGCGGTGCCCGTACCCAAGGCCATGGGTTTTTGTGAGGATCCCAGTGTCACCGGCGCGTGGTTTTACATCATGGGCTTGATCGACGGCCACCCTTTATACAACTCTGACGACACTCATTTATGGGTACCCGAGAACAAACGGCATACCATGGCGATGTCTTTTATCGACGTCTTAGCGGCTTTGCACGATGTTGACCCTGATCAAGTTGGATTAGGCGAACTCGGTAAAAAAGAAAATTATGTCGGCCGCCAGCTAAAAACTTGGTACCGATCTTGGACCTCTTCAATTACGGCTGCCGACTACGACGACCCCCGCGCCCATGAACTCCAGCACTTTTTCCTCAACAACATGCCTGATCAAGGGCCCGCTCGCGTTGTACATGGTGACTACGGGCTGCACAACGTCCTAATCGGTCCGGATCACAACGTAGCCGCCGTAGTCGACTGGGAGATTTCCACACTCGGCGACCCGCTGGCAGATCTCGCATATGCACTCAATCCCTGGCCCGACCCGACAGACAGCGAGCCTATCTTGCCAGAAGCAGCAACAGCGCCAAATGGTTTCCCGTCACGGACAGAATTGGCCCAACGTTATGCTCAAAAAACGGGAAGGGATCTATCCAAGCTCGACTATTATATCGGCTTCAATCGCTGGAAAACTGCCGCGATCATTCACGGGGTTTACGCAAGATACTGTGAGGGCAAGAAAAGTACCGACGGGGTCGATATGGATGAGATGCGTGAACGCATCGCTCGATCATTAACGTTGTCTGAACAAGCCATAAACCGACTCTAATACCTATGTTGACAGCGAACCGCGGCAAACAATGGTTAGATCCCGTGTTGATTTTCATGATCAGCAGCCTTATGTTCGCCTGCGGCGGGGGCGGCGGCAGCGATGCCAACCAACCCATCAGCCCAGTGAACCCACCTGCGGTCACCGACTTCAGCCAGGGTGTCTTTCGCAGCGCATCCCTGTATCAAAATAGCTGTCAAACCCCTCGCGGTGCAGGCTATGACGACGTAGCTGGCAACACTGAAGACGAAAACAATTTTTTACGGGCATGGAGTCATGACCTGTATTTATGGTACGACGAGATCGTTGACGCAGATCCTGCGGACTATTCAACCCCCGACTACTTTGATCTCATGAAGACTGATGCAGTCACCCCTTCCGGGGCACCGCAAGATCAATATCATTTCACTTATGACAGCGAAGCTTGGGAGCAATTGTCTCAGTCAGGTGTTCAGTCTGGCTACGGCGTCGACTGGATTTTGATCAGCCCAACCACCCCCAGAGAGATTTTGGCTGGCTTTATTGAACCAGGCTCTCCTGCCCAAAATGCAGGACTGACTCGCGGCATGCGAGTTCTTGAGGTCGATGGCGT
Source organism: Gammaproteobacteria bacterium UBA4421 (assembly GCA_002389675.1). Classification (GTDB taxonomy): domain Bacteria; phylum Pseudomonadota; class Gammaproteobacteria; order Pseudomonadales; family Azotimanducaceae; genus UBA4421. Next base: position 98,932 of record DGQF01000019.1, read on the forward strand.
TGACGCAGTCAACGGATCCAGCACCAGCGACGTGACAACTTTAAACACCGCCCTGTTCCCGGCCGCAAGCGGAGAAACCTACACCTTCGAAGTGGAGGAATTTGATGGCACGAACGCGCGTCTTTTGACCCTAACATCGGCAACCATCACGCAAGACCCCGTCCCGGTGACCCAACTATTTAATACTTCTGCAGGCACCGTCGGCTATCTCCTGTTTAACGCACATATCGCAACCGCCGAAGCGAGTCTTGTACAAGCGATGCGACAATTTGAGCTTGCCGGGGTCTCTGAATTGGTCGTCGACCTGCGCTACAACGGAGGTGGTTTTTTAGACATAGCAAACGAACTTGGATATATGATCGCAGGCCCCGCCGCCGCCGCCGGACGCGTATTTGACGAAATCATCTTCAATGACAAGCATAGTGCCATCAATCCAATTACAGGCGCCTCATTGGTTCCAACTAACTTTCACACCACCACACAAGGGTTTTCTATCAACCCCGGCAGCAGTTTACCCAGCGTCAATCTAAGCCGAGTTTTTATTTTAACCGGCGACGGCACTTGCTCAGCCAGCGAGGCGCTGATTAATGGATTACGCGGCATTGACGTCGAGGTGCGTTTAATCGGTGACGCCACTTGCGGCAAACCTTTTGGTTTCTATCCTCAGGATAACTGCGGCACCACTTACTTTTCTATTCAATTTCAAGGTATTAATGCCAAAGGTTTCGGAGATTACGCTGACGGCTTTGTCCCCACCAAAACGCCGGTTAACCCGCATGAGGTGCTCGGCTGCAGCGTTGCAGATGACTTCAGCCACGCGCTAGGACAAAGGCAGGAAGCTCGACTAGCCGCGGCATTGGCCTACATTGAGACAGGCAGTTGTCCGGTAGTTGCCGCGACAACCCGTGCACTGGCCACCAAAACCCGTCGCGTGACCGCTCCAAAGGGCCAACTCACAAAGCCCACAATCCCCGGCATGGTAATGCCTACCCGGTGAGGCCCAACCGCAGAACGGCGCCATATCAGACCCTCAAGAAAACGCTTCATTTTCTTAGCTATTGTCTGCTCATCACAACCTTATGCGGATGCTCAGTCGTCGATCAACCTGACCGTTACGCCATCGCTCCAAGCATGACCCAGCAAGATGCCAGGGCAATCGGCAGGGTTATTGCAGCAGCGATCAGCCAACCCAAGCCACGCCTGAGTGCTGACGCCTTTCGCAGCAGCCCAATAGTCATCCTCAGCGCCACCGCACGCCCATCGATAGACGCGCAGATCACAACCGGCCGCATGGTCAAACCCGCTCGAATATTCCACTTGATGACCAATGGCAATCAGTGCTGGATTCACGATCTGACCAAAGCACAGTACTATCGGCTGGACATCTCATGCATACCTGTTTTCGATACAAGCCCTAGCGAGCCTAGCGCCTTGCGACAAACCACTGTACCCAAATAACATCTTCAAGTTAGGCTGTGCGAAACAAGAGAGAGCAAAGATGGCACGTGTAGCAGGAAAAGTAGCGCTGGTGACCGGCGGGGCTTCAGGAATTGGTCGCGCATGTGCGTTACGTCTGGCGCAGGAAGGCGCGGTTGTGGTCGTAACAGATATTCAGGAATCTGCAGGGCAAGCCTGTGTTGCGGCGATCCACGCCAATCAAGGTGAAGGTCAGTTCATACATCATGATGTCACTGTTGAATCCGAATGGGAGGTTGTGGTCGCGCAGACGGTGCGCCACTACGGTGGTTTACATATTTTGGTCAACAACGCCGGCATAGGCATAGGCGGCAGCATCGTTGACATGACGCTCGCCGACTGGCAGCGCCAGCAGGCGATCAACTTGGAGGGTGTTTTTTTGGGCGTAAAGCACTCGATACCCGCAATGCGTGAGACTGGCAATGGCGCGATCATCAACATGTCTTCCGTTGCCGGTCTAAAAGGTTCTGCAAATTTGGCGGCATACAATGCCACCAAGGGCGGGGTGCGCCTGTTTACAAAAGGCGTCGCTTTGGAATGCACGCAATCGGGGTGGCCAATCCGCGTAAACTCAATCCACCCTGGGATCATTGATACGCCAATATGGACTAAGGTCAATGCAGAAATGCTCAACGGCGAGAATGCAATTGATGTTGAGGGCATGGCGCAGTTGGGTGTTCCCATGGGAAAACCTGGCTCACCAGAGGACATCGCGTCGGGGGTCCTATTTCTGGCCAGCGATGAAGCCGCTTATATCACTGGAACCGAGCTGGTCATCGACGGCGGTATCTGCGCATGAGGCTTCAACGGCGGGCTAGCCTACCTACACGCGCTGCCGCCCGGCGTATACCCGGCTGGGGTGCCAACATAAAAAGATCCCCGTTAGTTCCCAGCATTTGCTTCGGGACACAGGCCGCCTTCGCCACCTGAGCATTGGCCTGCATATGGGGAACCTCCCCGTGAACCGGTATTGCAATCTGCGGCTTGATCCAGCGATACATATCTGCCAACTCATCTGACGCAGGATGGCCCGAAGCATGGATCGGCCGACGGCTATCATCATCACATACTACCTGCAGACCTTTTTGTTCGAACTGAGCGATCAAGCCTTCTACCACGACTTCGTTGCCTGGAATCACGCGCGAACTCAACAGCAGCATATCACCGGCTTGCAAAGTTAAATCCGGGTGACTATCTGCTACTAATTTGCGCAGCGCCGTACGCGGCTCACCTTGGCTTCCTGTGGCTATCGCCAGTACTTCATCTGGCGGCAAATAGCCAAGGTGAGAGGATTGAATCAAGGTCAAATCGGGATCCCAGATATTCGCTGCAACAGCCGCCTGATAATAATTGTGCAGAGAGCGCCCCAGCAGCGCTGGATAGCGTCCCGCGGCGCGAGCCACCGCTGCCAATGTCTGCACCCGCGCGATATTACTGCCAAAACAACCAACCACAACGCGACCTCTTGCGGCCGCAATGTGTGCATATAAATTAGGATAAAGCGCTCCCTCGCTGACGGAGCGCCCCGGTACCAACGCATTGGTGGAATCACAAACCATAGCCAGCACATTTTGTTGCCCGATCCCGCGCAACTGATTTGTATTTATGTTGTGGCCCACAACGGGGTTATCATCAAGTTTCCAATCACCCGTGTGGAAGACATTACCCACCGGCGTTTGAATAAAAAGGCCCTGAGATTGCGGCGTTGAGTGTGTCACACCTAACCATTGCACATCAAAAACCCCATAGCGGGCGCTCGTATCGGGCATCACTACATGCACCGGTACCGTTTCAAGCAGACCCGCTTCAGCCAATTTACGCCGCAAAATTGATGCACAAAATGCGGTGCAGTAGACGGGACATCGCAATCTCGGCCAAAGATCCGCAACGGCACCGACATGATCTTCGTGCGCATGCGTGATCAGCAGAGCACACAATTGCCCAGCCCGCCCGGCTATAAACTCCGGATCTGGCATCTGCACCCGTGAAATATTGTTCGGCCCTGCTATGCCCGGCGCGGAAAACGTAATGCCACAGTCCACCATTAACCAGCACCCATCATGGCCATAGAGATTCAGGTTCATGCCGATTTCGCCAGTACCACCCAGTGGCAAGAACCAGAGATCGTCTTTTGCTGGGGTCATATATTCCACTCAGAGCCATCTTTCTTAGGCTGGACACCCCCTTCAAAGGCCTGAGCATAGGTCAGCGTGTCGACGCTAATAGGATACCCCTAGCGGCTTTGAACACGCTTCTTGCAGTGAAGCTTCAAGCATCATTGACGACCACATAACCTTGATCGGGTCGGGCGCCGTTTAGCACAATATCGTAGACTGCTTTAACGTGTGAGAATCCCTGCTCGTTAATCTGCACCCAGCGATCTACCTGAGCCATAAACCGCTGTGTCGCAACCTGAATTTGCTGTTGATAAGCACCGGGGCCTAACGCTTCAGTGCGTTTGACAATTTGACTTGGGGCGAAAAACATTTCTGGTTTAGCGCCCGGTAAAACGCCGACTTCCTGAGTGTCTCTTGTTGTCCAGTGAGTAATCCCTACACCACAACTGTTCACGAGCTGTTCCTTCAAGTGATGATGCACCCGACTCAAAACCTCTCGGTTGCCCGACATATCAACATATGCAGTTGGCGTTAACGCCAGACGCTCAACCTCGTCATACGTCAAAACCTGATCATATAGACCTGTCATTTCAACAAATTCCTTGTTCGCCGCTGAGGTCAAACCAACCACTCGCACTTCCTTGCGGGCCTGCATTTGAAACGCCAAACCAAATGCAGTTTTACTGGATGCGCTGGCTAAAACAATCGTGCCGGCACCAAAAAATTGGTGCTCGGCAAAGTAGTCATCCAACACAAAGGACGTTGTGAATAAGGGCCTGTAGAGCATGGCGTGATTATCTAAACCTGATGGGAAGCCATTATCCTGACTGACGCAGCTGTATTGATTGTAGACCACCGGCAGTGAAGTTCGGTGGGACGAGGCATCTGTAAACCCTCGCAAAGACACTTTTTCAGGCTTGACCAACAGCGTTTGCGACATGGGGAAATAACCATAATAACGCTCGCCGGCGACCACTTCCGGATGCTCACTGTGCGTTACCGTACCTATACCCCAAACCGGAATTCGCCCCCAACTCTCGGGGGCCGGAAAGAAATTCCAATACCCGATCATATCCCCAGCAACCCCGTAAGTAATGTTATTGGCGGTCACTGCAAAGCGCTCAACACGAATCACCACCTCACCGATGCCCGGCGCCGGCGGCGCCAAGTCCATCATCGTTGTTTGTGTTAGGTCATTACGCGCAACTAGAAAGTCTTGGGACATGGTCGAAATCTGCCTGAAGGATTACTCTGCAGTATAACGCAGGCGAGCGTCATTCTCATATCATCCTGCTTCAGGCAACCCCTTGCCATCGCGCCACTCTGCAGCCGGCTAGGCAGACGACGCAAGCGCGGTGTACACTGCTGATTCGACAATTTCTTGTATGAGCAAAAAACTATGCTGGATTTATTAATCACCAACGCCCAAATTATCGACGGCACCGGACGACCGGCTTATGCAGGCGCCATCGGCATAAAAGCAGGAAAAATTGCTGCGATCGGAGATGTCAACGAACCCGCCAATGAAACTATTGACGCTGCAGGCCGAGCGGTCTCGCCCGGCTTCATCGACGTACACACGCACTACGATGCGCAGGTTTTTTGGGATGGCACACTCAGTCCTTCTTGCTATCACGGTGTAACCACTGTATTCGGCGGGTTTTGTGGTTTTAGCATTGCCCCGCTTTCACCGCAGGCCGCCCCTTATCTCCTGAATATGCTGGCGCGCGTTGAAGGCATGCCGGTCAAAAGTCTGACCGAAGGTGTCCCTTGGGATTGGCAGAGCTTCGCCGAATATCTTGGCAAGCTTGAGGGTGGCCTTGGTGTTAACGCCGGCTTTATGGCCGGTCACAGCGCCATCCGGCGCGTGGTCATGGGCGAGCGCGCCGTTGGTGAAGAGGCTACAGATCAAGAGCTACGGGAGATGACCGATCTGCTGCACCGTTGCTTGGAAGAGGGCGCACTGGGTTTCTCGTCAACCATTTCACCAACGCACAACGATGCTGACGGCCAACCGGTTCCGTCTCGACATGCGTCGCGCGAAGAATTGATTGCCCTAGCGCGAGTCTGCCGCGACCACCCAGGCACTTCACTTGAATTTTTGCCTGGGGTTGGCTTTTTCAAAGACGATACCAAACAACTGATGTCAGACCTGTCGACAGCGGCTCAACGCCCCCTGAACTGGAACGTACTGGCCGCGGGCGACGACTACGTCATGGAAAACCAGCTGTCCGCAACAGATCTCGCGCGCGCCAACGGGGGTGAGGTTCTAGCCCTGACCGTGCCGCAACCCATCACCCTACTGATCAATTTACACGCCGGATTTATTTTTGACGCAATGGAAGGCTGGGCCCCACTGTTTCAAATGTCTATTGCGGAGCGCATCGATGCTTTAAGCGATCCGCAAAACCGTCTGGAGTTAGATCGTAGCGCACGCAACTCGGGCCCAATGCGAAACTTCGCCATTTGGGAGGACCTCACGGTGCACGCCGTAGTCAATGAGGGCAATCAATCACTCCAAGGGCGAAAAATTGGCGATATTGCGGCAGAACAGGGTAAATCAGCGATCGACACGCTGCTGGATTTGGCGATTTCGGAAGACCTGCGCACATCATTCATGCCACCACCGGTAGGTGGTGACGAAGCTCTTTGGCAAACACGCGGTAAATTGTGGGCCGACAATCGCACCTTGATCGGCGCCTCCGACGCCGGTGCACATCTGGACATGATTGATACCTTTGCGTTCTCGACGCAGGTCTTGAGTAACGGGGTACGTAATTACGGTGTCATCAGCTTAGAAGCAGCCATTCAACAAATGACTCAAATTCCTGCTGAAACGTTTGGCCTCGTGGATCGCGGCACGCTGAAAGTTGGGTGGAATGCAGATCTGGTCATTTTTAATCCCAGCACGGTTGGCTCCTCAAAGGTCTATATGAAAACAGATCTTCCAGGGAACGAACCTCGGGTCTATGCTGATGCCTTTGGCATTGACCATGTCTTTGTCAACGGCGTACAAACGATCAAAAATGGCGAGCATACCCAAAACTTGCCCGGAAAGGTTCTCAAATCGGGACAAGACACGGTCACGACCAGTTTGGATCCCGCTGTACGACACAAAAACCAATACGCCGGCTAGTCGATGCCACACGCGCTTGAGGGGCTCCGGGTACTGGATCTGAGCAGTGGTCCTGCTGCCGGAATCGCAACCATGATTCTGGCAGATTTTGGGGCCCAAGTGATTGTCGTGGCGCGTCCATCACACAGCACCAAGGATTTGCTCAGCGACTTACCTGCTGCACCCATGTGGCTGCGCGGCAAACAGCAACTCACGCTTGATCTAGACCATCAAGATGACATAAAACGATTCCACCAGCTGGCTGCCGCCGCTGACGTGTTGATTTCTAACTGGCGTCCGGCCGCGCTATCGCGCCGCAAGCTCGACTATGACAGGCTCCACCAGCAACACCCACATCTCATCTATTGCCATATCACCGGTTTTGGCAGTCGCGGCCCAATGGCTAACTGGCCAGCATACGAACATACGATTGCCGCATACAGCGGACGTATGAGTCTGTTCAGCGGCATTGTGGACCGGCCGGGTCCAGTTTTTTCAGCCGTCCAGGTTGGGATCCACGCCACCGCACAGTCTGCTGCCAGCGGCATCATGGCTGCTCTGCTTGGGCGAAACGATCAGTCACAAGGGCGACTAATTGAAACCAGCCTGCTGCAGGGTATGCAGCCCTATGAAATGGGGGGCATGATAGGTATGCAGCTCATTGAACAGTTTCCAGACCTAGCCCCAATCATCGCCGGCCCGAGCGCTCAAACCCTACCCACACCAAGCTTGTTCTATCATCCAGCACAAGCCGCCGACGGGCGTTGGATGCAGTTTGGTAACTTACTGCCACATTTATTCGATAACTTTCTGATCGCCACTGATCTCATCGACGTGGTGGCTGATGAAGACTTTAATCCTAAACAACTTTTGCTCGATGATGCCGTCAAACAAGAAGCCTTTCGAGCGCGGATGCTGGCGCGTATTCAAGACCGTCCTGCGCACGCTTGGATGGCAGATTTTATCCAAGATGGCGGGATTGTCGCTGCGACCTACCAAAGCACTCAGGCCGCCTTGGACGATCCAGATTTGCTTCAAAACGGCCACGTTGTCGAGCGCGAGAATGGCGGCGTGCAGTTGGGGCCTCTTGCGCAATTGACAACCACACCTGGGCTTCCTGGACCCGACATTATCGATAGCGATACGTGGGCGAAACGCTGGATCGATTCACCAAGAAACCAGCCTGATCAAACCACCATCGCATCAACGCAGAGCACACTACCCCTTAAAGGCATACGCGTTATCGAGATTGCCACCATTATTGCTGCACCACTGGGCGCCGCTTTTCTCGCCGACATGGGCGCGGACGTGATCAAAATAGAGCCGGTTGGCGGAGATCCATTTCGAGGCATGTTAGGCGGACTGGGTGCGGCTCGAGTCAATGCCGGGAAACGCAGCGTGAGCGTTAATCTAAAAAGCCCACAAGGGTTGCAAGTGGTCATGGATCTGCTGCGCGATGCCGATGTGGTCATCCATAATTTTCGGCCGGGTGTACCGGAACGCCTGGGCATAGATTATGCTTCGATCAGCGCTCTGAATCCGCAGATTATCTACCTGCAAAGTAATGGTTACGGCCCCAGCGGGCCCGGCGCGCACCGACCCAGCACACACCCGGTTCCCGGCGCGGCCTTGGGTGGCGTCCTCTATCAGCTAGGCGGCCAACTCCCTGATACACCACAAGCGCTAGACGACGTAAAAATATGGTGTAAACGACTGATGCGGGCCAACGAGCTCAATCCAGATCCCAATACCGCATTGGTTTTGACCACTTCGGTCATGCTGGGACTTGTCGCGCGCCAACAAACACATCGTGGCCAACAAATTTATATGGACATGTTAGGCGCCAACGCTTACGCCAACAGCGACGATTTTCTCAACTATCCCAGCAAATCACCACGCAGGATGCCGGACGAGAGCCTACACGGGCTATCCCCACTCTACCGTCTCTATGCCTGTGCACAGGACCAATGGGTTTTTTTGGGACTTAACAGTCCTCGCGACTATCAGAAATTTGCGTCAGTCTTGGCCGCAAAGGATATCTCTAGATTACCCTCGGATCCTGAAGATACGCAGATCGAACCGATGCTGAGCCAACTTTTTTTGACCCAAACTGCTGTAAATTGGCAGGCGCTGCTGGGGCATGTCGGCTGTGTTCAAGCAGATCGCGCACCCCCAAACACCTTCTGGACTCAAGACATTCAAGTGGAGTCGCTCAATTTATTAGACGACGTTTTCCATTCCAAATGGGGGCACTACCGCAGACACGGGCCAATGGTGATGTTCGACGGTAAGCGCCAGCCACTGGGCGGCCCTCCATTAGCTGGAGAACACAATGAGCAGGTTTTACGACAAATAGGTTATGACGCGGCGGAAATTGACGCACTTTATCAAACCTCCGCGCTTTGGCATGAGGCCTGACCCAGCACCATTGAGCTAGCTAGGATCCGCAGGACAAACGACATCCGTCTAAGCCGTTAAAAATGGCCCGTCGACGCACAAACGCCGTCCATCTGGCGCAGCACAGGCACCACATATGCCCACGCCGCACTTGGTTAAATAATCGATTGCACTGAAAATTTGTGTGTCGTCGCAGAATTTCTTCTGCACGGTTATTGCCGCTTGCACCATCGCTTGCGGCCCGCAGTTATAGAACACTAGCCTCTCCAGCGCAGCCGGCGCCATCTGCGCCAAATGAACCTCCAGCAGTTCAGTTACACGCCCATGAAAACCTGCACTGCCATCATCGGTTGCAATATATACATCAGCACAATCGCGACATTCTTGCTCAAAATACAATCGATCCGCGCTGCGTGCACCAACAAAAATATCAGCACCCCCATAATCGCGCGCCAATTGATAAACGGCCGCCAGTCCAGTACCGCCCGCAACTGCAATCACCTTGCGTTGGTCACCTGGTAGGGCCGGTTGCCCATGGGGGCCCCTGACATAAGCTTGTGTACCAACGGGCAATGTCATCAATGCCTGTGTGAATTCACCTACGTCTATCACCACCAGTGAAAAAGGGTCATCCGTGAGCGCCGAAAAAGGTTTTTCTCCAAGGCCGGGCACCCACAGAAAAATAAACTCACCCGCTTGTATGTCTATCTTGTGGTCAAATTTGAGAATGACGATATCGTCAGCAACTCGTTCACGCTCAATCAACGTGACAGGGGTAAAGTGCATATCCACATCGTATTGAATCTGGCGTTCACTCAAATTGGTAGACTCCGCCAGATCTTGCTCAAGGGCTGCAAAGTAAGACCCTATCTCGGGCGATGTCATGCCCACCAAGGCAGAACCCACCCCAAATAAACTTGCTCCGGCTGCCTGATACGCACGGACATCATCCGCACAGCTTATCCCACCGCATGCGATAACCGGCACATCAACCGCGGCGGTCATTTCTCGCAAGCATTTTAGACCAATCGGCAATACACCCTTGCCCGACATTCCCCCCAACTCGTTGCTCAACACCGCATGCCCGTGCGCACTAAAGTAGCCAGGACCAACTGTGTTGATTGCGCACAACGCGTCAGCACCGGCCAACACCGCCGCCTGCGCAATCTTGGTAATGTCTGCACCATTGGGGGTGAGCTTCGGCACGACAGGAATATCAACTGCCGCTTTGACGGCCGCGACAATGGCGTAGACTAAATCGGGATCTTGTCCCATTGCCATGCCATAACCCTTGGCGTGCGGGCATGACAAGTTCAGCTCGAGCCCATCTGAATAGGGCGCCAACAGTTTGGCCACCGCGACAAATTCCTCAACACTCCCACCGAAAATTGACGTCAGTAAAAACCGGTCTGCGGGAACCGTTAACTGCGCAAAAGCCTCTGCCGAGGCATGCGCACCTGGATTGGTCAGCCCCACGGCATTGACGAAACATCCCGGTGCATACTGGCTCAAAATGGGCTCCCGGTAACCCAAGCGGGGCTCCAGGCCAATACTTTTTGTGGTCATAACCCCCACTTGGGGCACATGACTAAACACGTATTGCATAATCGGAACCGCAGTAGCAATGATGCCAGAGGGAATAGTGAACGGACCGGATATAGCTTTACCTAAAAAAGTTGCGTTTGGCGTTGTACTCAAGAGGCCTGGTCCCACTGTTGATCTGAGAAAACACTATTCTACTCCCACCCTTCTCCCCAACCAAGCTGGAAGCTCAGCAATCGCCAATCACCCACAGCTGCGCTGAGTCAAAAGCGCAGGTGCAGCGTTTATTTAACCGCTGCCCGGACCCTTCGCTTTAGGATTTTTGAACCGATTGTCTTGATTCTCCCCGCTACGCGGTTCTAGGCACTCGAAATCTTTCTCTACCAATAGCTCAAGCATATTAGGTGATTGTCCTACCACAGCCTGAAGAGAAATCTGAGTGTCATCAGAAGCCCATGTCATTAGTTGCGGCGCCGGCACTAGCACCCCTATTTCCTGCCCGTTAAAACTCGCAGTCATCTGCGCACCCGAATCTGCCCGCAACACATACCGGAAGACTGCACCGCCGGGAAATACTGTTTGACCAACCACCGGCCGAGTTTGACTTATGGCATCTACCTCCGCTCGGTCTAAGCGCAACCGAACCCTGTTGTCATATATGCGAATTTTCATAGTCAAAATCTTGCTCAACAAATCTGGCATCAGTTTACACCGCTGGGCCAGCAGGTAGGAAACCGATCCGACGCGACGCTTAGCGCGCCGGGCGCATCATGGGTGTGACGACAGGAGAGGTCCCTTTCTGGATCTGCCCAACCACCTCAAACCCGTGACGCAAATACAACGAAATATTGTCCGGGTTAGACGACTCAAGGTAAGCCGGCAGCCCCAATTCGTCGACGATGCGCGTCACGTGTTTCATCATCACCGAACCCAGCCCCTGACGCTGAAACGCGGGATCTACGCCCAACACAGACAGATACCAGCAGGGTTCGTTCTGAGCTCGATAATTGCCCATAGACTCCAGCACATAGCCGAGGTCGGCGTGGATATCCTCGCGCACATGCTCCGCTATCCAGGCCATGGTGCCCTCCTCATCTCCATGCACATTGGGCTTCAACCAAATAGCGACGCCCTCGAACTGTTCAGTATGGAACGTTGTGCTGTCGGCGACGGACACCCCGGCCGCAAACAGGCCCACCATATCCATAAAACCGGGCAAAAATTCCGGGGCACTGGGCATTATCCAACGCATAAAGGGGTCCGCACAAAACGCTAAACTGGCGGCCTTAAGCACTTGCTCTTGAGTCGCCTCACTGGCGAGAACCACACTGGGGATCGACATAGGTTTAATCTCCTGAGAATTTGATGCCGATTACTTTAGAGCCTCTGGCATCACGTGAATAGCCATCTTAAGCCTTATTTTTCAGGGTTTCGCCAGTATCCTGCAGGGGGACTGTTTTCGAAAATAAATTGGGCACCTGTTCACCCCGCTCGGGCAGAGCGTAGGAAACCGATTGATCCCATAGCCCACCAAACGATTTGCCCTCGGTGGAACAACTTCGTAGGATTGACTATTTGAAATTGAGAGTAGCTTGTCATGACACACGCCTTAATTATCCGCGGCGGAACCATTGTGGACGGCACCGGCAGCGAGCCCTATGTTGGTGATATTGGCATCGACAGCGGCAAAATTACCCGTATCGGCGATTTGAGCGGCGTTCAAGCAGCTCAAGTGATCGAAGCCAATGGACAATTAGTGACGCCCGGGTTTGTCGACTTACACACCCACTTGGACGCTCAGGTGGGATGGGATCCACAAATGCGTTCAAGTTCTTATCATGGCGTAACTACCGCGCTCATTGGTAACTGCGGCGTGACCTTTGCACCTGTGGGCAAGAACAATCGACGCTACTTGGCAGAACTCATGGAGGCGGTGGAGGATATCGAAGCAGACGCCATCATGGACGGCTTGCCCTGGGACTGGACGACCTACGGCGAATACCTAGACTCCGTTCAAGCACTCAAACCCGCCCTGAATATTGTGGGTTTAGCAGGTCATTCATCGATTCGTTTTGAAGCGATGGGCGATAAGAGCATGGACGAAGGAGTTCAGGCCAGCGACGCTGAGTTGAAGGAGATTTGCCGCCTTGTCAGTGAGTCTGTCGCTGAGGGCGCCGTCGGTTTCTCAACGTCTCGCTTTCTTGGACATAAGGTCCCTGACGGTCGCTTAACGCCCGGTACTTGGGCTGATGCAAGAGAAACAGAAGCCATCCAACACGCCGTCGTTGCCGGTGGCGGCGCGGGTGGCTTATTTCAGGTAGCACCTGATTTTGCGCAGCGCTTCGGCAGTGAAATGAAAATGTTTGAACAGGGTGCTCAGGCCGGATGCCATGTCATGTTTTCCGGAGGGGCCTCAGGCAAGGGTGATGGCGGCGTGGCGCGGTTCAGCGAATTTTTGGAAAGAAATAACCAAGGTGGCCGACACATTACCGGCATTTGCCATACCAGACCTAGCGGTGCCATGTTTGGCCTCGCTCAGACCACTCCCTTTCGAAATTCAGCGTGGAAAGCCCTAATGGCGCTGCCCAGTATTGAAGACCGACTGACCGCGCTGCGAGACCCCTCCACCAGAGCTGATCTAATTGAAAGATCAAAATTATCCGGAATGACCGCAAACCCGGCCCTTATGCATCCCATGGGCACAGATGAATTCCCGAATTATGATTTGGACGCTCAGGTGACTCTAGAAAAATTAGCGCGCGAGGCGGGCAAAGACGTGGTTGAGGTTTATATCGACCGACTCATTGCCAGCGAAGGCCGTGAACTTTGGAATTACTGGGCGTTCGGCGGGCACTTGGAAAACCAGTGGAACTACATGCAAATGGAAAATTGCATTCCCATGCTCGGTGATGCAGGTGCACACGTTGGCATTTTCACCGACTCAGATTCACCCACCTTTTTGTTGAGCGAACTGACCCGGCGTCGAGGCATCTACACCCTACCGGAAGCCATACACCGCATAACAGGGCAGTCAGCCGCGGTTCTGGGGTTGAAAGAGCGAGGCTTGGTCCACGAAGGCTATCACGCTGATCTCAACATCATCGATTACGAGCGGTTGGAAACTTGTCACCCTTACTACGTCAATGATTTCCCCCACAACGGCGGAAGGTACATTGTTCAAAGCAAGGGCTACACGGCAACCCTGGTGGGAGGCAAAGTAGTCGTCGCACAAGGCCAACATAGCGGAGAGCGACCAGGACAAGTGATACGGGAATTCATACGCGCGTAAATTTGTGCGCCATCCGCGCGTTCCGATGCCCCCAGATCTAAAATCACCAGGGGGCTCATTCCACTAATTCAAATGCGACCTCAAGCGCTGTCAGTCCATGCAGCAGTGCATTTGGTGAAAAATCAGGCTCCTCCGCCCCGGGCGCCAGAGAAAAATTCTGTAAACGGGAAAAGATCACTTTAAAGCCGATGTTCATCTCGCGACGTGCCAGCGCGGCGCCTAGGCAATGGTGTATCCCTTTGCCGAAGGCGACGTGATTTTTCAAATTATCCCGCATGATGTTGAACTCGGCCGCATTCGCAAACGCCTCTTCGTCTTGATTGGCAGAAGCAAAACGCGCGAAACAAACCGAATTTTCGGGAATGGTCACACCGTGTAGTGTCACTTCACGGGTTGTGCGCCGGAACATATTTGCCGAAGGACTCGAGTAGCGAAGCACTTCTTCAACGAAACGGCTAATCATGGCTGGGCTTGGATCATTTTTAATCAGCGCATATTGATCCGGATTTTGGATGAGTAGCCAAATACCTTCAGTGATTGACGCGGCAGTGGTTTCGTTGCCCGCAACCAAGATCTGGGACAACATCGATAAACACTCCGCGTTATCGAGCGGCTTTTCACCGTCGATACTGGCGTTGACCACTTGCGAGAGGATGTCTTCCCGCGGTGAAGCGCGCCGTTCGTCCATCTTCGCCACAAAATACTGCTGAAATTCCAAAATATTTTTCGCCGCAGCAATGGTGCCTTCTCGGTCCAATTGCTGACTGAGGTTGCCAATGAATGCTTCTGTCCACTTTCGCAACAAAGGTAAGTCTTCGACAGGGGTGCCTAACTGCGAAGCAATTACTCGCAGCGGCAAAGGAACGCCAAAGGTATCTAAAAACTCACATTGACCGGCAGCCGCGAACCCATCAATCAAAGAATGTGAGGTTTGTTCAATAAAGGGTTCAAGTGCTTTGAGGCTGCTTGGTGAAAAGGCACCATCAACAAACTTGCGGTAACGGCGTTGTAGCGGTGGGTCCTGCGTTAACATAGTGGGCACATTTGGGTACCCGCTGCGCATCAGGTCTAACACTTCCTGATCATCAGAATTCACTGCTCGACTGGCACTACCGGGCATAACGCTTGAAAAGGTTGCTGGGTCCTGCGCCATCGCGACAACATCAGCATATCGGGATATGAAATAAATACCTGACATCGGATCGTGGAATACTGGCGCCTCCTCGCGCAGACGGCGATTCATCACCGCCGGACACCTCAGCATCTCAGGATGCATCGGGACAATATCACCCACAGGGCAATGCTCTATATTCAAACCTTCAGTACTGCTCATTGTCTTACTCACCCCAGAAGAAAACTTTGTTTTGCGCTATTTCGTATCGCTCAGTCTAGCGCCTAAAAAGCATGACACGTTATAAAAAATCGCGGAAAAAACCAACTTCTATCCCACCCGTGCTCTCGGTGGCCGGTGGAGTCGGGACATGACCTGCCACATTCACTCCTAGCGGACGTCTAACTTGGATCCGCCCTGACTTTGCGGTATTTAAACAGCAACTAGGTCAAAGCCGGCTTGCGGGAAGTGGTTGTGCACAACGCCGGCAACTTGCGTATCGCGCTCGACAATGATTTCCTGATGATCAGCAGCAACGAAGCGGCCTTCAACCGGGACACAACCATAGTCTACCGGCGTGACGGTGACCAGATCCCCCGATTTGAAGGGACTCATCGTGCGCGATTGCAAATCAAACGTCGTCGGCCGGCAGACGCCAGCAGCATCCAGTGCGGCCTGTCCATCACTCATCGCCATCGCCCCGTGCCCCTTGTCGCGCATCCGCTTCATCCAGCTTTGCAGAGCACTATAACCATCGAGCAACGGCCGGTTAACCGGGTTCTGGTTTAAAAACCATAAATTATGGTAAACCGAGAAATCCGCAATGGAGACACAATCCCCCAATAAATAGGGTTCATTTTGTCGCAGTGTGGTTTCCAATTCCGCCAGGCTATGGCTCAGATAGGCCATCGCCGCTGTGGGCGACAGTCCCGCAATTGGCTGGTCTCCAGAGAGCTCTGCGCGGTCTTTGGCAAAAGCCTGCGCTTCGGCTTCAGAAAATTGCCCCATCATCGTCGCCATCGCCTCTGGCCGAAAGTTCAATGCGACAACCACGCGAAAGAGCTGCGAGTCTGCCCAATCAGCCGTGCGATGAGCCAAAAAGCCCCCGCTATACAACTCATCATCCCCCACATGCCGTGCCAGGGCCGCGCTTATGACTTTGGTATCCGCATAAATATTTGCTCCGATTTGCAGAACCGGTGTCCGACGATACCCACCCGACAAGGGCATCAACAGTGGCCTGGGCATAATGCTGCTGATTTCAACCGACTGCCACGCCAGGTCATAATGCCCCAATAGTAGTCTGATTTTTTCAGAAAACAGCGAGGCCGGATAATGATGCAGAAAAATCATATAGCTTCCTTTGCAGCTAGCGCTGGCTTTGCGTGCACAGTGACAAAAATTCTCGCCTTAAGCTGGCGTTGTCTAAAAACTCACCGCGCATAATTGAATTAATCATCTTGGGCTCCATGTCCTGAACGCCGCGCCATTGCATGCAAAAATGGTCGGCCTCCATGACAATCGCCAGTCCGTTGGGGCGCATTTTGTTTTCCAGTAAATCAGCGACCTGAGATATCGCCTCTTCCTGTATTTGCGGACGGTTCATCACCCAGCGCACTAGCCGAGCGTATTTAGACAGGCCAATCAGCGCCGTCTCTTCATTCGGGAGGACCCCAATCCACACTTTGCCCATGATCGGACACAAATGATGCGAACACGCACTACGCACAGTCACAGGCCCCACAATCATCAACTCGTTCAGTTTTGAAATATTTGGGAATTCCGTTACCGCAGGGGGCGCTTCATAACGGCCCTGAAACACCTCTCTGACAAACATTTTGGCGACACGCTCTGCGGTTTCCTGAGTGTTGTGGTCGTTGTCAACGTCAATCACCAGCGCTTTGAGGACAGCTCGCAAATGCACAGCCACCTCAGCCTGTATTTCACCCAGTTCTCCCGCCTTCAAAAAATCATGAATGTTGTCATTGGCATGAAAGCGCCTTTCGGCTTGAACCAACCTTCGGCGTATTTTTTCCGAGGCCGTCCCACCGGTGGGTGCCGATACATTTGTCGGATCTAAAGTTGCATTCACGGTGCGGAGCCCTCTCTAGGTTTGGCTCGATGTTAATCGCAGTTAAATGAATGGCTTGTGAAAGCGATCAATCCCTCGGGACGCGGCGCAGACTCGGCACCAGACTGGGGACTTCCGCTTGGTATATTGCGTAGGCAGGCTTATTCGCCAACTGACGTTTGTCAATCATCGGTATGCTCACACCCACAAACAACAGCACCATAACAGCAGAGCCCAAACCACTGAGCCAACTTCCGCTTACCGCAAATCCGGCGATGCCCAACGCAAACCAAAATCCGAGCTCACCCAGATAATTCGGATGACGACACCAACCCCAAACGTCTTCACGCAGAACCTCTCCACGTCGCTCTGGATGATGACGGAAACGGCGCAATATCTGATCAGCCCGCGTTTCGAGGAGCAACGCAGAAAACCCAACCACCACCCAAACACCGTCCAACCAATACAACGGCAAAGGTTCGCTGGCGCAAATCAGCCAAAGCGGGACACAGCCTAAAAACACCCAAACCGTGGGCATCAGCTGTATACCAAAAAAATCCAAAGCCGGGTACCAACGTCCAGCCTTTGCCTGCAGATCAACGTATCGCCAGTCTTGATGGCTTAATCCCTGCCACCCAACCGCCCAATTATACGTTAACCTAACCGCCCACAGGTTGACCAAAAGCGCCAGAATCGCTGTGCGCGTATCAAAGATCTCATAGCTGACCAACCAAAAACAAAAAAGTAGAGGGGGGGCGACGGACCAGTACGCATCATAAAAACTCGAGTTGTCGTAGATGCGGGAGAATACAAAAATAACCGCGGTAGCAACCACATCCGCAATGGCCGCTTGCCAGAGCGGCGAATACGAGTCGGTGAATTCAAATGTCCATAAAGCCGCGATCAGAGCTATTAAGTAGGCCGCAACAATCCGCGAAAAATCTTTCCATTGAGCGCCCTTCATATGCAGTTTACCCAAACTTCCATACGCATTAGGCCAATCATGACGTAACCTGCGACAACATTCCCCAGTAGGATTTTGGTGACGTAACCCGGTCATAGTAACCCGCATGTTTTAACATATCGTGCAGAACGCCAAGATTGTAAATCGGGACTGATGCCTGCATGTGATGCTCAACATGGAAATTTACCCCTAACGGGCAAAACATCAAACGATCAAACCATCGCGCATCAATCGTGCGGGTGTTCAGGCGCGGGTCTGCCGACATCAAATCAGGCACGTTAGCGTGCTCAGCAACCTGTCGAAGTCGGCTGACCAGTCGAAAGCTGGTTAACAACGCCAACCACCAGATAAAATAAAGCCAAATGACACCAAACATCATAAAAATACCGGCAAAGAACGTGTGTACACAGAGACCTCGAGCCAGCGCAAGACGTCGGGATGTACTCTGCTGATTAAATCGCAGGAGCGCCCGAAAGATTCCCCTTGTTTGCTTGATCCCCGTTTGGCCACTGACATCGCGCCACAGCTTGCGTGCTAACGCGGCGCGCTCGATCGGGTAGGATCGATAATTGGGCAGATCTGGGTCTTGCGCAGTTCCTGCCAGACGGTGGTGTTCGAGATGCCCTCGCGCGTAAAACTCCATATCTTCGAATGTCAATGCGGCAGCAAACCAGTTACCCGCCAATTGATTCAACGCCTTATTTTTGAACAACGTACCGTGACCACATTCATGCACCAAGACAAAAAACCCAAGCTGTCGGCCACCCAGTAAAAATGTACCTGCAACAATAACGACTGGGTTTGGCCAAAGCGCCATGATCGTTAATAGTCCAGCCGTCAGCAAATAGTTACTCGCAAACAATCCAAACGCTTTTAAGTCGCTACGCGAGCTGACACGGCGCAACTGTGCTTGTGTAATCCATTCATCCAGATTCATCATCTCTTGCCTCCACGCCATGGCGTCGCCATCACCTTTGCTGCGGCCAAAATCAGTTGCACTGTTGTGGATTGTAATAGGGGCGATCGCCACTGATCGTCACCCGCCGCAGCAATCGTTCGTGCGGGTAATAGTCACTAACCGCATAGTGCTGTGCCGCTCGATTATCCCAAAAGGCAATCGATCCGGCAGCCCAGCTGAACCGACACGTATACTCCGGGCGAGCATGTTGCGCCAGCAACAAAGAGACCAGCTGCTGACATTCTGTCGCCGGCAGTGGCGCGTCGGCGCGCCGATCGAATAACGAATCCCGCCTTAAAAATCCACCATGAATATACAGGCCCGTTTTACCCGTTTCAGGATGCGTGCGCAGCAACGGGTGGCTCACGCCAAAAGGAATCTGTGCTTTTATTTCTGCAACTAACTCGGGCGCAAGCGCCCCTTTTGATTTGCCAAGAAATAGGCGGTAATCATGCACACCATAAACATCTTGCAGGCGGCTCTGAACCGCTTTTGGCAGGCCCAGATAGGCCGCTTGGCTGTCTGAAAAGAGTGTATCGCCACCATAGGGTGGGGCGATAATCATTTGCGCAACCGAACCTAGAGACGGCTGTTCCATCCAGGTCACATCGGTATGCCAACCATTTTCCACGCCGGGGCGATCTTTGTCATGATGGATTTCGACAATAAAAGGATTATCACCGCGCTTTCCAAACGGAAATGCATCCAGCCCACCGAAATACCGGGCGAACGCTACCTGTTGATCTTCACTTAGCCACTGCTCGCGAGCGAAAATTACCTTTCGCTCAAGCAACACTTGTCTTAAGAACGCAATTTGCGTTTGGCTCAACGTTTGTCTGAGGTCAATGCCATGGATAACCGTGCCAATTGTTAGGCCCAAATGTTCAAACGTAACCCCTAAGCGTTCAGCCTCTGCCTCCAACGCCTCACTCACAGGCCGATTGCCCATCTGCTCATAGGCCAAGAACAGACCCAGTGATGCTCGGTCTGAAACCGGAAACAGTTCCTCCACAGGGCGGGCCACCTTTTGACGACCTGCAAAAAACCGCTCTCTGCTGGCATTCACTCGCTCAGCAACGTCAACCGCTATTTTATTGTAGGCTGTCAAACTCATGCGTTCGGCTCTCCTTAATCCTTGTGCGCAGGCCTTCGCACCCCGCCACTTAAACGACATCTCACTGGATCACTCGGTTTCCCGGTAGCCGCCGGGGCAGCGCGCAAACACTCAACCCGGTGGCGAAAACGTATGGCATTTCAGCCCACCGTCTGGCTGAACCATAGCGACCCTTGCCATCACCATTACCCCAAATCGTAGTCGCTCAGCCAGCGTTCTGCAATCCACGGGCCACAGACAACCGCAGCCATTAAAACCGGCCATGCACGATCGATCAAGGCACAACAGAACTTGCACGCCAGACACTGCGCCGATACTCTCGCTTTGCAATATCACAAAGAGGACAGCGTAATGTGCACCTCGCACGACGTTGAAAATAATACGGCAAACCAAGATCCACGCAGTGGTTACCGTTTGGTCGAGGATTGGCCAAATTATCCCGAGCATATGCACTTCGAAATGGGATCAGGCGTTGCTGTGGATGATGCCGGAATCATCTACTTGTTCACGCGTGACATTGAGCACTGGGCCGCCCACCCTCTCGCCATGAAGGACAAGATGGGCAAAAGCAGTATTTCAATGTTTGATCGCACGGGCAATTTCCTCGGCAAATGGGGGCCATCCGATGCACCCGGCTTTGCCCTAGGTGGCCATACGCTATACATCGAAAAAGACGGCATGTTCTGGACCACCGATCGAGATGGTCATACCGTCAGAAAATACGATCCCAGCGGGAGCCTGCTGCTGGAGTTGGGCACATTCGGCCAATGGGGAGAAACGGCGTCTTGCTTCAACGGACCAACAGCGGTTGCGGTACAAGACAACGGTAATATCGTGGTGGCAGATGGCTACTGGAATTCAAGGCTCGTCTGGTTTACGCCTGAGGGCGAATTTATCAAGTCTGTCGGCGAATGGGGGCGCGGGCCAGGCCAGTTCAATACACCGCACGCACTGACCATAGATTCGCAGGGTCGAATTTTGGTCGCCGATTTATGCGGCGGAAATTTCCACGACTACATGACCGTGCCCGGCCAAATAGCCCCTTATCGAACTCAACCAGAACCAAACTGCCAGCATCGGATTCAGCGTTTTGATCCCGAAGGCCATTACATCGATCAGTGGACACATATCACCCCGCTTAGTTTGGCCAGCTACGGCTCACACATCTACGCAAGCGATAAAATGAGCAATCTGGTTGTGCTTGATGAAAATACCGGAGAGATTGTGCGGCAAGTCGACGATATCGCCATTTATATTCATCAACTGGCGATGGACAAACACGGCGATCTTTATACCGCTTCAGTCTATCCAGAACATGCTGGCGAACAACGAGGGCCGACCGGCCCCTCTCATCGTCGCTGGACTCAAGAAGATTTACACGCAAAGGAAAGTTAATTCATGATTATTGTTGTAGCCGCTTTGGAATTTGCTGATCAGGCCGATCGCGACCACGCCGTTGAAATCACAAAAGACGTGCAAATGGCCACCCGAGTAGAAGAGGCAGGGTGTCAGGCTTATTGTTTCGCTCCAGACCCTTCAGTACCGACAAGGATTCAGGTCTACGAGCTATGGGATAACAGCGAAACCCTCGCTGCACACTTCACGCATCCAAACTACACCAAAATGGTTGAATTGCTCGGCAGCGCAAACATCGTGGAGAGCGCCAATCAGGCTTATCTCACCAATCGCAGCGAGCCTGTCTACGGACCCAACGGCGAGAAAAAAGACGTTTTTTTTGCGGATTAAGCCGCGCTAGATTTCTGGAACTGACATGCCTACTAACACGCTTTATACCAACGCCAAACTATTTACTGCCGGTGATGAAAATGTCACCGAAAACGGCACCGTATGGGTTCAAGATGATACGGTTGTTTTTGCAGGCAACGCCGCGGCATTACCCTCAACACCACAAGCAAGCCGCCAGATCGATCTTCAAGGCAAATTTCTAATGCCCGGGATGACAGAAACCCATGCGCACCTTTCCTTCGCTGATGCCAGCCCCTTTGCAATCGGTGCAACTTCAGTCGAAGACGCCACCATCACGGCGGTTGGCAATGCACAATTGATGCTCAAAGCAGGTTTCACCTCGGCTATCAGTTTCGGATCAACCTATAAAATCGATGTCGCACTGCGGGACGCTATTAACAGCGGCCGCCTCAGCGGACCCCGCCTGCTTGCCGCCGGCCGTGATCTGGGCGCCACCGCGAGTAATATTGATTCGCCCGGCGGTCTGAGCCAAATTGCAGACGGTCCTTGGGCCCTGCGCAAAGCGGTACGCGAGCAAAGACGTGACAGAGTTAATGTGGTCAAAATATTTCTCGATGGCGAAGCCATTAATGCCGTCAATCCGCCAGGCGAGCTTTCTTTTTGTGATGAAGAAGTCGTCGCCGTCGTCGAAGAAGCGCACAGACGAGGCATGCGGGTGGCCTGCCACGCGCGCTCGGCTGCAGCTGTCAAACAGGCGGTCAAGGCAGGCGTCGATTTTATTGGTCACGCCAACTATCTCGACCAAGAAGCGGTCGATGCATTAGCGGCAAAGAAAGATCAGATTGTGGTTGGCCCGGCAATTGCCTGGGAAGTTCAATATGTTGCCCAATGCGAGTCTCTAGGCATCAGTAAAGCCACCGTGCGCGCACAAGGCTACGAGACTGAAATTGCCGAGACCGTTAAAACCGTCGAAAAGCTGCGAGCCGCCGGCGTGCGTCTCGTTGTGGGCGGAGATTACGGAATCAGCATAGCGCCACATGGAACCTATGCAAAAGACCTTGAATATTTTGTCGACCTTTTCAGCATGCGCCCAGCCGAGGCGCTCATCTGTGCCACTCGCAATGGCGGTCAGGCGATGGATCCACAGGGACGCTTGGGCACGCTAACAAATGGGGCACTCGCCGACATGCTGATTGTCGACGGCAATCCTCTAGAGGACATCACCGTAATGCAGCAGGCAGAAAAACTACAGGTGATCAAGGGTGGGCGTCTGATCCTTTGACCCCCATTTTCAGACTGATAGCTTCCGCTTCGTCTAACCATGTGGTGATGCTCGCATCGATCCCCCGGCGCCAAAAATCAGGATCGCGCGGATCCAGGCCAAAAGGCGCCATCAGCTCTACCGCATTCTTACTACCTCCCGCACGCAATAACTCCAGATACATAGGCTCGAAGTCATCACCAAACTGGTCTTTGCATGCAAATAGCGATTGTGTGAACAATTCTCCAAATGCATAGGCGTACACGTAAAAAGGCCGCAAAAAATGTGAAACATACGACCATAGGTTGCCCACGTCTTCGTAGGTAAACAAGTCACCTTCTTTGCCATAAAAAGCTTCAGTCACTGACATCCAAATCGCATTAAAGTCTTCGGGCATTAACTTACCCCGACGCCGTTGTGTGTGAATTTCGCGTTCAAAATTGGAAAAAGAAATTTGCCGCACAACGGTGTTAATGTGGTCTGAGGCTTTTTCCATCAACAAAGCCAATTTTTGTTCTTCGCTGACAGTTCGGGCAAGGACATAATTGAAGGTTGTCATCTCGCCAAATATTGAAGCGGTCTCCGCATAAGCCATCGGTGCTCGGAACATCAACGGTCCCTGAGCCTGGGCCGCCAACATGCCGTGCACGCCATGCCCCACCTCATGCGCCATTGTCATCACATCTCGGGCAGAACCCATGTAATTCAGGAAATTATAGGCACGTGCTTCACCCGTGGGCAGCAACACCGAGTAATTAAACGCACCCCCCCCTTTTCCCGCGTAAGGCGGCGCATCAATCCACTTGCGCTCTAACATTTTATGCACCAGATCCCTAAGCGTCGGGCTGAAAGACGCGTACGCCGACAGCACGGTATCGACGCAATCTTGCCAAGGCACTTGCGCATTATCGGCAAACGGCAATGACGCGTTACGGTCAGACCACTTCAAGGGAGACTGCTTCAAATGTGCTGACAGCAAACGATAATAGCGCCGCCCCTGCACTGAACCCACCTCCGCTACGGCTGTGTGCAGCGCCTCAACCGTGGCATCATCAACTTGGTTGGAAATGTTACGAGCCGACATGACATTGGCATAACCACGTTCTCGGTCCTCTACCCCTTTAGCACCCAGAACGACATTCAGCGTGCGCGCCATCAGCTTGTCATAGCCTTGCGCCGTCAAGCCTTTGCTGAAATTATGCAGCGCGGCCGCACGTTGTGCTGGGTCAGCGTGATTATTTGCTATGTGCAAAATTTCAGGCAGCGTCAATGTCTTGCCATCGAGCTCAAACCGCAGTTCCGCTTCACGCTCATCCATCAGATCCGACCACTCCGAGGCGCCAAAGGGTGATCGAAGGGACAAGGCTCGTTCAACATTTTGATCTAGCAAAAAACCTCGATTTTTACGCAATTGGTCCAACATGGGTTGATGCCGCTTCACCCTGGCATCCGTGTCTAGTAAATTTTGGTATACATCGTCAGGCAGCGCTGCCAATTCATGTTCAAAAAAGGTCAGGAAATTGGCACTGGCCTCACTGAAGCGCTCTTGCACCTCAGCCAAGCGTTTTTGGATCTCGGGATTTGTTGCATCGGTACTGCGGCGCAGAAACAAATAAACCATCAGTTGGTCCGTGCGACAGGTAATTTCACCCTGAGTCGCAAGCGCATCACCCAAGCGCGTCGCTAAGCGGCCGGCATAACTGGCATGGAACCGTTCTAGGTCGTTCACTAATCTCGCCAGATCAGCATCCAACTCGGGGGCATCGATACCTGTATACAGATCCGATAAATCCCAACGGACTTGACCGAGGACTTCATCAATATTTTCCGAGGCTCTCATGGCTAGGGCATCACCGTAAAAGCACCATAATAGCAGGTGCGCGGCGCTGTTGGATAATGCATAGGAGCCATCACAGACGCAATTTTACGTTCACAAAAACTTGACGAGCGATCAGCTTTAATTGCCACGCAATCAGGCGCTCGGGGTGGTCAACCTCTCCCTCTCCCTCCTACTGGCGCACCGAGCGTCTGATGCCCCCGCCGCACCCTACCTAACTATTTGTAGTCACCTAACTGGTTTCGGTAAAACCCGGGGTTCACCCAGACATCGTAGCTGGACACTGACCAACCGGGCGCGCTCACCTTGAGCTGCGCCAAAGCGGCCGCAACCCGCTCAACGCGGACCAAAACATGCGCTTGATACCCCTGCCATAACACCTGAATAACCACCATCTGTTGCGCACCTAAACGCGGGTATCGCGTCCGGTAAAAAGGCTGCCACCAAGCCCCAAAGATCAAACCGACTTCCTCGGGCGAATCGCGCTTGGCAAAACGGTCAACAAGCTGCGCAAATTTTTCCACCTGACCAGCAGTTGCAAACTCCAAGACCAGGTCAAACTCCATTTGATCCATCACGGCTTGGCCACCGGCCAAGATTTTCAGCGGTCGGCGCGGGGCACCCCACCCAGAGTGATAAAGAAAAGCCGATTTCTTCAATACGGGAGTAACCCGCGGATACAGCCCCTCTGTGTGCAATAAGGCAACGAGCTGGCGCGCATGCTGCCAATCGCTGTGGCCATAGATCACGCTGCGCGAGGCATCAAACGTAGGCCATTGATCGATTGGTAACAGGTTGTAACCGGTGCTTGCCTGAACGGCAATCAGCTCTGCCAAGTGCCGCTCAAGGACGCTCACGCGAGCCTCATCGGCCACCATCCATTTTGGTTCACCCAAATCAATCAGGCGACCGAATACTTGGTGTTCACGCCATAACCGCATAATTTCTTGTTCATCACCGAACAAACCCAAGCAGCGAAGCAAAGCCTGCTCACGCAACTCCTGCCACGCGGGCGCGTTGACGGGCTCGCCCATACACCGCTGCACTTTGTGCTGATCAAGGGTCTCTGCAAGCTCCACAAGCCCCATGCTGCGCAGCGTCAATGCCTTCTCTTGGGCTGACGCCAGCATCACAGGTAAGATTACGGCTAAGCATATTCCACGGCTTACCACCTGGAGCCGTGGCGTCCATCGACATCTTTTATTCATTTTGGGATTGAGCCCTTCCTTGCGTCCAAAGGCAACCGCTTTGCGGTTGTTGGACTGCGAACCGCGCATCACGCGTCAGGCTTTCCTAATGGGCGTTTTCTGACCCGGCCGTGAAGGTATGAGCCACTTGCTCCGCATACATCAATACCTCGTCCGTCAGTGCCCACGACACCTCGTCGAAGTTGAATCCCTGAAATGCGGTTGTTGACAGCTCTATGAAGAGCTCGAGCAATTGCTCTTCCTCTGTAAGACCAGCCAATATCACCAGAATATTGGTGAAGAAACTCGACGCGGCGACCTCGTTGGTCTCGTTGAGATAAATGATCAAAGACTCGAGCTTAGGTTTTAGCTCATCTTTAATTGTGGTTAATGCGTCCATTACAACACGCTAGACCAGACCCCGTGAATCGAATGTGAAGCGGCATTCAGCAAATCTACGTCAACACCCATCGCACAACCCTTGTTGAACGTAAAAAAAAAAACCTTTCCCGCAGCTTTACTGTATAGTGCCGCGCAGTTAAGAAATCCCTTCCCGATCATCTTCTACGAGTCTCGGCTCCACCAGCTCATCGGCAATCGCTTCTAGACACCATTACCCAAGAACGCTGAGCTTTCGCGGGCCACTTTCGTGCGCATTGATTGAATATTAGGAATACGTACGCTTAAAACTAAGCTATTTATAGCAGGAGAAATGAAATGAAATTGTACGTAGGTAACCTTCCTTGGAGTACAGATGATGCTGCCCTGAACGCGCTATTTAGCGCTCACGGCACGGTAGAATCAGCCGTTGTGATCAGTGATCGGGAAACCGGCCGCTCACGTGGATTTGGCTTTGTTGAAATGGATCAAGCTGATGCGCGGCGCGCAATGAGCGAACTCAATGGACACCAACTTGAATCACGCGCGCTGAAAGTAAATGAGGCGAACGACAAACCCAAGCGAACCTCTAACTACTAGAGTTCATCTAAACGCAGCCTACCTTTGGCTGAGTCTAGATTGTCATCCCCGCCGCACGCGGTGGGGATCTCTGCCAGATCTCACCCGCGTCGCAATCGCGGCTTCAATCTGTCGCAACCGCCGCTGGCTCAACCTCTGTGGCCTCGACGGCGACTTTTTGCCCATCAACCCCTGCAGATGCCGCTGCTGCTATCCCGCTCGTTTTATTTTGAGCATCACCCTGCGCTATGCGTAACGGCTTTCCCCTGCCCTGAGGATCTTGAGCAGAAACACCACTGGGGACTTTTTCTATTTCATTACCTGCCTTTAAAAACGCCTCCACGTCGTCAGCAAGATTTTTCCTACGTGCTGCGGGCGTTGTCTCTACGCTGGCTTTTTTCATTGCTCTTCCCCTGTAAAATTGAATGCGGCGCCCGGCAACCCTTGAGATTTCGATAAGTCGCGCCCTCAGGCAGGGGTATATTCTACACGATTTTCCCCCTAAGATGGCGCCTCGCCCCTAAGAGAACCCTAATGGCTGAGAGTCAATCCGTCGCTAAAGCATTTTTCACCGCCACCGCCGCAGGTGATATCGATACACTACGCAGCATCTGCAGCTCCAATTTTATCGGCACTCAAAATGGCGGCGCCAAAATGAACATTGACGCCCTCGCGGGCTTCACCAAAGCCGTCCTTAAGCGGGTAGCCAATTTCCGCTACGAGAACTGCGTGGTCACCAACAGCGACGCCGGCTTCATCGAAGAGCACGATGTCGTCGCCGACCTGCCCGACGGGACAACCTTTCGACTGCCCGTGTGTGTTGTTGCCGAGGTGTCACACGGCAAGGTCAGCAACATGCGTGAATATTTTGACTCACGCGCGGCCGACGGCTTGCTCTCGCTGATGACACAACAAAAAAATCGTTAACGCATGCAGCGCACGACGATAATTCAGAACGATCACACTCGGTTGACAAAAACCATGCAAATTGCATGATGAGCCACCTAATATTCAAGGATATCTATAATGACTGACGCTGCTTATACGCCCCCCACAGTATGGACATGGGACCAAGACAGTGGCGGCCGGTTTGCCAACATAAACCGACCGATAGCTGGTGCCACACACGAGCAGGAACTGCCGGTTGGCGAGCATCCGATCCAACTCCACTCCTTGGCAACGCCAAACGGCGTCAAGGTCACGATCATGCTCGAGGAGCTCCTTGAATTGGGCATCAAAGACGCTGAATATGACGCGTACACAGTCAACATCGGCGAGGGCAACCAGTTTGGCAGCGGTTTTGTCGCGATCAATCCCAACTCAAAAATACCCGCTTTGGCGGATCAAAGTACATCACCGCCCACTCGAGTCTTTGAGTCAGGCGCCATTTTACTTTATCTCGCGGAAAAGTTTTCCCTATTTGTGCCAAGCGATCCCAGCCAACGCGCTGAATGTATGAGTTGGCTCTTTTGGCAAATGGGCAGCGCCCCCTACCTGGGTGGCGGTTTTGGACATTTCTACGCCTATGCACCGGAAAAAATTGAATACTGCATCAATCGTTATGCTATGGAAGTGAAGCGCCTACTGGACGTCCTCGACCAACATCTAGCAAACAACACCTACCTATGCGGCGAAGAATACACCATCGCCGACATGGCAAACTATGCTTGGTGGGGTGCGCTTGTCCTGCACAATATTTACGACGCCGCTGTCTTTTTAGACGTGAAGTCCTACACCCATGTCACTCGCTGGGCAGAAGCTATCGAGGCCCGCCCCGCCGTACAGCGCGGCCGGCGTGTTAATCGTCCATGGGGCCCCGAAGAGACTAGAGTGATCGAACGTCATAGCGCAAAAGACTTCGAGTAATCTCTCTGCGCTACATTTATTGATTGAGCGCAGCGGGCACAAAATTTTCTGCGCGAGGATCCGGCGCCGTTGGGGCAAGCTCTGTGGTCGGATCACCGGCAATCCGCGTGCCTCGAAGCACGCGCGGCTCGCGCCTGTCATACGGGCGCGCTCGGTGCAGAACACAACGATTATCCCAAACAACGGTATCACCAACGGACCATTGATGGGTATACACCCGCGGCGCCTGACAAGCAGCATCCAGCAAGTCTTTTAATAACCGCTCGGAATCGACATCACTTAAACCAGAAATGGCATAGGCATGCCGACCGGTATAAATTGACTTACGCCCAGTCTCTGGGTGCGTTTTGACAATCGCGCGCAACGGCGCGCCTTTGTTATGGAGTCCGTAATGCCCCTCTGTTTTGTGCACAAACCCAGCTTTGGCTTGCGAGTAATAGAGCGAGTGATGGGCATACAACGGCTCTATCATCGCCTGCTTCTCGGGAGAAAGAGCATCCCAAGCAGCACGCATATCCGCAAACCCGGTTTCTCCACCTGAACTCGGTAACTCAACGGCAGTCAACATTGCCGCCTTGGACGCGAGGGGCATATACGTGCTGTCCGTATGCCAACCTTCATTGCCTTTAAGGATCTGATACTGATACTCGTCGGGCTGAGCCAAACGACCATCAGGCTTTTTATTCGATATTTGCACGTTCGGACTTTTCTGCTTCGAGTTTAGCTGCTCAATGGTTCCAAAACGTTCCGCAAACAGACCCTGAGCAGCATCTGTCAGATGCTGCTCAGGAAATACCAGCACAGCATATTCCAAAAATGCCGCATAAATCTTGGCCCAAAGCGCGTCATCCAATGCGTTAAGGTCAACCTGCGTGACCTGGGCAACAAACCCCGCCGAGACAGGTGTTATCGTGATGCTCATCCTCACCTCCAAATGACTTACACTATCGCCTGAACAACTTACACCCGAAAACCGCACCCTGACAACCGCTAGAATTTACCGGGAAGACTAATGAGGACCGACATGAAAATAGGTATTAACGGCACAGGCCTGGTACAAAAAGCATCCGTAGCAGCAGTACAGGCGCATGCCCTACAAGCAGAAAGCGACGGCTTTGCGCACTACTGGTTGGCAGAACACCCCACCGGCGGGTTTGATGCCCTGACTGTTTTGGCCGCTGCTGGGCAACGCGTTAAAACCATGGGGCTAGGCACCGCGGTTGTCCCCACCTTCCCAAGACACCCGATGGTTCTGGCCGGTCAAACACTCACCACACAAGATATGATCAAACCACCGCTCATCCTTGGTGTCGGACTCTCCCATGAGATCATGCTGGCACAATTGGGGTTAGCCTTTGAAAAACCCATCGCCCACCTGAGGGATTACCTCAATATATTGATGGCGCTGCTGCGTGAGGGTCGCGTCCAATATGCCGGCAAAACCCTCAGCTGCCAAGCCAGCCTGTTTCGTAAACCCGAGCAACATATCACCGTGGTAGTTGCCGCACTGGGACCCCAAGCACTGCGCGTGTGTGGTCAGCTGGCTGACGGCACAACTTTGGCGTGGGTTGGTCCTAAAACCATCAAAACGCACATCGTGCCTCGGTTATTTGAATCTGCTGCCGAGGCGGGACGCGCCACACCGCGCGTTATCGCAACGCTTCCCGTTTGCGTCACCGATTCACCGGAGATCGTGCGCGCCAGCATTACAAAAGGGTTGGCCATGTATGGCGATCTACCCTCGTATCGTTCCATGTTCGACCGGGAAGGCGTCACAGGGCCTGCAGATGTGGCCATCGTAGGCAGCCAGACTGAAGTCACCGACGGGCTATCGGCTTTGGCCGAGGCCGGCGTAACAGACTTTGCAGCCTCCGAGTTCTGTCTAAATGAGCGCGAGCGAGACGCGACCAGAGCCTTGCTCAAGTCACTGAATCACGGCTAATCCTGCCACCGCGCGCGGACCTTGTCATTTGTCCTGATATTACCCGCAACCACCACTTTGGCGTTGATTCCACCGTGGCCGCGCATCGCGTTATAACCGCCTGGACCCAACACAGTTTCCATTCGCGAACAGGGGTGACACAACCCACTATATTCCAAGACCGCGCCACCGATTTGAAACTGCTTACCTTTGAGCGCCAATAGGTTCAGGCCACGCACAACAATGTTGCGACGCAGGTACTGCGGCTCCAGAGATGCTAAGTCCAACATAGAAGCCATCGCCTCTAAATGCTCAGCCTGAATGAGCGTCACCTGCCTTTTTCCGCCTCTCCTGGCATAACGATCGCCAACCAAGCCTCTGTCAACCTCAGCAGCAATCTCCGTCGTTGCGCACATTTGTGCGAACTTCGCCGGCCGCACGCCAATCCATTCCACACTCCCTGTTTGTGGCAAAATATTAACGAGTTCACCCAGACTGATCATATTTGCACCCTTTATTTCCCCGTTGGCCTTAACCCTTGTTGCCGATCGGCAGGGATATCGCGTGTGACATCTTCAAGCCTGCACAACAATCTCTTGCGCGATAGATCGACCTTTCTCAGCCGCAGCCAAAAATTCTGGCACTTGATCGAAGTTTAAATACTGATAAATTTCAGGCGCCATAGAGTCTATTTTCGAAGCATACGCTAGGTACTCTTCTGCGGTTGGCAGCCTGCCCAAAATCGAAGCAATCGCCGCGAGTTCTGCAGAAGAAAGAAACACGTTCGCGCCTTGTCCTAACCGATTGGGGAAGTTACGCGTAGACGTCGACACACAGGTCGATCCAGCTTGAATCCGCGCTTGATTGCCCATGCACAAGCTACAGCCCGGCATCTCGGTGCGAGCGCCGGCTTGCGCGTAAATATTGTAATACCCCTCATCCATCAATTGCTGCTCATCCATTTTGGTGGGCGGAGCAATCCACAGTCGTGTCGGTATCACTGACTTGGACGCCTCCAACAGTTTGCCCGCCGCTCTAAAGTGGCCAATATTGGTCATACATGAGCCAATGAAGACTTCGTCGATTTTTGTGCCCGCAACATCAGAAAGCGTTTTCACATCATCCGGATCGTTTGGACATGCCAGCAACGGTTCCTTGATCTGCGACATGTCGATTTCAATAATCTCCGCATACTCGGCATCGGCGTCTGCCCGCAGCAGTGACGGCTTATCCAACCACGCCTCCATGGCTTGCGCACGCCGCTCAAGGGTACGAACATCACCATAACCATTGGCAATCATCCAACGCAGCATAACCACATTAGAGCGCAAATATTCTGCTACCGAGGCCTCCGACAAATTGATCGTGCAGCCGCCAGCAGAGCGCTCAGCAGAAGCATCAGACAGTTCAAAGGCTTGCTCGACCGTCAGATCCGGCAGCCCTTCTATTTCAAGAATCCGACCGTTATAAACATTCTTCTTACCCTTTTTATCCACCGTCAGCAAGCCGCGCTGCAGCGCGGCATAGGGTATGGCATTCACCAAATCTCGGAGCGTGATACCCGGTTGCATTTCACCGGTAAAACGCACCAACACCGACTCGGGCATATCCAAAGGAATGACCCCCAGCGCAGCCCCAAATGCCACCAGTCCTGATCCAGCTGGGAAAGAGATCCCCAAGGGAAAACGAGTATGCGAATCACCCCCCGTGCCCACTTGGTCCGGCAAGAGCATGCGATTCAACCAACTGTGGATGATGCCGTCTCCGGGTCGCAGTGCCACCCCACCGCGGTTTTGAATAAAGTCAGGCAAGGTATGCTGGGTTTCAATATCTACCGGTTTCGGATACGCCGCTGTGTGGCAAAAACTCTGCATCACTAAATCGGCGGAAAAACCCAAACACGCAAGTTCTTTGAGTTCATCACGTGTCATCGGTCCTGTTGTATCCTGCGAGCCCACAGTTCCCATCCGAGGTTCACAATAAGTCCCCGCACGAACTCCCTGCTGGTCCGATAAGCCGCACGCACGGCCGACAATTTTTTGCGCCAACGTAAACCCTTTCTGACTTGCGCTGGGATCCACTGGGCGCCTGAACTTATCCGTGGGGCCTAAACCCAGCGCCTCCCGGGCCCTTTCGGTCAAACTGCGACCTATAATCAGCGGAATTCGCCCCCCGGCTTTGACTTCATCAAGAATAACCTCTGTCTTGAGATCAAATTCGCAAACCAGTTCGCCATCCTCTTTTTCCACCCGACCCAGATAGGGCTTCACTACAATGACATCACCCATCGCAATTTTTTCTACAGGGCACTCAATTGGCAGCGCGCCCGAGTCTTCCAACGTATTGAAAAATATCGGTGCAATTTTACCACCCAGGACCACACCACCCTGGCGCTTATTCGGTACAAATGGAATATCGTCTCCCATTGCCCAAAGCACAGAATTGGTAGCACTTTTTCGTGAGGACCCCGTACCAACAACATCACCCACGTAGGCGACGGGATTTCCTTTGTTTTTAAGCGCTTCGATTTGACCGGCAGCATCCGTAATCCCCTCGCGCGGATTTTTTAACATAGCCAAACTATGTAGCGGAATGTCAGGGCGCGACCAAGCATCTTGAGCAGGTGATAAATCATCTGTGTTGGTCTCGCCTGCAACCTTAAAGACTGTCAGTTTTATGGTCTCAGGAAGGTCTTGGCGGGCACTAAACCATTCAGCATCAGCCCAAGACTGCAACGCAGCCTGAGCGTGGACATTACCATTGTGTGCCTTTTCCGCTACATCGTGAAAGGCATCAAACATAAGCAGTGTGCCTTTCAATTCTTCGGCCGCGGCGGCCGCAGCATTGGGATCATCGAGTAAATCGACCAAGGGCATGATGTTATAACCACCCAGCATGGTCCCCAGCAGCGAAATCGCATGCGATTGATCAATCAGCTCACAGACCGTTTCGCCCTTGACCACATCTGCTAAAAATGCAGCTTTAACGTAGGCTGCATCATCCACACCCGGCGGCACGCGCTGAGTCAATAGATCTAGTAAAAAGTCAGCTTCGCCTGCGGGAGGTGCTTTGAGCAGTTCGACCAGCTCACCGACCTGTTCAGCGTTAAGGGGTAACGGGGGAATACCTTGGGCAGCACGTTCCGCTGCATGGGCGCGATAGGCTTCGAGCATGATCACCTCTAAAATCGATTACGGACGATAAAAAACGGCGTGTAATCTACCAGAGCGATTTTCATGCGTAAAATGGATATATTTCATGTATAACATCAAATTTACTGATGCAACGACAGATATCTTGTCGCCATGCAGACATATTGCTTAACTCGGATTAACTAGGCGCAGTCGTTTTGGACCTCAACTTACTCAGATCTCTTTTAATTGTCGCTGATGCCGGCGCCATTACTGAAGCCGCAGAAAGACTTGGTCTTACGCAACCTGCTTTAACTCGGCGTATTCAGCAACTCGAACAAGAGTTTGGCGCCCAATTGCTCCGTCGCAGCCGCAAAGGGGCAACTCTGACCGAGCTGGGTTATGTCGTCGAACGCGAGGCGCGGGTGCTTGTCGACCGCTACGACAGTTTGAAATCTAAGGTCGCCAGTCACCGCAGCGCAGAAGGTGGCACTATTCGCATCGGCGGCGGAGCAACCGCCGTGTCTTTTGTGCTACCCGATGCTATCGCCCGCTTTCAACGCAACTTTCCAGGTGTGCACTTTCACGTCAAAGAAGCTTCCAGCAGCGACATTGCCAGCGACGTTGCAAACGGCAGGCTAGAGTTAGGATTAGTCACCCAACCCGTGCGTGCCACAGGGCTCGAGATCAGCCCTATGGTCGACGACCATATTGTTCTGATCGCGTCCTCCGACAATCCTTTGGCCCGCGCAAAGACGGTTCCAGTCAGCGCTTTAGATGGCCTTAATTTTGTTGGCTTCGAGGGCGGCAGCGCCATCCGCCAAATTGTCGACGCCAGCTTAAGAGCCGCGGGCATCGAGATTAACGTGGTCATGGAGTTACGCTCTATCCCGGCTATCGTGCGCATGGTTGCCAGCACCGGCAATCTCGCCTTTGTATCGCAAATGGGCATTCAGGGACAAGCATTGGTCAAGCAAGTTGAAATCTCAGGAGTATCCATTACTCGCCGCCTTGGCTTGGCGCGCCGCAAAGGCCAATCAATGTCACCAGCCACCCAAGCATTTGCGGAGCAACTGACCTCACCTTTTGACTGATCGACAGCCGTCAAAAAGGGACTCGCAGACTATTCGCAGCAATGTCATGATAGAACCCCATGTACGATTAGAGTCTTCAATGACCGACATCATTATCACAAACATCGAGGTTGTTCCCGGCAGAACAATCACCCAGCATCTTGGCATGGTACAAGGCAATACGGTACGCACCAAACATGCAGGACGCGACATTATGGCAGGCTTTAAAAATCTGGTCGGGGGAGAACTGATTGGGTATACCGAATTGCTGACAGAATCTCGCGAAGAGGCGACACAAAGAATGGTCGCTCAAGCGCAAGCCATCGGAGCCAACGCCATTTTAAACGTCAGATTCTCGACCTCGTCTATTACCTCGGGCGCCGCTGAGCTATTTGTTTACGGCACCGCCGTGGTCCTGGAGTAGCCCTATAATGTTCGAAGTGATCACGCTACTGACGCTAACGGTCATCGGCTACATTTTCGGTAGCTTAAACGAACGCAGACATTTTCGCTCAATCCTCGAACGCGAGGAGACGTTGCGCGGCGTTAGCACCTTTACTACCCGCATTCCGCCGCAACCCTATAGCGGAGCCTCCCACCTCGCAACGGGTAACGTGGTCATCTCTATCGATTATTTCAAAAAAATATCGGCGGGGCTGCGCAGTCTTGTTGGCGGTCGCGTGAACGCCTACGAGTCACTTGTTGAACGCGCGCGGCGCGAAGCCGTTCTGCGCATGAAAGCCGATGCCCAACGCCAGGGTCTAGACATGATCTTTAATGTGAAATTAGAAACTGCATCCATCACCAAAGGCGCTAAAGGCCAAATCGGTGCCGTTGAAGTATTGGCCTATGGAACAGGACTTTCACGTACGCCTTGAACGATGCGCTATCACAACCCCAAAATCCCTGAGGGCATCAATATATCCTCAACACATCCGCTGGCTGATTTTGCCTGGATGCTCACTGGGATTGCGCTTGGGCTGCTCGCCCTGGTGGTCAGCGCACATTTACTGGCGGCCTGGCTAGTCCCCCAGCTACCCTTTCAATTCGAGCAAAAAATACTCCGTACAGTAGAACCTGTTTGGGAGATACAAACCAAACTCGCCAGCGCCGATGAGAAAAAAGCGGATTATCTTCAAAAACTGGCCAATCGACTGGCACAACAAGACACTTTACCCGAAGGCCTTGTCGTCAAAGTTCGCTATATCAACACCCCAAAAATCAACGCTTTTGCGACCTTGGGAGGTAATATCCTCATACACCAGGGACTACTGGATAACCTGCACACGGAAAACGGCCTCGCCATGGTCATCGCTCATGAACTGGGACATCTTGTGCACCGCGATCCCCTGTTGGCAACCGGCAGGGCAACCGTCAGTCTAGCCGCAATCGCTCTGATTTCAGGATTTTCTGAAACCCGCGTTGCAGAAAACCTCTTCAGTCTCTCTGCTCAATCTCTCTTGCTCAGTTTCAGCCGGCAGCAGGAACGCCGCGCAGATCAATATGCTCTGAATTTGCTGAACGGTTACTATGGCCACACTGCGGGCGCTACTGAATTTTTTGAGTCTGTCGAGACCCTTGCTGACAACACCAGGGGCTACAACCAACTCCTTGAGTTTTTCGACACCCATCCGAACCGCGGAGCACGGATGGATACCATTGCCGCCACCATTAGCGACCCGACCGCACCACTTGTGCCCCTGCCCGATTTTTTGAGCTCGACCCGTCGTTAACAGGCGACCACCATATCCAAACTCGTTGACCCACTTGCTTACCTTTAAAATGAGGGTATAACTGGTGTCGAATCTACCCGCTGCGCCTGTGCCGCAGCCCGTTAATTAGGAATCAAGCATGATCTATCTCGTATTTGGTGTCGTCCTGTGGTCTTCGGCTCATTTATTTAAACGCGCAGCACCCACACAACGTGCTGCCGCGGGCGATGCAGGCCGAGCGGGTGTGGCAGTCGCGGTGCTAATTTCTATTGTTCTTATGATCATTGGCTATCAGCAAGCCTCCGGTCCATTATTTTGGGGCCGCTCCGCAACCATGGTAGGACTCAACAATCTGCTGATGTTGCTCGCGATTTATTTCATGGTCATTTCTGTTATTAAGGTCAAACTCAACACCAAAGTACGACATCCTCAACTGACCGCGATCAAAACGTGGGCCATCGCCCACCTGTTGGTTAACGGCGACGTTGCTTCGTTTGTACTGTTCGGTGGATTATTGGCTTGGGCCGTCGTGAGCGTCATTTTAATCGGCAAGCAGGATGGCAAAGCCGACGTGAATATCACCTCTTCAGCCACTAAAGAGCTAGGGGCTATTGCGCTGACGCTCGCTCTGTACGGCGCTGTGTCGGCCGCACATACCTCGCTGGGCTATCCGGTATTCGGCTAGCACTTACCCACTGCCGATGATTTAGGAAAGAACAATGAGGCTAATCTGGCTGAGCCTTCGCCAACGCGTTACGCAATTCTACCGCCGTACTCTGGGCATCTTACAGATCGCCGGCATTCTGATTCTCGTCGCCGGCGCTTTTATCTACGCCCAAGCTCCAACAGAAACAGAAGCTCTTGCCCAATCGAGCATGACTACCGTCAAGCAGCGGCAAACGGATTCACCGCTGGTCAGCCTCGTCAAACCAATATCCTCAGAGAACACACTGAAGTTCAATGCAACCGGTTCGGTGGTGGTGCGCAATTCGATCACGCTGGTGCCGCAGATTTCAGGGCGAGTCATATGGGTAGCCGAAGGTTTCAAGCCTGGCGGCTATTTTACGGCTGGTGAGACCGTCTTACGCATTGATCCTGAAGACTTCGCCCTGGCGCTGAAACAAGCCCAAGCACAAAAAGACATTGCTCAATCAGCATTAGAACTAGCCCAAGCCCAAAGCGACGCAGCCATTGCCAACTACGCGCTGGTACGCCCGGGAGTCGAGGTGCCCGCATTAGTCGCAAAGCTACCGCAAGTTGATCAGGCCAAAGCACAACTCGCTGCAGCAATCGCCAACGAAAATGTCGTTCGGCTAAACCTCAATCGCACGGAATTCTCACTGCCCTTCAGCGGTCGTGTCGTTGCATCGGACGCTGAAATTGGACAATTGCTGAATCAGGGCCAACCGTTTGGCAGCGTCTTTGCTAACGACGCCGTGGAGGCCATGGTACCTCTCTCTGCGACCCAACTCGAGGGCTTGAAACCGGCCGTCGGACGTCAGGCACTGGTGAAAACAGACCGTCAACAGTACCGAGCAATAATTTCCCGCGTCGCACCCGTTGTTGATGAACGCACGCGTTTTGCCCAAATCTATCTTGATCTGGAGCAGGCCGCAGCACTTTCTCCCGGCACGTTTCTCAACGTTGAAATCATCGGCCCAACCTTGGACAACACCTACTTACTGCCCAAGGCAACCGAGCAGATTAACCAGTCCGTTTGGACAGTCGTCCAAGGCAAGCTAAACAGAATTCAACCTGACTTTTTAAATCGCAACACTCAAGGCATTGTCACCAATGCTTTTGCCAGCGGCTCTGGGGTGGTACTGGGTACCGTACCCGGAGGATACGAAGGCATGCAAGTTAGGGTCGAGGGCAACCCATGAGTGACATTCAGGGGCCAGTCGACCCCCGCAATACTTCAACCGTTAACGGGATCCTGGCTTATTTTGCGGGCAATCCGGTGGCCGCAAATCTAATCATGGTTGTGATGTTACTCGGCGGTTTCATCGCCGCATCAGGCATTACCGCGCAGACCTTTCCGACAATTAATCTCGGCACCATCAACATCACTGTGCCGTATCCCGGTGCCACCCCAACAGAGGTCGAAGAGGGCATCACACGTCGGGTTGAAGAGGCGGTATTGGGCATCGACGGCGTTAAACGCGTGACCTCCCGTGCCTATGAAAATTCCGGCGCAATATCGGTCGAACTCAAAGCGTTTGTCGACCAGAAAAAAGTACGCGATGATGTCGAAACGGCGATCGAACGGCTGGCCGACTTTCCTCCAGAGGCGGCAGAGGAACCCAACATCGAGGTGGTCGAAACCATCGGCGATGTCATGACCTTGGTGGTCTCATCAGCACTTTCAGAGCGCGAACTACGTCAAGGTGCCGAATTACTCGAGCAAGAGCTATTAGCCATACCTTCGGTATCACTGGTCTCGCTTTTTGGTGCAAAAGATTACGAAATATCTATCGAGGTGGACGAAGACACGCTTCGTCGCTACCAACTCTCAATCAGCGACATTGCGACTGCCGTTCGCGGCTCGTCCCTGAATTTATCTTCTGGAGAAATACGCACGGACGCCGGTGACCTGCTACTGCGCACCAACAACAAACGCTATACAGGTTCTGAATTCGCAGACATTACCGTACAAGCCTTAGCCGATGGCACGCACTTAAAACTCAAAGACGTCGCAAGCATTAACGACGGTTTTACCGAAGATGCCCTCATACACCAATTCAACGGCAAGCCAAGCTTGTTTGTCAAAGTGCAGAAATCAGACGCCGAAGATTCTTTAAAAATTGCACAAGATATCCGCACGATGCTCGCTCAATACCAGCCGTTGCCGGGAATAGAAATCGACATCTGGGAGGATGCCACAGATTCAGTCAGAAACTATCTCAGTATAATGACCCGCAATGGCGTGCTTGGATTCACGCTGGTATTCCTATTTTTGGTGCTAATTCTCGATTTGAGGCTGGCAACGTGGGTTGCTATGGGCGTGCCCATTTCATTCTTCGGCGCTTTTCTTTTCTTTGATGCCTTTGGTGTCAATTTCCACGTCATCACACTGCTTGCACTCATTATTGTTTTAGGAATAGTCGTTGATGATGCCGTTGTCGTCGGTGAAAACATCATCGCTGAGCAGGAGCGTGGTGAACAAGGCCTTGCCGCAGCGATCAAAGGCATTCAAGGGGTCGCCGCCCCCGTTACTGTTGGCGTGCTGACGACAATCGCAGCTTTTGCACCATTGGCTTTTGTGAGCGGCTTTTTTAGCCAGTTCTATCAGGCAGTACCGATTGTTGTCGTCACCGTTCTGTTGATGTCTTTGTTGGAGGTCTTCCTGATTCTCCCAGCACACTTAACTCACGGGCATCACTGGAGCGCGTGGCCACTTAATAAAATCCAAAAAACACTCTCAAAGGCGCTGATGGCTTTTCGCGATAGACATCTCATGCCCGCAATCGCCAGATCAATCAAATACAAGAAAACGACTATTTTTCTGTCCGCGTTATTCTTCTTTTGCGCTATGGCGCTGGTGGCTTTCAAACTAGTGCGCTTCGAGTTTCTGCCAAATATCGAGTCCACCCGCATCTCAGCCAGCTTGGCATTTCCCGTAGGGACACCCTTTGAAGTAACCTTGGCCGCAGCCGAGCGATTGGTCAATGGTGCGCGACAAGTCAATCAGGACAGCGGAGCCAGCGCCTTTCGGTCAGTGAGCATGACTGTCGGCGGGCAAACCTCCACGGGCGGGGGACCATTTGGCGGCGGTCGCGTGACCGTAGCGAATCACTTGGCGTCCATTCAAATCCAACTTAATCCAGAACCCATAAGAACATTATCTGCCCAAACCTTAGAAACTCTCTGGCGCGAGGCTGTCGGGCCCATCTCAGGAGTAGAAAAGCTGAACTACGTATCGCAGTTTTTCGGAAACCCCTCTGATATCGCCTTTGACCTGACCCACCAAAACGAAGACGTCTTGGCTCAAGCCGTGGCTGCGCTCAAGCAAAACTACGAGACCACACCCGGCCTATTTGAGGTGCAGGATTCCAACAGCCCAGGGAAACGCCAGTACGACATCTCACTCACCCCAGCAGGCATTGCAACCGGTTTAACTTCGGCAGATATCGCTAATCAGTTGCGACAAAAATTCTATGGTGAAGAAGTGCAACGCATTCAACGTGGGCGGGAGGAATTGAAAGTCATGGTCCGTTTCCCGGAGGCCGAGCGTCGCAGCGTCAGCAATTTCCTGGACGTGCGCATCCGGCGCAACGATGGTCTCGAGGTGCCCTTATCAGAGGTTGCCACCGTGACAGAAAGTCAAAGTTTCTCTCGAATTGAGCGCGTCAACGGACGCAGAATTGTTACCGTCAGCGGGCGCGTAGACCGCTCTGTAGCAAACCCCGACGACATCGAAGCTAACCTTTGGCGAGAGGTTTTGCCCGAACTTAAAGACCGATTTGTTGGTTTACAGATCCAGAGCGCCGGCTTTGCCCAAGATCAAGCTGAGAGTCTGGCATCACTGGGAAGGCTGAGTCTGCTCA
The DNA here is from genome assembly GCA_002389675.1 of Gammaproteobacteria bacterium UBA4421. Taxonomy (GTDB): domain Bacteria; phylum Pseudomonadota; class Gammaproteobacteria; order Pseudomonadales; family Azotimanducaceae; genus UBA4421. Next base: position 140,285 of record DGQF01000019.1, read on the forward strand.
CGCTGCTGGTGATTTTTGCCCTTCTGGCGTCTTTGCTGCGCAGCTACTCGCAACCGCTGATCATTTTAGCTGGGATACCATTTGGTGCCGCAGGCGCCTTTATTGGACACTACTTATTGGGCTACAATCTGTCGTTTTATTCTTTGTTTGGCGTCGTAGCCCTGAGCGGCGTTGTCGTCAACGATTCGCTAATTCTCGTCGACCGTTACAACAAATTTCGCGCCGAAGGTCGCTACAGCGTCGAACAGGCAGTGCTATTGGCAACGCAAAGGCGATTTAGACCGATATTCCTCACCACCGCGACCACCTCGCTAGGCCTGATGCCGCTGATTTTTGAAACCAGCACTACCGCTCAATTTATGATTCCAATGGCCATCAGTCTGGCGGTTGGCATTTTATTTGCGAGTATTTTGATCCTGTTTATTGTGCCCACCCTATTGGTCATCAAAGAAGGCAGCAATCAGGCATACGCATCTGATCAGCTTCAAGATTCAGTGGAGGCGAAAACCGTCAGAATATCCTGAATCAATATATCCGGATGCAAAAATGAAACCGAGTAAACCTCGCGAATATTCTGCCTTTGGTCGACCAAGTAAACCCGCAACAAATGCGATAAGGTACCCACTGGCTTACCGTTTGCATCAACATCTGTAATCACAAACTGATTATATCGATTCAGCATTTGGTCGAGGCCAACGTCACTCTTAGCAGTTAGAAACCGCCAATTATCTGAGTTTTGGGCCTCAAAACGCGCAGCATAAGTGGCCAGCACTTCCGGCGTATCATTCAAACGATCAAAACTGAGGGACAGCAACTGTACCTGCTTGGAGAGGCGCGGATCAGTCGTCACCTGCTGCATCACTCGATTAAGGACATAACTGGCTAATGGGCAACCGTTCACATCGCTGCAGGAGGCATACATAAAGCTCAGCAACGTGACTTTATTACGCATAAGGGCATGTAAAGTCGTCTGCTTGCCCTGACTATCGATAACAACACCATCACTGGCATAACCGATAATCGGTCGCTCATAGCTACCAACCTCAGGAAGCTCAAATCCAAGCGGCCGGTACCCGGGCGCAAGCGCGGGCACCTCGGACTCCACATGGTGAGGCGCTGCCCAAGACGTTGGCGCGATTACCCCCCAAAACACCGATAAAATCAGGAGTTTTGCGATTAATTCGGTCATTCGCGCGGCCCTAAGGATGTTTCGCCAACTGCTCTGTTTGAGCCGGTGCAGTCATCCCATACAACGAATATGCGCCAAAACGCATCTGGTGCGGGTAACCCAAGCCTTCCTCGATGAAATCGATGGTCAGTTTGTGCGTGAGCTCGCCTCCTTGATAGTCATAAACTTTAAAGTACTGAAGATCTTTGCCCGTTGACTCGGTCTTGTCCCAATTCTCCAGCAGCGAGGATGTATAGTACAAGCGCTCACCATCCCAGCTTTGCGACACCATATTGACCTGTTCACCAATGGAGGTTTCACTTTTCAATTTGGGTGCAAACGGATCACTGATATCAAATAAGCGGGTCATACCATCATTCCAGGTATTCACCCACAGCGAGGCATCATCCGCAGAAATTGATATATCCACCGGTAACGGAATTTTCGAGGCATCGGCAATATCCGCAACTTTCTTCGCATGCCAATCGTTATCTTTCTCGTAGATCAGCCAGATTTCTGAGGTCAACGCGGTTGTGGTGAAACAATAATTATTGTTGGAACCCCAAGCGCAGCGAATTTCAAGCGGCGCACCGGGCACGTCCAATATTTTTTTCGGCTTGCGACTATGCAGGTCCCATACAACCACCGTATTACCGAATTGGCTCATAGCCTCGGGACTGCTCATCATCTCACCCAAATTCATCATATAGTTGTTCAAACCGGTGAACGACGAGGTCATTAATATGTTTCTTCTCGGAAGCGCGCGCACGTCATATCCATATCCGTCAGCATATACGCCTGACTTCACCGCACCATTGAGCGCCCCATCCTTTGGCATCCAGTGCGTCGTAATATAATCTCCGGCATTGGTATATTCGACCAGTCCGGTCACGCCGTCATGGTTGGCCTGGTTTGACAAGCCTGTGATTAAGATCCGTCCCGGCAGCGCATAGGACGTATGTGGCCCCACTACGCCCCCAGACTTGGCGACAAAGTTGTCTATCACCCGGTGTAAGCTCGGCTTAGCAGGATCGCTGTGGACATCAAAAATGAAGATTTTACTGCTGGCCAAACCACTGGCCCAAAGGTATCGGCGGTCGTCCGTCAATCCAGAGTGGTGTGCCTCATTTCGACCACCCACCGACAAGACATTCCTGACCTGTCCATAGTCTGGCGCGCTAGGGTTAACCGATACCGTGACCAGTTTGTCTTGCTCATTACCTATGCCTTCAACACCAAGCGTCCAGATATAGACAAAATCCTCTTGCCCCACAATCTTTGCCATATACGGCGACATACATGTTTCATCTGCCACGGCCATCTGCGGCAGAACCATCGACAAAGCCACCACCACCCACTTCTTAAGCAAGACCATTTGTTCACCCATTACGTCAAACGGCACACAAGGTTCAACGTCCAACATGACGCCCCTTAGCACCAAAAAAACATGTCCGGACAAATACCGCACATGTGCCCCTTGGTGGGTAATTTAAGTTACTGGATAAACAATGTCGATGGCGGGCATCAAACCAAAAACAATTTGCCTCTAACAGTGTCGCGAAGGACCCTTGGCAGCGATCTAAAAGATCACCTCTTTGACCTTTGCAGCTGGTTTTTTGGGGCTGACTAGGGGCCGGAGTTTTGCTAACCCGCCCATCTTCGGAACACAAAACTTTCTCGAGAATCTCATCGCTAAATTACCCACGGTGTACTATTTTAGGCCTGTCAGTCAGCCGAGAAAATTGCTTTTATGCCAACACATCATGTCCAAATTGACACTCACGACGGCCAGATGCCTTGTTTCATTGCCCAGCCGGAGTCATCACGTGCATCTTCACCCATTATTCTCTACATGGATGTTCCCGGTATCCGAGAGGAATTGCATGATTTTGCGCGAAGATTAGCCAATGACGGCTTTTTATGTGTCCTACCCGACCTCTATTATCGTCACGGCAAGATTCGCTTCGACCTAACCAAAGGACAATCCGAACTAAAAAAAATGTTTGCCATCGGCAGCCAGTTGACCAATGCCATGGTGATTGAAGATACCCGTGCCATCTTGAATTGGCTTTCATCCGTGCCCTACGCCCTGGCTGATGTCGGCACCGTCGGTTACTGCATGAGCGGCCAATTTGTCATCTCGGTCGCGGGCACTTTCCCCGATCGTATCAAAGCAACAGCGGCGTTATATGGTACTAGAATGGTTACCGATGCCGCAGACTCTCCGCACCAGCTAATCCCCACCATGCGCGGGGAGGCCTACCTCGGATTTGCCGCCCATGACCCCTATGTGGAGGACGGTGTAATTCCAACGCTAAACGCTTCAATGGCGGCAAATCAGGACCTAACCTGTGAAATCGAAACCCACCCACAAACCGAGCATGGTTTCTGTTTTCCAGCACGACCACAGTACCGACCCGAACCGGCAGAAATAGCATGGCGAAAAATGACCGCAATGTATAAACGCGTATTAAGGGCCTGAACAAAATGACACACGTTAGAGGAATCAGATAATGAAAATTGGAGCTGTTGCCGCCTGTTTTGCCCCGGCAACCGAGCCTCATCAGTTGCTCAACCTTGCCATCAAAATGGATGAAGCAGGCATGGACGCGCTCTGGTTCGGGGAACATGTTTTGTTGTTTGATGAAATGGAATTTGGCTATCCCGGCTCCGCCGATGGGAAGTTGCCTGTTCCCGCCGGACAGGGCGCACCGGATCAGACAGCCATAATTGGCTTCCTAGCCAGCCAAACCCGACAACTGCGTTTTGGCACAAGCATCAGCCTCATCCCTCAGAGAAATCCGGTCTACACGGCAAAAGAGTTCGCAACATTGGATTGGCTTTCCGCAGGGCGCGTGGAGTTGGGTGTGGGCGTTGGCTGGTGTAAAGAGGAAGTGGAGAGTTGCGGATATGCGTGGGAGAACCGCGGCAAACGGTGTGATGAAGCACTGGAACTGATGATTAAACTCTGGACCCACGACACCGTGTCCCACCAAGGTGAGCACTTTAGCGTCAGCGGGGGTCGTATGGACCCTAAACCTCAGCAAAAACCGCATATACCGCTGATTGTCGGCGGATACGGCGCGGCAGCCTTGCGCCGCACAGCGCAATATGGCCAAGGGTGGTGGGGCTTTGGGCTGGACCTCAAAGCCACCGCACATCTGCTGTCTTTGTTGGACAATGCCCTTGATGCCGCCGGACGAAAACGCGAAGAACTCGACATCATGATGATGCCCATAGACGATTCGATTGAATCCGTGAAAGCCTACGCTGACTTGGGTGTCAACCGACTGACTCCCATGGTCGATACCGCCAAAGACCCATCAGAGCGTCTGGAACACCTACAGCTGCTGCAACAAACCTTCGGCTAACCCAGCATATGCACCTAGAACCATCAAACCTGATCAATCTGAAGATGCCATGGACCTAACCCTCGCGACCTTGATTATCCTCGCCGACCTATGGGCGATAACTCGAACACTACGCAGCGACGCAAGCACTCAGCGCAAACTGGTGTGGGTTTCAATCATTTTGCTGCTGCCCTTTGTGGGCATGGTTATTTGGATCCTTTTTGGGCCCAGCTGAAGTGCTCGACAAAAACTCGATTAGGTTAATCGAGCCACGTTTCAATCACGCAGCTGATATATCCCGGGTGCGGCCACCTGGACATCCGCCGCCAACGTACACTCGCGGTCAATCACCTCCGGCAGCTGAGGATTTGTTGGCACGCTCATCAGCTGCCAATTTCAACAGGTTAGAGTTATGTGCTTGCCGGTCAATGCGGTATCGGGAGATAAGATAGATCGCCAACAAATATAAGCCACAGTAGGCCGGCAGAAAGAAGCTTGCAAGATCGGCTCGCATACCGTCCGTCATCGCACTTGCACTTTGAATGCCATCCATGCCAACCAGCGTAACAATCGACCCCGCCAGAACAATACCCAACGCACTGACCGCTTTGGCGGCAAAACTTCGAGCAGCATAAAACAGGCCCTCTGATCGACGGCTGGTTTTCACTTGGCTATCTTCAACCACGTCGGCCATCATCGAATCCAGCATCACACCACCAATAATAAAACCCACCACTTCGCTGGCGACAAACACAGAATAAATGATCAAGCTCATCCAACCGCCCGACTCAGGCCAATAACCCGCAAGCGTCAGCACGTAGGGGATGGGATACAGGCATATCGCGCCCACCAAAGCCGTTATCGCAGTTTGTTTTTTACCCAACCTGCGGCCAAGCATCGGCGCTAAAAAATAGCTGATGAGCGGTGAGGCAAATACAAATAATCCGGTAACCGCAATCTGCGGCCCGCTAAATTCAAAAAAATAGGTCACGTTATAAAGATAAAGTGCTGTAGACATGCCAGCTGCCGCGCCGACAATCAGTGAATAAACAAACAGCCAGAGAAAATTAGGGTTCGACAGCGACTGCATCATCTGGCTAATTTCATTCCAGATTTCAGTGAGGCGAAAGGGCTCAGCAGGCGGCGGCATACTCGCGGCAATTTTTTGGGTACCCAAACTAGAGACCAATATGCTAACCGCGATCAATGTCGCGCCTACCGCGCCATAGATCGAATAGCCGGCCTGAGCTGCGACACCGTAAGCGCCAACCCAAAAAGCCATATTAATCACATGAATACCATTGCCCCCATACCAGCCAAAGGCATGTCTTAACACCAGCCATTTGTTACGTTCGTCGTAGTCTTTCACCAAATCGGGCAACAATGCCACCGAAGGCACCTCAAACAACGTCACCGCCGTTCGAATCATCATTGCCGTCACCAGCAGGTACATCCATCGATTATCTTGCGTCAGTTCGATCACTGGATTGAAAAGCGCAAAAAAAGAAATTGGCAAGAGGATCAGTCCCGCGTACATAAACGGGTGTCGGCGACCCAATCGCGAATGCGTTTTATCCGACCAATGTCCCAAGAACAGATCTGACACTGCATCCCATGCCATGGCAGTGGCAAGCGCCAGCGCCGCGAGATAACCCGGAATACCCAAAACTTGAGTCGCATAAATTAACAGGAGGTAACTAAAGGCGTTATTTTTCACACCATAGGCTACTGCCGAAGATCCATAGAACCAGTACACGGGATTTTTTTCGGGGCTTGTCTTATCCAACGAGGGTTTCCAAACAGCTACCTGTACAAGCAATATGACCGCAGGCGCAGTTCATCACAAGCCCAAAGATGCTCATCTATGCGGCGCCGCCACGACCCGGCAACGCCAGAGGCTTCAAAGCGCTATTTTTTCGCTTTCCTGGGCTTGCGTTTAGCAGGCTTTTCCCCCGATTGCGCAGCCCTCGCCATGGGTCGGTCCTGATTGGCTTTGCCGGCTTTGGACTTCTTTCCAGGAGCACGGACACGAGGCCCAGACACCTTCTTCTGTTTCACTGGAGATGCGCCACTTTGAGCACTCTTGATCCGGCTGATACCCAATTTATGTCCACAAATCCACACCTTGCGCAAATCATTAAAAACGTCGTCCGGCATCCCAATGGGCAGCTCGACCGTGCTGAACGTTGGCTCGATAGCTATCCTGCCAATATTTTTGGCATCCAAACCCGCCTCGTTAGCAATTGCACCAACAATATTGCTGGCTTTGACACCATGACTGTCACCAACCTCAAGCCGGAAACTTTCATACGGCACGTCATCTTGCCCACGTCTGCGGCGACTACGCGGTTGGCGATCGACCTCACCCTCGATTGAGGGTGCAGCTTCGGCGTGTTTCCTGTCCGCTTTGAGCAGCAAAGGTTTATCGCCGATCGACATCTGCGCCAGCGCTGCAGCCACCTCTAGAGCCTCGGTTCCGTGCTCCTGTTGGTACTGTTCAACAAGGTTTCGGGTAAAAGACAAATCATCCTGTGCCAAAGCATCGGTGATTTTTTGTTTAAAACGAGCCACGCGTTTTTCATTAATCACCTGGACAGTAGGCAACGCCAACGGTTCGATCTTTTGTCGAGTTGCTCTTTCAATGGCATTGAGCATTCGGCGCTCACGCGGCGCTACAAATAAAATCGCCTCGCCCGCACGACCGGCCCTGCCAGTGCGTCCGATCCGATGCACATAGGCTTCTGTATCGTAGGGAATATCATAATTGACCACATGACTGATCCGATCCACATCTAAACCCCGGGCTGCCACGTCGGTGGCCACTAAGACATCGAGACTGCCCGCCTTTAGCCGATCGATGGTCTGTTCTCTATGCTTCTGGACCATATCACCGTTGAGCGCCGCAACACGAAAACCGCGCCCCTCAAGACGATTGGCAAGCTCCGTGGTCGCTGTTTTTGTGCGAACAAAAATCAGGACACCATCGGTCTGCTCGACTTCAAATATTCGCACCAAGGCGTCCAGTTTAGGTAAACCGCCGACCAGCCAATAACGTTGCCGGATTGTCTCTGCCGTGCTGGCTTTGGCCGCTATCGAAACCTCTGCAGGCGACCTCATAAATCGTCGCGCAATCGTTTGAATGACCTTAGGCATGGTGGCCGAGAACAGCGCCATTTGGCGATCAGCGGGCGTTTGCTCGAGAATCCACTGCACATCGTCAATAAAACCCATTCGCAGCATTTCATCAGCTTCATCAAGAACAACGGCTTGCAAACCATCTAACTTCAATGTGCCTCGCCGCAAATGATCCGTAACGCGTCCGGGTGTGCCAACCACCACATGAACACCACGTTTGAGTTGCTGCAGTTGAGGCCCGTAATCCTGCCCTCCATACACCGGCAACACATGAAAACCATCTAGGTGCGACGCATAAGATTGAAAGGCTTCTGCCACCTGCAGTGCAAGCTCCCGCGTCGGTGCCAGGGTTAAAATCTGCACTTTGTTAATTTTCGTGTCCACTCGCGAAATCAAAGGCAACGCAAACGCGGCTGTTTTTCCCGTGCCCGTGGGCGCATGACCAAGGAGATCTTGACCGTTCATCAAATAGGGAATCGCCTGAGCCTGAATTGGCGAGGGTTTTACGTACCCCACATCATCCAACGCCGCCAGTAATTTAGGTGGTAAATCAAACGTTGTGAACGTTTCAACAGGCTGTTTTTCTAACATGGATATCGAGGACCGCACAGGGGATTGGCTGGGCCGCGCATGCTATACCCCAAAGAGCCCATAAGCGAGCAATGGTTACGCTAATCTCCGGCGCCTGACGCGCACATCACTCAATTGAACAGCGTGAGCCAAACCAAGGCCCGCAATAATCTCTAAGAACTGCCTCAGAGCAGTTTACATTCAGCACAGGCATCGACAGAATTAACAAAAATTCACAGGATCCTCGACCCATGGCGGGCAGTCTTCGCGATCAATTGGTAAAAGCAGGTTTGGCAACCAGCGCTCAGGCAAAAAAAGCAGAACGCCAAGTTAATCGCTCAAACACACCAAAAAGCAAAAAATCTGACGAACCCAAAAAACCTGACGTCAAACAACGCGCGCAGCAACTTAAAAAAGCGAAGGCCGAAAAGGATCGTGCCGCAGCCCGCGTCCAGAACGATAAATACGCGGCACGCGCCCAGCGCGCTGAGATTAAACAAATCATTCTACAAAATGATCAGCGGTCAAAAACCACAACGGATACTGACGTACCCTACAACTTTGTACATGGAAAAAAGATCAAGCGGCTGTATCTTCCTCAAGCACAAAAAGATCAACTGATCAGCGGCGTATTGGTTATTGTAAATAACGATGGGATTTACCATTTCGTCGAAAAAGCCGTCGCTGAAAAAATCAGTTTGCGAGACCCTAAGCGCATAATCGTTGATCATCAGACTGCCGCTGACAAACCCAGCAGCGAGGACGATGAATATTACGCGAAATTTGCTGTACCCGACGATTTAGACTGGTAGTGCGTTAAGTCATCCGCCAGGAATTCTTGGCAGCAAAAAGATTTCCGCTTGCGCAGGAATCGCCTCACCCCAATTATCTCGAAAGATATTTCCATCAATAGAGACCGCGATGCCGGCCTCTAGTTTTTCCGCCATGCGCGGATACTGCTCTACAACCTTGCGCAAAAGCTCTCGAATGGTCGCGGCTTCAATGTTGATCGAAGCCGCGCCATTAGCCGCGTCTCGAAGCGTGCCCGAAAGCTGCACCTCTAACATCAGCCAGCGGAAACCTCTTGGTGCATCGCCGCTTCAGCCTTGATGGCTTTTCGAATACGTGGTGGCGACATGGGAATATGATCCATCCTCACGCCCGCAGCGTTTGATACCGCGTTTGCAATCGCTGCTAACGGCGGCACAATCGACGTTTCACCGACCCCGCGAATCCCATAAGGGTGATTAGGATTGGGAATCTCAAGGATTTCTGTATCGATAAAGGGCAAATCAGAACACACGGGAATTCGATAATCTAAGAACCCCGGATTTTGCAGTCGCCCATCTTCTCCGTAGATATACTCTTCGTTGAGCGCCCAACCTATCCCTTGAGCTGCCCCTCCTTGAAATTGTCCTTCGACATAATCAGGATGGATCGCCTTGCCCGCATCCTGGACAACGGTGTAACGCACAACACGCGTAGAACCGGTCTCCGGATCCACCTCAACATCACAGATATGACTGGCAAAAGAAACGCCTGCTCCGTCGGCTACCGTCTCACTGTGTCCTGCGATCGGGCCTCCAGTATTGGGTGAAGCTTTGGCAATCTGTGCCAAGCTCAGCGGACCCAGATTGCTGTGTTCAACGCCCTTCGCAACCGCCTCTCCATCAACCCAATCAACCTCTTCAGGGTCAATATCCCAAGTCTTCGCCGCGCGCGACTTAAGCTCTTCGATTGCATTTCGAGCGGCAAAAATTGTTGCCATGCCGGAGGAAAAAGTACCCCGGCTCCCTTCGGTTGTATCATTGTGGCCCAGAGAAGCTGTATCGCCGATGTTACATTTGACATGTTCATAGGGAATTCCCAATTCTTCAGCGGCGATCAACGATAGCGATGCCCGCGCGCCGCCAACATCAACTGTACCGACGGTCATATTGACCGTTCCGTCAACACCGATATTCAGGTCGGTACACGTCTGACCGCCAAAGTTAAACCAGAAGCCGCAAGCCATACCCCGACCTTGATTTTTACCCAGCGGCGCATGCATGTGGGGATGATTTTTCACCGCCTCGAGCGTGGGGCCAATACCAATCGGCCCATAGGTTGGCCCATAGGACGCTTTGGTTCCTTCTTTAGCCGCATTGAGCAGGCGAAACTCTACCGCATCCATGTTCAGTTCAGCGGCCAACAAATCGATGGTGCTTTCCACGCCAAAAGCCGCCATAGGCGCCGAGGGTGCGCGATAAGCTGCTACCTTTGGCCGATTGACCAGCACGTCGTAACCCACACTTTGAACATTTTCCAGGTCGTAACAAGCAAACGCTGTCATCGCCCCCAACATTCCCCAAATGCCGGGAAATGCGCCGTCCTGGTAACGTAACGTTGCGGTCGCTGCAGTGATGCGCCCATCATTTGTGCAGCCGATTTTAATATCCATGGACGTTGACGACGTGGGTCCAGAGGCGCGAAATACATCCTCCCGGCTCATGACTAACTTAACCGGGCGGTTCGCTTTACGGGAAAGCGCAAGCGCCAGAGGTTCCATCCAAACGTGGGTTTTACCCCCAAAACCGCCACCAATTTCCGATGACGTCACCTTCAATTTGGCAATATCCATGCCCAACAACGACGCGCATAGGTTACGGAACGTGTAATGGCCCTGCGTTGTTACCCACAGCTCTCCCTGTCCATCGGGTCCAACGGTGGCCAAGCAAGCATGCGGCTCAATGTACCCCTGGTGAGTCTGTTCAGTTTTGTAGCTTTTCTCAACAATCTTGTCAGCCTTGGCGAAACCGGCTTCAACATCACCATGACCAAAGGTGGATATCTGCGCAATGTTTGTGGGCTTGTCAGAGGGTTCCCCGCCAGCCGTACGCACGTGAGGTTGGACAATCGGTGCGTTTGAGCGCATCGCAGCATCTACGTCTGTCACATGCGGCAATACCTTGTAATCCACCGAAATCAAGCTGAGCGCGCGCCGCGCAGTTTCCGCGTCAATCGCCGCAACGGCCGCAACCGCGTGTCCGTCATAGAGCGCGCGACCACGGGCCATGCAATTTTCTAAAATATCGTAATTTCCGCGATTACCATTGGTCAGATCCGGCAAATCTGCACTTGTGATAACCGCTTTGACGCCTTTGAGTTTCTCAGCTTTTGACGTGTCGATCTTCTTGATCTTCGCGTGCGCATGAGGAGAGCGAAGAATAGCGCCTACCAACTGTCCAGGCGCACTTGCATCGGCGCCATAACGCGCTCGACCGGTGACTTTATCCACGCCATCGGGACGATCTGGGCGAGAGCCGACAAGCTTAAACTTTTGATCGGTGAACTGGGTATCGAGTGTCATTGTGACTTCTCCTTTCTAAAGCAAGCTAACGCTTGCTGAAACTATGCTTAAAATCTGTTCCAAAGTTATATTTCTTTAGCGCTTTTTCGAGCCTTTCGTTGTCGCCTCTTGGCTGAGCTCTTTCGCGGTCGCACTCACAGCACGCACAATTTTATCGTATCCCGTACACCGACAAAGATTGCCCGCCAATGCGTAACGAATCTCTGTCTCGGTTGGGTCGGGGTTACGATCCAGCAGAGCCTTTGCGGCCATTAAAAAACCGGGGGTGCAGATTCCACACTGCAGTGCCGCATTTTCGATAAACTGGCGCTGCAGCGGGTGTAATTGATCCCCTTGAGCCATGCCTTCAACAGTCTGGACCTGTCGACCTTCCACTTCAGCACCCAGCATCAAACAGGCACAAACCAGTTGTCCGTCGACCGTGACGCTACACGCGCCGCAGTCTCCTGTGCCACAACCTTCTTTTGCGCCAGTCAAGCCAAGACGATTGCGCAACACATCGAGTAAAGACTCGCTGCCGGGACAAACAAATTCCACATCATCACCATTGACGGTGGTCGAAACATGTACTCCAGCCATCACTTACCTCCCGCACGTTCGTAGGCCAACTTTGCTGCGCGACGGGCTAAGACACCCGCCACTTCAGTCCTGAATTCAACAGTCCCTCGTTTGTCATCAATCGGCGCACATGCCGCTTCACAAGCCGCCGCAAGATTCGCCAATGCATCGTCGTCGAGTGTAGAGCCTATGATCGCTTTCGCCGCCGCCGGCACCAATACCACAGTCGGCGCGACAGCACCCAACACAACACGCGCCGCTGTTACCACGCCCTTTGGTCCGAGCGTTAAGTTCACCGCCGCACTGCATACCGCAATATCCATTTCCGTGCGCGGCGTAAATCGCAGGTAGGCATCTCCCGATTTCGGCGCTGGCGTCGGCAGCACAATGGCTTCGATGAACTCACCCTTTTCAAGTGACGTACGACCGGGTCCCGTGACAACTTTTTCTACCGCTACCGAGCGCCTACCGCCCGCCCCGACAATGGCTGCCTTGGCCCGCGCCGCAACCATTGCAGGCACACTATCGGCAGCAGGAGAGGCGTTACATAAGTTTCCGGCAACTGTACAGCGGCCCTGAACCTGATCAGACCCTATGAGATTGGCCGCTTCGACAACGCCCGGCCAAGCTTTGACCAGTGCTGCATCACGACCCAATTGAGCGCAGGGCACACCGGCGCCAATTTTGAAACCAGACGCGGTTTTTGTAATCGCCTGCGTGGCCGGTATGCGTTTTATATCAACAATTAATTCCGGATCAATGGCTCCGCTTTTCATGCGGACCAGCAGGTCGGTACCACCGGCTAATAAAAAGGCGCTACCTTTAGCGTTGGCCATCAAATCGGCAACGGCTTTTGACGATGTTGGTGCTTCGTATCTCAAGCTTCTCCCCCCTTGCTTATAAACTTTACAGACAACTTATCATGTCACTTCTCGAAGCAGAAGCGAAGCATCTCGACGATAGATTCTCGCAAGTTTTACACTTATCCTGCGGCGATGGCGAACAACGAAACATTGTCCAGACTAAAAGCGACCCCCGTGACTGACCTTGCACAGCCACTGACCGCAGCTCAAATTGGTTGTTGGCAGAAAGAGGGCGCGGTGCTGGTGTCCAACCTTTTTCCTGATAACGACGTCAACTTTCTGCACCAAGCAGCCAGCGATCGCTTTCCGCAACCCGGAACCCTGAATGCTGATGAAACTCAGGATTTTGGCAGTGCCGGCGCCATGAATTTTCCGTCAGAATTGGCGGAATTCAACAACATTGTTCTGAACCCCCGGCTACTACAGGCGGTCGCCGCCTTGTTGGAGGTTAAGGTCAGCGAACTGCGATTGAGCCAAGCTGATCTCTGGCCAAAATATGGGCGTGCGCAAAAACCCGGAACAAGCCTAGATAATAGCGACCAACGAATACATGTCGACTACCCGAATCATAGTTTAGCTCACCCTACCCCTTGGTCGCGGCCAGAAGCCGTTGAAATGATGTTATACCTGAGCGATGGCAAAACCTGTGGTGGCGGCACCGCCTACGTCGCCCGCCGCGGCGACAGCGATCCAGCGTATCGCTGGCCAATCGTCGACAGCCCGGGCATTGGCACCTTAGATTACGTCAACGACCGAACAAAAGCCGAAGAGTACCTCGCCAGGGTAAAACCGCAGATCAGCACATTCCGGAGCCTTTTATATGAACGTGAAACCCAGATCGACTACGATTTTGGAGACCTACTGCTCTACCGCCACGACACTTGGCATCGCGGCAACCCTGTCAATCCTGGCACCTGCCGATTTGCTTTAAACGTGACTTACCGAAAAGCCAGCGCTGAGTGGATCAGCACATTGCACATCGGCTGGGCATGGTCGGCCTATCATAAGAGTAAGTTTCTTGAACGTTTAATTGCTACCTGTACGCTCGACCAACGTGCGGTGCTCGGTTTCCCCCAACCGCAAAGCGACTACTGGTGCGATGAAACACTCGCAGGCGTGGCCGCACGATATGGTGCTTTGGGGATGGATATGCGGCCCTATACGCAAGCGCACAAAATGCGCAACCGGCAACCATGATCAGTGCATCAACCCAACAGCAAAAGCCGGCCGGGGCGCCCGCAGGCAAGCTCCCGCAATAGGCCCAATTTAGGGGGCGCTGCGCGCGCCGCTAAAGGGCACCTTACCGCGCGCGTTCTCAACCTGACCTGTCATTTGATTACCCGCAACCTTGCCTCGGTAAGTCACCTCAATACGGCCAATCGGCATATTCAGTACCAAAGGAAACGAAAACTGACTGCCGTCAAAGGCGATTGCCTCAATATCTAACACACCGCGTGCGCCGCTATAGCTGCCGGAATACGTCGCTCCCACTTGGACAACGGTTAACGTTGGGTGCTGGACCCCTCTTGGGGTATCAATGGTTAACGTCCATTCACCCGCTAATTCATCGGCATGAACAGTTGACGTCAGCAATACAACCAACAAACCCAGAATCAATTGAACTTTACGCATCCCAGTCGCCTCGGCCAAAAACGTCTAAACTTAACACCATCATTCCAAAAAAGCTGTTCGAACCGCCTCAAAAGTCGCCTCATCAATGCCAATTGATGAAAGATAACCCAACGGCCCACCCCAACGCTCATCAAGACCATCTAGAAAATCGCGCATTGCCGTTTCCGGCACACCCGCCGCGTGCATCATGTCTGCACGACTCATCCCCACCGGAAGACCGACATTGGCTTCAATAAAGTCAACTTGGCGCTCTACATCTCGATTAGTTAACAAGTAATCCGCTTCGATCACAGCCCGATCGACGCCCAGCACAGCCAACAGAAACGCCGTAGAAACGCCGGTTCGATCCTTGCCTGCCGTGCAGTTCAATAAAATCGGATGCTCACTGGCTTGCGCAAATATTTTGAACATTTGCTGCCACGATGCCGGCCCAAACGCCAAATAGCCTAAATAGCGCTTGCCGGAAATACCCGTATCACCCACAAGCTTCGCCAGTTGATCAACGCCTCCTTCGGGAATCACAGAGATATTGTGGTAGCTCGCACCCATGGCAGGTAGCGGCCCGCGTCCCTGATCCGCAATTTCGTCCGGTTTGCGCAAATCAATCTGGGTGTTTATGCCCAAACCGGATAATTTCTCGAGATCCTCCGCCGTCATTCGGTCTTGACGGCCCGCTCGAAAATATCGACCCCAGCGCACAGTGCGCCCATCCTCAGCGCGGTAGCCACCGATATCACGAAAATTAAAACATCCCAAAAACGGATGATGGCGGTCTGGATAGTCGTTGATCATGTCTGAATGTTTTTCTCATAATGGGGACGCTCACTTTACCCCAATCACTGCCTTAGATCTCAGCCTAGCGGTAATAAGGTAAGTTTTTACGTCGCCCTGAGGATTGATACCGAGCCCCGTAGTTGGCTTCGAGATAATCCAAGATAACTGTCTCCTGATCCCCCAGCGGCCAAAGATTATGCTTTCTTTGCATATACCGGATAGTGTCCAGCCACTGTGTTCGGGTCAAACTGCTTTGCACAATAAGTTGCGCCGAATGGCAAACCAAACAATGGGCACGCACCAAATGATCCCCCGCGCCGACCTGCAACTCATTATTGGGCACCACTTGCGCAGCGACCGCATTGCACGCTACCAACGCCAGCGTCAGCGCCAACCGGCACCTAAACCACATGAACCGCTACGCGATGGCAGGCGTTGTTAAGGTAGCCTTTTGGATTCCACCCGGGCAGAACCATAGGCTGCGATAGGCCGTTTGAATCTGTCGCTCTTGACCAAATTTCGTAATATCCCACCGCCGGAAAAACAAGCGCCGCACTAAACTGCTGCCAGGCGCCAACATTCGCAGGCACCTGCAAACTTGCGCGCTGCCAGGTTTGCCCAAAATCAGTGGAGAGGTCAACGCTGACAACTTGAGCGTCACCCACCCAAGCATGGCCGGAGACCTTAAGTTGCTGACCCCGGTCATGCCTCACGCCAGTTTGCGGCACGCTGAGCAGCGACTTTACCGGCATGGCACCAATGATCTTCATAGACGAATCGTCGACTACACTGCCCGGAGCCACGGGGTTCTTCGGCACGCGGTAGGATTGCCCTCCCATTTTGGCACCATCATGCACTTGATTGCGGACACTGAGCCCGGTAAGCCATTTACCCGATGCGCTGGCCGGCCAACCCGCGACCACCAACCTCAGCGGATGGCCATTCATAGGATGCAGGTCACCATCGTTCATACCCCACGCTATCAGCGCATCATCAGCCATCGCCTTCTCAATCGGCACCCCTCGAGATATCACCTCTTTTTCCGGATCACCACTAAGATGAGTATCCGCCCCGTGAAACGCCAAATAAACCGCGTCATTTTTAAGCCCAGCATCTTCAAGCACGTCGCGCACGCGCACCCCATGCCAAAGCGGGCAGCCAACCGCACCTAATGTCCACTGGTTACCCGGTACCGACGGATCAAATTCAGCACGACCATTGCCACCACACTCCAGCGTCAATTGCAGCGAGACATTTTGATATCGAGATCGGAGATCTTTTATGGACAACCGCAAAGGCCGGATAATACTTTCGCCGCCAATATTTAAGCGCCATCCGCTGGGGTCTACGCCTACCGGGGGCACGCCGTTATTGCGGATGAACATATGGCGGGTTGGTGTCACCGCGTCGACCAGCAAATGCGGCAGCGCCTCGGCGTTAAGCGGACGGTCGTTGAGTATTCTCAAGCCTGATTTACCTGCAATCAGGGGCGGCTCATTTAACCCGGCGGACTCTGCCGAGGCGAACATCGCTAGCGCCGATGCCCCAAAAAACACACTACCGTTTTGCAGAAATCGGCGCCTAGATAAGGTTTCAAGTTCTTTCATCCGCTAAATACCCATTTGCTTATTGAGCATACAGATTTGCCACGTTCACCTTTAGGATGGGCCCTTAGCCCACAGGATCCGCCTGCGCACCACGCACTAACCTACCGTTGAGTTCACCCGTTGAAACACCCTCACAAAAGGCTACCTTTCCAGCAACAATTGTTGCCTCATAGCCAGTTGCCCTCTGCACTAATCGTCGTCCGCCTGCCGGCAAATCATACACCACCTCCGGCTCATGCAGAGTTAACCTCTCGAAGTCGATTACGTTAACATCGGCTCGATACCCGGGCTTGAGCAAACCGCGATCATTCAACCCAACCTGACTGGCCGTTGCACGAGTCTGCATGGCAATCAATTTCTGCAACGCAATCTTGTCACCACGCACCCGATCCCGCCCCCAATGTTGGATCAGCGTTGTGGGGAAGCTTGCGTCACACAAGGCCCCACAATGGGCACCCGCATCACCTAACCCATGCAGCGTATAGGGATGCTCTAGCATCTTTTTAACATGGTCGAGGTTGCCCGGCTCATAGTTAAATAGTGGGTGGTAAAGCAGCGCCTTCCCGTCTTTTTCCAACAAGGCGTCGTAAATCATTTCTTCAACCCGGACCCCTGCCCGCGCCGCGCGCGGACCAAACGCATCCTTAGGGTCTGGTTCGTAGTTGGCAGGATCGCCCAGTTGATAAAGCTTATTAAACCCATACAGAATTTCTTCAACCAACGGTGCATCTCGGTCTACGGGCTTCGCCGACAACATCGCTGCGCGGAATTCGTCGGTTCGCATGATCGCCACTTTTTCCGCTAGCGGTAATCCAGCAATTTGCCGGTAAGGTGGGTAAAAGAGGAAAGGATTGAGGGTGGCGGTCAATCCCAACAGCACCCCGGTAGCACGCGGCGGCACCTGCCCATACATGGCAATACCCTCGCTTTGAGCCTGAGTAATGCCGTCAAGCAACTGCGTCCACCATTGCGGCCTCGCATCTTGCTGCTCCACGGTGAGCGAAATCGGGCGCCCCGATTCCTGCGCCATGCGCTTGAACAGGGCAAACTCAGAATCAAAATCATAAAAATCGGAGATACCCTGCAACACCCCTTTACCGGTTTGACCGACGGCTTGCGCAATGCCAACCAGTTCATTGGCCTCAGCCGAAATGGTCGGTGTAAGGACACCATTTACGTCTTTATGCTTTTCAGTGCGGGACGTGCTGAAACCCAAAGCGCCTGCTTCGATCGCCTGTGCGACGATCGCCCCCATTTGCGCTACCTCATGCTCACTGGCAAGTTCATGGTCAGCGGCTCTGGTGCCCATCACGAAGGCACGAACCGCACCATGCGGAATTTGTGTTGCAACGTCGATCGCCAGAGGTTTAGCTTCAAGGACATCCAGATACTCAGGAAAGGTCTCCCACTGCCAATCAATACCCTCGTGCAGTGCAGTGCCCGGAATGTCTTCAACACCTTCCATCAGACCAATCAGCCAATTGCGCTGCTCTGGCTTACAGGGCGCAAAACCAACTCCGCAGTTGCCGGTGACAATGGTGGTCACACCATGACTTGTTGACGGAGCCAACAGGGGATCCCAGGTGACCTGTCCATCAAAGTGTGTGTGAATATCGACAAAACCAGGTGTCACAATTTTTCCGGTGGCATCAATTTCACGCAAACCTTTCTGATCAATCTGACCTATCTTCGCTATGCGATCACCATTTATGGCAACATCAGCAATCTGGGGATCGCCGCCACTCCCGTCGTAAACTTTTCCGCCTCGGATCACCAAATCGAACATCTTTTTCTCCAGCATCAACCCGCATCCAAACGCTAAGCAACATCTAGCCAAAGCGCAAGCCTCTTCGCTGAGTTTAAAACCTCTCCGGGCACTTGTTAGCACGAAGCCGTGAATCTTGACCCTACAAAATCACCCATCTCACAACATCAATCGATTTGGGTAGACTAGTCAGTTCATAAAAAGACATGCTGTCAAACCAACGCTCAAGCCAGGACCATCTCATGCAACCGCTCGCCGACATAAAAATAGTAGAATTTTCGACCATGATCACCGCCTCGTTCGCCGCCATGATGATGGCCGAACAAGGCGCGCAAGTGATTAAAGTTGAGCCCATTGCATCAGGTGATCCAATGCGCTACCTCGGCAGCAGCAAAGGCGGCATTTCCGCAATTTTTGCCAACTGCAATCGAGGCAAACGTTCATTGCAGTTAGACCTTAAAAGTACGGAAGGGGTGGCAACGGTTAAAAAGCTGGTCGCGCAAAGCGATGTTGTTCTCTGCAACTATCGACCCGGCGTGATGGATAAATTGGGCCTAGGCAGTGAGGTACTGCGACGCCTCAATCCGCGCTTAATTTACGCAGCAATTTCAGGTTTTGGCATCCTCGGGCCAGACCGCGAAAGGCCCGCGTACGATCCAGTGATTCAAGCACAAACCGGCTTCACCGCGGTTCAGGGCGCAGGACCGCAAAACCCCGAATTTGTGAGCAATTTGGTTTGCGACAAAATCACCGCATATACCGCCTGCCAAGCGGTGACGGCTGCCCTGTATGCGCGGCAGAGGCACGGCGAAGGACAACACATCGACCTATCAATGATGGATGCGGGCTTGTACTTCTTGTTCCCGGACGGCTTTATGCATCAGACTTTACTCGACGAAGATGCAGAGCACTCAGCGCCTTTAAGCGATTTCGCTTACGATTTAACCCCAACCAAAGACGGCGCCATCACCATCAATATCGCCACTTCCGCGCAACAAGTCGGCGCAGCGCATGCTACTGAGCAACCCAACCTGTTGGCCGATGAACGTTTCAGCAGCCCCGAAAATCGGCAACGCAATATTGGGGAGTTTCGGGCGCTTATAAAGCAAGCCTGCCGCCACTTTTTAACCGCACCACTTATGCTCGCACTGAATAAAAACGATGTCCCCGCTGCCAAATGTATGGACTACGCTGAGGTCATTAACCACCCGCAATATGCCGCGAATCAGACCATCGACATCAGTGATCATCCCACCATGGGCCAGATCCGGCGCATCAAACCCCCCGCACAATTCCAAGGGAAGCGCTCGACACCGGCGAGCCACACGCCGGCGCTTGGCCAACACACGCACGAAATTCTGACTGAATTGGGTTATACAACCCAGGAGATAGACCAACACCTAAAACAGGCCACCACCAAAGGTGACCCTTTATAAACCACTCCTGGGCCTGTATCTTCGAAGCACACAGTTAACGGAAAGGGTTGTGGTAGACAATATGTCCAGACGCGGATTTGATCCGCTCACTTACAGGTTTGAACATCAAAGGCCTGCAGCGGGTCAAGTGACTGAGGTTGCTGACGGCGTGTACTGGATTCGCATGCCCATGGGCGGCAGGTTGAACCATATCAACGTTTGGCTGCTACGCGACAGCGACGGGTGGACCATCGTCGATACGGGATTGCTGCGCGAGGATGTGCAAACCTGTTGGGCGCAAATTTTCGCCAACTACCTAGATGGCAAACCCGTTACTCGAGTGATTGCCACACACCTTCATTCAGATCACACCGGCCTTGCAGGATGGCTGACTGACCGTTGGGACTGCGCCTTGTGGATGTCTAGAAGTGATTTCTTTATGTGCAAAGTCATGGCTGCGGACGGGCCCTCGGACGTACCCGAGGACGCTCTGCGATTTTATCGGCGTGCAGGGTTCACCGAATCCCGGTTAAACCGTTACCGCGAACGTTTTGGGCAATTTGGGGCTAACATCTCGCCGCTGCCCGCAGGCTACCAGCGCATAACTGATGGACAATATATTCAAATAGACGGCAGGGAATGGCGAGCAATTATTGGTCACGGCCATGCTCCAGAACATGTCTGCCTTTACTGCCCGGAATTAAAAGTGATCATCGCCGGCGACCAAATCCTACCCAGAATTACCCCTAATGTGAGTGTTCAACCATCGGAGCCCAACGCCAATCCATTGCGAGACTTCATCAATTCATGTGGTCGATTTCGAGAATTATTACCGCCCGATTTGTTAGTCTTGCCCGCCCATGAGAGTCTCTACGAGGGCGTTCATGAACGTCTGACCGCGCTTATTGACTGGCACGAAGTTGCACTGGAAAAGCTCTATGATCTTTGTGCTGAGCCGAAAAGGGCTGTGGACGTTTTCCCCGCGCTGTTCAAAAGCCAGATTACAGACATGAGCTACTTTCCGGCAACAGGAGAGTCACTCGCACACCTGCATTGCGCGCACGAACGACGCATGCTGACCGTTGAAGATGATCAAAACGGGGTCGCCTGGTGGTGCCAGGCCTGACCCAGGTCCACACCTAGCTGACCCACCTTATCAGTGGAGGGGAAACGATCAGTCGAGGGCGAGCGCCAATAACAGATTTCCAGGCATATGGTTGTAGATGCCATATCCCGAACTGATCAGGACGGTGCCCGCCCCAGCCACGGGCCCGGCGGCACCACCAAGAGAGCCACCACGTGCCTCCTCTGCGGTATTAGTGGTATAGGCTTTAGTGGTGTCCAGCGACCAGACCACGTCGCCATTAACCTTATCATAAGCACGCACCCAGCCATCCATAGCACCCGCAACCACCACATCACCCACCACCGTGGGTACTTGTGAGATACCCGGATGGCAAAATGCCCGCCCTAAACATTGATCTTCATGCAACGTAGACCACAACAACGTCCCCGTATTGAGGTCTAGGGCGTGCATCCCCGGACGGTCCGGGAAGGGGTAACTACGACCATCTGCCATATCGCTAATCGGCACAAACAAACGTTCACCGGCAGCAGCCATACCAAAATGAATCCCCCCCTGTATGCCGCCTCGACCAACCTGCGTTTGCCAGACCAACGCACCCGTTTCAGGCGCAATTGCATGCACAAATCCCGATTTTTGACCGGCGACCACCAAATCCCCATGCTGCGAACTGCGCACCAAAATAGTCGGACCACCAAAGTCGTAGTCCGGCCCATTTTCTACCGGACAACTATCAGGTGTTTGCGTATCACAGGCCACATTCCATGCATCATTGGCCGTGGCTTGAAACGTCCAATTGACTTTACCCGTTTGCATATCCAAGGCAAACAGCGCATCACTGGTCAGTGTGGCCGGTGACGACATATTCTCACCGGTGCCAAAATAAATTTGGCCACGCTTTGCGTCAACAGAAGGCGTATTCCAAACCACCGCACCCGAAGGACCCATCATTGGGGTGCCTGATGCGTTCAGACTCTGGTGCGTAGCGACCTGATCAATGGTATAGGTGCGCCAAAGCGTCTTTCCGCTACCCGCCTCTACAGCGAGAATCGATCCACGAAACGTACAACAGGCATACGTTGGATCAATGGCAAGAGACACTTCGAGCGCAGACACAGGTATAAATAAAGTACCTTGATGCAACGCAGGGGTTGCGGTAATGGTCGCATTAGGATGGTCATCAGCCCGGATCCGCCACACCAACTCACCCGAATGCGCCTGCAAACCGTATACGTTGCCTAAAACGTCTCCGAAGAACACGTGACTGACATCCGCAGCGGTGTCTGCAGAGGCGACAACAATCCCTGTGCGCACCTCACCCGAAGCGGCAAACGACCAGACTTGGCATCCACTGCCTGCGTCAAGCGCATAAACCCGTCCGCTGTGGGAACCAACAAAAATCAAACCACCGGCCATAGTGGGCTGTGAGCGTACGCGATTAGCACCGGGGAACTTGACCGCCCACTTGGGCTTCAATCGGCCCCAATCGGCTGGCTCGATTCCAGCAGAACGCGCAGAGATTTGTCGCTGATTTGTCGGCTGCATACCCCAATGAGCGACCTGCGCGGCCAAATCAGGCTGAAAACCCTCGCCCTCAAGACACATCGGCACATCAAGTTGAGCCGCGCCAAAGTCCGCCCCGGCAAGATACTCGGCAACCGCAATCTTTTCGCTCTGAGATAAATTTTGCGCTTCTTGCTGCATCACGCCCGTATTGAGGGTGCCGAAGATTGCTTCAGGAGTCATTAATCCCAGCATGTCTCTATGCGGCGCTTTCTTGACGGCCCCGTTGTGACATGCGCCACAGGCCTGCTCAAAATAAACTTTCCCAGGACGATTTTCTTTGCTGAGCATCTCATCCGCTCTGGCCTGCATACTGTCCGGATCTATGTCACCCTCAACCTGTTCGTCTGCACAGCCCCAGAGCATCCCAAACACAACCAATAACGTGACATAGAAAATCCAATTCCTCTGATTCATCAATCGCTCCCCCGCTGCAACACTAACGACCACCGGCTGGCATTTTGCCACCGCTTTATCATACACTTTAACTTAATCCAAAAGCCTCAGCAGGGCAATTTTCCAACACAACCACAGGACAATCTCCATGAGTTACTTGACCACCCAATGCGGCAAACAGGTCTACTTTGAAAGTTACGGTGATGGCGATGTCGCTATGGTATTGGTGCACGGATGGGGCATGAGTGTTCGCACTTGGGATCACGTCTTACCCAGTCTGCGCGATGCGGGATTGCGCGTCGTGCTGATGGACCACCGCGGTTGTGGCGCATCGTCGAAGGATTTTGCTGACATGAGCATCCACGCGATTGCGAACGATCTGGTCAACCTCGTACATGAATTGAATCTGAAAAAAGTGGTGTTGAATGGATGGTCGCTCGGAGGAGCCGTTGTTGTTGATGCCGCCAACCAGCTCGCCGACATCTGCTGCGGTTTGGTTCTGACCGGCGGTGCATCACCCGCCTACGTACAAATGCCAGATTTCCCTTATGGCGGAACCAAAGACGATATGGCCGCCACACTCGCTGCACTGTCCCAAGACCGAGTGAACTTCCTGCACGGTTTAGCAAAAATCATCTGCGCAAAAGAAGTGGGCGAAAATATTGAAAATTGGTTTTGGCAGATCTTCCTGCAGTCATCACCACTGGCAGCACAAACCCTTGGCGATTTGGCAAACTTGGATCAGCGCGAGGTGATAAAAAAACTCAACCTCCCGATATTGTCGTTTGTGGGTGATCAAGATGCCTTCGTCGCGCCGGATATCGGTCGTTGGGTAGGGCACAACCACCCACGGTCGCAGGTCGTTGAATATCCGGGTGTTGGGCATGCTCCGTTTATCGAGGTCCAAGAGCAATATCTAGAGGCGCTTACCCAGTTCTGCCGGCCAATACTGCAAACACCCTGACTCCACACCAACAACCAAATATACGCTCAATCCGGTTAAANNGCCATGCGTGAATCACTCTCACCCACCAACAGCTGGGGTGAGCACGCGCTGCGCCAACATCTTCGCGGGCCGTTGAACTTTATGGGTTTTGGCTCTAGCATGCTTAGGCCGTTTATCTACGCCGCCTAAAGGTGATTCCCCATGCTCATTCCAGTGGACAGTAAACTCGCCATCCACGAACTGCTCGCCCGCGCTGCGTTCGGTTACGACGAGCGCGATAAACCACTCCTGGCTGATTGCTTCGCAAATGATGCGTCGTTTACGCTGCGCATTGCCGGCGGCGACCTGATGGGGCCATTTGAAGGGCGCGAGGCCATCATGGCCCTGATGACCAGCTCTATGGACAGCCAAAATGATGTGCGCCGCCACGTCATTTCCAATTTGTTCTTTGCCCCGACAACAGACGATCAAGTAGACGTAGTTTCCTACCTGACGCTACTGGCAACCGAAAAAGGACCCAGTCAAACTCTATCCACCGGAATTTATCGCGATACCGTCCGTCAAACGAACGGTCAATGGCGCATCGAGAAACGCCACTTAGATCTTGACTCAAACTACTGAGGGCCGCCCTTGAATATAGGCAAAATACCGTCAAAAGCAGCCCGTTTAACGCCAGCAAAAGATGCACTGATCGATGTCCCCAATAACCGCCGGTTAAGCTACGCAGCGCTTGATCTTCGAATCATCAAACTGGCTAACGCCCTGCTGGACAATGCCGGCCTCAAAAAAGGGGATCGCGTGGCCATCCTGAGTAAAAATTGTATCCAGTACATGGAGATTTTTTACGCCTGCGCACGCGTGGGGTTGATCGCCCAGCCGCTAAACTGGCGTTTGGGTGAAGACGAATTGGGCCGCATTGTACAAGACGGAGCACCGCGGATTCTCATTGCCAGCGCGGAATACGAAAAACTAGCCGCAACATTAACAGCGGCGCAACACAATACCCCTGCCCTTATTTTCGGCAACGCATCTGATGATGCATATGAACAACTATTGCACACTGGCCGCGAAGCGGAGCCCGCCCAAAGCGGGTCGGTTGGAGGCGACGATGCCGCTCTGATCCTATACACAGGAGGCACAACGGGAGAATCAAAAGGTGCTTTGCACACCCATAAAACATTATTCATGGGCATGCTGAACCAAACCGTCGCTGAGCGTGTCCTGTCTACAGACGTTTATATGCTAACCGGACAAATGTTCCACATCCCGGTCGCCCTCGCCATGAATTATATGGCCCATGGATGTCCCGTTGTGCTCATCAATTTTGAAGCTAAACTAGCTCTGGACGTTATCCAAAAAGAGCGGGTCTCCGCTTTCCTTGGCATCACTACAATGCTCAACTGGATGATGGCTGTGGATAATTTCAGCGATTATGACCTCAGCTCACTGCGCAATATTCAATACGGCGGCGGGCCAATGCCTCGATCTGTTGTCGCAGACGCCCTGACTAAATTTCCCTGCACAATCATCCAAGGCTACGGGCAAACTGAAGGCATGACCATGAGTTTCCTATCACAGGAAGACCATCAACTTGCACTGGCAGGACATCACCCAGAACGCTTGGCGTCCTGCGGCAGAGAAGGATTCATCACCGCAATCAAACTGGTTGATCAACAGGGCAATGAAATCCCTAAAGATGGCGTTACACCCGGTGAAATTATCGTCTCCTCTGAAGCCAATATGGTGGAATACTGGCGCCGTCCGGAACTCACGGCGCAAACCCTTCGAGACGGCTGGATGTGGACTGGCGACATTGCGACTTGGGACGAGCAAGGCTATTTATTCATTGTGGACCGTGCAAAAGACATGATCATTTCCGGCGGTGAAAATATTTATAGCACGCAGGTCGAAGCCGCCATTCATCAGCATCCGGCGGTATTGGAATCGGCTGTTTTTGGCATCCCTGACAAGGTGTGGGGAGAATCTGTTAAAGCCGTGGTGGTTCTCAAGCCCAATATGCAGGCCTCCGAAGATGACATCATTGCCACCGCTGGCGAACACCTCGCCTCCTACCAGAAACCTAAATCCGTGGACTTTGTCAGCGCACTGCCCAAGGCACCAACAGGAAAAATTTTAAAACGCGACCTGCGCGCACCTTACTGGGAAACTCAGGAGAAACAAATATGAGCGGTCTGTTGTCACCGGAGATCCTCGCCAATATCGGCAAGCAAAGTGAGCCGCAACGCGAGTTAGTGACGCGGCGTGATATACGCAAATACGCAATCGCGACCGACAATCGACAGCAAAAGTACCTGCGTGGAGATGTTGCTCCGCCCATGTTCCACGTACCTTTGTTCTGGGACGTAGTTGAACTCAACCAATTATCACCAGACGGTGTATCGATTGATCATCTACTGCCCAAATTTCCGCTTGAGAAAGCCATGGCGGGCGGATTGCAAATTGAATATCACCTGCCCATGCATCCTGGGGATTGGGTCACGGCAACACGAACCTTAACCAATATTTACGAGAAAGAAGGTCGCTCCGGAGCACTTATTTTTTACGAAATCATCATGGATATCCTCAATGACGCCAACCAATTGGTGATTCGAGAAAAGACGACAAGGATTCTCAGATGAGCCGCGAATTGACCGACAAACCTAACCTCAACACCCTAACGGTCGGTGATCAGCTTCCACAACGCCAACATACGCCTTCTCATGTGCAACTCATGCTGTACAACGCAGCGCTTTGGAACGGTCATCGTATTCACTTTGACGAGCCCTACACAACACAGGTTGAGGGCTATCCCGCCCTGGTCATCGCAGGCCCACTTTTGGGCGATTGGCTCAATCAATGTGTCGAGTCGTGGTTAAACGACGGTGGCCGCCTCACTCAAATTGACTACTCCAATCGCCTAGCTACGTATATCGGTGAGACACTCACCGTCGGCGGCACCATTAATCGAGTGGATTTAACCACAAGAGAAGTCGGCATCGATCTTTTTATTCACAATGCCGAAGGGGAAAATGTTGCGCCCGGAACGGCCATCGCTTTGATCGATTAAGCTACCCAACGCGCGAAAAAAAACCCGAGAAGCACGCAGCCACCCGGGTTTTTTTGTTTTGCCGTTTGCGAGCCCTTATCGAGGTGCAAGACCTCTTTCTTGACGAAACTTGTTCATACGCTTGGCATCACCTTCTAGCCGTTCTCCCAGCTCCTCTTCAGAAACCGTACCCGCCATATGCGCACCCGCCGTCTTACCGTTGTACATGATTTTCTTAACCGGTGTGACCGCTAGAATCGTCCGCAGTGGTGAATTCAGCAAATTATAGAAAAACTTCTTACCTTCGGGACTGTCGGGATTCAATTTGGCTGACAGAGCGTTATAAAACCACTCCTTTGTCTCATCATCACTAAAAAACTCACCTGTCCCTTTAAAAGTAATCGCACCACCGGGTAGATCCTCACTTGCGCCATCTGCATACCCATAGCTGCTGACATTCACAGACACCCGATTGTCTCGGCGAATTGCTGCAGCACGATGTCGATGCTCGGCAAACGTCAGCCAAATTTTTCCATCGTGCCATACAAAGGCATGCGTTACGCCGACTGGCCAGCCGTCTTTCGTTGCCCACATCAATACACATTCAACGGAATTGTGCATTAGCTGATCCACTTCCTCCTCCGAGAAGGGATATATGGAAACTATTTCATGATCATGCGTTTGCGCCATTTTTTCTTACCTTTTATCGATCTATATTTATGATTCTTTTGCCAAAGATGAACTGTGTTGTCTCATCTGCATTATATCCATTGCCTACGGCGTCACCATAAGCTTACCCATATGCTGGCCCGTAAAAAGCATGGTTAACGCTTTCGGAAATTGGTCGATGCCCTCAACAATATGTTCAGGCATTCTCAGTTCGCCAGAGGCGATCCAGCCCGCGAGATCCGCTTCCATTTTCGGAAAATCATTCATAAAGTGATCAACCGTGAACCCCAGCATACTGGCATTGCGTTCAGCAATTTTGAGGTATGAATTTGGGCCTTGAACCGCGCTCATATCATTATATTGTGAAATAGCACCACAAATCACCACCCGCGCGCTTTTCGCAATTTGATCTAGAACATGATCAAGCAATTCGCCGCCTACGTTGTCGAAAAAAACATCCACGCCGTCAGGTGCGTGCGTTTTTAAGGCCTGAACAACCCCGCCCGCCTTATAATCAATTGCCGCATCACAACCAATTTGATTCACCAAATAATCTACTTTGGCGGAGCCTCCAGCAATACCAATGACCCTGGCACCCGCAATCTTCGCCAATTGACACGCGACTGTACCCACAGCCCCTGCCGCAGCAGAGACAACAACCGTGTCACCCGCAGCCACCTTGCCAACCGTGATCATACCCGCGTACGCGGTCAGACCTGTGGTCATACCAAGCGCGCCTAAGTAACTGCGCGGCGGCACATCGTCATTATCTAGTTTGCGAAACATCGCCCCTGGCGCCACGACGTGTGTTTGCGCGCCCATCGGCCCAAACACTGCATCACCCTGATTGAGCCCTTCAAACTGACTGCTCACCACTCGAGCAACCCCTAAGGCTATAACAGGCGTGTTGAGCTCCATACTACCATGCAGCCCTTGCGTCTCGTCGAGCGTCGTGCGAATAAATGCATCAATGGACAAATGTTCCGTCACCAGTAAAACCTGATCTTCGGCCAATGGCGCGAGATCTTCTTCGATGACCCTAAAATCCGACTCTTGAGGCTGCCCTTGAGGCCGCTGCGCGAGCACCACTTTTTTATTTTTCAAACTAAAATATCCTGTCTCTCGGTTATGTTCGTTAACGTCTTCCGCACACCCGCTGCCCGGCTGCCATACAAACCAGCGGGCACGGCCACCGCCTCATGCATTTGTGCTATCGGCGGCGCACTTAGTGGGCGCCCGCCCTTGAGGTCATCTTACCCCGTGATCGCCCCGGGCAAAACCATGCCGGCAGTCGCAGGCGTGTAACCCGAGCCGGCGATCCACGTCAACGCGCCGCCCACTAATACCGCCTCGATGCCGATTGCATCGCGCACATAGCGGCACCCATCACCCGGCACGTCGGCTACGGAATACTCTTGACCACGGCCAATTTTTTGAGGATCAAATACCGTAATGTCGGCCACGAAACCCGCCTCAATTTGACCCCTTTCAGGAATACCCCAGATAGATGCGGTATCACTGGTGATTTTTTTCACCGCCGCTTCCAAGCCAACCTGCTGTGTTTCGCGAACAAAATGACCAAGCAGATACCCGGTATCGCCATATGTTGAAAACGACAATATGTGAGCGCCACCGTCACTTGCGCCGACGTGCACGCGCGGATGGTTCAGCAACGCGCTGACCGCATCATCGTCGTTATGCCCCATGTCCGCAGCCAAGAAATGAGCCCCCAGATTTTCTTCGATCGACAAATCAATCATGGCCTCTACCGGCGTTGTATTGCGCAAGCGCGCAATTTCACCCAAAGTTTTACCCACCAGCGTCTGATTAGCTGCGGAGTCGACCTGGCGCAACACCAACTGTGGCCACAAGCCGCTAAGCGGTGCAGCCTCCGCCACAAACGCTTGACGCCGCTCCTCATCTTTGAAGGCAGCCAAGATTTCTTCATGACTGCCAAAGCGCATCACATGGTACCAACTGGGCAACCGAATGAAGAGCAAACTGGGCACTGCAAAACTGAAGCTGATATCGATCGGTCGCGTCTGGACCTGCGGCCAAACTCGCGCACCCCGAGCAAACTGTTCATCCACCCGACGCATGACACGCTCTATTGATTTAACGTTGTCGTTATTTACGAACAACGGCGAAAACGTCGTCGCAATACCATGCTTTAAGCTGATTTCTGCCAGTTGATCAACTCGGGCTATGGTGACATCCGCATCATAAAACTCGGGCACAATCTGGAAAATTCGTGCAAATTCACCTAAAACACTGGCTAAAGCATCGAATTCACGCATGTCAGCATAACGGCTAGGCACTGGCTGCAAGGTCTCATCCATATCAACAAAGCTGGTCGACAGCCCCACTGCCCCGGCCTGCAAACAGCGACGCAGTAACTCCTGCATCGCGGTAATTTCTTCGTCCGTCGCCACCCGCTGCATGGCAGCATCATCCATCACCCAAAGGCGCAGCAAACTATGACCAACCAAAGGCGCGACGTTCAGCGCCAGACCCTCTCCTATACGCTCCAGATATTCATCAAAATGAATCCAGTTCCACTCCACGCCCTCTGCAAATGCTTTCAGCGGCATTTCTTCTATCTGATTGAACATACCCACCAATTTGTTTCGGTGCTGGGCTTTGAGGGGCGCCAATGAAAGCGAACAATTACCGGGCACAATGGTCGTAATCCCATGCGCAAGTGCCGGTTTAGCATAACCATCCCAAAGCAACTGCGCATCAAAATGAGTGTGAGGATCAATAAAACCAGGGCTGACCACCTTACCGGAGGCGTCCAGCGTTTCGCGGCCCTGGCCAGATAATCGCCCAATTTTTTCAATACGTCCGCGAGTAATCCCCACGTCAGCTCGATATCCGGGCCGGCCCGACCCGTCGACCACCAGACCGTTTTCAATGACTAAATCAAACATGATTCCTCTCCAAAATAGGATGTTGTCTTTCTACTTAACTAGGTATTCCGGTTCCACGAACACAGCAGTGCATCGCGCACATGGGTCCACTCCACCCCAGCCAACGCCGCCACCGTATGCCTTTGACTTGACGCCATCAAAGCATCCGCAGCCAGCGGGTCAAGGGCCACCTCTGAGACGCCACCGTTTGCGTGGGTTAGCGTTACTATTAATTCAGCATTACCCTCATGCGCCGCCGCAACACGCGCGTGACTGATTTTAGCTTCCCTCAAAGCGTATCCGCGGCATCCGCCAATGGCGGCTCTAGAAATATAATATCACTGGGCAAAATAGGGTTACCCGCTCGAGGCGACCCTGCGGGCGGGGCCGGTCGCATAAACACATGCAGATTCCAACTTTGCAGTTGACTGACCGCACTTTCCAAATCGACCTGCGCAAACATCGCTTGGGCGATACTTTCCCAAGTGTCGTGCGCCTGCGGCACCAGACTGCGCCGCACTACAGACAAATCTTCAGCCGCCATGCAAACCTTCTCCCTTTGCGTTAGCCTTTATCTTGCCCCAAAGTCTAATACAAACCCGGTCTTAATTGGAGAACATCACATGGTTCAAATCATTGGCAACATCAGCCCACAGGATGACTTCACTCACCCCTTGGGACCGGAGGACAACTTCAATGAATCCGTCTACTTCAATTTTTTTGATCCCGCACAAAATCGCGGCGGATTTGTTCGGATCGGCAATCGGGCAAACGAGGGCTATGCGGAAATGACCGTCATCGTTTGGAATCCCGATGGTTCGGCCTACTTCACTTACAGCAAACCCGAAATCAGCGACAACAACAACTGGCGGGCAGGCGGATTAGACGTCAAAATTATAACGCCGGCCGAAAAGGTAAATACTACTTTTACAGGGAAAGTGCTGCACATGCAGAATCCCAGAGATATGCAGGACCCCGGGCGCGCTTTTAAAGAAAATCCACGACAGCGACTGTCGCTGAATCTGAACCATACAGCCGTCGGCCCGCTCTACGGGCATGTGGGTGAACCCGGCGACGGCAATAATTTTGCGCGCGCACATACCGAGCAACATATGCGCGTTTCGGGTCAAATAACCATAGGTGATGGCATTCCTGTCGACTTTTCAGGTTGGGGCATAAGAGATCATTCCTGGGGACCACGCTACTGGCAGGCGACCCCCGCTTACCGCTGGATTACTGGCAACTTTGGAGATGACCTAGGCATGGTAATCACAACCAATGGCGAGGGCATCGGCAAAGGCTTATTTCAAGAGGGTGAGCGACTGGTCAAGATCGAACATGCCGTCATCGATACCGTTTTCGAACCAGACACGCATTACCACACAGCATTGCGCGCAGCGCTCAAACTTGAAGACGGACGCCAACACGTGATTGAGGGCATCGTAAAAGGCTATATCCCACTTCGCAACCGTCGTTCAGGCAGCAATACCTATGTTGGTGAAGGCATGACCCAATATACGCTGGATGGTCAGCGTATCGGCTACGGACTCAGTGAGTACCTCGACCAGCGCAACTAGCGCCAAACGCCCGACAAATGGCTGGCAAAACCCAGCGACTGGTAGGCTGCATCCACTAAAGACTGGCCCCGCTCGTTGAGCAGAATACCCGGACCCATGCGGTTCATCGTATAACCGAAGCTCATTTGTGTCGCCGGGTCAGCAAAACCAATGCTGCCCCCTGCGCCAACATGGCCAAAGGCAGATCCCCCTAATATTACGCTATCGCGCGCTCCCTCGAGCTCACCGAGATTGTTCATCGCCTTCATGAACCCCAGCCCGAACCGAGTCGGCAGCAGCAAAGTCGCGTCTTCATGAGTGGCTACAGCAACTTCTGACATACGTTGCACACCATCCGAATCGACAAAGGTCTTCCCATTCAGCACGCCACCACAAGCAAACGGCGCATAGATTTTGGCCAGACCACGCCCATTGGCAATGCCCCCACCGCCGCCGATTTCAGCGGCATGGCAAGCACGCGAATTGGGGTTAAATCCGCCATTATTGAACAAAGCCAGCGCCTGAATCGATTGTCGATCGTTGATTAATGCACGCGTGAAAGGCCCCACGGGTGCCCCTCTGACCGGTCGCGCCGCAATCATAGGCGCCACCCGATCCGCATATTTTTCCGGCAACCCAATCCAACATTCAGCACCCGTAGGTTCACCAATGGCGCTGCGAAAGTAGTTCCCAAGAGATTGCCCCGACACTCGGCGAATAAGTTCACCCACTGTCCAACCAAAACTCATCATGTGATAGCCATTTCGCGTACCAGGCTTCCAGAACGGCGCTTCTTGCTCGAGCTGCCCAATCATATAATCCCAGTCGCAACATCCATCCTCTCGCAGCGGCTCACGAAAACAAGGCACACCCACAGAATGATCCAACATCATTTTTACCGTCGCGGACGCTTTACCATTTTGTGCAAACTCCGGCCAATATTTTGATACCGGCGCATTAAGGTCTAGTTCACCCGCGCTGATAAGCATATGAGCCGCCAGCGCC
Source organism: Gammaproteobacteria bacterium UBA4421 (assembly GCA_002389675.1). Taxonomy (GTDB): domain Bacteria; phylum Pseudomonadota; class Gammaproteobacteria; order Pseudomonadales; family Azotimanducaceae; genus UBA4421. The sequence continues at coordinate 173,645 of DGQF01000019.1, forward strand.
ACCATACCTTTGGTGCTCGAATACACCACACACAGCGTATCCTTGTCCCACGGTGTATTTGCTTTGACACTTTTTTTACCCCCCCACAGGTCGACCACGGTTTTGCCACCCAACGTGATGCAAACCGAGCCGCCGACCTCGCCGCGCTGCTCAAAATTATCCACGAACACTTGCGCAACATCGGCAAATCTAGCCTCAAAGGTGCCACTTAGATTACCCGCTGACGTGGTTTGTTGAAGAGTTTCCATGAGGTTGATCGCACCCTATTCAGGCAGTTTCGCACCGCCGCTTGCTGTTTTGATTGCCAGGAAAAAGGTTCTCATTTGCCTGCAACACCATCCAAACCATCCACCCCAAATCGAGAGGCTGGACCTGCGCCATCGGGCGCCAGCCGACCCTTGCCCCCGAAGTGCCCGGCGCCTGGCACATAATTGAACTCCACTCGAATACCGTCGGGATCTTCAAATAAAATTGAGTAGTAGCCCGGCGCAAAATGATCACCCGCCTGCGGCCCATGAATCAGCGTCGCGTGGGGCTGCGCAGTAACAAAGCGATAAATTTCATCAACGTCTTCAGGCGCTCGGCAGCGAAAGCAAAAATGATGCAGACCAGGACGGTCCTGATCATAGGGTATATCGCGTTTGTCTTGCGGTGCACCGCGCACCAAAATCCCGGTACGACTCCCGATACAGTAAAGCACATCCTCACCCTTGATCAGCGTTCGCATTTCCAGGAAATGGCACAGAGGTTCCCAAAATTCGATACATTTTTTCGGGTTAGCTACGGTCAGCTGAATATGTGCAATGCCGTTCACTTCCACGGACATCGATCTCCCCCCTATACTACAGCCGCTTTGCGGCGAGACCACCACTCATCAAAACGAATCAAAAGTGGCGGTAAAAACAGCAAATCTAAAAACAATGCCACCACAATAATTGGCGTCAACAACAACGCCACGTTCTGAAAATGATAGGTATTAGACAGTACCAGGATAAATGTACCCACCGCCAAGGCGAGCGTGGTGATGGTAATTGCTGACCCTGCTTTATCTAGAGAGTATCGAACGGCTTCACGCGGATTGGCACCCTCCGCTTTCGCACTGATATATTTGCTCAAGACGTGCACCGAATCGTCAACAACAATCCCGATACTGATTGAAAATAGCATCAGGATATAGGGGCTTAACTCCCCCACAAACAGACCCCAGCAGCCAAAAACTATCGTTGCCGGAAATAAATTTGGCATCACACTGAGCAATCCGTAACGAACACTGCGCAGACCTACCAACAACGTCAGTGTGATCAACAAGAAACTCAGTGCAAAACCTTTTGCCAATTCAACGGTAATGGATCGGTCCAACCGCGCAAATAGAATGCTGTTGTCGCCGTGCATCACTTTAAATCTCGGGTTGATATTTTGGGCGATCCACTGATCGATGCGGTCATTGAAATCAATCAACTCGCCATTTGTTAAATTCGAAGTCCCTACAGCTAAGCGAATCGCCGAGTAATCTGTATTAAAGATTGGTTCAAGGTTAGGCTCTATTTCCTGTATCAGTTGATAGCCCACCAAGTAATCAATGATTTGTAACTGATCTTCTGGCAACACATTCCACGCTTCATCATCGTCATGCTCAGATTTGTTCAGTGCGCGCAGCAGGTCGGTGTAACTGGTTACAAAACTGGCCTCAGGCTGCGCTTCAAGCCAAACCGAAAAATCATCTACTTGACGCAAAAATTCAACGCCGGTAATCCCATAATATTCCCCAGAGGAAATGCTGTAGACCAACGATTGATCGTTGCCAATTTTTTCCCGCAACGCGGTCATGACGTAATGAAAGTCTGAATCTTTATCAACAAAGCTATATCGATTGAAATCGAGCTTATTTAGCGGCAGCAACGCACCTGTGCCCAACACGATAACAATGCCACCCCAGAAAAGTGCCGTACCGCGACGCTCAACCAGCCGCGTGACAGCTTCGACAAAACCCCGCACGCCAAGCGGCTTGGGCACTTTGTTGACAGGCAACAATAAAATCAACGTCGGCAATGCCGATAGCGTTACCAAATAGGCCCAACAGGTGCCCAGAGCCACAATATTTCCGAAACCGTAAATACCCGGAGATGACGAATAGTTAAGGCTCAAAAAGCCCATGGAGGTGGTTATGGTCGCCAACGTCACCGGCTGGATATTCACAGCCAGAGAATGACGCATCGCGTCGAGCTTGCTCAAATGACTATGCAGCCCTTGCGCATAGACCGAAACAATATGAATCCCATGCGCAATCCCAATGACCATGACAACCAAAGGGCCAAGCGTGGAAATTTGGTTGAACGCAATATTTGCCCAACCAAAAGTGCCAATAGCAAGGCCAATCGTGGCAAAAGCCACTGCAAAAAGACAAAGCGCATAGGACAGCGAGCGCAAACAAAACCAAAGCAGGGAAATGCCTATTAAAACAGTCAGGGGCAACAACAACTGACTGTCATTGATCTGGGCGTTATGGCCGTCCAACTCAAACAACACACCACCCAACACATAGATTTGCACCTGCGGGAATTGCCGGCGTAAATCATCACGCAACTCGATCACAGAGCGGGCAACAGACAAACGTGTTGCTTGGTCATCCACATTGACTTTGTACTTCACGACCGCAAGCGCCATATCCCCTTCTGGCGAGAGCAGGCTTTTTGTCAAGTCTTCATCACCCAGCGCAAGTGCCTTTAGGCCTGGCAAATCACTGGCCCGCACCAACGCCAAATCGGGAATCAGGTAGTCCCGGTTATAGCGTTCGGCGTCCACAGAATTCAGCCGTCGATTCATCAAAGAACCCACCGAAACGGCAAAATCAACCTCGCTGTAGCGGCTGGTGAGGGCTTCCATCGCTTGCATCGCCGGTAAACTGAACACCCCGTCGTCGCTCTCAAAGGCAAATAAAACACTGGTGCTCGGCGGAAAATCTTTCCGCGCCTGATCTACTTCTGCCTTATACGGGTCGTCTTCGCTGAGAATCGAGTCAAAGCGTGACTCCAGCGTTGTAAAATTTACACCCCACGCAACAATTGAGCCGACCAATACCATCGCCAAGGTCAGCCAATAACGCTTCGACAACAAAAATTCAATCAGATTAGGCATAAGGTTTGAACTGGCCTGCTTATTATGAAAGTCAAAATGCATGCCAAGGTATGCTAGAGTCTCACCAGTTGCAATAAAACCCAAACACTATGAAAAAAACAACTGCTCTCCTAACCTTACTGATGCTCCAATCAAGCTTTGCAGTCGCAGACGCTGTTCGCCAAAGCGACTTTGCGCTGCTTGATCAAAACGGTAAATTCCATCAACTGAGTTATTTCGGCGATCAAAAAGCCGTAGTCATCGCCGTTCAGGCAAACGGCGATAAGCTGGTGCGAACACATGCGCCGGCGCTGAATTTGCTGCAGGACCAATTTGCGGATCAAGGTGCTGTCTTTTTCATGCTCAACGCAACCGACAGCGACCGCAAAAGTGTCGCTGAAGAAGCTCAGGCACACGCCTATGGCATGCCGGTTTTAATGGATGAAGCGCAGTTAGTCGCGGAAACCTTCGATCTTGGGCGGGTCGGGGAAGTGCTGATTGTTGATCCAGCTCGTTTTACCGTCATACATCGCGGTGCGCTCGAAGACAGTTCTGCACTGGGCGACGCATTGAGCGCTATTGTATCCGGCACCGAGGTCGCGCAAACCGGATCATTGAGCTCCGGTGCACCGCTTATTTTCGCTGGACTGGCAAAGGATGAAGCTGCGCCTATATCCTACGCAAAAGACATTGCCCCGATACTTGAGGAAAATTGTGTGCAATGTCATCACCAGGGCGGAATAGGTCCTTGGTCGATGAGCGATCATGCGATGATTCGCGGCTGGTCGGCAATGATTCGCGAAGTGGTACTGACCCGACGCATGCCACCCGGGCAGATCGATCCGCATGTCGGCAAAGACATTGAAGATGCTGCGGGCTTGAGCCTGCGAGAAATGCAGCAGCTGGTGCACTGGATCGACGCGGGGGCGCCCTCCGACCTGCAATCTCCAGGTGATTCCGACCCTCTTACAGCTTTGACGTTCAACGATTCCAAATACACGTTGGGTGAACCAGACCTGACGTTCAAAGTCTCCGCACAAACCATTCCTGCAACCGGTATCATCGATTACCGCTATGTGCCCGTTGAACTGAATCTGGACCGCGATGTTTGGATTCGAGCGATGGAGTTTGTCCCCGGTGATCGGCAAGTCCTGCACCACGTGATCGCCTATGTCTCCAGCCCTGCTGACAAAAGTGTGCGCGGCAGAGAAACCGGTGCGGCACGAGGTGAAAGTCTCGGCGGGTTCGCCCCGGGCCGGCAACCGGACCAGTTCAGAGACAACAGCGGCCGCCTGCTCACCAAGGGTTCCAATTTGTTACTGCAAATGCACTACACCACCTCCGGCCGAGAAACTGTCGATGTGACCGAGGTTGGACTCTACCTGCATGATACGCCCCCAGATTACGTCATGTCCGGCGGAGTTGCCGGACAACGCCGCTTTTTAGTGCCTCCATACGCCAAAGAATACAAAATTGTGGGCGAGCAAAAAATCGAACGGGACGCGTACCTCTACGAGCTCACCCCCCACATGCATTTTCGGGGCAAATATATGAGCTATGTCGCCGAATATCCCGACGGAACTTCCGAGGTTTTATTGTCTGTGCCCAAGTATGATTTCAACTGGCAGTTCAATTACCCGCTTGCGCAACCGTTATTCTTACCCGCCGGCAGCCGCATACTAGCCAAAGGCGCGATGGACAATTCGGACCGTAATCCCGGCAATCCGGACCCTAGCAAACCCGTACATTTTGGCTTACAAACCAAGCATGAGATGTTTTTTGGCTTCACCACACTGCGCTACGTCGGTGATACCCCGCAAAGCGTGAGCCAAAACAGCCTAACGCCTGAAACGGCCAACACCGGGCAAGGGACCACGGGGGGGCAATAAGGCAGGCTAAAGCAAGGGGCCGAGCGCTGTCATGGTCGACGTCTATTTCGGCACTAACAGGAACCCTCGCCCCGCCGACGACGCCACGTACTTTGGTAAAAACTTTAGTTCCATGGGCCTATCTGATCTTCGTTTTGGCAAGGCGAAAGTCACGAACCTTCAGATTGAGGTGGCTACCCACCGCGAAATCCTCCTACCCTTAGACGGCCTTCAACAAACAGATCATCGAAAATCCATGCTGGGTAGCCAGGCCTGGTTCGATGGTCTGCACCAATTGATGTGCCGGTCGGGCCGCGACACATTGGTATTCATACACGGCTACAACACCTCGTTTAAAGAAGCACTTCAGGCAGCAGCAACGCTTGCTGACAAACTCCAGTCCGCCGGCGGCGGCCTAGGCGTCAACATGGTCTGTTTTTCCTGGCCGTCAGACGGGACCATGAGACCCTGGCTAGACTATGCAAACGACCGACGGGATGCGGCAGCGTCAGGCGCTGCGCTTGCGCGAGCCCTTTTGAAAACTGCCCATTTCTTAAGAAATTTACCCGGCAAGCAAGCCTGCCGCCAAAACATACACCTTATTGCTCACAGCATGGGCAATTATGTTTTACGCCACGCGCTACAAGAAATCCGAGGCCAATCTCAAGGCGATATGCCACGCTTATTCGACCAAATTTGTTTGATCGCTGCCGACGAGGACGACGACGCGTTTGAACATAACCATAAGCTGAAATTATTGCCTCAACTCGGGAGAAGGGTGAATCTCTACATCAACCGCAATGACCGCGCGATGACAATCAGCGATATGACCAAAGGCAATCCAGACCGATTAGGGGATGATGGGCCGCGTATGCCCTTTCAAGTGCCCGGCAAGGTCACTCAGATAGATTGCACCCCGGTTGCTCGCGGTGCCCTGGAACACAACTATTTTGTCGATGCCGCGCGCGTCACCGCTGATATCATTTACACGCTTGATGGTACCGACCCAGCCCTCATCCCAGGACGGACCTTTCTAGCGGACCGCAACCGTTTCATTCTCAATGACTGAACCACCGGCGTTACATTAACTCACAGTTCAACAATGGTTTTACCGAAGTTTACGCCCTCAAACAAATCACAAAACGCCTGGCCCACATTATCTATACCCTGCAGTCGGTGTTCATGGATCACCAGCCGACCCTCGGTGATCCAGGCAGCCATCGTTGCGCGCGTTTCTTCATAGCGCGCCAGATTAAGATGAGTCATAAAACCATGCATATGAGCGTGCTTGGTGGTGAGTTGAAATAGATTATTTGGCCCCGGCACCTGCTCCGTGCTGTTATAGGTGGCAACTGATCCACACAACAAAATATTCGCTTCCTCGTTAATATGCGCCAATACGGCCTGAAGCATCGGACCACCAACATTGTCAAAGTAGACATCAATGCCATCCGGACACGCCTGCGCGATAGCCTGGTCTAAATCAGCGCCAGATCGGTCAATCGCAGCGTCGTACCCTAACTCACGAATCAATCGGCCACATTTGTCTGGACCGTGACTGATACCCACCGTACGGGCACCGTATATTTTTGCAATTTGCCCTGCAATGCTACCGACAGCACCGGCAGCAGCGCTGACCAAGACGGTATCACCGGGCTGAATATTGCCGAAGTCAGTCAACCCAAAGTAAGCCGAGAGGCCTGTGTCCCCCAGGACCCCCAAGTAATAGTTGAGCGGATATCGCACATCTTTGATCGGCGAGATGAAATCACCCGCGTTGGTAACGGTGTATTCCTCCCAAGCAAATCTCGCCATCAGAATATCCCCTTTCGCGAAATCTGCGTGAGTCGACTGCAAAACTTCGCTGAGGGTCAAGCCCATCACCGGCTCGCCCAGCGGCATTGCCGGAAGCACATTATCGCCACTACCTTCGTCCATCCAATTGCGAAAACCGGCATCCAGAGAAATAAATCGGTTTTTACACAACAGTTGCCCGTCCTCAAGCTCAGGAACGGGACGGGTCTCTACTTTAAAATCACTGACTCGCGGGCGGCCTTGCGGCCGTTGGGCCAACACAACGCATCTATTTTCAATCATATCCCAACGTCCATCGTTTCTAGTTCGTTTTCCGTTTGGGTCTAAAGACCCTACGTTTGATCAGTAACCATAAATGACACCGGCTTCGGGACAGCTGGTCGCATCAGCTCAACGGATTAAATCCTGTCACAGCGCCGTGCCGCCATCGACAGGCAAATTTGCCCCGGTAATGCCACCTCCTTCTTCCGAAACCAGCAGCAGCGCTACTGATGCAACCTCAGCCACCGTGTTAAGCCTCTTTATGGCGGTTTCTTGCGCGTAACTGTCTTTGAAAGCATCATAGGTCATCCCCATAGATTCAGCTGCAGCTGGGCCCGTCTCCATCATCAAATCTGTCTCGATCCCGCCCGGGCTGATTGCGTTACAGGTAATGCCTTGCGCGCCATATTCAAAGGCTACCGCCTTGGTAAATCCATTAAGCGCATGTTTGAACGTAATATAGTGAGACACATTCGACTTGCTGGCTTGGCGACCTTCCACTGAAGAAATATTGATGATACGACCATATCCACGGGTTACCATATCGCCGAGCGCTATTCGCGATGCCCAGAAGGCCGAATGTAAAATCCACGCTGCGGCTTCCTGCCAAGCGCTGTCTGTCAACTGAGCCACTGGCGCAAAACCAGATGATCCACCGGCATTGTTCACCAAGATATCAACCCGCCCATAGTGATCAATGGCATGTTGCACCACTCGTTCGACGTCCGCTTGCACCTGGACATTACCCGCGACAAACTCGGCTCGGTCTCCCGCATTTATTTCAGCCAGCGCAATCGCCCCTTTCTCTGCACTGCGCCCGTTGATCACAACTTTGGCCCCAGCGGCTAAAAATGTCTCCGCAATGCCACGACCAATGCCACGCGACCCCCCAGTAATCACGGCCACCTGACCGGCCAGGCGGTCCGAATCAATCGCTGCCATGGTTTTCTCCTACTCTGCAATTCGTTAGACAAGTACCCCTGTAAGATAGGCCAAGGCACCCCAGCGCTGCAACCGCTTGTTCATTGAAAAGCGGGCAAGACCAGAACACGACCTAGAGCGGCGATTGGTCTACAATCCACCCGTCCATTGTATGCCAAGGTTAAGTTATGCTCACTCGCTGGGGTAAGACATTAAACACCGACACGCCATTGCCGGAGTATCCTCGTCCGCAAATGCGCAGAGACCAATGGATTAACTTAAACGGCTATTGGGACTACACCCTAACCACTCAACCGTCACCACAACCTGATCATTGGACCGGCCAAATTCTGGTGCCGTTTTGCATCGAGTCCCCTCTATCAGGCGTTGAGCAAACCATCACCCCACAAGAGCGAATCTGGTATCGACGTCGTTTCAATCTTGCCAGTATTGAAGAACGAACGCTGCTGCATTTTGGTGCTGTGGATTTTGAATGCATGCTGTGGGTAAACGGCGGCATCGCCGGCACCCATACAGGCGGCTTTGACGCGTTTACAATCGACATCAGCGAATACGTTCGCCAGGGCAGCAATGAATTAATCTTGGCCGTTACCGATCCCAGCAGCAGCGGCGACCAACCCAGAGGCAAACAACACCTCAACCCAAAAAATATCTGGTATCACGCGGTTAGCGGCATCTGGCAAACGGTTTGGGTTGAGCAAGTACCCACCACCGCCCACCTCGAGGAAATTTATATTGCTGCGTCAGCCACCTGCGACGCTATCGAATTCACCAGCTTTTTAGGCCGTCCCACTCGCAACCCAGAGCTTGCGCTGGCCATCACCATTACTCTGGGCGAGCAGATCGTGCAACGCTACACGGCCAGACCAGATCGCAAGGTAACCATCAAAATTCCACAACCGCAACGCTGGTCGCCCGACAACCCAGTGCTCTATGATATTGACATCACCTTGATGCGAATCAAAAACCCAATACCTGCGCCCAAGAACGATAATCTCCAAGATGCGTCTCTATTTCGCGCATTACCGCTCAGAGGAAACGAAGAAACGCAGCTTTATGAGAACGCCGATCTATCAGAGGGCACCATTATTGACCGCGTCAGCAGCTATTTTGCGCTTCGACACATTGATATCGATGCCACGCAGACCAACGGCATTCCCGCTGTCCGCCTCAACGGAGAACCGATTTTTCAACTAGGCACACTAGACCAAGGCTGGTGGCCCGATGGATTTCATACACCACCGGCAGACGAGGCGATGATTTACGAGATCGAGTTCCTCAAGGCAGCCGGGTTTAACTGCGTTCGCAAGCACATCAAAGTAGAACCCGCACGATACTACTACCATTGCGACCGACTGGGCCTATTGGTTTGGCAAGACGTGCCCAGCGGGTTTTTACCTGCGCAATTTGTTGGACCTAATGATGCCCAAGAGGGCGTTCGCAGCAGCCGCTCAAGCGAACAGTTCGGGTTAGAAATGCACCGGATGATCAATCGATTGCGCGTGCATCCCTGCATTATCGTTTGGGTATTACACAACGAGGGCTGGGGACAATTTGACAGCGCCCGATTAACCCAACATATACGCGATCTTGACCCGACCCGCCTAGTCAATGCCACCAGCGGATGGCTAGACGCGGGCGTCGGAGACTTTATCGATCGTCACGATTATGCAGCCACTCCGGTAGGGCCTGAAACGATGGACAACCGCGCACGAGTCATCGGTGAATATGGCGGCATCGGCTGGCCCATATCCGGACACCTATGGAATGCTGATATGCACAACTGGGGCTATCAAACCTTCCGGGATGAGGCAGACGCCCGGCAAGCCTATCAACAAGTCACTCAAGGCATTATGCGCGCCTTTGCATCACAGGGCCTGTCTGGCGCTATTTATACTCAAACAAGCGACGTGGAGGGAGAAGTTAACGGCCTATTGACCTATGACCGAGCGGTCGAGAAATTTCCCCGTAGTTGGTTGAAAGACCAGCACCAAGCACTTCTGCGAGAATCAACGGATCCTGAACAACCCGGCTAGCTAGGCGGCACCCAGGACTCTCCGTCGGTATAGGTCTTGCCTTCGGACAATACTAGGGCGATCACAAATCTCACTTTGACATCAAAATCCGCTGCAAGGCCCAGACATTCCTTGAAGGTCCAACGGTCCTTCTGGTCAATCCGTCGTCTCAGTTCTGCGTTCAATTTTTTACCCCTGCTTAACCCGTGTCGCCACTTTAAGGTTGACTAGATCTGGCTTAGCGCCGACATCACCGCGCCAAACCGGAAAAAATTCTGCTAACCAGACGTGACACCTCGTCGGTTGCTGGCTTACCATCAGCCATCGTCTGTCTAAACTTTACGTGAAATTATGACTACAAGCCGCTTCACTATTCTGCTCATTCTTGCCATGCTGACTGCTCCGCCTCTTTTCGCGGACGTCCCGCGAACTGCATCAGGCAAACCTGATTTGTCCGGCGTATATGATACCGGCACCCTAACCCCAACCCAAAGGCCTGAATGGCTCGGCGAAATTGAATCGCTCTACCCCTGGGTTGCACGCAGCCTAAATTGGGCACTGGGCATCGCCGCAGATTGGGCGATCGGCAATGACAGCGACCCAGATCGTGAAGCACCTCCCGCTGGTGGAGACGGCAACAACACCGCCGGCGCCGGCGGTGTTGGCGGCTACAACCTGTTTTGGGTCGACCCCGGCAGCGCTTTGGGCTCGGTTCGCGGTACCATACCAACGTCGATTATATATGCACCCAGCAATGGCCGTTACCCGCCGCAGCAAAAGGGGTTAAGCGAACGCATGGGCACCCGTTATCAAAGCTTTGGCCACGAAAATACCGGAACAGCCTCTTGGCTGGAACATGACGGGCCTGGGCCTTTTGACGGACCCGAGTCACTTGCACCCTCCGAGCGATGTCTCATTTCTTTTGCATCGGTTGTGCCGAACCTTCCAAGTCTCTACAACAACTATAAACGTATTATTCAAACAGACACGCATATCATGATACTTCAGGAAATGGTTCACGACGCCCGCATAATTCGCATGGATGATGCACATTCAAGCGAATCCAACCGCACTTGGCTCGGAGATTCGGTTGGACGTTGGGAGGGGGACACATTGGTCGTCGAAACCCGAAATTTCAAGCGTGTTAACAGCCTGCCGGGCGCAGATGAAAATCTACAGGTCACCGAACGTTTCACCTTAGAAAATGACGGTAACTTGTATTACGACTTTACCGTGAATGACCCAACCGCGTGGACGGGACCTTGGAGCGGCCGATATTTATGGCAATCCAAACCCAGCAGTAAAGTATACGAATATGCCTGCCACGAGGGTAACTATGCGATGGGAAACATTTTACGCGGGGCTCGGTTGCTGGAGCGCGAATGGCGCGACCAAGCCGCATTGCTGCAAGCCTCAACCGAGCGTTGAAGATGCAAATTTCCCGCTGCATTCAATGCATTGGGATCCCAAGAGCAAGCGGTTATAGCCGCCATCAGCCAGGCTCGGTGTGACTGCGCTCGCCCGATCTGCTGGGTATGGTGGCTCTTCACAACCTATTGATCGCCCCTGTGCGCTAATTCGTCGCGCACCCATCGTTTAGTCCAGAGATCTATGGCCACTGTAGCCCTTTTCCCCATCCCCAACGCTGTCGCCTTTCCGGGTACCATCTTTCCTTTACATGTATTTGAACCACGCTATCGCAAACTCGTCCAAGATTGTGTTGAAGAACAGAGAATGGTCGGTATCAGCCACGTCATCAAGGCCATCCACACACCCGCCGAACCGAAGACTTTAGAAAAAGCGCTAAGTTCAAACCAAACAACCTACAAACCGCGGCAGGTTTTCTGCGCGGGGCACTGCGAAATCATCGAAACCACATCCGACGGTCGAATCTTGACACACGTGCATATCGAACAACGCCTGACTCTCGAGCGCGAACTACAGTCCTTGCCTTATCGCATCGTTGACTGCGCGCCGTTGCTCGACGAGCCTGACGATCAAGACGCTGCAGCGAACCGCGAATTACAGCAGCAAATCAATACCGCACTCCAGAATCTGCTAACCAAGCAAAACCCGGATAACGCAAACCGGCTGAACACGCCCCAATGGCTAACACTCACCCCTGCCGAGTTCAGCTTCAAGATTTTTCAGCACATACAACTCGACGCTGACATCATGCAAGACATCCTAGAGATGCCAAGCGCCAACGCTCGCCTAAACCTCATCTGGCAGATCCTGAGCCAATAACCACCCCAATCGAATCATCACGAAGCGCTGGTGACTCCAGCGAAACTGCTAGAATTATTTCCCGCAATCGCGTTATCGTGATGCACGCAGGCTTATATTCATGATCGCATCGCGCCAAAACGCGTGCGCAACAAGAGCAAATCAGTAAGGGAAGGAAAACGATGCCCAATCAACGATCCGCAACAACTCGCTTAACCGCGGTTGCCATTGGTATTATTGGGCTTTTCATGCTGTTTCAAGGCGGCAGTCTGGCCTTCGCCGGAGGCACGCTTTATTTTGCATGCGCCGGCGCACTGATGAGCGCCAGCGCCTGCCAGCTGTGGCGCCTGAAACCCAGCGGATTTTTTATCTTCGCGGGCCTGTTGCTACTCACGCTGGCTTGGGCTGTATATGAAGCGGGTCTTGAATTTTGGATGATCAGCGCGCGCATTTGGATGGTTGCGTTCTTAGCCCTTTGGCTATGTATTCCGGTTATCAGACGACAAATATGGCGAGGCCATGCGCCCCCACTGTTCTCGATGCGCACGGTTCAAATATGCGCCTTCGCGAGCCTCGTGGTATTCGGCACAACCGCGATTAATGCGTTCATCGCAGATACCAGCATCGCCCCAACTGTGACCTACGGACCGTCACAAAACTCCTCCGACTGGGAGGCTTACGGCGGCAGCAATGCCGGGACACGATATGCGCCGCACACGCAGATAAACCCGCAAACCGTCAACCAGCTTGAGCCCGTCTGGCAAGCAGAGACCGGGCAAGTCGGTCGCTTTAGCGCAACACCTATTCAAATCGGGGACGGCATTTACTTGTGTACCGCACAAAACATCATGATTGCGCTGGACGCGGATACCGGTGCGCAGCGCTGGAGATTTGACCCTCAGAACGATACGTCTCCATTTGGGATCTTGGGCAACTGCAGGGGCGTCACTTACTATCATATTCCCGAACGCAACAAACAAGAGCAGTGTGCCGAGCGAATTTTTACCGCGACTACCGATGCCCGTATGATCGCCGTCGACAAACAAACCGGCGAACCCTGCTCTGAATTTGGCGGTAATGGCGAAATTTCATTGCTTGCAGGTATGGGCGAAGTCAAACCCTATTACTATTTTGTGACCTCACCGCCCACCGTTGCTAGCGGTGCCTTGGTAGTCGGGGGCTGGGTGATGGACAATCAAGAAACCGAAGAACCTTCCGGCGTTGTCAGGGGCTACGACCCGGTAAGCGGTGAACTTTTATGGGCCTGGGACATTGGGCGCGAAGGCATACAAACGACACTCCCCCCGCAAGGCAGTTTCTACACCAGAGGAACGCCCAACGTCTGGAGCCTAACCTCGGCGGACGACGAGCTCGGCCTCGTCTATGTGCCGACAGGCAACGCCACGCCTGATTACTTTGGTGGTCATCGCACCCCAGTGATGGATAAATATGCCAGCTCTATTGTCGCCATCGACGCAAAAACAGGCCTGACACGTTGGCATTTCCAAACCACACATCACGATATTTGGGATTATGATGTGCCTTCACAACCGACACTGATCGACTTGACCTTGGCAGGCAAACGTCACAAAGCCGTCATTGTGCCCACTAAACGAGGTGAAGTTTTTGTGTTGGATCGGGCAACCGGAGAACTGCTGACGCCCGTAACCGAGCGGGCCGTCCCCCAAACCGATGTACCCGGGGAGCGAACCAGCGCCTCACAGCCGTTTTCAACCGGTATGCCTTCGTTTGCTCACCCCCTTATTCGCGAGCAAGACATGTTTGGTCTCACCCCCTTTGACCATATCGCCTGCAGGAAGCGTTTTCTTGAGCTGCGCTACGAAGGTCCTATGACGCCGCCGTCCACGCGCGGGACGCTACTTTATCCGGGCCCTGCTGGCGGCATGAACTGGGGCAGTGTCGCGGTAGATGAGGCGCGTCAACTTATGGTCGTGAATAACATGCATCTCCCTTTTACCGTCCAGTTGATTCCACGGGAAGCCGACCTAATAAACTCTAACGAGGGCCAGAATCGAGGTTATGGTATCGGCGGCGCGCAGCGCGGTACCCCCTTTGCGGCCAGCGTACAGCTGTTCGCATCTCCGCTATCGCTGCCTTGCCTAGAACCGCCGTACGGGGAAATTGCGGTGGTCGATCTCACCACGCAGCAAATTGTTTGGCGGCGCGGCATGGGCTTTTTGGAGTTAGGCTTTCCGTTTTCCGCGGGATCGATAATTACCGCGGGCGGGTTGATTTTCAACGCGGGCGTTATGGGCGGCCAACTGAGCGCCATTGACACCAATAGCGGCGAGATACTCTGGCAAGACCAACTACGCAGCGGGTCGGACGCCACCCCAATGAGCTACGTTAGCCCCAAAACAGGCAAACAATATATTCTGGTAACGGTTCCCGGAGCTGGAAGACCCGCGGCAACCTCCGCGCATAGCGAGAGCGAGACGAATATTGAATCCAAGACGCCGACCGGCGGGCGGATCATCGCCTATGCTCTGGCAGGATCTTCATCTCAGGATAACCCACCCTAGTGCGCAAAAAAGTTTAGACGAGCTCGATCAATCTGTTTATCGTCTGACTTGAACAATCAGAACCACATCTTCAGGGGGACAACATGGATATTATTGATAGCTTCAGGCTCGACGGCCAAGTCGCAGTAGTAACAGGTGGCGGCCGCGGTATCGGCGAAGGCATCGCATTAGGACTTGCAGAAGCGGGTGCCGACGTGGTGCTGGCGGCACGGCGAACACAAGAAATCGAAGCCGTCGCTGAAAAAGTGCGTCAACTGGGTCGACGTGCGCTGGCCATTACAACCGACATGATGGACATCAACGCCGTGCAACATTTAGCACAGCAAACATTTAAAGAAATGGGGGCCTTGAATTGCTGGGTCAGCAACGCAGGTGGCGCAGACGACCGGGTGCCGCGCACGTTTCTAGAAATGCCTGAACGACAATGGGACTTTCAAATGAACCTCAATCTAAAAGCGGTTTGGACTGGCGCTCAGGCCGCAGGCAAAATCATGAAGGACAATGGCGGCGGCACCATTATCAACATATCTTCGCAAGCCGCGAATCGCGCATCACCCAACAACGGTCCCTACGCAGTGGCTAAAAGCGGTGTTAATAACCTCACTCAAACCCTTGCTGCGGAAATGGCCCATTTAGGTATTCGCGTCAACGCCGTCTCACCGGGTCCAATACCCACTGAAGTTTTTCTCGAATTCACAAAAATGTCGGAAGCGGACATTCCAAAAATGGGGGAATTATTTGGCGTTCCCTTAGGCAGAGTAGGCACACCTGAGGACATTGCGCCCGCCGTGGTTTACTTGGCTTCATCCGCGTCGAGTTGGATGACAGGGCAAGATATCGTCATTAACGGGGGGCTTTAGGCACCCCATTGGATCGGGACATCACCGCGTGATGTCCCGATTGATTCGCAAGTAACGCCTCAATCCCATTTTTTAGCGCTTGCCGCGATCTTCCTACCTGATTCAGGCAAGTCGGTGCTGTTATGGCGGGCCGTAGGTTGCGAACCAACCAACCGCTGCGATTAAGCGCGCGCCAAACCCGCCGTCAGCACCGTACCATCGGCTTTGGTTACATCAACTTCCATGCCTTGAGGGCCGACGGCGCGATAGCAAAGTTGCGGAATCGAAGCACCGGCAGAGGCCGTAAAGGTCACGCTTCGCTCACCTAAAGACTTCAGCTGCATATTCTGTTCGAGTACCAACTGCAATTCGGAAGTGAACTGCCTCAAGTGCAACTCAACAGAGGCCTCTACTTGGCGAATGAGAATCAACTCGATGAGCAGCGTAGTTGCTTCGTTTGTCAACCTGACCATCGTCGACATGGTCCCCCCACTCGGCTTACTCCATGCCTCTTCGACAAATTGAGGACCAAATGCTCCTGACCATTTCCCGACCATCCAATGTAGGTCGGATAACTTCGCGGGTATTACGCTTTCAGATGATTTCATGAGCGTGATCCTAACACGTCGCCAGAAGCACCCACAACTTCAGCGAAACATGCCCCAGACCCTAATCCCAAAGGCTCATCAGCTCACTTCAGCCGGGCGTTGCGCGTTACATTTCTTTACGCGCTTGAAAGTTGACCCTGTGCAATTTTTTAGTTAGCGTTCCTGACGAGCACAAATCAAGCGGTAATTCGTGCATAAGGGAAAATTATAATAACTGGAGAGAAGTTTGATGCGACATATCATTTTCACGAAAGTGGCAATGTTTGGCCTGGGTGCAGCGTTGACACTACCTTACTCAATCACTTTCGCTCAAGAGCAAGTCATTGAAGAAATTATAGTCACCGCACGCCAGCAGGCAGAAACGCTGCAGGACGTGCCGGTCACCATTGCTGCGTTTACCGAAGCAGACCTAGACCGTTACAACATTACCAATCTAGTCGACGCCGCCAAAATGGTACCTAACATGGTAATCGCACATGGCGGATCAGGAAACGGCTCTTCCCTGAGGTTACGCGGCATCGGATCAAGCTCCATTTCAGCTGCCTTTGACCACTCGGTTGCGATTAATATCGATGGCGTCGTCGTAAACCGCGGTCGTTTTATTCACAACTCATATATGGATATGGGCCAGTTAGAAGTTCTCAAAGGACCACAATCCCTGTACTTCGGTAAGTCAGCAACCGCTGGCGTTGTTTCTATTACCACCAACGATCCAGGTGACGAATTTGAACTGCAACTCAGCGGTGGCATGGAAGCTGAACTAGACGGCACATTCGCTGAGGCCGTTATCTCTGGGCCAATCACTGACACACTCGGCGCACGCTTGGCAGTAGGTTACACAGAAAACAACGAAATGTTCAGAAACTACTCCTACGCTAATGACCCAAATACCGCGATTAATGGAACCAAGAAATGGCTTGGAGACGAATCATTGAATGCACGTCTGACCGTCGTTTGGGAGCCTACCGACAACTTCAAAGCCAAACTTAAGTATAACTACTCTGAATATGACAATGATGGCGGAACCATGTGGAGCGAAGAAATTTGCCCCGAAGGTGCGCATCAACCCACCGGCATTCCTTCTGCAGCGGCAGTATTCCGAAGTTTCCAAGGCGTTGACGACTGCAAATTGAATGGCAATACGTCGCGGATTAACTTAAACCCTAACCTCAGAGCCGGACTACCGCAAGGTTTTGACGACGGTGTTCAAGGACTTGAGCAGGAAACCGACTTTTTATCCCTGCGAATGGACTGGGACATCAATGAAAACTACACCGTCACCGCCGTCACCGGGTTGGTCGAGCTTTCTCACTGGGAACTTGACGACTACAGCTACGGCCCCGGCGTTTTCGGTGGATTACACAACAATGAATACGATAGTTTCTCTCAGGAATTGCGCTTAGCCAGTAATCTTGAGGACAGCCCCGTCAATTTCCAGTTGGGTTTGTTCTATCAAGAAATTGAACAAAAATTTGACGCCTATCAATACGCGTTCAACTTGCCTGTTATTCCTTATTTCTTTGGTGACCTACTGGCCGGGGGTTCTTACTCCGACTACGTTGACAGCGTCGCCGCCGGCACCGGTGCCCCGATTGTTGCACCTGTCGACCCGGCAAGCGGCCTTGTCGGCCCAGATCCGTTCACCGGAAATGAATTTGACTACCAAAAAACCCACTTTCTGGATACCGATGTATTTTCAGCATTTCTAGCGGTCTACTGGGACATCAATGAGCGAACTGAACTGACCATCGGTGCGCGCTATACCGAGGAAGAAAAAGAGGGTTATATCCTGATCCCCTATCTCCATACCGGTGCGGCCCTATTTGGTTTCGGTGCCCCGTCTTTAATAGAAGGCCTTGAATTTGAAGACGACAATACGTCGCCCGAAGTGGCCATCAACTATTATATCAACGATGACATCAGCGTTTTTGCTTCCTATAAAGAAGGCTTTAAATCTGGTGGCATCGACAACAGCGCCCTGCCTACCGCTGCTTTGAACCCGGCTGTCAACGGCGGTGACTTCAGCTTTCTTGTTTATGAATCTGAGGAATCTGATGGTTTTGAAGTTGGCATGAAAGCCAACCTGCTCGACGGCGCTATGCGACTCAATGCAACTGCATTCTCTTATGAATATAAAGACCTACAGGTGCAATTGTTCGATTCGACCACTATCCAGTTTCAAACATTCAACGCTTCCGCTTTGGAAACAGAAGGCTTGGAATTCGATATGACCTACCAGACGCCAATCGAAGGTCTTAGCCTGCGCAGCGCATGGGCATGGACAGATACCACGTACTCTGAAGATTTTGTAAACGCAACGGGTGAAAACCTGAAAGGTGAAGACGGTGCCGGCAGCCCCGAAATCGCAGGATTTGTAGGGTTCACCTACGATACCGCGATGACTGCAAGTGGCTGGCGACTGTCGCTATCGGCTGATGCGCGTTATTCAGATGACTACTCCTTCACCGCTACGCTAGATCCGTTCGTGCAAGATTCTTACTGGCTTGTTGATGCTGCAATCAGCGTGTACTCGGAAGACGGCAGACACGAATTCAGCCTCATTGGCCGCAATATCACTGATGAGATATATGCGATCGGCGCTGGAGCAATTCCTGGCCGCATCCCAACGGACGCAAGCTCGGCCAACAATTTGGATCAGGCAGCAACCACTCAACTAGGGCGCACCATGAGCCTGCAATATCGCTTCACGCTATAGCAGCCAACCGCGCTGTCGCACAAAGGGCTACCGCTAACCGGTAGCCCTTTTTTTATGGCCGAACCGCAGCAGTCACAGTAGTCGCTAACGGCGACTTAATCTTGCACTGCGACGCTCGAGTCGCGCGCGCAGTCGGGCATGGCGCTGCGGCGTCAGCGGGTAGTTCCAAATCAGCTTCAACGCAAGTCCGTAGAACACGACGGGGCCGAGACAATAAACCATACGCAATGCATACACCCCCAAATCGGTACTGGCAGCCGTGCCTCCGCTGGGGTCAAAACCTAACAACCCAACGATGTTCAGCGATACACCGGTGCCAAAAGCGATGGCCAGTTTTTCAGTAAATCCGAGAAAAGCAAAGTAAGTCCCCGCTCTGCGGCCGCCACTGCGCGCCGCATCAACATCAACCACGTCGGCCAGCATTGCGATGGGCAAAAACTGCAGACCACCAAAGCAAAACCCCTTCACCACAAACAACAAGAAAAATGGCAGGTAATCACCCTGCTCTAAAAACAAGTTGGCCGTACTGACACATGCCACAGTCACCAACGTCCACATAAACGCCTTGTGTTTTCCTACTTTTCGACCCAGCCAAAGCCAGAAAGGAATCGCTCCTAAACCAGCAATAAAATAAAAAAAGTAGGCGGCCCCTATTGTGGGAACACCGACAATGTCTCGAATAAAAAAAAGCGACACCGCATTGCGAAATGATTCACCAAAATGAACCAACAAAACAATAATCAATACCCGCAACATCGGGCCATTTTTAAGAACCAGTTTTAAACCGTCACGAAAAGACGGTCTCGATTCCGTAATGTCAGCAGCCGGTTCTTTCACAAACCACAACACAATCGCCACGCACAAAGGCAGAATCATGATAATTGTCCATGCCAAACCTGCGAGAACCGGGCCTGTTAGAGTCGCTCGGTCGACAATTGTTTTTTCTCTAAAATCACCCGAAAACGCACCCATAGCATCACGCCATAGCGTCGAGAATACTTGACCGACTCCAGAGCCACCATCGGCACGAATTTCGATAATCATCGGCACAGCGGCCGCCAGCATAAGCCCTACCAGCACATAAATTTCCCGTGCGGCCGTCACGCGGCTGCGCTGATGATAATCCGTTGATAGCTCTGCACCCCATGCACGATGAGGCAAACCAATCATTGTACTGCCAATAAAAAAGACACTGAGCCAAAGCAAAAAATAACCCAGACCAACACCCGCATCGGGAATGAACAACTTGTAGACACCCAGCATCATGAATGGGGCACCGATCAACAGCCAAGGACGGCGACGTCCCATTGGTGTGCGCCAGCGATCAGAAAGTTCTCCCATGATTGGATCGGTAAAAACATCCGACAATCTGGCGAGCATCAAAATTGTTCCAACGGTGGCCAAACTTAGGCCTAACCCCCCTGAATAATGAGCCGGTATCCAGATAGACAACGGATATCCGATCACCGCCAATGGCAGCCCTATCGAGCCGTGAGCATAAATAATTTTCTTTGACAACTGATCGGTCACTAACGATTCCCCTACAAACGTTCAACACAGCTTACTCGATTGTTGGCTCAAACCAGAAGGTCACTGATTAAAATTACACCGACGAAACTCCAAAAGTATGGATGACCTGACAAATTTTTGGCTGTAACTTAGGGCATCTAAAAATGTAAAGGCAATGGGGTGGGTATGAGTAAATCGAGCCATGGGCTGCTGAAGGTCAACGGCACAGCGGCGCCAAAATTTACGTCCGTGCGCAATCTCTTCGAACGCAACATGAATACCGCTGCAGAAAAAAATGCGCAGCTGTGTGTTTATATCGGGCAGGAAAAGGTGATCGATTTATGGACAAGCGGACCCGATCAGGATTTTGGTCCAGATACCTTGGTTAATATTTTCAGTAGCGGGAAAAGTCTTGAGTCGATTGCAATAGCCGCTTTATTTGGTCAAGGGCTTATCCAATATGATCAACCGATAGCCACCTACTGGCCAGAATTTTCGCAAAATGGCAAAGCTGACCTCACCGTGGCGCAGTTAATGCGCCATGAGGCGGGACTGGTCGCTTTTGATGTATCTATCAAACCACAAGACTTACTACGACAAAGCATTAAAGATAATCGTGTCGGTGAAATTATTGAGCGACAGACCCCTCGATACCCCTCCGGCGTGGCCGGTCAACGCGAATATCATGCGGTTACTCGCGGCTGGATCGTTAATGAACTCTTTCGGCGCCTAGATCCGAGCAACCGCACAATCGGTGAATATGTATCTCAAGCGCTTAACGGCCCGCTACAAGCGGATGCGGTTATTGGCGTAGAGCAGCCACAATTGGATTCAGTGAACCCAGTATTCCCGCTCAATGTTGGATTTCACCTGCGCCAAACCTGCCGACCCGCATTTTTAGGCCGACCTGTGCAACATAATTTTTTCCAACTAGCGGGAAACCTTGTAGGAATTTTACCCAATTTCCGTCGCGGCACAGCCCGGGGTGCCCCATCTCCCATTAAAGGCTTAACGCTTGATTTGTTTAACGACCCTAGTTTGGTCATGGGTGAGACACCCTCCGCCAACACACACGCATCCGCACGGGGCATGGCTAAAATCGCCGCGACTCTGGCAAATGGCGGACAATGGCAAGGGGTCGAGATCTTGAGTCCATCAGCATGGCAGGCACTGCATGCCAATCCGAAAGACGCAGCGATGGGTTTTAAGACCACCTTCACACAGGGGGGAATCGCAAAATTTTCGACACCAACCAACGGGAGCTCTCGACTCGAGCGAGCGCTTAACCAAGGCCGAGAGGGCTTTTACGGATGGATGGGGCTGGGAGGCTCTATTTTTCAATGGCACCCAGAAAAACAAATCGGTTTTTCTTTTGTGCCTACCTCACTACACGTGCTCGACTTGGTAAATGAGCGCGCCAAGACCTACCAAAAGGAAGTGTTAAACTGCCTCGACGCCACGCATTAGCAGCGTCGACTATCTCCAGCGACGCCACATCCTTGCGCAATCGTGACTACGCTTGCGCAAGAATCGAATTTAGCGTTTCGCTTGGCCGCATCGCTGCGTCTGCTTTTGACGCGTCCGGATGATAGTAGCCGCCAATGTCCACCGGCTGGCCTTGGATCTCGGTCAACTCCTTGATGATCTTGTCATGGTGATCATTAAGCGCCTTGGCCAACGGCCCAAAACGAGCTTTGAGTTCCAAATCGTTATCTTGCCCAGCTAGGGCTTCCGCCCAATACATCGCGAGATAGTAATGACTTGCCCGGTTATCGGGTTCACCGGTTTTACGCGAGGGTGATTTATTGTTTTCCAGCAATTTCTCTGTTGCTTCATCTAGCGCCTTGGCCAGAACACTGGCGCTGTTGTTGCCGTTCTTCTCAGCCAAATCCTCTAAAGACACAGTCAGTGCAAGAAACTCTCCCAGAGAATCCCAGCGCAAATGATTTTCCGCTTCAAACTGTTGCACATGCTTAGGTGCAGAACCACCCGCGCCTGTCTCGTACAATCCTCCACCATTCATCAAGGGAACAATCGAGTACATTTTTGCACTGGTGCCAACTTCTAAAATTGGAAATAGGTCCGTCAGATAATCGCGCAACACATTCCCAGTCGCCGCGATAGTGTCTTCACTATGACGCAGACGCTCTAAGGTGTGCCGAACTGCTAAATCAGTCGACATGATCCGAATGTCTAAACCGTTGGTGTCGTGCTCTTTAAGAAAACGTTCTACTTTGCCGATCAACTGTGCATCGTGAGCTCGGTACTTATCTAGCCAAAACACAACCGGAATCCGCGACTGACGACTGCGATTAACCGCTAATTTAACCCAATCTTCAATTGCCGCATCTTTGGTCTGGCACATCCGCCAGATGTCACCTTTCTCAACCCCTTTATGCTCGAATATGATTTGCCCCGCTTCGTCAACGACACGTACGGTGCCCGTTTCAGGCAACTCGAAGGTTTTATCATGTGAGCCATATTCCTCTGCTTTTTGCGCCATCAAACCCACGTTCTGCACTGTACCCATCGTTGTCGGATCGAACGCATCATGATGTTTACAAAAATTGATGACCTCTTGATAGAGCGTAGCATAGCTATTGTCCGGGATAATTGCCTTGGTCGCCCGGAGATTGCCGTCAGCCGACCACATTTCACCACTGCTGCGAATCATAGCCGGCATCGACGCGTCAACGATCACATCGCTGGGTACGTGCAGGTTAGTGATCCCGCGGTCAGAATCCACCATCGCAAGGCCAGGGCGATGCTCATGACATGCGCGCAGATCAGCTTCAATCTCATTACGAAGCGAAAACGAGAGAGTGCGTACTTTTTCATAGATCGTCGCCAATCCTAGGTTGGCGTTAATACCCAACTCCGCGAACGTCTCTGCGTGTTTATCAAATGCTTGCTGGTAGTAAACCTGAACCGCATGTCCAAAGATGATGGGATCAGAAATTTTCATCATCGTCGCTTTCAAATGCAGCGAGGCTAACAATCCAGCTCGCCGGGCTCCCTCAAATTCTTCATCTAAAAATGTACGCAATGCAGCGACGCTCATGAAGCTGGCATCCACTACTTCACCGGCCAAGACCGGGACCGCAGATTTCAGAACCGTCACAGTCCCTCCGTTTTGCACCAACTCTATACGCAGCTGACCCGCTTTTTTAATTACAGCCGACTTCTCACTATGGTAAAAATCACCCGAGCGCATATGAGCGACGTGAGTGCTGGAAGACTGACTCCACTTACCCATGGAGTGAGGATATTTTTTTGCAAAATTCTTCACCGACTGGGGCGCTCGACGATCAGAATTGCCTTCACGCAATACAGGGTTAACCGAACTACCCAGCACTTTGGCATAGCTATTGCGAATGGCCTTTTCCTCATCCGTGCGCGCCTCGGCAGGATAATCCGGCACGGCATACCCCTGTCCTTGAAGTTCTGCAATGGCTTCCATCAGCTGCGGCACTGATGCACTGATATTCGGAAGTTTGATGATATTTGCGCCGGGGTCCATTGTCAGTTGGCCAAGTTCAGCTAATGCATCGGGGACACGCTGATCCGCATTGAGATGATCTGGAAAGCTAGCAAGTATGCGAGCGGCAAGGGAAATATCTGCCAGTTCAACTTCCACTCCAGCCGCCTCAGTAAACGTTCGGACAAATGGAAGAAAAGAATGGGTCGCCAGTGACGGGGCTTCATCGGTATAGGTATAAACAATCTTGGTTTTATTCAAGGCCTGATTCCAGCAAGTTGATTAAATGTCTTCTTGATTCAACAACTCAGCCGGTTGATCGTACGCTGGGCCGCAGATTACGGCTGTGAGGCAGGACCTTACCGGGAGCCTGAAGACTGTGGCGCGGGAGTATACCTCAATTTGGAAACAAAAAGGCACGCAGCAAAGCAGGTTCAAGCACGCATAATGCAAGGCGCAGAACACCTTGCATTACACTTCGCCAACCCGGCCAGATTGGTTTCGCGACCTACCTCGGCAGCGCCGAGCCAGATATCCGCCAGTCTTTTGACCTACCTGTAGCCTGCACCTACTCATTGCAGATTGCGTCAAACTATACAGGACGCTCGTTTACGCAGGTGACGCAAGCACAGACACACCGTACTTACGCGGCATACTTTTACATTCAACCGATCAACTGCTAACCATCCGACTTGGATACGAATTTTTCCGCAAATTCAC
This sequence comes from Gammaproteobacteria bacterium UBA4421, assembly GCA_002389675.1. GTDB lineage: Bacteria > Pseudomonadota > Gammaproteobacteria > Pseudomonadales > Azotimanducaceae > UBA4421. The sequence continues at coordinate 198,299 of DGQF01000019.1, forward strand.
TCAGACGATCCATGCCGCCTGGCCCTGCGAAGAAAAACGCGGGCACCATGACTCGATCAACACCTAAATTTGCCATTTGTTCCAATCCAGCGGCGGGATCAGCAAACTGCGCGCCAAACATGGCGTTAATTTCTAATTGTGCTGGATCACGTCCAGCGTCTTCAGTGGCCTGTTTGACCTTTTGAATGAGCTGACCCAAACGTTCAGCGTCACCCTCACCAGGGAAATACCCGTCAGCAATATTAGCAGCCCGCCTGATCGCCGCGGGAGAATCGCCCCCAACAATCACGGGGATATTGCCGTTGACCGGTCGCGGGCTGCAGGTTACCGGATCAAAATCTACAAATTCACCGTGGTACTCTGCGTGCGGCCCAGACCACAGCGCTCGCATTGCCGCAATATATTCATCATTGCGCGCCCCCCGGCGCTCCCAAGGGATACCCAGCGCATCAAATTCTTCTTTCATCCAGCCCACACCAAGGCCCAGCTCTACCCGTCCGCCGGAGAGACGATCCAGGGTCGCCAGCTCTTTTGCTAGAATAAGCGGATTACGTTGCGGCACGATCAAAATGCAGGTGCCCAGTTTCAAAGTCGGTGCAGCGGCCGCTGCAAATGCGAGCCAAACAAGCGGATCGGGGATGGGCGTTTCAGGCTCTGCAGGTATTTTACCATCCGGGGTATAGGGGTATTTGGAATCAATAGCGTCTGGCATGATGACATGCTCTCCGCCCCAGATTGACTCAAAGCCGCCTGCCTCTGCTCGACGACAAATCTCTAAACTGTCGTCGTGTCCAATGGCAATACTACTTGCAAAAGCTAAACCTACTTTCATCCCACTCTCCTTTGTTGTCTTGGTTTACCTTATATTACACGAGTCAACCGAGGCTTTTGACAAACTCTGGTTAAGATTTATGCGGCAACAAACCCGCTAATAATCTGGGCCTGCGCGCAAAACCGATCGCTGCGGCTACCCGCAGGGCCGACTCCAAAGGATAAGGCAATGTATGAATACCCCCGTGCAAACGCACCAAACCGGGCGTCGGCAACCT
>DGQF01000002.1:0-42935 GCA_002389675.1 Gammaproteobacteria bacterium UBA4421
TCGCTCGAGTAATTGGTGCTGATTGGTTAGCGTATCAAGAAATAGGGGATCTCAAGCGAAGCGCCAAAGAGGGCAATCCCGCGGTTGATGAATTTGAATGCTCTGTATTTGATGGCCAATACGTGACTGGTGACATAGATGCCGACTACTTAGGCCGGTTATCCTTGTCCCGAAGAGATAAAATGAAGCAACGGCGTGACGCAGAATTCCTCCCAGACTCGAACATTCTCGAGCTCCACAACCACGCCTGACTCAGTCAGTGCCTCGAAGGTTCACGTTCGGCAACATGTCGAAGGCTTAATTGAACATTTGAACGGGGTGCTGCTGGGGAAGGAACAGCAAATTAAACTCGCCCTAGCGTGCTTGTTTGCAGGTGGGCATCTGCTGATAGAAGATCTTCCTGGCATGGGTAAAACGCTGCTCTCGCATGCGCTTGCTAAAGTCTTGGGGTTATCTTACAACCGTATCCAGTTTACCTCAGATGTCTTGCCGTCGGACGTTATGGGCGCCACGATCTTTGATAAATCCAGCGGGCAGTTTCGTTTCGTTGAAGGGCCTTTGTTTGCCCAAGTAGTACTTGCCGACGAAATTAATCGAGCGACACCTAAGAGTCAAAGCGCGCTGCTTGAGGCTATGGAGGAACGACAGGTCACCAGTGACGGTGTCTCTCGCAAGCTTCCGTCTCCGTTTTTTGTGATCGCAACTCAAAATCCCTCCACACAAGCGGGAACCTTTGCGCTGCCCGAATCACAGCTGGATCGTTTTTTGATGCGAATCGCCCTGGGTTACCCTGAACCTGCAGCAGAACGAGAATTATTAAAGCATGGCGATCGCCGTGCGCTAATCGATCGTATATCGGCAGTTATTGGCCTGAATGCGCTCACTCAGATACAACGCGCTGTGAACAACGTCGGCGTATCCGATTTGTTGGTCGATTATGTACAGCGTTTAACCGCATTTACTCGTCAAAGCAGTGCCTTTGCGTTTGGTTTATCGCCTCGAGGCGGGCTGGCGTTGGTGCAGAGCGCTAAAGCGTGGGCTCTAATTCATGATAGGGGCCACGTTGTTCCAGAGGATGTTCAGGCGATTTTGCCAGCAGTAGTCCAGCACAGATTGCGCGGAGCCGCCGACTTTTCTGGACAGGGCGGTGCGGCGCTGGCGCAGAAATTGCTCGCCAATGTCGATGTAGTGGCCTAGCAGCTGAAGACGAGGTGAGGTTTCCGGAGTTGAAAGCGGCCCCAGGCATCGAGCGCCGTGGCTTTAACGCCTGGCTTGCACGACGTATTCCGCCGAGCACGCGGATAACCTTGAGCCAAGTTAATATTTTCATTTTCCCGACCCGCTCAGGGTTCATTTTTGGGGTCCTGCTACTGACACTTTTGGTAGGTGCCATCAATTATCAGAATAGTCTGGTTTATGCTTTAGTTTTTATGCTCAGCAGCATTTTCCTGATTACGATTTTGCACACCTTTAGAAATCTCTCAGGTTTAAGTCTCGAAGTATGTGAGGTACGCAGCGGTTTTGTCGGCGAAGACATCGAATTTTCGGTGCGGGTTGAACGTTCCAAGGGAGAAGGGCGCGAAGGTATAGAAATTGGTTGGCCAGGCGGTTACAAACAGTCAGTCGAGCTCTTTGACGAACAAGCCACGACCGTCAGGCTCTACTTAAATGCACATGCGCGAGGGTGGTTAATTCCCGGACGGCTATTGGTTGAAACATGTTATCCGTTGGGTTTGCTGCGTGCCTGGACATGGGTAGATCTCAAAGCGCAGGGTCTGATATTTCCTAAGCCTATTTTTGACCAAAGCCATAATTCAACGTTGAGTGGACAACGCGATGACGGCGTCTTAGTTGACCCCCTGGGAAGTGATGATTTTGTCGATCTGCGCGAGTATGTTCCTGGGGACCCGATCAAAAACATACTTTGGCCAACCTATGCGCGCACTGGGGAGCTGGCGGTTAAACGCTATGCCAGCTACCTGGAGCCTCGCTTGTGGTTTGATTTTGCAGAACTACCAGGTGATGCCGAAGAAAAACTGAGCCGTTTGGCGGGCTTGGCTATCAGCGCAACGCAAAGCGAAAGAGAATTTGGTGCGCGCCTACCTCAATTGGAGATTGCGCCAGGCATTGGCGAGATGCACCTCAACGCCTTTTTACGCGAACTGGCATTGTATGGCCATCCAAGGTAGCCCCTTAGCACAAGTACTTGCCTATCAAATACCTAGGAATAGCCTTGCACTTCTGATGGTGGCGCAGTTGGTTGTGCTTGCGCCTTTGGTGATACACGTCTCGCCTTGGATTGTTGGCGTATACCTTGTGTGTGGCTTGTGGCGCTGGCAAGTCTATGTTGGCCGTTGGAATTATCCTGTGGGTGCAGTCAAATCGCTCCTGGTCATAGCGGCCGTTGTTGGTCTTTTCTTCAGCGGTTTCCAATCGTACAGTCTTGAGGCGGGCACCTCACTGCTGGTGCTTGCTTTCGCCTTGAAACTACTCGAAATGAAAAAATATCGGGATGCATACCTGGTTATTTATCTGAGCTATTTTTTAATTGCGATTGCTTTTTTGTTTGACCAATCTCTCCTTTTGACCTGTTATGCGATGTTTTCTCTGATTGTGGTGACGGCTGCGATGGTCGGCATGAATCAACGCCAGGCAAAGGTTCGCCCGGCAGCCTCGTTGCGGCTCGCTGCGATATTGATTGGACAGGCAATACCGTTGACGTTGGTATTGTTTCTATTGTTTCCTCGTGCTGCTCCCCTTTGGTCAATACCCCTACCTTCCGCTGCAACAACGGGCATCAGCGACCGATTGACACCCGGTGATATTGCCAATCTCATTCAGTCCGATGACATCGCTTTTCGTGTCATGTTTGAGGGGAATGTGCCGCCTCAGCGAGAATTATATTGGCGAGGGTTGGTCTACTCGCAATTCGCGGACGGCACCTGGACAATGAACAAAAATGCCAAACCGCAGGTGAGCTTAGGGCGACAGGGCAGGGGCACAGCATATGATGTCTTTCTGGAGCCAACACAAAGTAAATGGTTATTCACTCTGGATACGCCTGTCGAATATGGTCGCCGTCAGCAATTACTTTCAGATTTTCGGCTGGTAAACGCAGATCCGGTACTATCAGTACTTAGATATCGCATCGTCAGTGATGCCACGAAAATCTTGGATCCATCGATTGATGACGCCCTGCGTGCAAGTGAAACCGTTTTGCCTGCTAAAGACAACCCGCGGTTAAGAGCTTACGCCACTGAAATTTATGAGCGTAGCGGCCGCAATGCATCGCTGATGGCCAATGTATTGTTAACAGAGATTCGAAAATCTCCTTTTCATTACACACTAAAGCCCCCACAGTTATCGCCAATCAATAGTATTGATGAATTCTGGTTTGACCAACAAAAAGGGTTTTGCACCCACTATGCAGGTGCTTTCGTATTTGCCTTACGTGCTGTAGGCATACCCGCACGGGTCGTGGGTGGCTATCAGGGTGGCGAAATTAATCCGGTGACCGGACATTTTGTTGTTCGACAATTTGATGCGCACGCGTGGGCTGAAGTATGGCTGGAGGGTTCTGGCTGGACACGCTACGATCCGACGAACGCTGTTGCTCCAGCACGGGTAGAGCGGGGTTTGCGGGCCGCGTTGTCTAATTCAGATCGAACGTCACTGTCTTTTCTGACCGTTGCACGCCTTGATGATCAAAGCCTATTCGGCAGTACATTAAAGTTCATTGATTCTTTGGAGCACCTTTGGAACTTGAGCGTGGTCGGTTATGACGTGGCAGCACAGGCTGATTTGCTCACCAAACTACTGGGTCGTGTGACGCCCGTTCGTGTTGGTTTAGCCTTATTCGTCGGTGGGGGAATCAGCGTATTGTTGGTGGTGGGGGTACTATTTTTTAGGCGGCGACACGCCGCGCGTAATGCCGCCGAGCAAGTATTTCAGAACTTTTGTGCTCAACTGGCACGTCAAGGCTATGACCGAGCCATTCATGAAACCCCTGCTGAATATATCTCTCGACTAGGGACCATTGCCCAGATCAATCCGAAGCCTTTGATTTTGCAATTACATGCGCATTTATACGATCCGGAATTTGAGTCAAACCGCAAGGCTTTGAGCGAACTGCGCAAGGAATTTAGAAAACTGAGATTTAAACTTGCGTTCAGCACCACTGTGCAAGCATCCTAACGGCCAGACGTTTACATTTAATTGACTCGCATGGCCCAGCCAAAACGTACACCCTGCGTGGGTATTTGTTCGACCACCTATGGAGATTTGGTTTGCCGTGGCTGCAAACGCTTCGCGCATGAAATTGTGCAATGGAATGGCTATACAGGCGCTCAACAAGCGGTCATCTGGCAGCGCCTGAACCAATTACGCGACGACGTTGTCGCCAGTCATCTGACAATTGTCGATCAGGCTCGCTTTTCATCGGCATGTCATCAGGCCAAGTGCGACTCGGTTTCAAATCTGACAGCCGCCTATCAAGTCATGCGTCACTTGGTTGGTATGAATATGGGTCTAGTTCAGGCAGGACTGGCTGCAAAGGATCCTGATGCCACTGCACTTAGCATCCTCAAAGCGGTAGATGCAGAATTGTACGCCCGTTCTATGGCGCATTACGAACGCAATTTTAAGGTCCCTTTATGAGTCGCATTGACGTCACTGCGGTGGTTAGTTTTTTGCACGTCTCCACACCGGATAGCTGGTTGGAATCTGCTGGCGCAAATTTGAGTGTGCTGCTTGTTGATCATGCCAACTGTGAAAAAAAAGCGGCGAGCACGGCCCTCAGTATGATCTACCGGTATGTAAATCACCCTAACTTGCTGCATAAAATGTCGCGCTTAGCTCGTGAAGAACTGCGGCACTTTGAGCAGGTGCTGACCTTGATGACGGACCAAGGCATTAAGTACGTCCAATTGCAGGCGTCGCGGTATGCGGGAGAGTTGCATACGTTGGTGTCCAAACATGAACCCCAGCGGTTAGTTGATCTGCTGATTCTAGGTGCTGTTGTCGAAGCGCGATCCTGCGAAAGATTCGTCAAACTCACAGGCGTTCTGCCTGACCCAATAGCCCATCTTTATCGACAGCTGGTGCAGTCCGAAGCCCGCCATTTTATGGACTATCTTGATCTGGCCCGAGAATTCTCAAATCAAGATATCGATGATCGCATTCGTTTTTTTCTCGACAAAGAAGCTCATTTAATCACCACGCCTGATCCCGACTTCAGATTTCATAGCGGCGTGCCAAGCTGAAACATTCAAGGGAGAAACTGCTTCCATTCTGCCGACAAAGCCATCCGCAATGCATCCATGCGCCCATCACTAGGCGCAGAAAATTGTCATGTTCATGACGTCCGGGTCGGTGTGTATGCCCATGAATCAAGGTATGGGCGCCGTAGTGGGACATTAATGCCTGGGTTGCTTTAGCGTTCACGTCCATTATATTGGTGGGTTTATTGGCGTTACTGGAGCGGCTCTGCGCTCGCAAACCAGCCCCAAAAACTTTTCGCTCGTTCAAGGTTTTTTGAAGAATTTCCGCCTGCCACTGAGGGTCTCGTAATGTCTGTCGTAAACGCTGATAGGATAAGTCGTCCGTACAGAGCGTGTCGCCGTGGCACAACAAGATTCCGTCGGTGGTGAGAAATGGGTCAGCCAACATTGTCACCCCAGTTGCGCCAGTAAATGCCTCGCCAAATAAGAAGTCGCGATTACCGTGCATAATGAAAACGGGACAGTCGGCGGTGGTTGATCGCAGGACTTGCTTCAAGGCAGCGGCGATTTTTGAATCATCATCGTCCCCAATCCACATTTCGACGAGGTCTCCTAAAATATAAATTTCATCGACTCGCCTGGCTTCCTGTTGGAGGCACTCCTTGAAACGTAAGAACGCACCCGTATCCTCACACAGCAGGTGAAGATCAGATAAAAACAATCGCTTCATGACAAACCCATGGTGGCTTTTGCGGCTTGTAACGTATTTTGCAATAGAGCAATTCGCGTCATCGGTCCAACCCCGCCGGGTACAGGGGTAATCCAAGAGGCGACCTGTTTGACCGCTTCAAACTGCACGTCACCGAGAAGTTTGTTGTTTGGACCACGCGTAATTCCGACATCTATGACAACCGCGCCGGGTTTAATCCACTGTGCGGGTACCAGGTCCGGTCGACCGACCGCGGAAATTACAATATCAGCATGTTTAACTTTCGATTGAATATCCTGAGTGAATTTGTGCGCCATGGTGACCGTTGCGCCTGCTAATAACAGCTCAAGACCCATCGGCCGCCCGACATGGTTAGAAGCTCCGATAATTGCGGCATCTTGGCCTTTGAAAGTGCATCCAACATGCTCGAGCAATAACATTACTCCTTTTGGTGTGCAGCTGCGCATGGCCGGGCGGCGCAGGGCCAGGAGACCGATATTGTAAGCGTGAAAACCGTCCACATCTTTTTCGGGACTGATGCTATCGATGATACGTGCTTCGTCAATATGCGCGGGCAGGGGCGTTTGCACCAGTATACCGTCGATCGTGGGATCAGAATTTAGAGATGCGATACGTGCCTCAAGATCTTGCTGAGTGACATTTGCGCTGAGGTGCTGAACAATTGAATGAAAACCAACTTCATCACAATCTCGCCGTTTACCTCTAACATATACCTCTGATGCAGGATCGTTACCGACCAATAAGACCGCGAGCCCCGGCAAACGGCGGCCTTGGGCGCTCCATTGCTCAACTTCTTGCGCAATTTCTTGTCTCAGAGACTTAGCGATGGCATTGCCATCAATGATTTGTGCTGACATAACTGCTCCGAAAATCTCATTCTACGTATTAATGCCTTTGACCGCAGTAACTCACGGTGTATTATGCCGCGCATCGGGGTATAGCGCAGTCTGGTAGCGCGCCTGCTTTGGGAGCAGGATGTCGGGAGTTCGAATCTCTCTACCCCGACCAAATTAGTCGCAGTGTGATCGTTTGAGAAGTTAGAGCGCCTGTAGCTCAACTGGATAGAGCATCGCCCTTCTAAGGCGAGGGTTGAAGGTTCGAGTCCTTCCAGGCGTACCAAATTCGTCGGCGATCCAAAATGAACCATAATATGGTCTAGCGAATCATTTGCCTCACGCATATAATTCGGCCCCTCTAAGCGATGGTGGGCGTAGCTCAGTTGGTAGAGCTCCGGGTTGTGATCCCGGCGGTCGTGGGTTCAAGCCCCATCGTCCACCCCATTTCTTATCTCTCAATACACTCAGTGTATGGTGGGAACATGACGTTGGGCGTATTAGGGCCGACACCAAAAACCTGTAATAAAAAGATAGCAAAAGCGAAATGAACGTATCAATTGAAACTTTGACCGGCCTGGAGCGTCGTTTAACCATAGCGCTTCAAAGCGAGAATTTTGAATCGCAAATCACTCAGCGTCTGCAGGATGCGCGCACCAAGGTTCGAATACCCGGTTTCAGACCCGGTAAAGTACCAATGAAGGAAGTGCGCCGTCGTTATGGTCAAGCCATACGGGCGGAGGTTGCTGGTGAGCTCATGCAGTCCAGTTTTGTCTCCGCCATTCAGCAGGAGGACCTCAACCCTGCAGGATCACCCAGTTTAGATGTACTGAAAATGGATCCGGGCATCGACTTCGAGTTTACAGCTACCTTTGAAGTCTTTCCTAATGTAGTTATTGGTGATCTGGGTCAGTTACAGGTGCGTCAAGCGCAGGCTGAGATTACTGAAGACGACATGAAAATTATGGTGGATAAGCTCGTCGAGCAGCGCACCGTTTTTGAGCTCGTAGAGCGACCAGCGGCAGCCGGCGATCAGGTTAAAGCCGATTTTAGCGCAACGCTGGAGGGCGAAGCAGTTGAAGGTACCGAGGGCACCGATTCGGAATTCCGACTGGGTTCGGGGCAAATGATCGAAGATTTTGATCAGGGCGTTCAGGGCGCGAGTGCAGGGGAAACTGTGCAATTCGACGCAACATTCCCCGATGACTATCGGGCCGAAGATTTGCAAGGAAAAACAGTGCAATTCAGCGTCTCGGTTAAAGAAGTTAAGCAGGCGGTCGTACCTGAGTTAAACGATGAATTTTTCAAAGAGTTTGGCGTTGAAGACGGCGGCCAAGAGGCGTTCATGACGGACGTGCGTGAAAACATGGCGCGAGAACTCGAAAGTGCTGTCAATAATCAGGTTAAACAACAAGTTATGGATAAACTTGGAGACCTGCACGAATTCCATTTGCCCAAGGCGGTAGTGCAACGAGAAATTGATGCCCTAAAGGAACAAATGTTGGGGCAATTTCAAATGACCGGCCCCGGCCCTAAGCCAGATTTGCCCAACGAACTCTTCCAGGAGCAGGCCGAAAAGCGGGTCAAAGTGGGTCTGGTGGTCAACGAAGTGATTCGCAGCGAATCTCTGGTGGTCGACCAAGCAATGCTCGACGCTCGGTTGGAAGATATTGCCTCGCAATACGGGGAGCCGGAACAGGTGATTAGTTGGTATCGGAGCAACCCGGATCAACTGCAAAATATAGAGATGGGTGTGCTAGAAGAGCAAGTTGTGCAGCACATCATGACCCAATCCCAGGTGGAAGTTGTAGAATGCTCATACGCTGACGCCATCAGTGGCAAGGCGGTTGAGGTTAAAGAAGAACCATCAGCAGATAACACAGCCACTGAAACGTGAAATCGCGAAGAGGATGCATCTGATCCGCAATCCTGGCGCAAAAAAAAGTAGCCTAGGCTTAAACTGTTCCTGCAAGCGCCCATCAGCGCTGAATTTTGGAGAATAAAATGACAGATATACGCGATCCCTATCGCACACCCGCACAAAACCTCGGCATGGTGCCGATGGTTGTTGAGCAATCAGCCAGAGGCGAAAGAGCTTACGATATTTACTCTCGATTGCTCAAAGATCGAATTATCTTCATGGTTGGTCCGGTAGAGGACCACATGGCCAATCTGATTGTTGCTCAGATGTTGTTTTTGGAGTCGGAGAATCCAGACAAAGACATCAATCTTTACATCAACTCTCCCGGCGGTTCGGTTACTGCGGGGATGTCGATATACGACACGATGCAGTTTATTCGTCCAAACGTTAGCACATTGTGTATTGGTCAGGCTGCCAGCATGGGCGCTTTTCTATTGGCCGCGGGCCATCCTGAAAAACGGTTTGCGCTACCCAACTCGCGGATGATGCTGCACCAACCAAGCGGCGGCTCAAGGGGCGTAGCCTCAGATATAGAGATCCAAGCTCAAGAGATCCTGCTGATGCGCGAACAGCTCAACCAACTCATTGCCCACCATACCGGTAAAACGACAGAAACAGTCGCAAAGGATACGGATCGTGATTTTTGGATGAGTCCAAATGCAGCCTTGGAATACGGTTTAATTGATAAAGTTCAACAAACACGCGCGCAAATAACCAATACAAAGGATTAGCGCACGTTAAGTACGGTCTGAACGGTTTACACTATGCCCTTGCATTCAAGGGCTCTTGGACCCAATGTAAGACAAGCGGCTTTGACTCACCTTGGCGGTCTCACATAGACTACGGGGGTAGGTATGTTGATAATAAACCAAGGTTTTATATCTGCAGTGTGGGGTTTGGCCATTTTTATGTTAATTTCGATCCGATTAGCGCACTGTTTGTGCAACGATCGGTTCAAAAGATCACGAGGATCATATGTCGGACGATAGCGGCAAAAGCGACGATTCAGGAAAACTTCTCTACTGCTCTTTCTGTGGTAAGAGCCAACATGAGGTTCGAAAGTTAATAGCTGGTCCTTCTGTGTTTATTTGTGATGAATGCGTAGAGCTATGCAACGACATCATCCGTGAGGAAGTGTCAGAGAGTAACCAATCTGGCGAATCCAGCAAGCTGCCAGTACCGCAAGAAATTAAAACGATTCTTGACCAATACGTCATTGGTCAAGACCAAGCCAAAAAAGTGTTGTCGGTTGCTGTATACAACCACTATAAGCGGCTGAATTACAACGGCAAGAAAGACGATGTAGAGCTGTCGAAATCAAACATTTTGCTGATTGGCCCTACGGGCAGCGGGAAGACGCTCCTAGCCGAAACGCTGGCCAGGCTCCTAGATGTGCCGTTCACCATTGCGGACGCGACAACCCTCACCGAGGCGGGTTATGTTGGAGAGGACGTCGAAAATATCATTCAAAAACTGCTACAGAAATGCGACTACGACGTTGATCGCGCTCAAGTAGGTATCGTCTATATTGACGAAATTGACAAAATTTCAAGAAAGTCAGACAACCCTTCAATCACCCGTGACGTATCAGGTGAAGGGGTGCAGCAGGCCTTGTTGAAACTCATCGAAGGCACAGTTGCTTCGGTACCACCCCAGGGCGGTCGCAAGCATCCACAGCAAGAATTCTTGCAGGTTGACACTTCCAAGATCCTGTTCATATGTGGCGGCGCGTTTGCTGGCTTGGACAAGGTTATCAGAGATCGATCGGACAAGTCCGGCATCGGTTTCGGGGCGGAGGTCCAAGGTGATGCAGATCGAAAAAGCGTTGGTGAAACGCTGCGAGAAATTGAACCTGAAGACCTGATCCGATACGGCCTCATTCCGGAGTTCGTTGGTCGCCTACCGGTAGTTGCAACCCTCGAAGAGCTGGATTCAGACGCTCTGATCAGAATTTTAACTGAACCTAAGAACTCGCTTACCAAGCAGTATTCTAAGCTCTTCGACATGGAAGACGTAGAGGTCGATTTTCGCGAAGATGCGCTGCGTGCGATCGCAGATAAGGCGATGGAGCGTAAAACTGGCGCTCGAGGGCTGCGTTCCATACTCGAAGCTGTGCTACTTAATACTATGTACGACCTGCCGTCGACCGATTCGGTGAGCAAGGTGGTCATCGACGGCAGCGTCATCCGAGGCGAAAGCGAACCGCTTCTGATCTATGAAAACGTCGACAAAGTTAAAGTTGCCCCGGAAGAGTAGCATCTCCGCGTAACAGCACGTCAAAATGGGCGCGTCCAATGTGGGTCGCGTCTTTCCCTATACTGCGTGAGGCACGTCAATGACAGAATCTGAGTCTTCAGAATGGATCCCTGTACTTCCATTACGCGACATGGTCGTGTACCCACATGGTGTACAGCCTCTGTTCGTCGGTACCGAAAGTTCAATCCGAGCTTTAGATGCAGCCATGGCAGACGACAAACAGGTGCTTTTGCTTGCAAAGACTAACGCTGAAGTTACCGATCCAACAGCAGATGATCTCTACAGCATCGGCACGCTATCGACCATACTGCAGTTGCTTAAGCTACCCGATGGTACCGTAAAGGTCTTGGTTGAAGGCGGCAAACGCGCGCGTGTATCTACCCTTAACCTCAGCGATGATTATATCCGCGCGACCGTTACCCTGCACGTGGACGCTGAATTAGATGGCGTTGAAGGATCAGCTCTGTCAAAAACACTATTGTCCCAATTTGAACAATATGCGCAGAGCTCCAAGAAAGTATCGACAGAGGTACTTACGTCTTTGTCCAGCATCGACAGTCCGACACGACTTGCTGACACGATTGCAGCTCAGATGTCACTTGGCATCGGAGATAAGCAGTCGATCCTTGAGGCATTAGATCTAAAAGGCCGCATGGAGCTATTGCTAAATCTCATGGACGCCGAGCTCGATATTCTTGAAATGGAAAAACGAATTCGCGGTCGCGTAAAGAAGCAGATGGAGAAAAGTCAGCGAGAATATTATTTGAATGAGCAGATGAAAGCCATTCAGAAAGAAATGGGCGACAACGCGCAAGGTGAAGTTGATGCATTGCAGAAAAGCATAGACGACGCTGGCATGCACAAAGAGGCCAAGGCAAAGGCCCAGGCCGAGCTCGATAAATTGAAACTGATGGCTCCGATGTCTGCAGAGGCTACCGTTGTACGCAGTTACTTAGATTGGATCGTCAACGTCCCATGGCGTCAAAAAAATAGGGTTCGGAAAGATTTGGCGGCCGCCCAAAAAATTCTGGATGAAGACCATTATGGTCTCGAAGAAGTTAAAGACCGAATCGTCGAGTATCTAGCTGTTCAAAATCGTGTGCCGCGTATGAATGGCCCCGTATTATGCTTGGTCGGTCCACCTGGGGTGGGTAAAACAAGCCTTGGCGAAAGTATCGCGCGTGCAACTAACAGAAAGTTTGTTCGCATGGCATTAGGCGGGGTTCGTGATGAAGCTGAAATACGCGGACACCGGCGCACGTACATAGGCTCGATGCCCGGTAAAGTCATACAAAAAATGTCAAAAGCCGGCGTATCCAATCCCTTATTTCTCCTTGATGAAATAGATAAGATGGGAATGGACGTCAGAGGTGATCCTGCCAGTGCACTTCTGGAAGTGTTGGACCCAGAGCAAAATAACACCTTCAACGATCATTATCTCGAGGTTGATTACGACTTATCGAAGGTTTTTTTCATCTGCACTTCAAACTCGATGAATATTCCCGCGCCGTTGTTGGATCGAATGGAAGTGATTCGTTTGCCCGGCTACACGGAAGACGAAAAACTGAATATTGCACGTCGTTACTTGGTGCCTAAACAGATAAAGACCAATGGTCTGCGCAAGAAAGAAATCAACGTAACGGATTCAGCGTTGCTGGATATTGTTCGCTACTATACTAAAGAAGCCGGCGTGCGCGGGTTGGAACGAGAAATCTCAAAACTTGCGCGAAAGCAGGTCAAGGCCGAGGCTCTAAAATTACCATCAACCTCAGCGCAGATAGATGCATCGGATCTCGAGGGTTTTCTTGGCGTGCGTCGCTTCAGCTATGGTTTGGCTGAAGAAGAAAATCAGGTGGGCATTGTCACTGGACTGGCGTGGACTCAAGCGGGTGGAGAGCTACTGAACATCGAAGCCGTTGCTGTACCCGGTAAAGGTCGCCAAATCAAGACAGGCTCGCTTGGGGACGTAATGCAGGAATCTATTCAAGCCGCTTTGACGTTTGTTCGTAGTCGAAGCGAATCACTGGGTTTAGCCAAAGATTTTCACGAACAATCGGACCTGCATATACATGTGCCAGAGGGCGCAACCCCCAAAGATGGGCCCAGCGCGGGCATTGGCATGTGTACAGCAGTTGTCTCAGTTGTCACTGGCATTCCGGTTCGTGCTGATGTTGCCATGACCGGAGAAATTACCCTGCGCGGTCAGGTATTGCCGATAGGCGGATTAAAAGAAAAACTGCTCGCGGCACATCGTGGCGGCATCAAGCAGGTTGTGATCCCTGCCGAAAATGAGAAGGATCTAAAGGAAATACCGGAAAATGTTAAGGCTAATCTCAAAATTCACGCGGTGAAATGGATGGACGAGGTTTTGACTATAGCGTTAGAGCGGATGCCCGAACTTTTGCTCACCCGCAATTCACTACACAATCAAACAGAAGAGGCCGAATCTGCAAAGGATACCGTTTCTGCGACACCTTCAGTGGGCATAAACCCTCATTAAAGATAATTGGCGTAAAAAAACAAATTACGAGCATTTTTAACCAATTATATGAGTTGTATTCGTCAGGCGGAATGTGCGATATTTGCACCAGTGGGGGGCCTCGTTCGTGTCATTCAATGTAACCATGTTCGGCGTAACCTCGTGTTTATCTATTAACAGGGAGCGAGTGTGAATAAGTCAGAATTAATTGACCGGGTTGCGGAATCATCGGACATATCTAAGGCATCTGCTGGTCGCGCAATTGACGCGACAATAGACGCGATTACTGACGCGCTGAAAAACGCAGAATCGGTTTCTTTGGTGGGTTTTGGAACCTTTTTGGTTCGAGAGCGTGCTGCGCGTTCGGGTCGAAACCCACAAACTGGCGCAGCCATTGAAATATCTGCGGCCAAAGTGCCTGCATTCAAGCCAGGCAAGGCGCTTAAAGACGCATTGAACTAGGCACAAGAAGAAAAACTGGCAAACAAACGGAGTTTTTGTTTGCCGGGTTAAGTAGGGCGCATTATGACGCCCTTTTTTAATGTAATATCCAAGCTAGATGGATTTCTTCGCCCCTGCCTGCGAAATTTTTCGCAGCGAAAAAATCACATCAACGAATTTTTTGGATCTAACCCACGACCGCAGCGGTCAGACAGTCACATCCAAATCTTCGAATCACAAACAACGCGTTAAATCGCCAATTGATGAGAGCAAAACATGCTGTTGAAACTGAGAGAGCAAACTCAGAACACCGGATTTAAAATATTAGTCGGTGCGATCATAGTGGTGTTGGCACTGTTTGGATTTGGTGCAACCAACCTGTTTTCAGGCGCTGATCCTCAAATGGCGAAAGTGGGTTCAGTGGAAATTACACAAAGCCTACTTTCCAGTGAAACGGAGCGCGAGCGCAGGCGTCTACTATCGCAAATGGGCGCGGATTTTGATCCCAGCAGCATCGATAGACTGGAATTGCAACGATATGTTTTGCAGCAACTTATTAGCCGCCAAACCATGTATCAAACCACCGCGGAACTCGGCGTTCGGGTTGCACCCGAGCGTATTAATAGCGAGTTGGTAAATAGTCCTGCCTATCAGATCGATGGTACGTTTAATGAGGTGGTCTACCGGCAGCAAGTGCAAGCACTTGGTTATTCGCCACTTGAATTCATCGAGGAATTCACAGCCGCACTGAGCGTTGAACAAATGCGCGCCGCTATCGTAGATTCAGTGGTTTTGCCAGACTGGGAATTAGCAGAGATCATTCGCATAGTCAGTCAGCGTCGAGACATCGCTTATTTACCTCTCACGTTGGATTTGTTCGAGAGTAAAGTCCAAGTCAGTGATGAAGACGTTGCCTTGCGCTATGAAGAAAACCAGTCATCATTTATGACACCCTTGTCGGTTGACGCCAGTTATATTCGGTTGAGCAGCGCTGACCTCGTGCAAGACGCGTCAATTGTGGTAACAGACGAAGAACTGCGCAGTCTGTATGACGATGAGCGCGCGCTGGCTTTAGCCGACGAACAGCGAGACAGCGCACATATCCTGATCCAGATAAACGATGAGCGAAACTCAGAACAAGCACTGGCGCTGATAAAATCAGCCCAGGAGAGATTGATCGCAGGGGAAGATTTTGCAGCAGTGGCGGCTGAACTCAGTGAAGATCCGGGCTCCGCAGTACAAGGCGGTGCGTTGGGGCTCGTTGGTAAGAATATTTTCGACCCAGCGTTCGAAGAGGCACTATGGCGCTTAGAAGAAGTAGGGAATGTATCTGAGCCTGTTCTGTCTTCATTTGGCTACCACTTGATCCAGCTTAACGAGATTGTCATCCCAGAATACCCTACGTTCGCGGCCAAGAATGACGAATTAATTGCTGCTGTGCGGAGCATTAAAGCCGACGAATTGTTTGCTGATCGAGCGCTAGAGCTTGAGCGGGCGGCGTACGAAGAGCGTTTCTCGTTGGCCGCAACAGCAGAAGCGCTTGGCCTGAAACTGCAATCAGTAACCCAGCTGACGCTTGGATCTCCAACCGATGATGCGGTTGTCTCGCGTGAGGATGTGCAGACTGCTTTGTTTAGAGATGACGTGCTCGCTGGCACTAACAGTGAGGCGATTGCTATCAGTGACACAGAGGTGGTGATTGTTCGTGTGGAGACCCAATACCCGCCAGAACTAATGCCGTTACAGGACGTTTCCGAGCAGTTGACCGCTGCGATTACCCAGGAACGTGCGCTTGCGGAAATCGAAAAGATAAAGCGGTCAGCGCTAGCGCGTTTGGAATCCGGGGAAAGTGTTACCGAAATTGCAAAGTCTGTGGATAGCCAATGGCGAACTTATCCCTCGACGGTCCGTATTGCGCAGGCAAACAGTGAACTTCCAGCTGCTATACGCTCCGCTGCCTTCGATCTGCCGCGGCCGTCCTCGGGTGAGAAATCTGTCGGTTCAGTTGCGCTTGACGATGGTGCGGCGTTGATCACGGTCACGCGAGTGACGCAGGGGGATATTAATGCGACGCCACAGGACGAGCTTGCCTCGCTCCGACTGAATTCAGAAAATCGAGCCGCAAGTCTCGACTTTCAAGGATTTTTTGACGCCGCACAGGCACGACTAGGTGTCTCCCGAGGTGCCTTAAACGAGCTCTAAGGGCCTCTTTGTTCAACCTCCAATCACGTTAACGTATAACAATAACCCTTGGCCAGGCTGCAGATATCGAGCCTGGTCGAGGCGGTTCCAACCGGTGATCTGGCTCACGCTCACTTTGAAACGCGCGGCGATTTTAGCCAACGAATCTCCGCGTCTAACGGTATAGTGTACTTTTCGAGTGACTTTACGCCGCGATTCCTGATGGTTGACGGGCAATCGTAACTTTTTACCAATTGACAGGGTATCTCGCGGGCCGAGATGATTGTTACGCATCAGGGCATTCAGCGAGATCTTGTGCGTCTTGGCGATGCTCCATAACGAATCACCTGCAGTAACCACGTAATCAACATCTCCTTTAGCGCTCCTGGGTACAGACTGAAGCGGTGCTTGGTGGCGAGGAATGAATAGTTTTTGATTGATTTGCAAATATCCACCCGTCAAATCGTTCGCCGCACGCAGCGTAGCCACGTCGGTACCGTTACGTTGCGCAATTTCGCTGAGGGTATCTCCCGGTTTGACCCGAATTTCAGTCCAATCGACACGTTGATTCGCCGGAACTGCGTCGATCTGGGACTGGGCCAATTCAACATCAACCGTTATAGGGACAATAATTCGGTGGGGTCCGTTAGGTGCCGTTGCCCACTGATTTAACGCGGGGTTCCAACGATATAAGGTATCCATATCTAAACCGATAAGCACGCTGAGTTTGCTCAGTTGGAACTGTCCGTAGGTATCTAGGGTGACAAATTGCCGAGCAGGAACAATTGGGGGCAGGTCAACGCCAAACGCTTTGGGGTCTTTAATGAGCGCGGCCAGCGCAAGCAGCCGGGGAACGTAGGCTTTAGTTTCTCTGGGTAGGGCAAGGTCAAAAAAAACTGCTCCGGGATTTTTACGCAGCGCGCGCGAAACGTTTCCCTGACCTGCGTTATAACCTGCCAGTGCAAGATACCAATCGTCAAAGCGATGGTTTAGGTCAGTTAAAAATGTCAGCGCCGCATCAGTTGAAGCAATGATGTCCCGACGGCCATCGTACCAATCATTAATGTCTAATTTATATTGGCGGGCGGTACCACTGATAAATTGCCAGGGCCCAGCCGCGCCGCCATGTGAGAAGGCAAACGTATCCAAAGCACTTTCAACGATGGGCAGGAGCGCGAGCTCAACCGGAAGGCCGCGCGATTGAGTTTCAGCATAGATATAGGGCAAGTAAGCTTGAAGTCGGTTTTTTAACCGCTGTAGATAGTTTGGATGCTCTTTTAACCATCGCATCTCTTGCTGCACGCGTTTCTGATCTAAATGTAGGTTCAAAGTCATTTGGCTGCGCATTTCTCGCCATAAATCAGGTTCTAAAATCTCCTCAGAAGGGACGGGGATAGCTTGAGTCTCGGCAGTTGGTGGCGCCGACAATAATGCGGTTTGGGGCGCTTGATTATCCATTGGTTGCGCACGGGGAGGTGTTTCCTGTTGTTCCAGGGGCCGCGAGGCGACCGAGCTGGGCGCCATTAATGGTCTTGGCACTAGTGTTTTCGTCTCGAGCGAGCCAGGTTCAGGGGGCGTCAGTTGACAACCCAACAGCGAGATCGCAAAAAAAACGTAACCCAACCTTTTGGTTGACACAACCATACTCAAACCATGACCCCTTATTTAAAATGCGCGAGTTAAATGTGACGAGTGTCTGCTCGATTCGAGCGCGACTATGATGTTTTAGAGGGTTGCTCTTCCTGCAAGGCTGGCTTAAATTTCTACGTGGAAAGTAGCCGGTACAACCTATCAAACGTCCTAAACCGTGTCCACTCGATAACACTGATAAATGAAAATGTGGGAAAGCCTGCTAGGTCAACAAGCTTTGCGCGTAGAGCGCGCCGCGCTAGCGTCGGTTATTCGGCGAATGCACGGCGACGTCGCCCTTTGGTGTGGCTCTGAGGTAACTTCAGCAGAGGCGCTAAGCTCATGTATGGTGCGTTGCCCCGTCTTCATTGGCCCAATAAATCAGTCAACCTGTGCTGGGCTGGTCGGTATGGCAACGCAACTAGAGGCCCTGCCGTTTAGATCTAACAGCATAGACGGTATTATTCTGCATCATGCACTTGAGCTGACCAGTGATCCAAGAGTTGCCCTGCGAGAGGTCTGTCGGGTACTTAGTCCGGGTGGACGCCTGATAATTGTCGGATTTAATCCGTGGAGCTTATTAGGTATACGAAGATTGTATGCGCATTTTTTTAATGACAGCCTCAGCAATCATTGTTTGATAAATCCTTTGCGGCTGTTTGATTGGCTAACTCTGTTAGGGTTTGAACTGGACGAGGCGCCAATTTACTGCGGCTACGGGCTACCCATCAATCGATGGGTAGAGGCTATCGATTTACCAGCGCTGGCACGGCGGGAAAGTTCCGTGAAGCCTGCTTTGAACTTACCCTGCGGTGGTATACTGATTGCCAGTGCCATCAAGCAGTCAGTATCTATGAATCTGCGAGGCCCCGTGCTGGGACAGCGCAGGCGCTTTGCACCTATCGCGTACCCGCGGATCAGATCATCACAAAGGCTTAAACCATGAACCGCAACGATGTTGAGATTTTCACCGATGGTGCCTGTAGGGGCAATCCAGGGCCTGGTGGGTGGGCAGCACTATTGCGCCAAGGGTCCACGGAAAAATTAATTAAAGGCTCTGAGCCACACACAACCAATAATCGCATGGAACTGCTGGCAGCCATAGAGGGTCTCTGTGCGCTCAAACGTGCCAGTCAAGTAGCGCTGACCACTGATTCTCAGTACGTAAGACAGGGAATCACGAAATGGATTGCAGGTTGGAAAAAAAACGGTTGGCAAACGGCGGCTAAGAAACCGGTTAAAAATCAGGATCTTTGGTTGCGCTTGGATGCGGCCATGGCCAAACATGATGTGGTTTGGCATTGGGTTAAAGGTCACAGTGGCCACATTGAAAATGAGCGCGCGGATCAAGGCGCCAACGACGCCATTGATCAAATGTTGGCAACTAAGGGCTAAACTATGACACCGTGTTGTTTGTTTGTAAAAGGAGCGCTGAGACTGTGCGTCAAATTGTTTTAGACACCGAAACCACAGGGCTTGAGCCCGATATGGGGCATCGGGTCATTGAAATTGGTGCTGTGGAGCTAATCAACCGCAAACTCACCGGCCGCCATTTCCACAAGTATTTGAATCCGGAACGAGATATTGATGATGGTGCCTTTGAGGTTCATGGACTGAGTCGGGCTTTCTTGCAGGATAAGCCGCTGTTTGCTGATATTTGTGATGAGTTAATTGCGTTCATCAAAGATGCCGAACTGGTGATCCATAATGCACCGTTTGACGTTTCGTTCCTAGATTATGAATTCAAACGTGTACAGGGCGCGCCTCGTGTGAACGACCTAGCTCAGGTCAAAGACAGTTTGGCCGTGGCACGAGTTAAACACCCTGGCCAAAAAAACAACCTAGATGCGTTGTGCAGACGTTACGAAGTAGACAATTCGCAACGTCAATTGCACGGTGCACTGCTTGACGCTGAGATCCTAGCCGATGTTTATCTGTTGATGACGGGAGGGCAAACGCTCTTGTTTTCGGGAGATAAGCGCGACGTGAATACCGAGTCCGCGACCTCTGCTTTGCAAAAGCGCGATGTCAGCACCCATAGTTTGCGACTAGTCACAGCCGGTCGGGATGAACTCTTCGCCCATGAAGCGTTCATGGATATGCTGGCAGACAAAGCTGGCTCGCCGCCGGTATGGCGGCGCAATCCAGCAAAGCCATGAACCAAGGTCACGCCTTAACCTATGAAGTAGTGTACACACAGCCACCCTGTGATCCCCATGGCGATCGTATACGGCAACGCCATTTTGACCATGCGCATGTATGACAACCCAATCAAAGGTGCAATAGAGGACGTCAAAAGGAACAGGAAGGCGGCCTGGCCATTCGGCGTGGCAACACTTGGAATATTGGTCCCCGTGTTGATCGCAATCGCCAGCGCCTCGAAGTGGGCTCTGTCGATTGTTTGCGCATCAAAAGCGGCCCGAACCTCACCGATATAAACGGTTGCGACAAAAACATTATCGCTGATTGCGGACAACAGGCCATTTGCAATATAGAACATGCCCGGCTGTATATCTTGCGGCAAAGAAAGCACCCACGTAATAACCGGGGAAAACAGGTGTTGCTCATGAATCACGCCCACAATGGCAAAAAACACCACAAGCAGAGCCGTGAACGGCAGGGCCTCTTCGAAAGCATGGCCTAATTTATGTTCCTCAACGATGCCGTTAAAAGCAGTCTGTAACACAATTATGGTCAGACCTATGATTCCAACCTCGGCAACGTGAAAGGCCAGCGCAAACACCAAAAAAATTGCAGCTACGGCCTGAATGACCAATCTTGCATTATCTTTGTCCGAACGACGTTCAGTCTCGTACTTATCAAATTCGACAAGAATCGAGCGTACCGGCTCGGGTAAACGTTCTCCGTAACCAAATTTATGCGTCTTCTCAAGTAGCAGGCAAGTGATGAGTCCAACGACCAGAACGGGCATAGTCACCGGTGCCATCATTAGGAAGAAAGTTTTGAAGTCCCAACCGGTATAGCTGGCGATCAGGAGGTTTTGAGGTTCTCCAACGGTCGTGCATACACCCCCTAACGCCGTGCCGACAGCCGCATGCATTAGCAAATTACGCAGGAATGCACGGAATTGTTCCAAGTCTTGCAGATTTGCTTCTAAAACGCTTTCATCGGTGCCGTGATTGTGGTCATCACCAAATTGTTTGCCCGAGGCAACCCGGTGATAAACAGAAAAGAAACCGACGGCGACACTGATCACCACTGCAGTCACCGTTAGCGCATCCAAGAACGCAGAAAGAACCGCGGAAACCCCACAAAACATTAATGAAATCAATGTTTTGGATCTTATTTTTAAGAGTATTTTTGTGAAAGTATACAGCAGTAGTTCTTTCATGAAATAGATGCCCGCAACCATGAATATGAGCAACAAGAGCACAGGGAAAGCGGCATAAATTTCGTCTTTAACGGTGTCTGGGCTAGTCATACCCAACACCACAGCTTCAAATGCGAGTAATCCTCCGGGCTGCAGCGGATAACATTTAAGCGCCATCGCCAGGGTAAATATAAATTCTAGAACCAAAACCCATCCGGTGATAAATGGTCCGGCGATCAGCAGTAACAGTGGATTTACAATCAAGAAACCAACAATGGCCATTTTGTACCAATCTGGTGCCTGCCCCAGAAAGTTCTGACTAAACGCGTTCAGGGTTAATCCCTTCATATCGATATCTTTGCCTCGTTGGTAGTGGTGTCGTCGACTTGCGAGTCCCAACTAGTGGGACCAATACGCCCGTAACAATAGCTTTGCGGATGCGTTGCAGCAAGACCACTCAGAGGCTTTTGTATGCCTTTGGAGGAGGTCGCGCACAAAATATGCTAGCTTTGTGTTTTTTAAAAGATGGTAAATACTTTGATGTGGCCACACGAACTGGATGAATTTGAATCGGCACATATAGCACCAGCGGACGCTGATCACGGAGAGGCTTGGTATTTTGTCTTTGCGCGTGGTGAGTTGATTGTCAAATCTGTGGCGGGCGCACCCACCCCCATTACCGCGGATGATTTTCGCTGGTTTGACATGGAGGTTGAGCAAAAACATTTTTTAGGGCACTACGAGGGTCGATCCTGTTTTGCGTTAGCCGCTAAAGGTAAGCCAGCTGAAGGCTTCCAATCGATCGGATTGCGTAATTTGCTTGGACGCACCAAGGCGTCGCTGTTTTACCTCGCTGGGCGTGCGCAACAGGTGATCGACTGGTCGCAGAGCCATCAATTCTGTGGACGCTGTGGCGAGCGAATGCAACATCACCAACAAGACCGAGCCATGACATGCCCATCTTGCCGACTAATCAGCTATCCCAGATTGTCTCCGAGTATCATCGTTTTAGTCACCCGTGGTGATGAGATTCTCCTGGCTCGCAACGCTAACTGGCCGCAGGGTATGTACAGTACATTAGCCGGATTTGTCGAGGCTGGTGAATCTATCGAGCAGACCCTGCACAGAGAGGTATTTGAAGAAGTCGGTCTTCGGGTCAAAAACCTAAAATATTTCGGTTCGCAGAGCTGGCCGTTTCCTAATTCGTTGATGCTCGGATTTCACGCCGAATACGACGGCGGCGACATCGTTTGTCAAGCAGAAGAAATTGCCGACGCGCAATGGTTTACGATTGATAACCTGCCGCAAACGCCACCAAAGACGGCGATTTCAGGTTGGTTAATACACGAGTTTATTGAGCAACATAACGCCTAGCCCAAGGCTACGCGGTGGATGAACTAAACGCTGAGAGCGTTTGAAATACCCAGATAATGTAGCCGTTGCTGCGAAAGTCCCCTTGCATGAAAGCCGCAATGGGGTCTGCGGCGCCCTGTACGATGTCAATTGCTTGCTGTTCATCGCGGAAGTACAGCACTAACTCTACCTCAGGCGCACGTTCAAGCGCGTCGTAAAAGGTAGCTTGGCCGTCACGCACGCTCACATAGCAACTGCCTTGTGCACTACGGAATTCGATGGTGGCATCGAGAGTGTCGGCGCGGGCTGGGTTAAATTGTCGTTTTAGCTGTGCTAACAGATTTAACATAAGAGTCACGCCTATAGGGGTCTTTTCAGAACGGCTGCTGTTTTAAATGAGCCTCGTGCGACAGTCAAGCTGGATTCTCTGGACGACTGCCGGTCCAAGCCTTTAAAGTACCGCGCGGTTAATGAATTTAAGGTGGCTATGACTTATTTGTTCGAATATCTGACGTTTCTGGCAGAGACAGTCACCGTCGTGGTCGCGGTACTGATTATCTTGTCTACACTGATTAGCGCTGGATTCAAGCAGCAAGGCGACAAGGACTCCGGACATCTACACGTCGAAAAAATGAACGATGGTGTTCGTGGCCTGCGTCACGCCATGGAAAACGGCCTACTGCCGGCAGAAGCTGTCAAAAAGCGCCACAAACAAGAGGCGAAATTAGACAGTCGAGCCGAGAAACAACTAACGCAAACCCTGAAGAAAAAAAACACCGACGCCACTGAAAAGGAAGAGGATGAAACCAGCGGTCGAGCATTTGTGTTGCGCTTTGATGGTGACGTTAGAGCCTCGAACGTTGAACGATTACGTTTAGAGGTCAGCGCAATACTCACGATGGCGAACCACAAAGACGAAGTTGTTGTCTGTTTAGAAAGCCCGGGAGGCATGGTGCACAGCTACGGTCTGGCGGCGTCTCAGTTGATGCGGATCCGGTCCAAGGGAATTCCCCTGACGGCAGTTGTGGATATGGTCGCAGCATCGGGCGGTTATCTGATGGCCGCTGTGGCCAATCGCGTGCTGGCGGCTCCTTTTGCCTTACTGGGCTCAATTGGAGTAGTGGCGCAGGTGCCAAACGTGCATCGTCTGTTGAAAAAGAATGACGTCGATGTTGAAGTAATTACTGCTGGAAAATACAAACGCACGCTGACCGTGCTCGGCGAAAATACCGAAGAAGGACGCAAGAAGTTCACTCAGGAGCTAGAAGACGTCCATGATTTATTTAGAGAATTTGTGGCACAAAACCGGCCGGAGTTGGATCTAGAGGCTGTGGCAACAGGAGAAGCCTGGTACGGCAAACGCGCCCTAGCGATGGGCTTGATCGACGGACTTGCGACAAGCGATGAATATTTAATGGATTTGTGTGAGGTTCGTGACGTCTTCGAAGTCACTTGGGTTGAGCACAAAAAACCGATGGACAAATTCCTTGGAAAGGTCAACGGCCTGTTGGATCAGGCTAGCAGCGCCCTGGACGTTTTTCGCCGCTAACGCATCGCGAGGTGGCATATGATGAGCGCAGCATAACAGTTTTTAAAAAATACACGGTGGAGGTAAGGTGGAGTTTTCAGCATTTCAAATAGAAAAAACAGAGGCCGGGTTTAACCGCTCGGTAATCCAACGCAACGTAGATGAACTGCCCGAAGGGGACGTGCTCATAGATGTCCACTACTCTTCGCTCAATTATAAAGATGGCTTGTCGGCGACGGGTAATCCGGGTGTCACTCGAAACTTCCCGCATACGCCGGGTATCGACGCCGCCGGTATTGTCATCCAAAGCAGTGATCAGCGTGTGCTGGTAGGAGAGGAAGTGATTGTCATTGGCTTTGACCTTGGCATGAATACCTCCGGCGGGTTTGCGCAGCGAATCAGAGTGCCAGCGGAGTGGGTCGTCAAAATGCCTGCGGGGCTATCACTGCATAGTTCGATGATTCTGGGCACAGCAGGATTTACGGCGGCTGAGTGCATTGACAAGCTTGAGCGTGCGGGTATGACACCTTCAAGCGGTCCTGTGCTGGTCACTGGTGCTACCGGCGGAGTGGGTTCGGTGGCCGTCAGGCTGCTCTCTCATTTGGGTTATCAAGTTACCGCAGCTACCGGCAAATCTGACCAACACAATTTTTTGCGGGCCTTGGGTGCAACTGAAATTGTTACTCGAGAGGATGTGGCCGCGGGCACAAATAAACCACTCTTGGCCGAGCGATGGGGTGGCGTAGTAGATACCGTCGGCGGTGATATATTATTTAATGCCGTAAAGAGCTTGAAATATGGCTGCGGGCTAGCCGCCTGCGGCTTGGTCGCCGGCCCTGGCTTTCAAGCCAACGTGCTGCCATTTTTGCTGCGCAACGTAAACCTTCTTGGTGTCGATTCGGTGCAGTTGCCACTGGATGAAAAAGCCCGCATCTGGGGACGGTTGGCCAACGAATGGTTAGTTGATTTGTCTGACCTGGAAGAAGTGTTGAATCTTGAAACTTTGTCAGAGGGTATCGATCGCATTTTGGCCGGTGCGATGGTCGGGCGGGGGGTTGTTCACCTGAGGTAACGGCAAAACTCGGTGGTAATCTCAATCCCGTCGCAGATTCGGATTCGGCGCGATGGGATTGGGATAACGAAAAATCACAAAATAGCTACTTAATACCAGAGTGAGCACAGTCGAAAACTGAATCACCAGAGCCGCGCGCTCGCCGATCAACACAGTGCTTAGTGCAATATAACTGAGCAAAAGAGAAAATTCAGAGGCTTGGCCAAGACGATAACCCACTTCCCAAGCCACCTGAGAATTCTCACCTTTAATATGCAGTAAGCCGGCAAAAACCATTGGTTTTAAGGCGATCAACAATACTGCGAGCAACAGCGCGGGCAGCCAAATACTCGTAATTAAATCAAGATTAAGCCCGGCACCAACAGAAAAGAAAAACAGAACCAAGAAAAAGTCTCGCAGTGGTCGAAGATTTTGTGCGATATATTGGGCGATTGGACTCGTGGCCAGCGACACACCTGCGATGAAAGCACCTATTTCAACAGATAAACCGAGTGTGGAGGCTATATTGGCCAGCGCGAGGCACCAGCCGATAGCGATCAGAAATATATACTCATGGAACGCATCAAATACATGCACCAGCGGTAACAACATAAAACGCACGCCCAGATAGGCAAGGCCGCAGAGCAACGGCAGACCAAGGCCAATTGATAAAACGCTGGTGACGAGCACATCCGTGCGCGCGCCCAGACCATTGAGGAGCAAGATCGCCAGAATCGCAAGCAGGTCTTGAATAAGTAATAAGCTGACAACCAATTCACCGACATGTTTATGATGAAGTACGGTGGTCGGCAGTAGTTTGATGCCAAGAATAGTGCTCGAAAAAGCAGCCGCTAAACCTGTAATAGCACACTCAACCAAATTGAATTCGAAGACGTACATCACGCCAAAACCCAATCCAAAAAAGACAATGGTTGTGCCGATAGCGGTCAGCAAGGAAGCGCCGACCATATTTTTTAGCTTGCTCGGCTGTAGATCGAGACCGACTAAAAACAGCAAGAAAATGATACCAAATTCGGAAATTTCGGACAGTAGGCCCGGGTCGTCTACCCAACTTAAGCCAAAAGGCCCCAACAGTGCGCCAAGCAATATATAGGCAACCAACATCGGCTGGCGGGTATACAAGGCCGCGGTCGCGAGTACTGCAGCCCCCGCAAAAATGTAAAAAAAAGACTCGATAATGCCGGTATGAGGCATGCGCACAAATGCTCTAGAAAGGTGCGCATAGCTTACGCGTCAATTGTGGTGATGCCCATGCCTGTAAGAAGGTTAAGCTTGTTCCACGGATTCTTGATAATGGTGCGTATACGGGGCTAACAGTCGAAGTGCTGTTTCGGCACAGCGCTCCTGCGGCAACTCAAGCACATCAAAACCGCAGCGAACCATATAATGCAAAACATCTTCATGGATAGCCCCAATCGCGTGCAATTCACCTGTATATTTTATTCTTTGACGTAACAGCACTGCCAAGGAAAGACCTCGGCCATCAGTAAACGCCGGAAAATCTATAGCAATTGTGCTGGCCTGTAAAAAGCGTGCGTCGATTTCCGCATCAACCTGTAGCAGCAGAGGCTCACCCTGCTGCCAGTCTTGCGGTGTTTTCCAGTTCGGCCTATCGTCGGTATGGCTAATCTCCCAACCTTGGGCACTTCGTTTAATCAGCGTCGACATAGACACGCTCCTTGAAGGGTGCGATACCGATGCGGTTAAAGCACGACAAAAATGATTCCCCTTCCAGACGAAAATCAACAAATGTGTTAAGAATTATCGCCAACACGTCACAGACCTCAGCGCGAGCAAAAGAGGGGCCTACAATCTGCCCCAGCGAAGCAGCATGCCCGGAATGACCAGAATGTCCGCCAAGAGAAATTTGATAAAACTCTTGGCCTTTCTTGTCGACCCCAAGTATGCCGATATTACCCACATGATGATGCCCACATGCGTTCATACAACCAGATATATTCAGATCCAGATCTCCTAGGTCGTGGACATAATCATAGTCATCGAAACGCCTTTGAATGGCCTCCGCAACGGGAATAGACTTTGCATTGGCCAGCGAGCAGTAGTCACCGCCCGGACAACAAATCATATTGGTAAGCAGTCCGGCGTTAGCGGTTGCCAAATCTAATCGACGGGCTTTTTCCCAAAGTTCAAAAAGTGCGTTGCGAGGAACATGAGGTAGAACAAAGTTCTGTTCATGACTGATCCGAATTTCTCCGCCACTGTGATCCTCTGCCCATTGCGCTACAGCATCCATCTGCTCATCACTGACATCCCCGGGAGGCACGCCGGTCATTTTTGTGGATAAGGTCACCACGGTGAGATTTGCCTGTTGATGGGGGCCCACGTTATGGTGTAGCCAATGGCTAAACGTTGGGTGCTCCAGCCTGAGAGCGTCCAAATCTATCGACGCGGCCGCCGATGTTACGCGCGCGGGTGGGGCAAACGCGGCCACCATATCGGCTACTTGCGCATCTGAGAGCGTAGACGGGCCTCCTTTGATATCTACCCAATCTTGCTCAACCCGAGCCTTGAATGCTTCTGCACCCATTGCTCGGACCAAAATCTTTATTCTTGCTTTGTATTTGTTGTCTCGTCGGCCATAACGGTTATACACGCGCATGATCGATTCAAGATAAGTCAACAGGTGCTTAACGGGTAATCCCGAATAAATTGCGGTGCCCAGGACAGGGGTGCGACCCAGACCTCCGCCTACAAATATGTCAAACACCACCGCATCATCAGCGTTTTTGTAGGCGCGTATACCAATGTCGTGTACGGCGATAGCCGCTCGGTCGTTGGCGGCTCCGGTCACCGCGATTTTGAATTTTCTAGGCAACCAATCAAATTCGGGATGGTTAGTTGACCACTGACGCATAATTTCGCAGTAGGGGCGAGGATCGACCAGTTCGTCCGCCGCGGCCCCTGAAAACTCGTCTGTTGTCACGTTGCGTATACAGCTGCCACTGGTTTGAATCGCATGCATCTCGACGCTGGCCAGGTCGTGCAAAATATCCGGCACGTCAGCTATCTCGGGCCAATTAAATTGCATATTCTGGCGAGTACTGAGGTGCCCGTATCCTCGATCGTAGCGGCGTGAGATTTGCGCAAGCATTCGTAGCTGTGTGGCAGACAACGTACCATAAGGGACAGCAACCCGCAGCATTGGGGCCAAGCGTTGAATGTATAGCCCGTTGCGAAGGCGCAACTGCAGAAACTCTGCTTCGCTTAGTTGTCCAGCCAGATAACGCTGAGTTTGGTCCCGGTAATGAGCTACTCGTTCGGCAACAAACTCTCGGTCAAAATTATCGTATTGATACATCAAGGACGGTGGGGTAACTACGGATCGAGCACCGTACCAGTGCGGTTATTGGATGCCAACGAGCGTTATTGTATAACCTTAGTATTAAAAATTATAATGCATCTCGGGCATCACTTATGGACGCAGTTCCTCTACAATAAACGTTTTACCCGTAGAGCAAGCTTATGAACGAAGACAACGACCAGTCAGACACTCCGGAATCGCAAGCCGATGAAAGAGCCGATTTACGCGCTTTGATGGTTGGATTCTGCGCCGCAATAGGCATCGCAGTGCTCTTTATTTCAGGATTTACGTTCGATTTTTAATCACACCAGCGCAGTAAGATTAATCCGCGAGTGCTGGGCGTAATAATTGCTGCGCCTCATCGAGCGACAACTGCTTGCGCCGCGCGTATGCCTCAAGTTGATCACGATCTATTTTGCCGACGCCAAAATAGCGACTGTCGGGATGGGAGAAATACCAACCGCTTACTGCAGCCGCCGGCGACATCGCATAATTTTCTGTCAGCGTAATGCCGGTATGGTGGGTTGCGTCGAGTAATCGAAACAGTGTCTGTTTTTCACTATGCTCTGGACAGGCGGGATAACCCGGCGCAGGGCGAATACCTTGGTATCGCTCAGCGAGCACCGCCTCGGGATCAAAGGCTTCATTGTGGCTGAATCCCCATGCTGTGGAGCGCACATGTGCGTGTAAGTATTCCGCAAATGCCTCAGCTAGACGGTCAGCCAGTGCTTTGATCATAATTTCCGCGTAATCGTCACCGGCATGCTGCGCCAACAGCGCCTCGATATTGGTGCCTGCGGTCACCGCAAACCCACCGATGAAATCAGCGTGACCGACAGGGGCTATAAAATCTGCCAGACAGTAATTCGGAGCCTCATCATCGGCTTTGGGCGATTGCTGACGCAAGTGGTGCAGCGTCGCTAAATGATGGGAACGCTGAGTGTCGGCAAAGACTGTGATGTCATCACTGCCCATGCGATTGGCTGGCCATATGCCGTATACACCGCTGGCCTTAAGAACGCCTGCCTGGACAATGTTTTCCAGCATTTCTTGCGCATCTGCAAACAAAGCAGTGGCTGCGCTGCCGACCACTTCATCGTGCAAAATTTTTGGATATTTACCTGCCAACTCCCAAGTCATAAAAAAAGGTGTCCAGTCGATATAAGGCACCAGTTCATTGAGCTCGAGGTTGACCTTATGGACACCCATCTGACGGGGCATCGGTGGGGTGTAGTTGTGCCAGTCTACTTTGAACGCATTGGCTTGCGCATCGCTGTAGGCTAAAAATTGACGTTTCGCGCGACGGGCTTCAACACGGTGACGTATAGTTTCATACTCTGCATCTAAATTTGTCCTGTAGCGTTTAAAACTGCCCTCATTGGACAGCAACGCACTGGCTACGTTGACCGCGCGTGAGGCATCGGTGACGTAAACGGTTGCGCTTTGCTGGTAGGCGGGTGCAATTTTTGCAGCCGTATGGGCTTTACTGGTGGTCGCACCGCCAATTAGAAGCGGAATGTTGAGTTCACGTCGTTGCATTTCCCCAGCAATGTTTACCATTTCATCCAGCGAAGGGGTAATCAATCCGGACAACCCTATTGCTGCTGCTTTTTCATCAATGGCGGTTTGTATGATTTTTTCTGCGGGTACCATGACCCCCAAATCAATGATTTCGTAGTTATTACATTGCAGGACAACCCCAACAATATTCTTACCAATATCGTGTACATCGCCCTTAACCGTAGCCAGCACAATTTTACCTTTGCTGCTTGAGGTACTGCTTTTGTCTGCCTCTATATAAGGTAGCAGATGAGCGACGGCCTGTTTCATGACACGAGCGCTTTTAACCACTTGAGGCAGAAACATTTTACCACTACCGAATAAATCCCCGACCACCGACATGCCACGCATGAGCGGGCCCTCAATGACATCCAGCGGATGCTCTGCCGATTGGCGAGCGATTTCTGTGTCGTCGACGATGTGGTCGGTAATGCCCTTAACCAGCGCATGGGATAGCCGCTCATCAACGCCAAGTGCACGCCAAACGGTGTTTTTGTCAGTGCCAGGGGCTTTGTTGTGACCGGTAAACGTATCTGCGACCTCTAGCAATCGCTCAGTGGCATCGGGTCTGCGATTTAAAACAAGATCTTCAACCCGGGTGCGCAGTGCTTCGGGTATTTCGGCATAGATCCCCAGTTGACCTGCGTTAACAATGGCCATAGATAACCCAGCTTGAATTGCGTGGTATAAAAAGACCGTGTGGATGGCCTCTCGCATCGGGTTATTACCCCGAAACGCAAAGGACACATTGCTCAAACCACCTGAGGTGCGAGCTCCGGGCAAATGCTCTTTAATCCACTTGACGGCCTCAATGAAGTCAACCGCATAGTTATTGTGCTCATCAATCCCCGTGCCAATAGCGAAAATATTAGGATCAAAAATGATGTCACAGGCCGGCAAACCCACCTGCTGGGTAAGAATATGGTAACTGCGTTCGCAAATTGAGCGCTTGCGTTCATAGGTATCCGCCTGGCCTGTTTCATCGAAGGCCATAACAACAACCGCAGCGCCGTACTGTCGACACAACCGTGCATGATGTATGAAGGCGCGTTCACCTTCTTTCAAGCTGATAGAGTTGACGATGGCTTTGCCTTGAACACATTTCAGACCGGCTTCAATAATTGCCCATTGACTAGAATCGATCATGATGGGTACACGCGATATGTCTGGTTCTGAAGCAATTAGGTTTAAAAATTCAACCATCGCTGCTGCGCCATCGAGCATACCCTCATCCATGTTGATATCGATGATCTGCGCGCCGCTCTCGACTTGCTGCCGCGCCACATCTAACGCAACATCAAATTGGTTTTCTCTAATCAATCGGGCGAATTTTGCAGAGCCAGTGACATTTGTCCGCTCACCGACATTCACAAATAGACTATCAGCCTTGATGTTAAGTGCCTCAAGACCTGCCAACCGCAAATCCAAACCGGGCGCTTTAAGTTGACGCGGCTGGATGTGTGCAACGCGTTCAGCAATCGCTGCAATATGCTCAGGTGTGGTGCCGCAACAGCCACCGACAATATTGATCCACCCTTGCTCAGCAAATTCACCAACAACCTCGGCCATGTGAGATGCACTTTGGTCGTATTCTCCAAACGCGTTAGGCAGGCCAGCATTGGGGTGAGCGCTGATCGCGGACTTGGATTTTTGAGACAATTCGCTGACATAGGGCCTGAGTTGGTCAGCACCCAGAGCACAATTCAGACCGATAGACAGGGGCTGTGCATGCGCGACAGAGGTTAAAAACGCTTCACAGGTTTGTCCGGATAGCGTGCGTCCACTGGCATCAGTGATGGTACCCGAAATCATCAAGGGCAATGGCTGATCCAGCGTATCGTTGACCTCAAGCGCAGCATAAATTGCTGCTTTTGCGTTGAGCGTATCAAAAATTGTTTCAATCAACAGCAGATCAGCCCCGCCTGCGACCAAACCTTCAATCGCTTCCCGATAGCCCTGCACCAGCTGATCAAAGGTTACATTTCGAAAGGCTGGACGATCGACATCAGGAGACATACTTGCTGTTCGGTTGGTCGGGCCGACACTGCCGGCGACAAACCGCGGTTTGTCCGGGCGGTCGAAGGCGTGCGCTGCCCGACGCGCAATGGCCGCACCGGCACGATTGAGCTCAAACGCATGACTCTCAGTGCCGAAGTCTGCCTGTGCAATGCTGGTTGCTGAGAACGTATTGGTCGATATGATGTCGGCGCCCGCGCCTAAATAAGCTCGATGCACCTCTTCAACCACATCCGGACGGGTAAGACACAATAAATCATGATTGCCGATTAAGGGGGTCTGGTAATTTTCGAGAGTTGAATTTCGATAGTCGCTTTCGGTGAGCGAATAGCCCTGAAACGCAGTGCCGTAAGCGCCGTCTAAAATTAGAATACGTTGTGTAAGCAATTCTTCGATTTGACTTTTCGATGGCGATTTTTTTCGGGCTGCTTCAGACATACAGGGCGCGACTCATGAGATAGGAATAAGTTGTACACTATACGCGTGAAGCAACCCGACCAAACTGAAGGATCTGAAGGCTAAGATGAAGCCTGTTCATCTCCTTTGAAATGACTATACCCGACTGAAGTAGTCGCGTATAAAGCCTGTAATTATTAACCAGTTGTGAAAACCGTAAATGATTGAAATTTCCGCAAGCGCGCAAGCGTATTTAAAAGATTTGTTGAGCAAGCAAGACGGTGAAGATGTCGCCATTCGAGTTTTTGTTGCTCAACCCGGAACACCCAACGCAGAAACCTGTATTGCATACTGTCGAGCAGGGGAAGAACAAGAGGGTGATGTCGCGGCAGAGTTCGACGGTTTTCGCGCTTGGTTCGAGGGGCGCAGTGAGGCCTATCTCGTGGATGCCGTTGTCGACTACGCGGAAGATCAAATGGGTGGACAACTGACCATTAAAGCACCCAATGCACGGATTCCTAACGTGAACCCCGATTCACCAATAGAGGACCGCATTAACTACGTCTTATACAACGAAATTAACCCAGGGCTAGCATCTCACGGCGGTATGGTGACTCTGGTTGAGGTCACGCCTGATAATAGCGCGGTTTTGCAGTTTGGCGGCGGCTGTCAAGGCTGCGCTGCGGTGGATATTACGTTGAAAAATAGTGTTGAGACCACGCTTCTTGAACGCGTTCCTGATTTGGTCGGCGTGATGGATCAAACAGACCATACGGTTACCGAAAACGCTTATTATAGCTAACTATTCACGGCAGCAATCCAGATGCAGTTGCCGTCAAAGCACTGCGTGATGCGGTGCATGGGTCAATCGTGCACTACCACCAGTTCCCCTATAGCGCTGAAATAGAGGGCGGTGACAGCTGGTGCTGGATCAATGCCTAGACAAATCGCTCTATACTTGTGTAACTGAGGCGTGTAACGGGCTACCTCTTGGCGGATGAAGTCGGCTTTACTGTCCTGCTCACCAGGTGTGCTGGTTTTAAAGTCAATAATCCAGCGTCTACCATCAGCCACAAAAGAGCGATCCAAGACAACCTGCGTCAGAGTGTTGTTGTAAAGACCACTGAGCGGCCATTCACTGCGTGCCTGGGCGTGTGGCGACAACACCCATAAGCCCGTGTCGTGCGCAAGCGTTGTTCTTATTTGCGACAGAGCCTCTTGGCACAGAACATCACTGGAGAAATTGTCCTGCGCATAATGCGGCGCCCATATCTCTATTTTTTTCTGTAAACGCCGCAGGAATTTTTCGCGCGCGAACTCGTTTAATTCAACCTGTGACAAGGGCATAGAAAAAGTCTGTTCGAATTGTTCTGCAATCCAAACAAATACCTGATGCAGGAGCAGGCCTTGTGCCACCTCAAATCGAGCACCAAGGGTATCACCGGCCGCCCGTTGGGTTTGTACTGTGCGATGGTCCGTTCTCGGTAACGCCTGGTAGCCTGGCGGCTGCCATCGATACTCTACTGGCAATCGGGTCAGTGATTTTGGGGCACCGCGGTTTTCGGGGATCGGCTGAACAGACGAGGCTTGTGGCATCACTGTTGGAATCGCCACCGCCTTCGCGGGTTCAGCTTGGGTTTCCAGCCAGCGTGCTAAGCCGCCAGGTTTCTTTTCGTCTTCGCAGAAGAAACTGATATTCAAAGAGCGTTTCGCGCGGGTGCAGGCGACATATAGCAGTCGTTTTTCTTCGTTACGCGCCCGTTCTTGGTCTTCATATTTCAGCCAGTCATGGACATCGCTGCCTTGTACGCCCATTAACAGTCCGCGTTTTGCAAGCCGCCATAATAATAATGGCGCGTTGTCATTGCGCCGCCTTCGGTCGAGATAGGGTAAAAATACGTGATCAAACTCAAGGCCTTTTGACTTGTGTATGGTCATAACCTGTACCCGCGCATGCGCATCTGTTTCCGCGTAGAGTGAGCTCAAGGCAACCCTGAGCACATCAATATCGTAGGCTTCGTGATCCAGTTGATCTAGCAGTTTGAACCAGGCACTGGCGTGCCGCCATTCACTTTCAGGGTAAGCCTCGGTGCCACCACAACGAAACCAAACACCCTCGATTACCTCTCGTGGCGAAACTTCATAAATAAGGCTTGCAGCCCAATGCCGGGCTTGGTTAAACCGTGCGACGGCGGGCGACTGCAGTGCCAGTTCCTGCAGACCTGCCTCATAGTCTTGATATTCCGTCAACGCCGTCAATTGCACCAGAGTTAGCCCGATTAAAGGGCTGCGCAACAACGTAAACAGCCCCAAGGGTTCGTTTGGATTGAGCACGACCTGATAAATCCCCATTAAGTCTTGAATGACCGGCCGGTGCGAAAGTAATTCCATATCCGTCGCCTGCACCGGAATATTCAAATCCGCAAGGCATTCAAGCAGCTTGGTCGCTTGGGTGCGTGCACTGCACAACACCGCGATGCTGCTGTTGTCATCCACAGCAAGTCGGCTCTTTATAGCCTGCACCAGATGATCAGTTTCTGCTTCATGCTGGTTAAACCGCAAGCAGTTAACCCTCAGGCCGTCGCTCGGAGCAACCATGGGTGTTGCCGCGCTGAAGGAGACATGACCCAGATAATTGGCACGTGCCCCCCCGAAAAGTGGGCTAAAAAAAGCGTTGCACCAATGGACAACCGCAGGGTCCGAGCGAAAGTTTGCTGTCAGCGTGAGTGCACGCAAAGGCACATTATCAAGCCCCGTCACCTGCGCATCGGTGAAAATTGAAACGTCAGCGTCACGAAAGCGATAAACGGATTGCATCGGGTCTCCGACCGCAAAAAACGTATTGCCATCGTTGGGCTGCCAACCTGCCGTCAATAAATTGAAAAATGCAAATTGCGCTCGCGATGTGTCTTGAAATTCATCGATTAACAGATGTCTGATCCGGTAGTCCAAATACAAGGCCAATTCAGTTGGACCCTGCGCATCCTCAAGCGCTGATTGGGCGCGCAACATCAATCCAGTAAAATCTAAAGTGCCAGCGGCCTCTAAGAGGCGGTCCAGTTCAGAAGCCGCTAAGGCTAGCGCGATACAACATAAATGCAGATTTTGTGTTTGTAATAACGCCTCGGGCGAATGGTCTGTGCCATCCCTGCTGGGCTGCGCCGGCAACCGCGCGCAGGCAACGAGTACTTCCTCTAATTCACGCTCATGCAGACTTAAAAGCCATTGTTTAAAATGTCTCTTTTGTTTTGAGTCCAATGGCGGGGTGAGTACAGGTGCGTTTTTGCGCAGGGTATTGGTTTTTGTGAGCAACAGATTGAGCACCTGCGATCCGTGTGGGGGTTCGCCTGATAGTTCTGCAAGCTGCGCCATCATTTCTTGATCCTCGGCATTGAGGAGTCTATCCATTTCGTCGAATGCATCCTCGCGTAACTGCGAAATTGCGGCCCTGAGCAAATTCAAGGTCAGCGATGGCTCTACACGAGTTGCTACATGAGTTACCGGGCCCAGCCATTGATCTCGTTTGGCGAGCATGGCGCTCAACAACTGCACGGCCTTATTTGCATCGTTATCGAGAAACGCCAAAAATTCTCCGATGATTGCATTGGTCGGATGATCGACGTAGAGATGACGCAGTAAATCGGTTGCCGCTTGCTCGTAGTACTGTGCCCCATGTAGGGTGATGCGCAGACCCGCTGCGTTGTCCAAACCGGGACTTTGACTGGCAATTTCCAGTGCAAAACTATCAATCGTTTGGATTTTCAGGACGTTCGGATTTTCAAACATCTGCCAACCAAACGTCTGATTTCGCGCGCGTACCCGCCTGGCAGCAGGAGAGTCCTCTGCCAACATCGACATCACCCGTTGACGCATCTCACCTGCGGCTTTCTTGGTGAAAGTTATGGCTAAAATTTCTTCGGGGCGCTCAACCTGCGCCAGCAGATTAACGTATCTGGAGGCCAACAGAGTCGTTTTGCCAGAACCGGCAGGTGCCTGAACAATGCAGGAGTTAGCAATGCCTACTGCGAGATCGCGCTGAGATTGATCGGGCGGAAAGGGCATATCACTTTTCATGACGGGTATCGTCTTTTCGGCAAAAGCTCTGCAGGTGACAGTATTGACATACATCCGCTTGAGGGGTTACTGCGGCTTCACCAGCAGCAAAAGCCAGTGCAAGTTGATGCAACTCACGCGCCCAATCCGACCGCTGATCCGACCAAGTGCCGCGTGGGTTTTTGCTGGTACTCTCTTTGATCTTTGCTTCATCAGCCGCCAGGCCTAGAAGCCGCGGGGGAATTGTCACTTGGCCGTAATAAACGCCTTGAATACGCTCGTCAATTAAACTGTAGGCAGCCAGCTGCGGATCTTGGGTTGGGGTTTTGGTTAACGCGGTCAGCGCGACCTTACCGGTTTTATAGTCAATGACCACCCAATGATCACCCACCAGATCGATTCGGTCGATACGCACCCGAAAAGACAGAGTACCCAGCTGGAGTGTAAATGCGTCCTCCATGGCAACCACCTCAAAGGCTTCACGCTTGCTTTCCAGGTCGAGCCATTGGGCAATCAGGAGGGTTAATCGCTGTATTTCCTGCGCGACAAACGACGGTGGAAATTCAAGCGGAAATTTGGCAAGTCTTGCAGCACAGTAGTCCTGAATATGTTGCTCTGTGACAACGCCTAGCAATGCCTGGTTGGAGTGATTGCGCACTAAATCAAACATAATATCGTGTAATAAATTTCCTCGTATTAACGCATTTGGAAAATCAACCGCCTCGGTTGTGCGCCCTAAACCCAATCGATGCACAGCATAAGCTTGAAAAGGGCATCGAGCTTGATCTCGCAGGAGGTGAGTGCCGCCGCTGGCGTCTGTATGCTCGAGGGCGGAGCCAATGTCGTCGGTAAAATACTCGAGTTGGATCCCCGTTGTGACGAGATAAGGATGCGTTACGGGAATTTCCTGCGTAATGGCTTGGATATCAGTGACCGAGGAGAGTAACGGAGAGGGCTGCTGAGGGTTACCGTCCCGAGTATGTGTAAAGCTGATACGTAGAGTTTTAGTGCTGGCAGCCCAGCGTTGAAGAAGTTGTTGCGCAAAGAACAATTCATCGTTTTGGCTACTGCGCGGGACCTGATGTCTTAGCGTCACGGCTCGCGGTAAAAATGGATTGGCCACATTACGCGCTGGAAAGCTATTTGCATCCAGACTACAGACCCACAGATGAGTAAATTGCAGTCCGGTAGTCTCCAAGGCGCCAATCACTGCAATATCACAATGTGGGCGCTGCGGCGCAAACAGCTTGAGCGTTAAACAACCCGCTAACAACTCAAGCGCTTGGGGCCCACTCATTCGCGGCCCGTCAGAACCGTATGCATAGCTGCTCAAGGCGTTCAAGATAGATTCATAGGCTTGATATTGCACCGACTGCAAGGTTTTGAGGTTGGGCCAATCGGCACTATCCAGCAGCGTTTTGAAATACTTGAGCCAAACTGAAAATGTCGCGGAGCTGCCCGGTGAGGATGCCTGAGCGGCGATCAAGGTATCAGGTAACCACGGGGATAAGTAACGCAGACTAACCCGAGTATTAAGACGTTTGGGCCACCGTGTGCACAGCTCTAACATCTGATCCAAGCCGAAATAGGGTGAACTGCCCAGGCGACTGCAAATTTTTGCATCGAACTCACCCATCACACTTCGCAAGAAAATCTCAGCATGCTGCCAAACCGGCTGTTCCCGCAACGAGGTGCCCGCTGAAAGGTCAAATGTCTCCGTCAGGCTTCCTTTCTCAGGATCTAAAATAGCCGCACACTGCCGCTGAACTTGTTGGTAGTTTTGAGCCAATTCGGGCACCACTATGCCGATGGTACTATCGGGTTCAGCGAGCTTGATGGACCGTGCCCATTGGGCAGCGGCAGCGACCTCGTCCGTCATGCTTTCGTAGGCGCTTGTGTCATAGTGCCCGTGCGTTGGCGCAGGTGGCGCGAGAATCTCTGCAGGCCAAGACGCGATTTGATCACCAAATGAAACATATGTCGCAGCCTGGGACGCTTTTTTGACAAACTCAAAGTACCTCCGTTCGCTGCAGGTGTACTGATCAAAATCGATCAAAATCAGCGGTTTTGCAGGGACTTGGCTGTGCTTGATAAGCTCATCACCAATTTCTTCTGGAATAACAAAACGTTTACTGACCTGTGTTTTGACGGCCGAGTACCATGCAAGAAAATCCTGTCCTTTGGGCGTGCTGAACTCTTCGGCGGACAAATCAATGTCATAGCGATGAATGGTTTGCCAGGCATCGATAAATGTTCTGGCCGATTCAATTCTCCTGGATGAACTGGTGCGCAGAGCTATGCTCAACAGCTCATGCTCGCGCAGCAACTGCTTGGGTTGATCACAACGATCAAAAACCTGTTGCAGGCTGTGTCGAAAAAACCGAGCCAAACTCATGCAGTCAAGCGTTTCCCAGCCCACCTTTCCGGCGGCTTGCTGACGAAGATCCCAAGCGCGGCGATATTCTCTTGCCAGTCGTTCGTTTGGGGTGAGTAAAAGATGAGTGCCACAACGCTGGGCAAGTTCAGGCAATATTTTGACGAAGGCATTTGGCATTTCGCCAGTGTAGCTTAACACCACGGGAGTGAGCTAAACTCGCGCGAATTATTTGCCACGAGTCATTCGTTGAATTCACCTCGCGTTAGTTTTGTTAGTTTGGGTTGTCCCAAAGCATTGGTTGACTCAGAACATATCGTCACTGAGTTAATCGATTCTGGTTATGAGGTTGTTGCCGATGAGCAGGATGCCGCAGAGGTTTTAGTGGTTAATACTTGTGGTTTTATCGATGCGGCCAAAGCAGAGAGTTTTGCGGTGATCGAACAGGCCTTGGACGAGCAGCGCAGAGTCATTGTGACCGGGTGTCTCGGTGCCGATCGTGCCGCACTCCTGCAGCGCTATCCGCAGCTTGAGCACATCAGTGGACCCGCGCAGGTCAGGCCTGTGCTAAGCGCGGTGCAGCAGCATTTGCCAATAGGACCCTCTGCGAAATCTGCTAAACCTTCTCCGCGGGAGGTTCGCCAGCGGTTGACCCCGCAACATTTCGCCTACCTCAAAATTTCTGAAGGCTGCAATCATACCTGCAGCTTCTGCATTATTCCTGATATGCGCGGACCTTTAAAATCCCGCGGTATCGATCAAGTACTGATAGAAGCGCAGGCTTTGGTCGATGATGGCGCAAAAGAACTATTGGTTGTGGCACAAGATCTCAGCGCGTATGGCGTAGATCTTAAGTATGCCAAACGTCAGTATGCAGAGAATCATCTAGAGACACGACTGTACACACTATGCGATCAACTCGGCGACATTGCACCTTGGGTCAGATTGCATTACGTCTATCCTTACCCCAGTATTGATGCTCTAATTCCATTAATGGCGCAAGGCAAAATTTTGCCCTATCTGGACATGCCATTGCAGCATGCATCCCCGCAAATTCTGAAATCGATGCGCAGACCTGCGGCTGCAGAAAAAACTCTAGATCGCATCAAGCGCTGGCGAGACATCTGCCCGGAGCTCGCCATTCGAAGCACCTTTGTTGTTGGTTTTCCCGGCGAAACAGAGGCTGACGTCGGCATGCTGCTCGATTTTCTTGAGGCCGCCGAGCTAGATCGCGTGGGCTGCTTCACTTATTCAGACGTCGACGGAGCGCGCGCGAATGCGCTACCAAATCAGGTTGAAGAGCGTGACAAATTGGATCGTCAGGAGATGGTTTACGAATTGCAGGCCGGAATTAGTGCGCGCCGTCTCGACCGCCATGTCGGACAGAAACTTCGGGTGCTCATCGATCAGGTTGGCGCCCACAGCTCGGGCCGCTCCCAATTTGATGCGCCTGAAATTGACGGTGTTGTGCATATTGAGGGGGGAGAAAGCCTTGAACTGGGAGACTTCGCCTGGGTTGAGATCACCAAACATGATGATCATGATTTATATGGCCGGCTGGTTGGCAGAGGGTTACAAATTGATACATGAAATACTGTCGAAAGAGATCATGGGCGCGTAAAATACGCGAAAGCCCGTCGTAGCCTAAAACGATTGGGCGCCCCAGTTGATTGGGTAGTGGATATTCTGTGACAACAAAGGTAACTTTTATTTATGTGGCATCTCATTGAAGATTTTTTCGACCAAAATATCGTAATGAAGGGATTCATCGGTTTTGGATGGCTCTGTGTATTGATAATGGCTACCAGCTTCGCTGAAGCCTCATGGACAAAATTCATAGCTCCGCTGTTCGGAAGTTAATCGAAAAAAGGCTGAACTCGATGTGGCTATCAAAATTGAGCGAGACGCAGCGTTTGGCGTTATTGCGCTTGGCTCACAACGTTGTCGTATCAGACGGTTTGCTGGATCCGAACGAGGAGGGCATGCTGGATTACCTGCGCGCCAATATGGGGCTTCACGACGTTCAAGAAATCGAATATCTGGAGCTTGATGGCATCAGTACGATTTTTGACTCTCGGCAATCAAGGATTGTCGCCCTGTTGAACCTACTCAAGGTCAGCTACGCCGATGGCGCCTTTGAAATAGAAGAGGAATGTTTGCTCAAAGAACTTGGCAAAACATTTCAAGTTTCCGATAACGAATTTTTGCTATTAGACAACTGGGTCAAACGGCTGATCAGTCTTGAAGGTGAGGCACTTGCGTTAATGGAACCCTGATCCTAGCGGTTCAGCGCAAGCGCTCTTATCCCTGCACAGCTGTGAACTGGGACTCTAGCATTGCCAACTCACGTTCAACATCGGCTTGATCTGGTTGAAGCGGGGAGCCAGTACGAAATTGGATCCCACACCGGTACGCTTCTTCGAATTTAATACATGAATGGACCACACCGATAACCGGCCCCACTTGAAGCTCGGGAAGCCTGAGAGACAGGGTAATCACGCGATCTTTGGGCAGTGATACGGGCAAGATGAGGGCCAAGCCGTAGCGGTTGAAATTTAAACACTGACCTTGAATACGGGTCAGATAGCCTTTTTTTCTGACCGAAACCAGCAAGCTTTCGCTGGGTAAGCGCTGGAGTCTACGTCGCTCTTGGTGGACCACATTGTGCATGGCTAAAGTCTAACGATTCTATCTATTGAAAAGCGTGACTTGTCCGACAAAACAGCCTCGAAGTATAAAACGTTCAACCTTTACTGCTACCTCGGCGAGCCAGCAACACGCGCTTGGCTTCGTTGAGCTGCTGCGCCAAAACGGCGGAACCGCCTTTGTCCGGGTGAAGTCTCTGCATCAGGCGTTTATGCGCACTGATGACTTCCGCAAGCTCCGGATCGCTGCTTTTTAATCCGAGGATCCCTAGAGCATCTTGCACGCTCATTGTTGACTCAACCACGGCTTGTTTTGAGTTTGTTGGTCTTGAGATTTTGCGCCACAAAGCAAACACAAGAATCGAAACCGCTATAAAAAATAGAATTTTCAAAAGAGCATTACATGTTTATCAGAAGACCGTATGATGCCACGAAGCGGGGCCGGCGAAAGGACTACAGCCTGCCCATAACGTCACAGTTAATGGGGCCTCAGGACGCACACTGGTGGATCAAGTTGAATTGAAACAATGGTTAGATGACTTACGGACTGAGCACCGTGATTTAGATGTCGTGATTAAGTATTTGGTTCAGGGAAGGCATCATGATGGACTGCGCATCCAACGTTTGAAACGACGCAAACTGAAGCTAAAAGACACTATCAGCAAGATCGAAAGCGAACTGATACCGGATCTGGACGCATGATGACATCAGAAAAACCACTTACAGTGGCGATCTCGTCCACTGCACTGTTTGATCTTTCCGCTTCGGATGAACTATATCGTGAAGAGGGACTGGAGGCCTACCGGCGCTATCAAATCGCTGAAGAAGACACGGTTCTAGAGCGAGGAGACGGTTTTCATTTGGTTGAAAAACTGCTAAATATCAATAAGTTGCTAAATAAACCGAGAGTGGAAGTTATACTCCTGTCGCGAAATTCCGCTGACACCGGCATGCGCGTTTTTAACTCGATCCGAGCGTACGATTTAAGCATTACACGCGCCGCCTTCTGCGGAGGGCAATCGCCTTATCGCTACATCAACGCTTTTGGCTGCGATCTATTTTTGTCCACCGTTGCTGAAGATGTGCATCAGGCGCTTGCGCAAAATATTGCTGCTGCGCAGCTATTAGGCCGATATAAAGGCCACGGTGGCGCCACTCAGAATGCTGTGCTACGACTGGCCTTCGACGGCGATGCTGTGTTGTTTTCAGATGAAGCTGAGCAGATATTCCAGTCCGACGGTCTAGCAGCCTTTGCCGCCTCGGAAGCCAGTCGCGCGCAACATCCACTGGGTGGTGGCCCGTTTAAAGCGTTTCTGCGCGCATTGCATGCACTGCAGCAAGAATTTCCCGAGGGTGAGAATCCGATACGAACAGCGTTGGTCACGGCACGTGGTGCACCTGCCCATGAGCGAGTAATTCGCACGCTCAGAGAATGGGATATCCGTCTTGACGAATCTTTATTTCTTGGGGGAATGGATAAAACAGAATTTCTGCGCGCTTTTGAAGCCGATATATTTTTCGATGATCAGTCGGCGCACTGCGAGCGGGCGGCGGAGCATGTAGCTACCGGACATGTACCCCACGGCATCGCCAATC
>DGQF01000002.1:42991-51940 GCA_002389675.1 Gammaproteobacteria bacterium UBA4421
GCCGATTCCAGAGGATGCATGAAATTACAACAACTC
Source organism: Gammaproteobacteria bacterium UBA4421 (assembly GCA_002389675.1). Taxonomy (GTDB): domain Bacteria; phylum Pseudomonadota; class Gammaproteobacteria; order Pseudomonadales; family Azotimanducaceae; genus UBA4421. Next base: position 43,028 of record DGQF01000002.1, read on the forward strand.
AGGTACATTTGGGAAGTCGCACACCACGATCTTAACGTGTCGGCAACTGCACAAAGCCTATTCACGTCCCAGCCAGGCATCAGCAAACAAATAAGATTGCTAGAAGACGAGTTAGGCGTAGAAATTTTTGCCCGCAGCGGTAAACACTTAACTCACGTGACACCGGTTGGGCAGGACATCATCGCCATGGCGGGAAAAATGCTCCGAGAAGCCGGAGCCATTAAGCAAGTGGCGCAGGAATACTCCAATGAAAAGCAGGGCAGTCTGTCGATAGCAACAACTCACACCCAAGCCCGCTATGCACTGCCGGAGATTATCGGTGATTTTCGCAAAGCGTATCCAGAAGTCACCTTGCATATGAATCAAGGCTCACCGGAACAGATCGCTGAACTGGCTGCTGCGGGCCAAACTGATTTTGCCATTGCCACAGAGGGACTGAATCTGTTCAACGAGTTGATCATGATGCCTTGCTATCGTTGGAACAGAGCCGTGGTGGTGCCCAAGGAGCATCCGCTGTGCGCGGAGTCTAAGCTAACCCTTGCCGCGGTGGCTCGCTATCCAATTGTCACCTACGTATTTGGTTTCACCGGACGTTCAAAGCTCGACGACGCGTTTGCAAGGCAAGGACTGGCACCAAATGTCGTGTTTACGGCAACAGATACCGATGTCATTAAAACCTATGTGCGGTTGGGCATCGGCGTAGGCATCATCGCTCAAATGGCTTATGACTGGACGCAAGACAGCGATTTAGTTGCTTTGGATGCCTCACATTTGTTCGAGTCGAGCATTACCCATATTGGCTTCCGCAAGGGCACATTTTTGCGCCGTTACATGCTCGATTTTATGGCCGCATTTGCACCGCATTTAGATGCAGACACCATCAACGCGGCTATTGCCTGCGCCAACCGGGGCGAACGAGATAAATTATTTGACAGCTTTGATCTGCCGAATAAATAGATACAATTTTATTGTTTAACTGGAGGGCTTAGTTTGAATATTTTGTGCCTGGATTTAGAGGGGGTACTCATACCAGAGGTTTGGCAGGCGGTGGCGCAGTCGAGCGGTGTGGACGCGCTGCAAAAAACCACCCGAGACATCCCCGTATATGACGATCTGATGCAGTACCGGCTTAACTTGCTCGCGCAACACGACATCAAAATGTCGGACATCGAGGCACAAATTGATTTGCTAGAACCGTTGCCAGGCGCCAAAGCTTTTCTAGATTGGGCCCGTCGTGAATTTCAGGTCGCAATCATATCCGATACATTTTACGAGTTCGCCGGACCACTGATGGCTAAGCTCGATCAGCCGCTGCTCCTGTGCCATCATCTTGTTGTCGAAAACGATCGCATTGTTGATTATAAAATACGTCAAAAGGATCCTAAGCGGGCTTCGGTGAGAGCATTAAAATCGCTAGATTATAAGGTGCTTGCCGCCGGTGATTCTTTTAACGATGTATCTATGCTGGAGGAGGCTGATCACGGTTTTTTCTTTCAGGCCCCAGCTAATGTCTGCAGTGAATTCCCGCAATATTCGCTCGCAAACAACTATCAAGAATTGCAAGACTTCCTGATACAAGCCGCCGATATTGGCTAGCAATGCGCCTCTACTAAAGGTGAAGCAGACGCAATTCGCGAGCTTCTTTGCCCTGATGCCAACGCTGATCGAAATCCTTTGCTAGGCGCTCGGCGATGGCAGGGGTATTCAGACCAAATGAGCCCTGATAGGACTCAGACAGCTGCCACTGCCTTGTCTGATCTCCACAAACAAAGCAAGTAGCAAGGGCACCCGGGGCTTGGGGAAAAACTCTGATTTTGATTTTTTCATCCAATCTCTGGGCCAAAGCCAGCAATGAATGATCGCGATTGACAACCTGCTTAATATCTAAAATGCCTATACTCAAATGTGCTTGAGGTGCGCTGCGCACAAATTCGGAAAGCGCATCAACCATCGATGGCTGATCAAACAGCTCGCGGTCCAAATCAGGACTATAGATTAACAGTCGACGTCGAGTCGCTTTGACCACTTGTAATAGGGATTCGCGACACTGATCTAGATTGCTCAATGAGGCTGCTTGGGGTCCTGCAGCCACGCGACGCATGGCCACGTGTTCAATGCCGGCCTCTTCAAAGGTATCGCCGTAGGCGACAAATCCACCGCGCTCATAAAACGCTTCGGCATAACGCTGGGCGTGCAGAAACAGCGGATCCAGGCCAAGCCGATGGCCCTCGCGTATGGCTGCTGTGAGCAAACTAGCGCCAATACCTTGTGCACGGTGTTTCTTGAGAACCGCCATCCGGCCAATCTGGCCGGTAGGCAGTAAGCGGGCACAACCCAAATAATCGCCATCGTTATTAATGGCCATGAAATGCGTGCTGGTCTCATCCTGGCCGTCCCATTCTAGCGTTTTGGGAACCCTCTGCTCGATGATAAAAACCTGTTCTCTAATACTTTGCAGCGCCGTTTTATGAGTATTCCACGGGACTTTCAGAACGCTGATTTGCCTAGATTCGAGGCTCATTCGGTTGCCGGCTTATTCAACTATATCTAGCGGCGCGCGTGCTAATTGCGCGGCTACGCCCAGATAGTTGCTCGGCGTCAGCTGCTCCAATTCCGCTTTAGCAGATTCTGGCAACGACAGCTCTGCCAAGATTGAGTGGAACAGATTCTCATCCATCTGCTTGCCGCGAGTGGCCACTTTTAACTTTTCGTAAGGTTCAGCCATGCCATATTTGCGCATGATCGTTTGAACGGGTTCAGCCAAGACCTCCCAACGTGTAGTCAGATCTTTACTTATGGCCTGCGGATTAACCTCCAATCGCGACAATCCTTTGAGCGTTGCTTGATATGCAATCACACAGTGCGCAAAGGCGCTGCCGATATTTCTCAGTACCGTTGAATCAGACAGATCACGCTGCCACCTCGATACCGGCAATTTCATGGCCATATGATCGAGCAAACTATTAGCGACGCCTAAATTACCTTCCGAATTCTCAAAATCGATGGGGTTAATTTTATGTGGCATGGTGGACGACCCCGTTTCACCCTCTACTTTCTGCTGGATGAAATAATCAATAGAAATATATGCCCAAATATCTCGATCAAAATCCAACAAGATTTGGTTGAATCGCATCAGAGCCTGGAATAATTCCGCAAGATAATCATGAGGTTCGATTTGCGTAGTCCAGGGATTGGGTTGGAGTCCAAGCTTCTGGATAAATAAAGCTGACACACTAGGCCAATCGAGCGCCGGATAGGCACTGACATGTGCATTATGGTTGCCGACTGCGCCATTGAATTTAGCCAAAATTTCGCAAGATTCCAATTGCTTGTATTGCCGCAAGAGCCGCGCAGCAACGTTTTTCAATTCTTTACCTAACGTGGTTGGCGACGCAGTTTGGCCGTGCGTTCGAGACAGCATTGCAAGGTCTGCATGTTCTATGGCCCGTGCATCGAGTAGTGTGATCAATTTGTGCATAAGCGGCAGCAAGACCTCCATGCGGGCTGACTTGACCATTAACGCGTAAGCCGTGTTATTAATGTCCTCAGATGTACAGCAAAAATGAACCCATTCCAGCAGAGGTTTGAGGCTTGGCCGCTCTCCGAATCTTTCTTTGACGAAATATTCCACAGCCTTGACGTCGTGATTTGTGGTCGCCTCAAACGCTTTGATGGTTTTTGCGTCCTCTAGGCTAAAATCTCGCACTGTCTGTTTGATGAATTCTGTATCAGCAGCACTTAAAGCGGGAAATTCGCTGATTTGCGTCTGTTCGCTTAAAAACAAAAACCATTCACATTCTACTTCGACACGATAGCGCATCAGCCCAAATTCACTGGTAATGGGTGCCAGCGCTTCAACCTTGCTTCGGTAGCGCCCGTCGGTGGCGCTGATGGCTAAAATAGGATCAATCTGACTCATAAAAAATTCACTTCAATTGTGGGTGGATATCGGAAATTTGAATTTGCCCGCCACCTATCATCACTTCACGGTCATACAAGGCAATGAACTGCCCCGGAGTAATGGCGCGCTGGGGTGTTTCAAATCGAACCAACAGCTTGCCGTCGGCAGCTGCTTGCACAGTACAGGCTTGATCTTTCTGACGATATCTTATTTTGGCGCTACAAGAGATCGGTAACGACTGAGGTACTAACCAATTTATTTCATCTACACGCAGCCAGTGGCCCGTAAGCAAATTCTCGTTTTGTGTCACAACCAGCGTGTTGCTGGGTGCCTGCTTTGCAGCAACGTACCAGGGCGCCTCACGCCGTCCTTTGAGGCCGCCTATATTTAGGCCCTGACGTTGCCCGAGCGTAAAATAGTGGAGCCCCTTATGGCTGCCGACTTGGCGCTGGTTCTCGTCGACGATAGGACCCGGTTGATCTTTGATGTAGCGCTCAAGAAAGTCCGAAAAACGACGCTCTCCGATAAAGCAGATCCCAGTGCTGTCCTTACGCGCATGATTATGCAGCCCCAGAGCGCGAGCGCGAGCACGAACTTCTTGTTTGCGCCAATCACCCAACGGAAAAAGGCATTTTTGGAGCTGACCGGCCGGCACAGCTTGCAAGAAGTAGCTTTGGTCTTTGCCCTCGTCAATACCTTTGAGTAGCCGATAATCTCCAGCCTGACCGCGACAACGCGCGTAGTGACCCGTGGCAATCCAATCTCCACCCAAGCGCTGCGCGTATTCTACAAACTGTTTAAATTTGATCTCTCGATTACATAGGATATCCGGGTTTGGAGTGCGGCATGCTTTGTACTCCGTCAGGAAGTGTTCAAAGACATTATCCCAGTATTCCGCCGCAAAATTCGCGGTATGCAGGGGTATCCTAAGTGCATCACAAACCCGCTGTGCATCAGCTAGGTCATCAAGGGCCGTGCAGTAAGGCGTGCCGTCGTCGTCTTCCCAGTTTTTCATGAAAAGGCCTTCAACCGCATACCCTTGCTCGAGTAATAGCTGCGCTGCGACGGACGAATCTACCCCACCCGACATACCCAAAATGACTCGATTTGCGCTCCGCGGCTTGCCCGCGTGTGCATCGTTAGGCCTTAAACGGTGACCGGCGCCTAATCCAGTCTTGGGTTGTGCTGTAAAAGTAGACATTACTTGAAAAGCGTCATTTTGAAACGCCATAGTCTAACACGCTTGTGTTGGTTCACCGCGCGCAGTTTAGGCATAATAGCTGCTCCACAACGATCAGGGTTTCCCCTTCAATGTCACAGTCCACGCTCAGTCATATTAATGCGGCTGGTGAAGCCAACATGGTCGATGTTTCATCTAAAGACAACACGCACAGGCGCGCAGTCGCATGCGCAATCCTCAGCATGCGCAAGCAAACCTTGTCCGCAATCACCGAGCACACCTTGGGAAAAGGAGAGGTATTAGCCGTTGCGCGCATCGCGGGTATTCAAGCAGCCAAAAAATGCTCCGACCTCATACCGCTGTGTCATCCGTTAGCACTCAGCAAAGTTCAGGTCGATTTTGAGATCTTAAATCAGACGGCGCTGAAGATTGTTGCGGAATGTCGGGTCAGCGGTCAAACCGGGGTCGAGATGGAAGCCTTGACCGCTGCGTCAGTGGCTGCGCTGACCGTTTATGATATGTGTAAAGCCATTGACAAAGGCATGGTGGTTGAACAGGTTTGCTTACTAGAAAAACACGGTGGTAAAAGCGGAACATGGAGAAGAGAAAGTGAATAGCTCTGTTACCGTCCGGTTTTTTGCCTCAATAGCCGAAGCGACGGGCGTGACCAAAATGACTGCAATGGCCTGCGACACGGCGGATTTGATGACCGTACTGGCTGAACATTTGAGCGATGACGCTGTGCAAGCGATCAATCAGGATAACGTGCGTATCGCCGTTAATCAGTCGATGATTGACGGCGTGACACCATTAGCCAATGGCGATGAGGTGGCCTTTTTGCCACCGATAACGGGGGGCTAGCATGCACCGTGAAGTATTGATCGCAGAAGCGGACTTCAACCAGAACGATGTGGTTACCACAATACGCAAACGCAACCCAACCGGAATTGGCGGGCTCGTAACGTTCACTGGATTAGTTCGAGAACACAACATGGTAACCGGCGACGCGAGCCGCGTGGCAACATTAACCTTAGAGCATTATCCGGGCATGACTGAAGCCAGTATTGACCGGATCATAGATCACGCGGAGGGGCGATGGCCGCTGTTAGAGGTTCAGGTCATCCATCGAGTGGGCCAATTATGCCCGAGCGACCAAATTGTTTTGGTCGCGGTCGCATCTGCCCATCGAGCCGCCGCTTTTGCCGCGGCCGAATTCATAATGGATTGCCTGAAAACAGAAGCCGTTTTCTGGAAGAAAGAACATACACATCTGGGGGAGCATTGGGTCCAGTCTACAGATACCGATGAACAGCGCCGTGAGCGATGGTCACAAAGTTAACGGCAGTGCGCGAACCCGACAGCGATCTATGATGCGCCTTACTGGTCACCTTCACTGGATTCATTTTCCTCAGGGATCGCCTCGGGCAGCCGTATATTGACAGCGTGCAAGCCTTTTGGACCCTCAACAATGTCGAAATGAACCGTTTGGCCGGCTTTTAGTACTCTATAGCCTGTCATTTCGATTGCTGAATAATGTACAAATAGATCCTCGCCACCATCAGCTCCCAGCACAAAACCGTAGCCTTTGGCATTGTTAAACCACTTCACAGTCCCTATAGCCATAGTTCTCCCCACCTATGCCTTAGATACGCTATGAAAGGTTGCGCCGAATGTAATACTTTTGTCAAGCCATGGTTTGGCCGGCCAGATCCGCTGCATAATCAGTCTTTAGCGACTTGAAATGGGTAAATTTGGCCCCACCAAAAGCAAAGACAGGGTCATTGAAAAACAGTTATGATGGCGTGTGGCCTAAGACTTGAATGGGCCTAAATCAGCATCCAAAGCGAGCAAAGTCATCATGAACAAATCGATAATCGATTGAAAATCATCAAACTATTATGAGCAAACGGCAGATGAGAGCGCAGACCCCAATGCCTCGAGGGCAGGGAAACGATCCGGAAAACGACCAAGAACGAGACGGCGGCTTAGCAACAGCCGCGGCCAAGCCTGAGCTCAAACCACCGTCGATGTTCAAAGTCCTACTCTTGAACGACGATTTCACGCCCATGGAGTTTGTGGTGCACATCCTTGAGAAATTTTTTGCGATGAATCGAGAAAAAGCCACGCAAATTATGTTGACCGTTCACACTGAGGGTGCAGCGACTGTGGGAATATATCCTCGGGACGTTGCTGAAACCAAATCTGAGCTGGTCAATCTATATGCTCAGGAAAATAATCACCCATTGATGTCCACCATAGAAATGACGGATTAACCACAAACAAGCGAGATTCATGTTAAGTAAAGATTTAGAGACCACGCTGAACGAAGCCTTTCGCGTTGCTAAAGACAAGCGTCATGAGTTCATGACGGTTGAGCATCTGTTGTTAGCGCTCTTGGATAACACCATTGCAGTTGATGTTTTGAAAAAGATCGGCGCTGATTTGAGCAAGTTGCGCCTGGACCTCGATCAGTACATTGACTCGACAACACCTGTGATCCCGCAGTCCGACAGTGAACGAGAGACGCAGCCGACATTGGGCTTCCAGCGCGTACTGCAACGGGCGGTTTTTCACGTGCAGTCCTCCGGGCGCAAAGAGGTCACGGGGGCCAATGTATTAGTTGCGATTTTCAGCGAACAGGAAAGCCAAGCCGTTTACTTTTTAAAACAACAAAATATTGCGCGCATCGACGTAGTCAATTTCATCTCTCATGGCATCAGCAAAGTGCCTGACGAAGACGGCGATTCAAGCGAGTCCGCGACCGAGGACGACACCGTAACCGATTCGGAAGAGGCAAAACCCAGCGCTTTAGAATCGTTTGCGACCAATCTCAACGAAGAAGCCAAGGCGGGTCGAATAGACCCTCTGGTCGGTAGAGATACCGAGCTAGAACGAGTTATCCAAATTTTGTGCCGCCGCCGCAAAAATAATCCCTTGCTGGTAGGTGAATCAGGGGTAGGTAAAACGGCAATTGCGGAAGGTCTGGCCAAACGTATCATCGATCAACAAGTGCCCGAAGTGGTCGCCAACGCGGAAATTTTCTCCCTAGATCTAGGTGCCCTTTTGGCGGGGACTAAATACCGTGGCGACTTCGAAAAGCGCTTTAAGGCGGTTTTGGCGGACCTCAAGCAAAGATCCGGTTCAATTCTCTTTATTGACGAAATCCACACCATTATTGGGGCGGGTGCGGCGTCTGGCGGCGTTATGGATGCCTCTAATTTACTCAAACCGTTGCTCACCTCAGGCCAAATCAAGTGCATGGGGTCAACAACTTATCAAGAGTATCGAGGCATATTCGACAAAGACCGAGCATTGTCCCGTCGATTTCAAAAGGTAGATGTTAATGAGCCGAGCGTGGAGGATACTTATCGGATTTTGAAGGGCCTCAAATCGCGTTTTGAGGACCATTATCATCTGCGTTATACCGACAAAGCTTTGCGAGTGGCTGCTGAACTGGCTGCGAAATACATTAACGATCGTTTTATGCCCGACAAAGCCATTGACGTGGTCGATGAGGCTGGCGCGGCACAACAGCTGCTGCCGTCTTCGCGGCGCAAGAAAAGTATCGGCCCTGCAGACGTAGAACAAGTCGTTGCAAAAATCGCGAGAATTCCTCCGCAACAAGTCACCAGTTCAGATAAACAAGCGCTGAAAGATTTAGATAAAAAGCTAAAAATGGTCGTTTTTGGTCAAGATGAGGGCATTGATCAGCTAGCAAACGCGATCAAAATGTCGCGCGCTGGGCTCAAATCTGAGGATAAGCCAACGGGAAGTTTCCTATTCGCCGGACCCACAGGCGTCGGCAAAACCGAGGTCTGCCGCCAATTGGCCA
>DGQF01000038.1 GCA_002389675.1 Gammaproteobacteria bacterium UBA4421
GGTAATCACTTCGTGGTTTTATCGGCTGTGAAATGCCGGCCCTTCAGTATCACTCGACTTGGATGCGGCTATCCGAATTAACCACCGTTTTGCGGGTTAAAAAGAACCTAAAATCGATGTTTGACCTCAACCACCACACGCAAACTCAAACGCATGTTTAGCCGCGCGGCTCTCAATGACTAGCCAGGCATCATTGGCAGCTTGCTGGGTGAGCCCGGCTTCGCGTAATACGCTAACACCGTTGACTGATTGAACAGCCGCCGTAGCAGTCACCAGTGCGATCAATCGAGGAATACCCGCCTGCGCTCGGCGCTGCACCTCACGGGATTGGTAGGTCGATGCCCAGAGAATGACCTCATTGATGTTTAAGCCAGTGATACGGCCCTCAGAATTGCGGTTAGCCGGGCAGCCTCGGTCAATCCAGTGGTCCAGAGCATTTGAGGAGATGCCCAGAAATTTAGCCGTTTCACGTTTGGTCCAGGTAATCATCAACAACCCTATTTTAAAAATGCTGTCGCTAGCAGAGCGCAGCCGTGCGAATTAACCCAACCGTTAGTCGGTTGGGAGTACCTTGATAGGGGGGGGTGCCCGGACTCTTGTGGCTTCATTTTACAGGTACTTTATTGATATGAATAATCCGCAGAGCTCGGCGACCCTGTTGTTCTATCTGTATCACCTTCGCGTCCGTCAAATGCCCAATGGCGGACCGAACGCCCTTGTAACCCAAGCCCCACGTCGAATATTTGGATCTGCCAAAATTAAAAGGCCTGAATTTGTTCAGTACAGCATAGTGCCAAATAACCACCAGCACATAAGCCGTATCTTTACCGAACCGCTGGGCTACCGATGTCATCAAAGACGTAGGAGGGCGGGCGAGTTTCTGATTGACGTTACTGTCAGCGGGAACTAAGTCATCACCGACCACTGCATACACCGTCACATCTGATTCAGACATCAGCTACTACCCCTATATATATTTTAATAGAATAAGAAATAAACTATTAGTAAAAGACCTGTTGTGCCTTGGGCAACAGGTGATTGTTTCCCACGGCACAACGAGGTTGTTTCCCTAGGCACTATTGACCAGCAGGATTATTGCCGGACAATTGCCCCGTGAGCTCATCGACCACTGACCACATCCGCCACCCGCGCTCATCAACATATCTCTCTGGCCATTTAACAACGTCAGCGTCAACGCGAACCTTCACCTTACCGTTGGTTATCGCCAGTGAGGCTTTCTCCATCACCAGTTTTGCTTGTGCTACCGTTTCATCAAATTGGTCAAGGGGCGCCTCAATTAACACGGCATCGTGCACAGGGGCGCACACCGTGATTCCAGCCTGCTGCAGGGCAATGGTTGCAAGCCGTAGCATCTCAGCGCCATTGGCCTGCATGGGGAAGTTTCGCACTGAGCGAGGATTGGCCTGGCTACTTATGGTCAAAGGCCAGCCAAAGACAGACTTGATCTTCAGTTTCAAGAAGGCTGCATCCGCGACCTGATCCTGCCACCTCCAGAACTGCGCGTAGGTCCGCTTGTGCGCCTGCAGCAACTGCCTGGCATAAACGACAGGTAATTCTAAACGAAGTGCTAGAGACTGCTCCTGCAGGCCGTACTGGACACCTAACGCGCATGTTTTGTAGAGATCACGCTCTCGTTTGTGGCTGGCTTTTGTTCCCCACGAAGGTACTGCACCGGCTTGTTTTGCAAACGACAGATAAAAATCGCCGCTGTCATAGGCCTCGATCATATTTTCGTCGCCTGATAAAGCCGCAGCAATCGCAATCTCCTGCTGGCTCCAGTCCAGATAGGCAATGCCTGCGTTAGGTCTCGGCTTGATCAGAGAACGCAACCAAGCGCTTGGCCCGAAGATAAAGCGACTCGCCTGGGGTGTGTTGCGGCTTGTACTGGCGCCAAATGGACTGATCAGGCAACGATTACGACCATCGTGGCCAACCGCCAGTTTTATCTGTCGCATTTGCGATAAGGTATGGCGCAACTCGTGCAGCGGTGCAATTTGAGGATAGAGCTTTGCCATCGCTCTAAAAGTTTCGGTCTTCAGATCCAAAATCCCACTGGGCAATCTTGGCCAAGGAATGTCCTCCTTCATCAGGTAGTCAACAAACCGAGTCTGCCTAAAGCTCTCGCCCTCAAAAACGCCTGCAGTGTCGATTCGGTTGATCAAATCAAGCCGGATGTCAGACCAGTAGGTTTGTAGGCGTTTAAAAGCCTCAACATCAATGGGCACGCCGGCGTGTTGCATTCGCGAAGTCGCCGCCATGTACTGACCGCGATACAGAGCTTGTGGAAGATCGATCGAGTCCGCCATTTTTGGCAGCAGGCTGGCGAGGGCGTCTACATCGGTTTGGCAGTAGTCCAGAATGCCCTGGCGCTGCTGTGCATCAAATGATCCCCCTGCAATGATCAATTCTCGCCAGTGGTCCTTGGCGTCAGCTCGAATGTGATCCAGGCCGAAGTGTATGAGGGCGCCCAGTAGGCCACGCCCTCCGGGACCATTAGGAAGACCGTTACGCAACGCGCGAAACTCGACGTAAAGGTCCAACACGTTAAGAGGAAGAGGCCACCCGAGGGACAGGTGGCAGTCCAATTCAGCGGTTGCAAAATAGGCAACAACCAGAGACTCAGGCCCGCAGGAATAGGGCGGTAATGGTCCGACGTTGTCTTCAAACAAACGCACCAGCCGGCCTGTTCTCAATTCTCGAGCCACCAGGCACACGACATGAGGTCTGTTGCCATCGACATCGTTGAATTCGAAGTCGATGGCCCAGATTTCCTTGAAGCAATCATATTGCTCCGGTAGTCGCATCAGATCTCACCGCGCAACTTTTGCAGCACTGGGTGATCAGGTTGATCAATCATCCGTTCCTTGAAAGCGATCTCCAGCCACTTGTTGAAAGGATATTCGTCAGCATCAGGCCACTGAGGCTCTCCAAGGTCACCGGTGGCAATGTGCAGCTCGTAGTTGCCCGCAGACATATTAGCCACAACCTTCAACCACTGGGTTTGCGCCTCCACGGCCGCACGTTTGGCCGTTTGATGCCAGCTGTTTTCTCTGCCAGATTCATCTGGCAGTTTGAGCATCCACAAAAATGGCGCTCCGGCCCGCGTTACGGCTGACCATAGACAAACATGCTGCACATCGGTGTCGGCATATGAAAAAACGTCAGGGTGCAAAAAATACACCTCGTTGTCATTCTTCAGATGAAGCACTTTGCAGTCGATCCGGTAGTCTGGGTCCGGGTGTGTCCGCACAAATTCCTGACGGTGGGGTTTGCGCACAGGAATATTCGTGAAAATGCGTTTCACGCCGACTTTTTCGATACCGCCATTGGCCTCCCGGATTGACTCTAAGTTGTCAAATATACTACCCATTTTTTCCATCCTCCTCACAAGCTGAGCCCGAAAGTGGATCATCTAACTCGGCGCGATCTTCGCTCGAGTCAGCCAGACCAAAGGGTATTTCGTATTGAAAAGAGATATAATCATGCGGGTCGATTGCAGACGACCGCGCTCCGGCTTCGGCCGGGGCGTTGCTCTCTATCATTAGTATTCCCCCTGAATATGCTGCTGTATCAGTCGGCAATAGCGGGTTGGGGAGAGTAGCAGTTTCCCTCGAGCAGCTGACGGGTCGTTTTTAACCTCGATGACCACGCCATTTTTAGTCCAGCCGTTGGTCCCGCGATGGCGAAGCATCCATCGTAATGAGCTCTCATGTCTGAAGTGGTGGGGGAAGCGCTGGCGGAAAAGGTCAGCCGGGACATAATCCGCGATTTCGGTCAATTCAATATTATCTGACATATTGTTCCTCAAAAATAAATTGATGTGCCCAATGTTGGCCACACGTGTAGTAAAGAGGAGCTAGCGTTAATAGGCCTAGACAAAAAAAACCTCCAAAATGGAAGATTTTTGTCCGAGAAAGAGCGGGTTCAGGCTATACAGACGTTTTGCTTCGCCTGCTGCTAGCCTGAGCGTTTGGTATCAGTCTTGTCGAGCGGAGCGAGCATTTGTCCAATCCAACGCTGAACGGTGCGCTGTTCGACCTCATGGCCGAGGCAGCAAAGTGCATTGGTCGCGTAACCTAGGAACTCGCCTTCTGGGTTGTCCGTGGATTTGTCTTCCCAGTCTTCGTGTAATCGCTTGAGAAAAAGCAAATCATGCGCATGCATTTTGTTATCAGGTAAGGGGCGAGCCTCGCCCCATTTTTCTAATTCTGTGTTGGTAGCGCTAAGCAATTCCAATATGCTGGACCGAACTAGGTTGGTTTTGGGGGCAACGTTTCTCTCTGATTCTTGATAAATTTGATATAAATTGTGTCCGATTACGGTTGCCCATCCTGGCTCCTCCTCGGTCAATCTGTATGCTTCTTCTAATATCGTGGCGAATTGCTCCCATTTTTCATAGTGCCTTCTCGCATAATTAGGTTTCTCGACTGAAATCAAAGGGATAATGTAGTCCTTGAGTGTCTGAGCTACAAAGTCAGCTTTGGAAGCATATTTTTCAGTAAGTTGTACGCCGATCGCGGCCAAATCGTTAGGGTTGAATACTTTGTCTAGCTTGGCGGCCCTCAGAGCATCTAATTTATTCAGGTTGTTGCTCGATCTGTCATTCATCCGGGTATGTCTTTGTTTTTTTTCGCCGCGCTACGATAGTACGTTGGGTTGCATTTGCCGACCCCCTCGAGCTCCGTCTGATGTATGAATTAGCCGTTTGTAATGTTTTCCATCCGGCTGCACTCATCAGGTCTGCTTCAGTTTGACCGTCCGCGCTGGCCATTTCCATCGCCCAAGTGTGACGGATCGAATGTATGACGAGAGGCTCGTTGTAAACGTCATCCAACCCGTCGAGGCCGGCAGCTTGGCGGGCTTTTACGAAGGCATTTGATACGGAGTAGCGATGGGTAGGATTTTGATTATCACTGGGGAAGATCAACGGATTGTCCTGGCGCCGGTAACGCTGTTCGTGCGCTTGAATAAGACGTAGCGTAGTTATGTCCAAAAATACCACGCGTGGTTCACTATTTTTAGTATCGTGCAGGGAGAGACTCGCTACGATGTCCGGACCGAAGTCTGCCTCGAGCTTCAATTGAGACCACTTCAATTCTAGAAGCTCGCTCTTGCGCATGCCAGACCAGCGCGCCAGCCTGAGCCAGAAGCCTAGATATCCGAGCTTGGCAATTTGATCTTGGGCATCAGCAGCTGCCAAAAGACGCTGCCATTCCTCGTTGGTAAACTTGCGTTCTCGCCTGTTGCTGGCAGACACCCGTTTCCAATTGACAGGGTTTTGATCCATCCAATAGCGTGATGGGTCGGTGCAGTAATCAAATAGGCTGGTAAGGGCTGACTCGTAGCGCGATTTAGTCGCGGGAGACCATTCGAGTTCATTCTCCAGAAGGTTTAGCTTCGTTTTGAGATACGATGTTTTGATAGTTTTTAACTCAATCGGCCCCAACCCGCCGCCAGTTCGATCTCGCTTGCCGGTAGCAAGACGATTGGGTACGCGGCCCAAGAATTCAAGCCTCTGCTTTCGGTCTTTCAAGTAAGATGGCTTATATTCAATTCGATTGGTTTTTGGCTGTCTGACTCGTCTTGCTTTGGGGTCTTTTAAGAAGCGCCGTAGCGCCTCGCCGAACGATAGGTTCTCCATCGGCAATCCAGGGATAGTTTCAGCTTCGTCCTCAAGTGCCTTGTTGATTTGATCAATTCGCTGTTGAGCTTCTGCTTTGCTGTTGAAATATTCATCTATTGGCCGAGGGAGCTTTTTACGGCGGATTTGGATTCGCCAATAAACGGCCCCGTCTTTTGTCACTTGCTGCGGTTTTGCCATATGTGTGCCGAGTCGTGTTTTCTTGGTTACGAATCTGCACTACTTCTGCACCACGGGCAAGCGACTAGAGGGACTTGTCTACAGATATTTTCAGTAAATTAAAGGATATTTGTATGTTAATCAGGGCGTTAAGTGGTACCTGGAGACGGACTCGAACCGTCACTCCCG
>DGQF01000012.1:0-6543 GCA_002389675.1 Gammaproteobacteria bacterium UBA4421
AGCGTTAATATTTCCTATCCTTTGCTGGGAGTGAAATTTGACCAGATCATTGGTGATGATCGCCTGATAGGACTGTTTTAATCGGCTCTCGTGGCTCCAAACTCGACGAACACTCACTGCGCTGAGGACAACAGGCGCCAGCTCTTTGGGTTACCGAATGCTACTCAGTGCCTTTGTTCGCAAGTTCAAAGGCCTCTAAGGCGGGTTCTGACTCAGGTTGCGCGACAAAGATCGCGATCAGGCTGATCATAGCGCCGTATCTGAATGCACTTTCCAGAGCGATGGGCCGAAGCAGTTCTGAACGCCACAGCTCAAAAAAAGACTCAGCAATAACAATAAACCCGCTGAATAACATGAAGACGGCGATACCGCACCCCACAAGTGCAGGCTGTTTTGCAACGCTAAAGTACTCTGTGCGAGCCGTTCTTGCGGACCACATACGATGTGCGCCAAACCAACAGAATGCGGCGGATAGGATTTTTGCCCACAAGATAAATAAGGCACCCAACCATGTCACGATCATGCTGGAAGTTG
The DNA here is from genome assembly GCA_002389675.1 of Gammaproteobacteria bacterium UBA4421. GTDB lineage: Bacteria > Pseudomonadota > Gammaproteobacteria > Pseudomonadales > Azotimanducaceae > UBA4421. The sequence goes on from DGQF01000012.1 coordinate 535, forward strand.
CTTTCCAGCCTTCTTGGCCCCCTTCTATGGTCGACATACTGGTGGCTAAATTGACGCTGGCAAGTGTGCCCGACCAATCGAGTAAGTTGAATAGGGCTCCAACCGAGCCCCACAAGGCAACAGCGAATATGAGTGCGATTTTAGTTTGTCTTAACATTTTGCTGGGCCTTTTCTGTACAGAAGTGCTGATAGGGTACCCTAACCATCCCTCAAACTGATATTGCCGTTATGTTTAACCTGGGTAGGCAGCGAGGGTTGAAAATCAAGGCATCTGTGGGCGGCTGGTGTCACTTCAGATCCGGTCCCCAGCCCGTCAACAGAGCGTTACTATTTCCTCTCCTTTGGGGCCAGCTAGCGAGTAGGGAAAGTGCGCCTAGGCTTGAAGCGTTTTGCTCACCCAGACCCGGCAATCAGCGACCTCAGGAGAGCCCCCAGTTAAGACCACGGCGCAGCAATTCGTAGTAGACCGGTAAGTCCCAACTGCCTCTCACGGCGTCGCACTGCTCCATGATTGGCTGCATGTCATACGGTCCGCAACAGTGACCTAACATGAGATACAAAATTTCACCGGCGCCCACCGCTTTGATATACATCTGCGGTTGCAGGCGCTGCGCATCGTCCCACTCCGGCGGTAAGTCAGTCATGACGTCGCTGCTGTAGCGCGATCCAAGCAAGACTTCAATGTCGCTCAATACTTCGCAACAGTAAGGTTCATCGGTGGCGATAAAATCTTCAAGGCCGGCAACCAAAGGGTGGTCCGGGCGCGTGACCATCACCCTAAACGGTTGAATAGGCGGATGGGTAATAAAGCGGGTACCCAACATCGCCATATAATCCGGTGCCAGATCAGGCGCATAGGGAACGCCGGGGATCGTCACACCAAAAGCCTCTATTGGCCCGTCTGTCGTGTCAAAATCCAGCAGTGAGTTAGTGCCATGCAATGCGAACCACTTTCCCCCACGCTCTAAAAAAGTGCGCAGGAGCGCTTGTTGCACAAGCGTTGGACGCACATCACACGTGTAGCTGATCAGAAAATCCGAAGCCAGAATTTCATCAAGATCCGAGAAGTCTTTGCCCACACGCACATGGGCTCTGGGCAACTCAGCCAATAGTTTCAACAATTCCAGCCGGGCAAACCCCGTGTCGTGAAAGCGCCCCCCGGCGACAAGGTAAACACTACATTTTTGACTCATCTGACCGAGCTCCTCGTCTTACGGGTTCATTCTAACCCAGTCGGGCCAATGCACACCGGGCGCAGCAATCACCCTACCGAGGCAAGACAGTCTAGTCGATTGCTGTTTATCACGCTAAACAGCGGGCTGATCCCAGCGTTGCCCCCAACGATTCACGTGGGTTTTTTTCTCGGCTGGTATGCGCCGCACGGGACCGAAATTACCGATCGGCCAACCAATGGGTATGGTCACCACCACCCCGTAGTCTTCAGGGATCTCAAAATACGCATGCAGTTCGTCTTCAAACACCTGATGCATGGTCGTCAACGCCGCACCTAAACCCACTGCGCGACAAGCCAACAGCATATTCTGTACACAGGGATAGACCGCGCCGAAGTTAGGCGGCGCCAAGCCAACACGGGCCTCGGGCGGCACTTTGAACGGCCAATCTCGCAGGCCACAAACTAAAACGAGATACGGCGTCTCATGCAAGTGGTCTATTTGGTAGAGCACCGCGCGCATCTGTCTAGACAGCTTACTGTCGCCCCCCGCAATTTCTTCTCGAGAGAGGCTAAACCGAGATTCCATCGCCGCCTTATACTGTTCCGCAAACCAGGCTTTTGCATGAACATCTGAGACCACCACAAATTCCCACGGCTGGGTGTTCTGCCCTGATGAGGCCTGAACACCGGCATTCAAAACCTGCATCAGTAACCCTTCGGGAACGGGATCCGGCTTTAGGCGCCGCATGGATCGCACGTTACCAACGAGGTCAAAGAATTCCGGATGCAGCATCACCTCTCGCCTACTCGATTGTGTCTTACCATTTTGAGAGCCTAAACCTAATAGGGAGCAGTGACAATTACGAGCCTGCACACTGACGTATTCGGGGTAAAACCGACGCCAGNNCACAGAATGAGTTGGGGGAGTATTCGTAAGTAGTGCTAAAGTACAAACTGTATCAGATCACTCAACCATCCCTCGACAGTCAAATTGGTCATCGATTTAATAGGAAACGACTAACGTGAAAACACTATTATTCTCAGTTCTATTGCTAATGTCCCCAATTGTATCTGCAGATATGGATGACCTATGTTTCGTCTACATTAAGGAATTTGGCACGAACGATATCCTAAACGCGATCGACGAACAGGGTTGTGTAAGAAATAACGTCTTACAAGTTGTCTATGGAATGGAAAATGCGTCAGAGACAATAATGATGTTCCATTCTGGGAGGTGGTGTAGATTCGATAGAAATATGGATATTGAAGCTGGTGTACTGAGTTGTGTTCTTTATGCAACCAAACCTAGAAGAAGATTAGACGAGCAAGGAAAATAAGTCGCGCTTCCCGTCTGTCTCACCCACAGACGCTAGATGAATCTTGAAGATTTGCCTATAACTTTGCGAGAACACTCACTAGTCACCACTCAAGCTGTTTATTCATAGCAGATTTTGAATACGATAAGCCCGTGCGGCCGTCCCGGCAAATAGATCCGCTTTTTCTGATAACGATGCGCCCGACGAAATGCGTTTAAACGCATTCCAACAGACTTGATAACTACACCAACGCTTTTGCACCGGAAAGTTAGACTCATACATTGACCGCGCTGGACCAAAGGCTTCAATACAAGTCTCCACCCATGGGCGCCAAGCGGCAGCGACCTCCTCGGAGCCCGGAGGCAACGTCCTATCGCCTTGGTAGCTTGGCATGCGAATGGGTAACGCACCGAGTTTTATCAGTACATTCTCACGCTGACTCACCCGTGCTATCGCCGCCTTCCATTGCGCGAACACCGCGTCAGTTTTACCTTTATACGGCCCTCCCAGAATTGGCGTACCCACGTGATTGAGGATGAGCGTTAAATCCGGGTGTGCATCAGCAAGCTGAGCTACCTCGTCTAATTGAGGATGATAAAGCCAGCAGTCTAAGGACAGATTGCGGCGCGAAAGCGCAGAAACCGCATCGTCAACGCGTCGATCTATGAGTAGATGCGCTTGAGCAGCTACATTGGCAATTTTTTCATCCGGATGCCACCCGCTAGAAAGCCGGACCCCGCGAAAGCGCCCACCTGAGGCCTCAATATGTTGATCGAGCAACGTTTCAACGGCGCCACCTAGGGTCAGATCAACATTACCAAACATCACATCACACGCCCTGGTGGGTCCGAACTCTCCACTGGCACTCATGGCTGCCTGGCCTCGAACAAACTCGGTCTCGCCCAGAGAGCGCTGCGACCTGACTCCTTCCGCGCGATACATGGAATGACACTCGGCATATACCGTAGCAACAATGTTGTGACCACTGGCCAAGTCGGCGGCCAACTGCGGCATCAAATAAGTGTAATCGTTGCGGAGCCACAAATGATGATGTGGATCAACAATAGGCAACTCGGGCTCCAATATGTCTTCTTCCAGCTTGGCTAACCACTGGTTATCAGGCCCCCTCTGTCCAGTATTTGCCGCCATGCGCAATCCTCCTTATGTTTTCCGCTCTTATTGAGCAGTCCAGCCACCATCAATCGGCATTGCAGAGCCGGTGACATAACTCGCCTGGGCAGACAATAGCCATGCCACCACATCAGCTACCTCACTGGCGCCCGCAATCCTGCGCATCGGTAATTGGCCAACAACCTTATCAAGGACTTGTTGGTTTGCACCCGCCCCTTTCGCCAGCATCGGGGTATCGATAAAGCCAGGACACACCGCGTTAACTCGAATATTTTTCGACCCGTATTCAACGGCAGCTGATTTAGTTAATCCTATGACACCGTGCTTAGCCGCGTTATATGCGGTTGCATGCGGCAATGCCACCAACCCACAAATAGAGGCAGTATTGACAATGCTACCACCAGATTCTTGCTGCACCATCTGTGCGATCTCGGCCTGCACACAAGTGAAGACACCTGTTAAGTTTACCGCTAGCACGCTTGCCCATTGCTGCGGGTCAATGTCTAACAATTTGACGGTCGGGCCGGTGATGCCCGCGTTATTAAACGCGCCGTTCAAACGCCCGTGTTTCGCCACGATGGTTTGAATCGCCGCAGCTGCCGCACCTGGCTCTGCAACATCCAGCTCGCACACTTCAGCACTCCCACCAGCTTGCTCCACCTCCATCACCACTGCATGGCTAAGTTCGACTTGCCGATCCGCGACAACCACGTGAACGCCGTCGAGCGCCAATCGATGAACTGTTGCGGCCCCTATGCCGCTTGCGCCACCGGTAACTAACACTATTTTTTTATCAGCACTCATATTCTCTCCTCATTTTACTCATGACAGCGTCGCCTCAGTTGGCATGACCGGTAAGCAGCAGTTTCAATGGCTTTGATACATTACGTTAAGTGAATACCCAAGGTAACGATTTGCGGCGATTTCATTTAGGGTACTTGCGTATCTTGGCACACCACCATTGCAGAGGTTGTATCGAGTTTGGCCGGACTCATGCCCCTTAAGGTTCGAGTTATATCAGGTGAAAAAACTCTTCGCATTACGCAACAGCGCACCTTTATAAAGGCCTTGACGTGTTTGACCCATTTCGCTTCCTCCGCAGCATCTACATCGAACCTAAAATGTCCATGTGACCACAAATATTCGAGAAACAGGGTAACCCAATTCACACCCATCTGAGCGCTAGGAGGAAATTTGCGGCTGGCGTTTGCGGCCCCATCAATGAGTGAATTAGGAAACCCACTGATCATCAAACGCTGGTGAATCACAGGGTCATCTACACGCTGACGAATTCGCTCAGCCATTTATTTCGACATCTCTGCGTTAGCGGGTCTTGGCGTTGCCTTGCTACCAGCTTGGTCGGTGAAGGACGGAGATTTATAGCGGACGGAGCTTTTGCACTGAGAGGCTTGGTTTTCTCGCTTTGATCTCAAAGCCGGCGCCCGACAGCATGCCGGTCTTGGTGTGATTTCAGGAATGCTGCGCGCACCAGCGGCTGTTTCGTGTTGGAATATTGAGTTATTGCGAGTAATAAATGCAGAAAACCCGCATTGACTGCGGGTTTTTCAAAAAAACTTTATCCGCTATGCACGACGGCGACGGGCGATAGCCAAACCTAAAAGACCTACGCCAAGGAGACCCAGGGTTCCTGGTTCTGGCACTAGCACCAAATTAAAGTTTGCGATCGCATCAAAAGCGCCACCTGCATTCTGTATGGTAGTCCCGTTGCGCAGGCCAATCGAGAACGTGGCGAAGTCTGTCAGAGAAGAAATGTCCAATAAGACAGACGCACTCGCGCCTGCGGCGATTTCAATCTCGGCATATGCAGAGGTGTCACTTGCGTCAAAAGCTTGGGCACTGAACAGCCATGTGTTGGCGTCGCTGTTGAAAAACTCTACTCGAAAAAAGTCGCCGGGGTCAAACGAAGGGTTGGTAGTAAGTAACGGACTCGCAACACTCCAGACGGCACTACAAAGAGCAGCGTCCGTACCATCAGTGCCAACGCATCCGAGCGCAGCCGCTCCAGTATCGGTGAAGGTCACACTCAATTGTGTTGCTTTGGGGCCGTTGGCAAGCCCTGAAAATGTAGGACCGCTTTCGGCAACCCAAGTGCTAGTGCTGTCTGATCCAGATCCAGCCGGGTCTTCTTCTTGCCCAGCATTTACAAATTGGTCATTCTCAGCATCGGTGAAATTATAGACGGTCGCCTGCGTGACAGCCGCAACACTCCAAAGCCCGATCACTCCCAGCAACGTTACCGTTCGTCGAACCATATTCAGCGTAGTTTCCATTTTTTACTTCCTTTGATGTACTACTAGATTATGCTTTCAAGTCTGCAATTTGCGTGCCTAAAAAAAATTCATTTAAAATCATTTAGTTAGGACTTTT
>DGQF01000012.1:6614-11155 GCA_002389675.1 Gammaproteobacteria bacterium UBA4421
AACATGCTAACCGCATGTCTGAGAAACTGGGTTTATCGGAAATCTATGTTTAAGCCCCCATTTCTGATTTATCATCAGCGCTGATCGATAAAAAATGAGTTTTAAATGAAAATATTGCGCTGGATTTTGATTGGGTTTTTCGCTCTCACTGCACAAATCGGCGCAGCCAATGAGCATTCGCACATACTAGAGACCTTCGGCAAAGCAGGTGCCAGTGCATTCGTTGATGACGCTTACGGTTATGCCGTTTTCCCCACAATAGGAAAGGGAGGCTTCGGCATTGGTGGCGCTTTCGGAGAAGGGCAAGTCTTTGAACAGGGTAAACTGATTGGCAAGACCAAAGTAAAACAAATCACCATTGGCTTTCAAATAGGCGGTCAAGCCTATAGCCAAGTCATTTTCTTTCAGGACAAGCGAGCGCTGGATGAATTTACCTCTGGGTCTTTCGAATTTGGAGCGCAGGCCACTGCGGTAGCACTAACCTCAGGGGTGTCTGCAGAGGTAAATACAGGCGGCGGTTCAGGGGCTTCAGTTTCAGGTGGCCAGAATGATGCGGGCATCGCCAGCAGCGGCTATCACAAAGGAATGGCGGTCTTTACCATTGCCAAAGGCGGGCTCATGTACGAAGCCTCAATCGGCGGGCAACAGTTCACATTCAAACCACTGTAGGGCCGGCGCTTATATCCAGAGCGCGACAATGAACTTTAAGATATGCAAGCACACACAACACTTACCGAATCTGTCGAGGAAAAAGAATCGCCGGGCGGGCACACAGGCCCGCGATTAGGAAAGATCCGAATCTGGCCTATGCGACCAGACTAAATCTCGACCTCGCCAATAGGCCACGGCCAAAAATAGTAACATTGCAAAGGCGATCGTCAGCCACACCGCTAACCCGCCGGCTGTTTGATACAGATAGCCGCCGCCCAAGCTGGCTGTTGCCGCCACCACCAAGCCAGTCGCGCCGAACAGCCCCTGCCCCGCTGCCAGTGCTTCCTCGCCGCTTGCTCTGCCAACCGCAAGTTGAGACGCCGGCATACTCACCGCGTCAAAAACCGCATGAATAATCAGCGGCAGGCAAATCCACCATATCGATTTAATAAAGGCATAACTGATAATCATCACAGTGGCGACGCCGAGCGTTTTCATTAACAGCAACAACAGGTTTTGTCGCGCCGCATATCTACCCGCGTAGGGCGCAACAAAAATCATTGGCAGTGTAAAAAGGCTCATGGTCACGCCTATGTATAGTTGGCTTGCCCCTAAGTCCGAGATAAATAGCGCCCATATGGCGTCAAAGGCGCCAACTGCCAAATAAAAAGCAACCCCCAAAGCCAGACAACTTTGCATTTCGGGTCGCTTTAACAAGACCCGCATAGGGTTACGCAAGGGGGAATCGCTACCCGGAATATGCACCGTAAGTACAAATGGAAAAATCATCATTAAGACGCCGGTCAGGCAGTAAAAAGGCAGCGCAAGACCGCCGATTTCAAACAAAACTGAGGCAATAATCGGGCCCATTAAGAATCCAACCATTTCCCAAGCAGCGAGACGACCGAGCATTTCTCCCGCCTTTGTTGGATTCAGGACAAAAGCCAACCGGCGCATCGCTGGGCGCACCGCACCGGCACCAAAACCCAACAATACCCGCGCAAAGATCCAAGCCGCAAGCGAGTCCGCAATGCACATCCAGCCGGCCCCCAAAATGCTAAGCACCATTCCGAGGCGCATCAGAAGCGACCCGCGGCCAAGATCAGCCAACCGAGAAAGCGAAATTTGAGCAAAAAAACCGGCTATAAAAGCAGCTGCTGTAATAATTCCAATTTCGAATTCAGTAAAACCGTAGCTCGAACGCAGCTGCGCGAGTAATGTGAAAATAGCAGCGTAACCGCCCATCAATATGGTGCTTAAAATATAAAGTGGTCGCAAAGCAAAAATGTCCAGGGCAAAAAATAGATCAAGGTTTACGCCAGCAAAACAGCGGCGGTGGTTACTGCTCAAACGCTGCTTCGAAGATAATCTTTTGCAAGCTCGGCGCATTATTTGCAAACAATTGCATGTTGCCATCCTTGGGTGGGGGTTGTCAGCAAGCACTGCAGCGAGCGCTGACATCTTAAGCACACCGCAATTGCCGGATAAATCTCAAGCGCGCGGATGGGGGACTGCGCAGCTCATAGGGCAATGGGCGCCTTGCCAGCGTTATCGCCAAATGGGGAAACGCTATGAATGGCTGCGTCAACCCGCTGGCAAGCTAAAAGCATCCGCTTAAGGCTAAAAAATTTCTTCTACCCCCTAATCAGATACAATGCGCCTGCCCCTAAGAAACACAACCCGTCAATGAGCGAACGTAAGCAGCAAATATTAAAAACAGCGATCGAGATAATTATCGACGAAGGTTACGGCTGCCTGACCATGCGTGCTTTAGCACGGGCCAGCAACATAAAACTCGGCGCTCTGCAATATCATTTTAGAACCACTGATGAAATGCTTAAAGCCCTGGTTGAATATGTCGCGGAGTCCTACCACCAGGCCTTTGATCTTTTTCGCGCTACTTTTGAAGGTGGCGAACCAGGAGTTCGGGACATCGTCATGTTCTTGCTGAGAGACGAACCTGGCAATCCCCTCTATGGTGACAAGCTCTGGCCACAACTGTGGGCCATGCAACAAGTCGAGCCACTTGTATCTGAGCTGGTCGAGGACATCTATGAGAAATATCTCACCGTACTGCAAGTCGCAATGACAAATGAAGGCACCCCAACGGCCGAGGCGCTCCCTGTGTTGGCGCTGATTGAAGGCAGTACGATTTTTGTGGGCAGTGGCAGACGTTGGGAAAGCGAGGGGAACCGCTATGGCGATCTGGTACTGCAATACGTTGACAAACTGCCGAGCAATCGCCACTGATCACTACGCGCTTGTATCCAAATGCTAGCGCTACCCCAAATCTAAACAAACAATACTGCGCTCTCATCTAACAAACATGTTGTCCACGCAATAACAAGGCGCATCAACATCGCCAACTTGCATTTGATCCCGCGTCTGCTGCAGTCGGCAAATTCTAAATTGGCCCGCTCTCCCTTAAAGGTCCCTTCCACTTTAGCTGCATTTCAATCGCTTCGATCATCATCGCCGCCACATCTTTTTCGGTGGCCGTTTCAATACCCTCAAGGCCCGGCGAAGAATTCACCTCTAGCAACAATGGCCCGTTTTTGGAGCGAATAATATCAACACCGGCAACCACCAAACCCATGGCTTTCGCCGCTTTGATCGCAAGACGTCGCTCATCGCTGGTTGCCCGGACAACCGAAGCGCTGCCACCTTGGTGCAGGTTGGCTCGAAATTCACCCTGTGCGGCCTCACGCTGAATCACCGCTTTTACCTTTCCATTGATCACAAATAATCGTAAATCTTTACCGCCGGCCTCTTTAATAAACTCTTGCACCAAGAGGTTGGCTTTAACCGATTTAAAGGCATTGATCACACTCTGCGCCGCCTTTTTGGTCTCCGCCAGCACCACACCGCGCCCTTGCGTTCCCTCGAGTAACTTAACAATCAACGGCGCACCACCGACCATCTCAATCAATTCGTTTGTATCAATCGGCGAGTTGGCAAAACCGGTGACCGGAATATCAAGCCCACTTTTAATCAGCAATTGCAGTGAAAACAATTTGTCTCGCGACTGACTAATTGCCAGCGAATGATTCAGCGCATACACGCCCATGCTTTCGAACTGTCGTGTTAACGCGCAACCATAAAAAGTTGCACTGGGTCGAATCCGCGGAATCACTGCATCAAGATCGGTGACCACATGACCTCCGCGATAATGCACTTCCGGATTTTCATCATCCAGCTTCATATAACAATCTTTGACACTTAAAAAGATCATTTCATGCCCGCGTTCCGTACCAGATTCCATAATTCGCTGGTTACTGTAGAGCTCTGGGTTACTGGCCAACAGCGCAATTTTCAACCCCGTTTTTGCTTTGCGCTGAATGCCGTACATTTCTACCAGCTCGCTTTGGCTGTATCGACCAAGACTCATGCTCTCCGAAGGGTCAACCAGTATCCGGTTGGCCATCGCCTCGCGTCCGAGCAGCATTCTGTAACCCATACTGTCACGATTAGTCAGCGTTAATTCAATCTCCCAGACTTGTTCTCCCATTCGCATAGGCACCTTGATCACATACCGCTTTTCGCTGGTACCACTGGTATTTTTTACTGTGCGGCGATCTGCAATTGGCGCCTCACATTGCAACGAAACCGCGCGACTGCGCTGCAATGGATGCACATGAAAAGACACCCAGGGAACACCGCCACGCTGAAACGGCTCAATATTGAAGGCGTGCAACGCCGAGGTGCGAGCACCTGAATCGACCCGCACCTTTATCGCAGGAATACCAATCTGGGAAAGATGACACCACTCATCACTACCAATAATAAGTTTTTCCATGACTCACGCTCAGATTAATTTCGCGCGCATTGTAGAGCGCTTTTAAATAAATGGAACGCGGCAGCGATAAAAAATGTTTGCGCTATTACATGAT
>DGQF01000012.1:11186-43447 GCA_002389675.1 Gammaproteobacteria bacterium UBA4421
AAACGGGCTTAGGACCGCGAATACCACGACGCAGAGCGGCGTGTTGAGCAACCACAGGTTGCGATTGATGCAGGTTAATCCACATTCGGTAAAGCATACGTTTGCTATCCTCCTCCGGCGCATCGATATATTTTTCTCGGCGATGCATCACCGCCAAATTGTTCACAAAGAGCACATCCCCTGGCTGCTGCCAGAAAGTTAATTGCAGGTCAGGCTGGGTGGCCAGCGTTTCCACACAAGCCAGAGCTTCGCGTTGCGCGTGGGTCATTTTCTGGCCCGAGACCTGCGCCGCAAGCTCCGCCAATTGAATATTGAGCCAAGCACTCATGCGCCCCTCAAGCCATGCAAATACGGGGATTCGCATTTGCTGAACCCTTCCGAGCTTCCTTGTTGACTCAGCATCACCTTGTTCTTTTCGAGCATATAAAGGATAACCCTGTATCAGCGCCTCGAGGTGTTGCGGATGATTCGATAGGATTTCATTGTAGATCGCAAACAAGCTAACGAGACCATTCATTCCCCCTTGCGCCGCTTGACGCACGCAACTCATGCCAATGCAATCGCCGCCATCACAATGAAACCGAAGCTCATCATTGCTTTCATAGCCCCGTGTATCTACCCCTCGTGGCGCGCCGGCAAACCGATCAGCGAGAACGCGGTACCTACGCCAACTTCATGCGTGCGGCACTGGGTACCTACACCTTTTTGTTCATGGGCTTTTCGTTTACCGATGCCTATCTAAACGAGTTGCGCTCTGAAGTTTTGGCTTTCCTCAACAGCCACGATGAAAAGGGTCAAAGACCTAATCCCGTCGGCTACGCCATCCTCGAAGATCAAGCACCCTCAGTCCGTACATTTTTTGAGCAACACGAAGGCATTGAAGTACTGCACTATGAAACGGAAAAGAAATTAGATCCGCACTCAAACCAATTACGCCCGGTTGGCTGGATGGGCTTTACAGATTGGCTCGAGGCAATTGAAAAAGAAACCTGTGTAGCGGCTCGATTACGGGCTCTGCTAGGGGAACAAGCGCAGATAGTTTGGATTGACCCGCAGCACAACGACAACAATCAACGTGGCCTGACCTTTTTGCGAAACCACGTTGGCGTAAACGTCGCAAAACTGGACCATCCTGACCAATTGGACAAGACAAGCCATCAGCACGCAGTTCTTGTGATATCCCACTTTGGCTACAATTCGGACGGCCCCTCGCAGCTGGCCAAAGCGTTAGAGAACATGCAGCTATGGGGCGAACGCCCCCCCGTTGTCGTTTTTGGCGGCGTCGATTTTGCCAACCAAAATAGACGCCTTGCCAACCGTCTGGGGGCCATCGATCTGGCCACTAACTGGACAGATCTTATGCGAGTGATTGAACAAATGTTTGGACGCGATGAGCTCAATAGCGGACCTGACGCGGCTACCCAAACAGGCTTCAGCCGAGCAACCATATCGCCATCCAAACAACAAACATGAAGCGCACTGCGCCCTGACAAAGATACAAACCTATCGTGCGACATAACGATCGCTGCGCTTGTACGCTCGACCAATGGCTACGCTTTACGGATAAGTCATCAAGGAAGCGACATTAAATCCTCGCTCGTGAATGATTTGGCTGCCTCCGAGCGTTGGCAGATCAATTAAGCTGACAATTAATATATTCGCCCGCAGCACGGCAAAGTGCTCGCTGAGCAGCTCAGCACAGGCGACTGCGGTGCCGCCAGTTGCAATTAAATCGTCAACCACCACCACCTTGTCTTTGGCGCTCACTGGCGTATTTTTTTGAATTTCCAGCGACGCGCTCCCGTATTCTAAGTCAAAGCTTTTGCGATAGGTTGGGTTGGGAAGTTTTTCAGGTTTGCGCGCAAGCACCAGCGGAACGGCTAAGTCGCGGGCTATGGGACCGGCGAAAACAAATCCTCTGCTGTCGATGGCCACCACTGCGGTGGGCGCAAATGCCCTGCTCAGAGCAGTCATTTCTTTACAGGCCGTTGCGAAGGCATCTGGTGTCTCAAGCAGGCCAGTGATGTCCCTAAACTGAATCCCACAGACCGGGTAATCATCGACGGTGCGAATCGACGGCTTTAAACCAAACGGGTCACTCAACTCATTGCTCCTTGAGGGGATGTAGAAAGATCATACTGTGCATCGTATCTCCGATGAGATGACAATTTATAGTGTCAAATTGCTTTGCTCTGCGCCATTTCTCATCCAGCTGGAGTGTGTGCTGTCAGCGCATATTTTTGCACATAACGCTCTCACCTAGCGGCACGGCCCGTGCTAAGTCCCGGGGAAATGCGAGCATCGTCTGGCTCACGCAGCGGCATCATCAGTTTTTGCAAAAGTGTCGGCTCTGTTGGCCCAATGCCCGCTTCCAACGTATCTGCCTCAGCAAAGGTGCCGAACACGCGATCCCAAAGTATGGCGGCACAGCCATAGTTTGTATTGCTTTGGGCCATCACACTGGAGTGGTGATGGATATGATATCGATTGGTCGTAAACAACCAACCAATGACCCTGTGATTTAAGTCAATATTTGCATGCGCGATTGACGCCTGAGTCAGAATCAATACCGCCGCACCGGCGACTGCCAACCCGCCCCCAAATAGCAGCTCAACAATCGCTGAGGGTACCAACAAAATAAACATTTCCAGCGGATGATTGGCGCCGGCATTCACGGCGCCTAAATGTTTGAAAGAGTGATGCGCACCGTGCCCTGACAAACGCCACAATAAGCGCCATCGGTGCTCCGCGCGATGAAACCAATACCAGATAAATTCGCTTAGAAAAAAAGCCAGCAATACCTGCATCAGAATTGGCCACTGGGTCGGCCAGATGTTGATATGCAAAGCCGCTCTCGCCGCAACCAATATAGGATCCAACGATACCGTATAAAGTGGCGCGACAACTGCCGCACTGAAGCCAAACACCGCCACATAAACCCCGACCAAACCTAATTTTTCTCGCCACGAATGTCGCCAATGAGGACGCAGAGGTCGCCAATATTCCAAAAGATTTAGCAAGACTTGCACTAAAAGTAAGATCGCTGGGTATGTCAGTACTGTGGTTTGATTAAAAAACCATGCACCAAGTACGGCAATTATCAGCAACGGCTGCAAGCCATATTTAATAATCACTGTTGATTCTCCCAATGACAAGACACATCATGATGGCCTGCAAGCAAGGGAAACAAAAGCATTTACCCTATGTCCCCGCGCCGACTCTTATTTTTGATAACTAGCATGATCCTTTTGGCACTCAATCAAGGCTGCGAACGAAACGGCCAGGATCCCCAATTGGCCGCCGCTGAGGCCTTCATCGATGCTTTCTATTCGTTTGAGCCAACCAAACTTGCCGCTGTCCGCTTGCCAGAACCAGGCGCCACCAGCATGGCCTACTACCAAGCTTGGGCTGCGGCGGCAAACTATCGTATCCATACACGACATCCTTGCAAACGCCATCATAACTTTGTTGTCTGTCGCATTACGGTCACCGATGACTTTGGTCAAACTTTGGGTTACCTCGCCACCGACACTTTCACACTACAAATGAAAGGTTCAATGATTGTCGCGGCAAATGCAGAAGGCGACGATCCACCTATATTTAACGCTCTGTTCGCATGGATTGCCCAACAACGCCCAGAAATCTTAACAGGCCCCTGCCACAGGATGTTCGCCGGCGGCACCACGCCAACGGCATGTGCCAGAGCAGTCGCAGATTCAGCCCAAATCTTCATTAATCAATAACCCGTGATATTGAGCCCGCCAGCGATTACCTGAGCCGATGACTTCGAGGAGATTGCTGTCAAACAACCCCCTTTTGATTGACCGGTGATGGCCCGCATCCCTATACTATTTTTCAAGATAATCCACGAGACCAGACCATGCGCAATCTAAAATTTGTAGGCTGGCTGCCGCTTCTTATTGCGGGATTAGCCGCCCTCACCCATGCAGATGCTCCGATTACTGCAGAGCAACAAGCGGCGTTCACTCCCCAAGTGGTGCTTGACGAATTGATGGCCGGCAACGCCAGGTTTGTATCCGGTCAATCTACAGAACGTGATCTGACCGCCCGAATTGTACAATCCGCAGCAGGACAGTCCCCCAAAGCAGTCATCCTTTCTTGCTTGGATTCCCGTGTTCCGGTGGAAAAGGTATTCGACGTGAGCATCGGCGATATTTTCGTCGGACGCAACGCGGGTAACGTATCCAACGCAGATCAATTGGGCTCCATCGAATTCGCAACAGCAGTGGCTGGCGCAAAGCTGGTAATGGTGTTGGGGCACACTTCCTGCGGCGCAGTGGCCGGCGCCATAGCGGGCGCTGAGCTGGGAAACCTAACTCAGTTATTGTCCAAGATAAGACCTGCTGTGAATGCTGTTGAGGGCTACTTGGCAGAAGAACGAACATCGGACAACAGCGATTTTGTAAATGCGGTGGCAGATAGAAATGTCGCCCAAACAATCACCAGAATTCGCACGGATAGCTCGGTATTGGCAGAACTAGAAAACAATGGCGATATTTTAATCGTTGGCGCAGGCTACGATCTGCAAACTGGTCGAGTGATTCTGTTGCAGTAGAACCCTTGCGTGCGGCCAGATTAGCTTGGGCACCAAACCTCAATTGTCCAACCGAGCTGTCTGGGAGACCGAGAGGCAATAAGATCAACTATACCGTGCCAGGTTTAGTTACACTGCCCACACGAGATTAAAGGACAGTGCCCATGGGTTTACGTGGTGAGGCAGCCATTGTCGGTGTTGCACAATACGAGAACGAGCGCAGATATGCCGGTGAGAAAAACTTTTTTACCGAGCAATTCGCCGAACTGACAAGACTTGCGCTGAACGATGCGGGCTTGCATAAAGACGATATTGATGGTCTGTGCTGCACTGCCATTCGCGAAACTAACATGTTTGCCCCTGCCACGCTCGCTGAGTATTTGGGTATCCACGTGAACTTCGCCGAAATAGTAGACCTCGGCGGCGCAACGCCTGTGGGCATGATCTGGCGAGCAGCCGCAGCGATTGAGCTGGGCATTTGCCAAGCCGTCATTTGCGCCACACCGGCACGGCCTGTTCCATCCAACCCAAACCCGCCAGCCATAGACCATAGTCGCGTATTCGGCTCTACAAGCAACAACTGGGGCTCGCCACAGGCAGAATTTGACGTTCCCTATGGTAACGTCGCGCAAAACGCCGGATATGCGATGATCGCCAATCGCTATGCATCGCTGTACGGCTATGACGAAAGAGCCTTGGCTAAAATTGCTGCTCAGCAGCGCACTAACGCACTAGCCAATCCTCTGGCCGTTTTTCGCAATGCACCCATTACCATCGATGATGTGCTAGCAAGTAAAATGATTGCAGATCCCCTGCATGTACTGGAAATTGTCATGCCCTGCGCTGGCGGTTCAGCGGTACTGCTGGCCAACAAAGCACTCGCAGCAAAAAGTCGCAACAGGCCTGTCTATGTAACGGGCTTCGGTGAACATCTGACCACCAAATCCACCACATACCAGCCTGACATGGTGCAGTCTCCAGTTGGCCCTGCAGCAGATTCCGCTTTTACGATGGCCGGCAAAAAACCAGCCGACATCCAGATGGTACAACCCTACGATTGTTACACCGTCACCGTCATGCTAACTCTGGAGGACGCCGGATTTTGCAGTAAAGGTGATGGGGCAAACTTTATTCAAGACCATAATTTGACCTACCAGGGTGACTTTCCCTGCAACACCGGTGGTGGACAGTTAGGCGCTGGCCAAGCCGGCTTAGCGGGAGGGATGACACAGGTTATCGAAGGTGCGATACAAGTGATGGGGCGGGCCGAAGAGCGCCAGGTGAAGCATCATGACAATGCATTAGTGACCGGAACCGGCGGCATTATGAGCGAACAATCAGCCATCATTCTGGAGGGCGCGTAAATGGAAATGAGCCGACCACTACCCGTCGCGACGCCGACCACTGAACCCTTCTGGGACGGGGTGCGCAATCACAAAATCTTGTTGCAACAGTGCAACGATTGCACCAAGTGGGTCTTTTACCCTAGAACAAATTGTCCCCATTGCCTATCCAACCAGTTAACCTGGCGAGAAGTTCCAGGCGATGCAACCATTTACAGCTTCACCATTGCCCGACGTCCGACCGCACCACATTTTGCAGATGAGATACCGCAATTAATCGCCGTTGTCGAGCTGGCGCAAGGGGTCCGTATGAATACAAATATCGTCAATGCGGAACCCGCCGATTTGCAGGTGGGGTTGGCCCTAAAACCAATTTTCAAAACTATAAAAGACGCCACCCTGCTCTGTTTTGAGCCGGTCAAATAACTTCACCTCAGCCTGATTTTCACCCCTACCAGCAGCGTCAACCGGTTTGCAGGCAGCTGAGGCAGGCCCCTAGCGCGCCAGACTCACTTTAGTCTAGTTCTGAATTCGGCTCTGGCACAGCTGCCGGCTTGCGACCCGCCAGTTTGTCGATCCGCAGAGCAGTTTCATCACCGGTCGCACGCACAATATGCGCTCGTAGCGTCTCGTAGTTAAAAGGCTCAAAAAAACTTTTTCTGACCAACCGAAAGTGGACAAAAAGGCCCCAAAGGTTTAGCACGACGCACAGCAACAAAATCTCTTTTCTAACCAGATCGCTAAAGAATACAAACATAATAATTTGCAGATAAAATTCAGGCTTCAACAGGATGACCATGAAGCCAAGGCGGCCCGGCATTATCATCGACCAAATGACCGGCATAAGGACCGCAAAGCTTATGAAAATAAGCTCCAGTTCAAATCGAGTCACGGCCCCTTCAAGTGCACCGTTGAGCGCTACAAACCCCAAAATGGTGCAAATCCCCGCATGCATTTTCCGACCAATCATGTCCTGCATACGAATCCAGGCGTTGTAACCATTGGCCTCTATGGCCCAGACCGGCGGTTTCGCCTTGAAGTCATCGAAAATTTCGTAGACACCAATACTGAGATAGATCACAGCTTCAACCCAAAGCACGGCCAACAACAAAGGTGTCACGGGATAAAACTCTGTAGCCGTTAACATTGCAGCATCCTTTTTCGAACCTGCAAACAGAGTAAGACATCGGAAACGGCATTACTACGTCTGTTTCACTGAGCCAACACAACCCATACCGGTGCTGTTTAGGTCGGAGACGATTGATCGCATCACTCGATAAAACAGCCGCTAGGCCAGTTCGATAGGCATACCGTTTGCACCGACAAAAGAAGATCGGTCGAATCGCAGAACAATTAATATTCATCATCAACGTCCGGACTGGCGCAGGAAACGGGTTGGGACTAGCATGAACTTGAAAAGGCGCAATCAATCTCCCTAAAAACCAAAACCGGAGTTATTGATTCAGTTATGTCGATTAATTAACGGGGTGGCCATGAGCACTTATATTGTTGCGCAGATCAATATTCATAATAGAAAACGATATGCAGACTATGAGGCTGGTTTTGGCGCAGTGTTTGCCCAATTCGACGGAAAGATGCTCGCCGTCGATGAATCTCCCGCCGTAGTAGAGGGACACTGGCCATATACTCGCACGGTCATTATAGAGTTCCCGTCAGCCAAGGCGGCCAACGCATGGTATAAATCTGAGGCTTATCAGACTATCGCGGCCCATCGCCTGAACGCATCCGTGGCCAATATTGTCTTCGTTGAGGGAGGGCCATGATCCATATAACCAGCGCAAGGACAAGCGAATAGACTGCCTTTAGAGCGCCTTCTCCCGTTTCGGGGGTGCCATCACCCCCGACAACTCGGTTGGACTCGACTTTAAATTGGACCGAGAATTTTGCTTATTTTCTTACGAAACTTTTCACCAAAGGGTGGCCGAGCACCAATGATAGGCAGCACGTCGATCATGGTTTGACTATAAATCGCTCGAGCATGACTCATGCCTCGAAACCCTTCCGGGCCATGGTAAGCCCCCATGCCAGACGCACCAATACCGCCAAATGGCAGGTCCTCTTGCACGTAGTGAAGCGTGATGTCGTTAATACACACCCCACCACTTTGCACATGATTGAGCAAATACTCCTGCTCACTTCTATCTTTTCCAAAGTAATACAGCGCCAAAGGATTTCGGCGTGGTTCAATTTTGTCCGGAACTTGTGTGAAATCGCCATAAGTCATGATCGGCAACACCGGGCCAAAAATTTCCTCATGCATGACCTGCATATTTTCATTCACGTTCTGAAGAATATGCAAAGGCATACGCCGGTTGTCTGCTGATGCACGGCTCTTGTCAGCGCCAACGATCGTGAGCGTAGCACCCTTGGCCACAGCGTCATCAATGTAGTTCTGCAACCTCATGAAATGTCGCTCGTCAAAAACACCGGCATAATCCTCGTTTTCGGTGATGTTTGGGTACATCGACTCGGCTTCATGAATGATTCGCGCCACCAGCTGCTCTTCGAGCTCCTCAGGCACGAGGGCGTAATCCGGTGACAGGCATAATTGCCCACCATTTAATAGCTTTCCGAACGTCAAACGAGTACCCGCAAGATCGAGCTTTGCGCTGCGACCAATGACAACAGGCGATTTACCCCCAAGTTCTAAGGTGACGGGAACCAGATTTTTTGATGCTGACCGCATCACTTGCGCACCCACACCCGTAGACCCGGTAAAGAGCAGATGATCGAAAGGCAACTCCGCAAATTTTTGACTGATCTCTACACCACCAGTGACCACAGCAACCTCATCCTCAGGGAAATATTGAGGCACAATCTCTGCAAACAATTCGGCTGTTTCAGGCACGTACTCTGAGGGCTTCAGTAACGCCCGGTTGCCCGCAGCCAATGCACTTGTCAAAGGCGCAACTGTCAGTCCAAACGGCAGGTTCCAAGGCGAAATAATGCCAACAACCCCCTTTGGAAAATATCTGACTTGGCCCTTTCCGCCCAAAAAATTCATCGGTTTATTGGTTTTTCGCCGTTCAGGTTTCATCCACTGCTTTAAATGTTTCACCGAATAGTCAATTGCCTCAACCTTCGACGCATACTCAGAGAACAAACTAAATTCGTAAGACCGAGCACCGTTAAATTCGCGTTTGGTGGTTGTGGCAAATGCGGTCTTATTTTCAACTATCAACGCTTTGAGTCTCTTAAGGCGATCAACCCGCGTCGCATAGGTGACCTCACCCTCAGCACGAAAGCTTTTTTTCTGCAGTTCGATCAATCCATCGAGGTCTTGAGAAACCAATTCTGTTACGTTCTTTTTCTCTGCTATGCTCATTTGTATCCTTGGTTGGTCTAAGTTGTTTAAGTGGTCGATGTGCTTGCGTGTTTTGGCCGCTCAGCATCCGTTATCCCTTCTGCGCGTATGCCTTCTATAATCCGAACGGCATTTTTGACAAATAGCGTTTCAGAGGAAAAACTGGCAATAAGCGCTTGGACATCATCCGGGAGCTCTTCCTGATTTAGAGAGGGGCCTTGGTCAGATCGCGTCGCGCCAATCAGCAGAACACCCATGGTTTTCACCACCTCTGTGGCTTGTGCTTGACTTAAATTAAGTGCGCTTGCGGTCGATCGAGCCACAATCCCCACCTGCAATATAAATACACGCTTGGAGTTGATTAACCTGGGAATCGACACGTTATGCTCGATGACGTGTTCGAGCCTGATGAGTAACGGCAAGAAGGTGCCATCGGCAACAGCCGTCTTATATAGGCTTTGCGCGTATGCCTTGCTCGTCATGGCATCAGCTAAACGGGCGATGAAAACCTGACCCCATCTGATCAAACTTTGCTCATAAAGGGTCAGAAAAAGCTCTTCTCGGGTTTTAAAATACAAATACAGAGTACCCTTAACTAAACCTGTTTTTTTGGCGAGCTGAGTCATAGAAAAAGCCTCATAGCCAACCTCTAGAAAATACGCTTGAGCTGCATCAAGAACGACTCGTCGCCGCTGCGCTTTTTGTTGCGCGCTACGAGCCCTTTGATTAATGGCAACCGCTGAGTTCATAAACGTCTCCTAACGAACTTTTTTCTGCTATGCCGTGGCCCATGAGCAAAGCCTCACCAAAATTAAATGACGGGGCGTCATTTATATAACTGACCAACGGTCATTACAAGTGCTAAAGCAACCGTGACGACTACTGCGCCGCGATTGGCGCTGCCCAACAATACAACGAGATTAAACAGACAATGAATTTGCCCGTATCTTTACCATTACCGAACCGGCGCGATCGCCGTTAAGACCTAGGGAGCAGCAGTAACACCTGCCGCCGCATGCGCTTCGCGACGGATATAATGCCGCATGGCTGCCAGCTGAGCATCGGTCATCTCGGGATAACCGGGCATACCACGATCCAATCGGGCGCCATCACGTACCACAAGACTCAACATTGGTGCCATTTCGGACAACAGAAAGGCCGAGCCTCTCAGATCCGGCGCCATTCCCCCCGCCACGGCATCCACACCATGGCACGCATAACATCCATGCTGCAGAAAAAGACCCGCTCCCTCGTCCGCCAGCGTTTGATTTACGGCAAAGTCAGGCTCCAGCAACGGTTCAGAAAAATACGGCTCCGGCTGCGCTGGCAACACAATTTCACCTTTTAGGCTGAAGGTCACAAGACGCCGTGTATGCACGCCATAAGCCCAGCCCAGCCCTTCACCGCCGGGCGTAATCCGACCAGCATACCCGCCGCCGAAGCCAACAAGCACGGAAACATACTGTTGTCCATCCAACGCGTAAGTGATCGGCGGCGCTGAAATACCCAGTCCCAAATCATAGGACCACAGCAACTCTCCGGTGCTGGCATCATATGCTTTCATCAAGCCATCGGCTTCACCTTGAAAAACCAAGCCTCCCCCGGTGGCTAATGTGCCGGAAGCCCAAGTGGTAGATTGCGGTACTGACCAAACTGGCTTTTGGGCCACCGGATCCCAAGCTTGTAATTCTCCAACATAGGCCCGCGGGTTTGCACCCTGCGTCCAGTCAACCGCAGTGCCCCCCTCAAAAGACACGGATCGCCAGGTTTTATCGTAAGCTTGGTCAGTAAAATCCGCTGAGTGGTGCATTGTTGGCAAGTAAACCAAGCCCGTCAGCGGGTTATATGACATTGCATGCCAACTATGCGCACCAAAGGGGCCGGGGGTGATGTTTTCAAAGCCATCTTCATAGCGCGCGCCCTCACGCTCAACAGGCCGGCCGGTGGTTAAATCGACATGGGTTGCCCAATTTGCATCGGCGAATTTCTCCGCGGACAAGAGCGTGCCCATTTTTCGATCGATGACATAAAAGAACCCATTCTTGGGCGCGTGCATCAGTGCTTTAACACTCTTGCCTTCCAACTCTAGGTCGGCCAACACAATGTCCATATTCGAGTTGTAGTCCCAGGTTTCGCCGGGCACCGTCTGGTAATGCCACAAATACTTTCCGGTGTCCGGATCCAACGCAACTATCGAACAAAGAAACAGATTATCACCACCACCCGGGCTGCGCAGTTTGCGATTCCACGGCGAACCGTTTCCGGTACCGATATAAAGTTGGTCAAGTTCTTCATCGTAAGTAAATGCATGCCAGGCGTTCCCACCACCCCCATGCTCCCACCAGCTACCGCTCCAAGTATCAGCAGCCATTTTCATCGCATCATCTTCAAACCCATCTGCAGGATTACCCGGCACAATGTAGAAGCGCCATGCCAAAGCTCCCGTTTGCGCATCATAGGCACTGACATAACCCCGGGTGGGGCCCGCCTCTGTGCCGCCATTACCGATCAACACCTTTCCCTTAAACGCTTTCGGCGCGCCGGTAATATACAGCGGCTCATCTAAACCAAAGGTGCGCGTAGACCACAACAACTTACCGGTAGTGCGCTCCAAGGCCTGCAAGCGACCATCCCAAGTCGCCGCAAAAATTTTATCGCCATACGCGGAGAGCCCTCGATTGTGCACCCATCCCGGCGGGCGTTTGTGCCCAGCAACTTCTTGGGCCACCTTGGGATCGTGCTGCCACAACAGAGCACCGCTGCGCGCATCTACCGCACGCACAATATTCATGGTACCCGTAAAGTACAAGACACCATCAATCACCAACGGGGTAGACACCAAACCGACGTCGTTCGGCAGGTCCATATACCATTGCACGCCAAGGTTGCGTACATTTTGGCTACGAATTTGTGTCAGCGGACTAAAACGTTGCTCATTGTGGGTGCGCCCGTAGGCAAGCCAATCGGCGGTATTACTCGCATCAGCGATATCATTGTCGGTTATTTTTCTGACGGCATCGGAGTGTGCAAGTGCAGCAAACACTAGATATACCGTGACTGTTAATCCGATCAATATCTTCATCGCAACTCCTTGAGCACAACGTTTCAGTTTTCGCCGATTAGGGCAGTCTGCCATTTGCAAAGCTAAACTTCACCTGTGTCACGTAAGCTTGATTCAATCACGTCGATCAACGCTGACTGCCCCGCGGCCCTGAAACCGACACCGCCGATATCTCATCTATGGATGTAAGCAAACTTTTATCGATCCTAAATCAGCGCGCGAGAAAGTGGGGTTGACGTTTTTCGGTGAACGCTCGGACCGCTTCTTTTGCGTCCTCAGTTTCGAAGCTCATGACCACATGCTCGGCTTCCATCGCTAGCGATTCTCGCAGGCCTTGCAGCGCCCCCCGATTGATATTGCGCTTCATCCGGCTCAACGCGACAGTCGGACCATTGGCCAATCGATGGGCATAGGCATACGCCTGATCACGAAACGATTCTTGAGCAAAAACTTCATTTATCAAACCCAACCGTGCGCACTCCTTTGCACCCACTCGCTCGGACAAATACATAAGTTCTTTTGCCTTAGCTTGACCCAGTAACCGATTGAGAAACCAGCTTGACCCGTAATCTCCAGACAAACCGATATTGCGAAATGCCGTGACTACAAATGCTGAGGAAGCGGCAACCCGAAGATCGCAAGCCAAAGCAATGGACAAACCAGCTCCAGCCGCTGCCCCCGGCAAAGCCGCAACAGTCGGCTTAGACCACTCATACAACCGCAGCGTCAGCGACTCCTGCTTGCGGATTAATTCTGCAACTTTTTCATCCACCGTTTTTTTCGGCGCGCTTGAGTCCGCAGGTGAGGCCATGCCGCTGACGTCTCCCCCTGAACAAAAGGCATCACCCGCGCCGGTGAGCAACAACGCCCCAACATCTTGCCGGGTTTCAAGCACCAGTAATATCTCTCGCAGCGCAGGGGTCAGTTCATCGCTGAGCGAGTTTTTCTTTTCAGGCCGATTAAGAGTAACCGTGGCAACCCGGTCTCGCACTTCACACAACAGTTCTGGTGTACCCGTATTGATCGTAACCGTCATTTTCTATCCTTCTATTTACTGTCTACGCCGCCCCTGGCCGTAATAATTCTTCAATCGCATCACCCGCCTCAAATCGCCGCAAAAGGGCTTCCGGATCAAAATCAATACCCACCGGATTTTTGGCAAACGCTTCTGATTGCATGTAGTCCTGCAGGCCGCGTTTTGTACTTAGGTTTTCTACCTGAAACTCCACTCTATGCCCGTCTGGATCGGCAAAATACAGGGAAGTTGTCAGCCCGTGGTTCACGCTCCATACCGGCAAGATGTCAGCGGCTTTCAACCGTTTGTAGGTTGCCAAAAGATCTTCCAGTGATAACAAGGTATAAGCCACGTGATCCAGGCCGGGCAAACGCAGTCGTGTATGTTGATCGATCTGTGAATCAGACGGCACCTGCACCATGGCGAGCCGATGGTGCTCCTCATCGTAGGTCAGGAAACAAATGAACTCGTCGCGGTGCACAACCTGCATACCCAAAACAGTCTGATACCAGGCGATAGAATCTGCCATGCTGGTCACTCGCAAGACATAATGCGCTAATTTTGCCGGAGCAATTAGGTTTGTTTTGACTTTTCGGGGCATCAATTATCCAATGTTAGGGCGATACGAGTTGCTAAAATGTGGTGTTAAATTTCAAAAAATGCAAGCAGATACTACTTGTCATGATACCAACAGATTTCGCGATCAGTTTTTTGAACTAAATTATTGAGGATTTATCATGAGTTTGTTGATTGAAGGCCAAGCACGTGCATTTCATGGTGGCAATTGGGATTATCCGCCGCACAACCGCGCCAGTTTCCAGCAGCTACAGCAACTGACGCCTACAGTGCGACTGAGCCGGGGCAGCGGACCCATCATCAGCCTTGAACAACGCCTCCAAAATGTCTCAGACATTCGCTACACCAATACTAAAGGCCAACCGCGAAGCGTCGCGCAGATGCTCGACGAGACCTATACCGATGCATTTTTAGTGCTCAAAAATTCTTGTGTTATCACAGAGGAATATCGCAACGGCATGCGCGCTGACTCGCACCACCTTCTCAACTCAGTCTCGAAATCATTTATTGGCATGCTGGCTGGAATACTCGCTGTACAGGGCGTGATCGATCCGCATAAACCACTGACCCATTACCTACCCGAACTTGAAAATACCGCGTTTCAAGGCACATCAATCCAACAGGCCCTGGACATGACCGCCGCTGTTAAGTTCGACGAAAACTATAGCGACCGACGCACGGATTTTTGGCAAGAAGCAGCCGTCGTCGGCTGGCGGCCTGAGTTAGTCGATCAAGACCTGCCCAAAACATTATTCGACTACGTCTGCGCTTTAACCGAGCAAAAACAAAAAAATGGCGAACATTTTAAATACCGAACCGTATTGACCAACGTGGTCGCAATGGCCATTGAAAGAGCAACCAACCAATCGGTTGCTCAATTAATCGAAGAGCGGATCTGGCAGCCATTAGCACCTGAGCAAGATGCCACGGTCGCTGTCGACGCCAGTGGATTTCCTTACTTTGGTGCTGGCATGAACGCTTGCGCTAGAGATTTGGCACGATTCGGGCAAATGCTCGTTCAAAACGGTGACTACAACGGTCGCCAGATTGTACCCGCAAGCTGGGTAGAGGCTTCGCTTCGTGGCGACGACACTGTAAAGGCACTCTTCGCAGCAGGCGATTACTCCGGCCTAATCCCCGGTGGCCACTACCGAAATCAAATATGGGCAAACGCTGACCGGAAAATTCTGATTTGCATTGGCATAAACGGCCAAACCATTTACGTCAACCAAACCACGAACGTCGTTGTGGTGAAATTATCGTCACACCCCACCCCAGCTGATGTGCCGCTGTTCCAGGACACCTTTGCGGCTATGCAGGCGATTACCGAAGCAGTCTAACGAGGGCGCCTATGTGTCACCGGGCAGGGCTGAGCGCCCTACCCCCACCATGACGACTTTATTCGGTAGAATTCCCTCAGCTTATACCCTAAATTATCAAGCATGAATGTTTTGCACGTATTCACATTGCACTGCCGACACTTTTTAAAGTTATCTATTGCCGCACTTTACTGCGCACCAGAGCATCGGCTAAAAAAGCATAGGCTAAAAATGGGGTTAATGCTGACTAGCAGCGTACTGTTGGGCACTGCGGCACCCTTATTCAGCTATGCGGGATTCTCGAGCGCTGAGAAGCCACCGATTCAGACACTGAAAAAGACTTCCCCTAGAATCGCAGGCCAGCCGTTGATCGGCTTAAAGGGTCGCAAAGCCGCCTCAGGCGGGTTAATTGCGCGCCTCAAGCCCGGCATTGTGCAAAGCGCAACGTTACAAAGGTCCCTGGACAATCTCGGCTTAACCATCAACCATCGTTTTTCCAATATTTCAGGTTTGATGCGCTTGGGGGTTAAACCAGTGAGCCTGATGCGCAGCACACCGAACCTACAAGATCTAGCGGAGAAACTTACCGCTTCGGGACTATACCGCTACGTTGAGCCGGATTGGCAGGTACATGCGCTGAACACACCTTCCGACTCAGCCTTACAAGATGGCACGCTTTGGGGTTTGCGCAACACAGGACAATCTGGAGGCCTCGCTGGAATAGACGTTAACGTGATCGATGCTTGGGCAGTCACCAGCGGCTCGACCGAGGTGGTGGTTGGCGTCATCGATTCGGGCATACGCCACACCCACCAAGATCTGCGCGCAAACATGTGGGTCAACCCTGGTGAGATTCCCAATAACGCCATCGACGATGACGGCAATGGGTTTATCGATGACGTACATGGCATTAACGCAATCGACGGCAGCGGCAATATTACCGATGACAACGGACACGGGACACATGTTGCCGGCACCATAGCCGCTAGCGGTTTTGATGCGGGCCCACTGGTTGGGGTCGCCTATAATACCCGCGTCATGGGTCTGAAATTTCTTGATGCTCAAGGTAACGGCAATGTTTCGGACGCCATTAGATGTATCGAGTATGCCATCGCTCAAGGCGTTGACGTACTCAATAACAGCTGGGGGGGAGCAGGATTCAGCCAGGGATTAGCCGATGCGATCACTGCAGCCAATGAAGCAGGTATCTTATTTGTAGTTGCGGCGGGAAATTCCTCCTCTGACAACGACTCCGTAGAGAATTATCCCGCAAATGACCAAAACCCAAACGTCATCAGTGTCGCGGCAATCCAAAGGACAGGCGCACTGGCAAACTTTTCAAATTATGGGGCAACAACTGTTGATCTAGCAGCCCCGGGCGTTGATATCTATTCAGCAACCGCGGAGTCAGACAGCGCTTATTCGCAGCTCAATGGCACCAGCATGGCCGCGCCCCATGTCGCCGGCGCGGCAGCTTTGATTCTGAGTGCTTATCCGAACGCAAACGTATCGGAAGTACGGGCTAGATTAGAGGGCAGCGCACGACCGCTGACGTCCCTGTCCACCACCACCAAAACCGGAGGAATGTTGGATATTGAAGCGGCATTGACGCTAGCCGCAGACGGTGTCATGGAGGTAAAGCTGCTTCAGCCAGAGGGTCAGACAGGCCAGACTGTGACGCTAGAAATTGCGGTAACTGATCTCTATCCAGTCTTAAACGCAGCGGTAGATCTCGGTCTAGGATCGAATATCCCTCAACGCATGTCAGACGACGGAGTTTTTCCCGACACAGCAGCCGGCGACGGGATTTATGCGGGACGTTTTGCCATGCCGCAGACCGGCACCTCGGTTGCTGTGAGCGTCGATGTGGCCGCCTCGGGGAAAACCGCGTTTTCACAGACCTTTACGCTCCCGCTGGTTACCCGACCAGAAAATGATGATTTTGCCAACCGGTCACTAATTTCATCCGATCAGACCAACATCTCCGGGAACAGTAACTTGGCAACTCGAGAAGATGGCGAAGCCCTGAATCCTGCCACTTCCGGAGGAAATACAATATGGTGGCAGTGGACGGCAACGACCAATTCTTCAGTCGCCATTAATACCTTTGGCAGTAATTTCGACACCACTTTAGCGATTTACCAGGGTACCGAGCTGTCTACTTTAACGCTAGTTTCCTCCTCTGACGATGCGCCAGGCAGCCTTCAAAGTGAGGCTAGGTTCACCGCGCAAGCAGGACAAATCTATTATCTGCAGGTTGATGGTTATGGCGGCGCAACCGGTTCGGTCTCACTAAATGTTCCCAGCGCTGATAGCAATATAGATGCGCCATCAATTTCTGTTCACCCCACACCTAGCTCTGTGCTGTTGGGTGAGACCATCGTCTTAAGCGTCGAGGCCTCAAGTGCACAACCGATGACGTATCAGTGGATTCGCCCAGACCAGGCAAATGCACCCATATCAGGTGCACAAGGGACAACCTACACAAAAACAAACGCATCTGCAGCTGATCAAGGCACCTATGCCGTAGTGGTTGCAAATTCATCAGGCGAAGTGACAAGTCGAAGTGCTTATGTCGCAGTTGAGCAAACTGGGCTGAGACCCTCCAACGACAACTTCAACGAGGCACGTCAATTACCCGGCACCGTAGGCCGGATAACAGGCACCAACATTCGTGCATCCGGCGAATTAAACGAACGCAATCATGGCTTGGTCAGCACCCCCTTGGGCTCGGTATGGTACCGCTGGACAGCCCCTTCCTCGGGTACAATGACGTTCGATACAACCGGTAGTGATTTTGATACAACGTTAGCCGCCTATACAGGCACCAACCTATCGTCACTGACAGAAAAAAAATTCAACGACGATTTCGGAACCAACAACGTTCAAAGCGCCATAGACGTGGAGGTAGAAAACAACACAACACTGCATATCGTTGTAGATGGCTATGCATCTAGCGCGGGACAGATCACGCTCAACTACCAATTCCAAGGGGTAATCACGCCGGACAATGATGAGTTTTCGCAAGCCTCGCAGCTCACGGGACAGTCGGCTACCGTATTGACGAATAATATAAACGCCAGCGGAGAGAATGGAGAACCAAATCACGCGGGCGTTTCCACCCCTAACTCGTCAGTCTGGTGGCGATGGCAGGCACCTGCAAGCGGCGAGTCTTCGCTCAGCACCTTTGGCAGCGACTATGACACCACGCTGGCGGTCTACCTCGGTGACTCTTTGGCTAATTTAAATTTAGTTGCCGCCAACGACGATTCAGCAGGCGTGACAAGCAAAGTAACTTTTTTGGCGGTTCAGGGTCAAACTTATGCTTTTGCGATCGACGGATACGCAAGCAGCGAAGGGGCAATAACACTGCAGTTGTCCATGACAGACGTCGACACTGACGGCGACGGCGTGCTCGACGCCGTCGATAACTGCAGTTTGGTCAGCAATCCATCCCAAGCAGATACTGATGGTGACGGTGTGGGGTCGGCCTGCGACGCATTCCCTTTAGATTCAACAGAGCAACTAGACAGTGATATTGACGGTATTGGTAACAATGCCGATCTAGACGATGATAACGATGGTGTATCAGATAGCGATGAACTGGCTCAGGGCAGCGACCCCCTCAAGCAAGATACGGACAGCGATGGCGTGTTAGACCTTACCGATGCATTTCCGATAGACCCAACTGAGACGGCGGATGCCGACTCTGACGGGGTCGGCAATAATGCAGACTCTGATGACGATAACGACGGGGCCAGTGATGAGATTGAAGCGCAGCTGGGTACCGACCCCTTGAACGCCGATACGGACAATGACGGTATCATCGACGGTATAGAAGTTAACACCGGAACCGATCCGCTGAATTTCGACACCGACGGCGATTCTGTCAGCGATGGCTTGGAGCGAGAATTGGGGTTGAACCCGCTGGACCCCAACGATTGTCCAGAGGATTACTGCCCAAGCGGCAGCCTGTTGCTGAAGATTGTGCCAGCGCTTATCGAACAGGGCGTCATTAACGGCACTCTGCCTACACCCTGACTTGAAATTAATTCAATGGAGAAGTAAATGAAATCCTTAATTATGACAACCGCGCTGATGATGAGCCTCAGTGCTTATGGCGCAACCACTGAGATTTACGGCAAGGTCACCACCATTATAGCCTCAGATTCCACCATTTACGGTGGATGTATGGTGCGCATTAACTCACCCGTCGGGGCTGCGGCCAAAGGGCTCAACTGCCCTGCTGAATTTGATTTTGTGACCTTCAGCTGCGATGGCACCATGCACTCTGTGTCAGAAGGTAAGCGATTATTTGACCTCGCCCAGTTGGCCTCTCTCACCAACAAGACTGTCCGAGTATTCATAGACGATACCCGCAAAATGAATGGCTGGTGCCTGGGTTATCGCATCGATATTATTGAGCAATAAGCCCAAGCATGTCGGCACTAAGAGTTTTGGCGGTGCTGTTGGTCGGCGGCTCGCTAGTCCTGATCGCCCTATTGAACAATGACGACAGAAAATCTGATTCTGCGGATCCAGCTCGCGTCAATGATACGCTTATTCCAACATCATCCAAACTGAGCCCTGACGCGCCCAATGCGTCGACCTTGGGTTCGTCGCGAGGAACCAGCGATACGGATTTGCGCCAGACCACAATACTGATGCCAATTCCGCCTCCAGGCGCGAATCTAGGCGTTTCCACCGCCGCACCTCTCGTGGTAGGTGAATTCATCGATCCTAGAGAGGCCCCACCAATTAATGCCATACCAAGAACCGTCGGCGCGTTCATGAATCCAGAAAAAGAGACCGGCCTGGACACAACAACAGCAACCACGGCCCGTTCGGTTGGCGAATTTCGAATGCCTGAACTGCACATTGAAACGCTACGCACGTCCGAGGGAGTACCTCAGATCGTTGGTGAATTTTTAATGCCTGAAGATCCCCTGGGCCAACCATAGCGCTTTTACGTTGGCCTTAAACCAATCAACATGTTTTCGGATATTCAATACGCCAGCCTGTGCAGTTGTCTGGCATCAGCAGGCGCAACGATCAATACTCTACTTACGGCTCGATCCTCAATTCTTTACAACGCGCGTGCCAACCCTCAAGAAATCGATACGAAGCCGCATCAGAAGCGCCTGAAAACATAAGTACAGCCAATGGAGCGAACATGAGTAATCCACCCGCTGGCCTCGCAGACCAGCTCAAAAAAAGCACAAGTGCATTGCAATTGTCTCGAGATCTGCGGGAAGGGAAAATCTCAGCACGTGAAGTAATGAGCGATACCTATGCTCGCATCAACGCCATAAATCCTCAGGTCAACGCGTTGGTCAACTTACTAACCGAGGATCAAGCCGATCGTTTAGCCACGATCGCCGACCAGATACCCATCGCTGAGCGCGGGCCATTACACGCCATACCGATGGCCCCTAAAGACGCGGTTGAAGTGAAGGGTTTCCCAACCACCTGGGGCTTCGTCCCTTATGCAAACAACATCGCCTCCACCGATGACGCTCAAGCCTCGCGCTTACGAAAAGCAGGGGCAATTTTCATTGGTCACAGCAACATGCCTGAATTTGGGCTAGGGTCACACACGTTCAACAACCTGTTCGGCAGCACACTAAATCCCTACGATTTGGATAAAACCCCTGGCGGTAGCAGCGGGGGTGCAGCGGTTGCTCTGGCGACAAGCATGCTACCGCTAGCAGACGGTAGCGATATGGGTGGTTCTCTCAGAAATCCGGCCAGCTTTTGCAACGTGGTCGGTTTTCGCCCCTCTATTGGACGAGTTCCCGCCGGCCGTGCAATGCCATGGTTTGGACGCTTGTCTACCACCGGCCCCATGGCAAAAACCGTTGCCGATGCTACCCTGTTGTTTGCCGTACAAGCAGGACCTGATCAGAATGATCCGCTGACGCTACCCGAGAGCGGCGACCATTTCCTTGACGCGTTAATGCCGCCGGAGCACTTGAACGGATATCGAATTGCTTACAGCCCAGACCTATACGGCCTGCCGATCGAACCAGAAGTCGCAACAATCATCTGCGCCGCAGCCGATGTCATGAGCAATTTAGGCGCAGCAGTAGAGCACAACGCACCTGATCTGCGCCAAGCCATGTCAGTTTTCCAAACGCAACGAGCAGCTGGACTAGCCATCTTGGGAAATACCCTAGACCGCAACCTGCCAGACTGGCGGAGCCATGCCAAAGATACCGCCGTGTGGAATATCGAAAAAGGGCAAGCCCTTTGCGCCACCGACATTCTCCAATCGGAAATCACTCGCGGCCAGATTTATGCGCGAGTAGCCGATTTCTTTTCCAATTACGACGCACTCATTCTGCCAGCGGCACAAGTCACCCCCTTTTCAATCGATATTGACTGGATACGCGAGATTAACGGCATGCCAATGACAACCTATATCGATTGGATGACCATCTGTTGTGCCATCACGGTGACCGGACTACCCGCAATCTCCGTGCCGGCAGGCTTCACGTCAGCAGGACTACCGGTAGGGCTGCAAATTGTTGGCAAACCTCGCGGTGATTTAGACCTCTTAAAACTGGCACATACTTTTGAACGAGCTACGCAATTTGGATTACGCCAGCCCGAAATTGACCCCTCAAAATTGTGATTAAACAACATCCACCCAAACGTCTTATGGTCATCGGCGCACACCCGGATGATGCAGAATTTAATGCCGGTGGTTTAATGCAAAAATGGGTGAACGCAGGACACCAGTTGATGATCTTGTGTCTTACAGACGGCTCGGCCGGGCACCACCAACACAGCCCACAATCGCTTCGCACTATTCGCCGGCGAGAGGCATCCGCAGCAGCAAACCTACTCAATGCGAAATTAAATATTTGGGACATCGCTGACGGCACACTAGAAGCCACTCTAGAATTAAGACACGAACTGATCACACAGATCCGTCAATATGCGCCGGATTTAATTGTGACGCACCGACCCGCCGACTATCATCCCGACCACCGAGCTACGGCCCAGTTGGTCCAAGATGCAAGCTATCTGCTGCAAGTCCCAAGTATTGTGCCCAAGCACGCGCCATTGAAAACGCTGCCGCCAGTGTTGTTGGCTTGGGACCGATTCACCTATCCAAGGCCCTTCAAGTGCGATTGGGTACTGGATATATCAGACGTGGTGGAGCAAGTGGTTGGCCTCCTCGCCTGCCATACCAGTCAAGTCTATGAGTGGCTTGCGCATACCCAAAAAATTGAGGTGCCCAAGCACAACCGTTCTCAGTGGCTGAGTCAGTGGTACCGACAACGGCCCGCGCGCATTGCCAGAGATTTTGCTGCCCACCATATAGACTATGCTGAGGCTTATGAAGTATCAGAATATGGCGGCAAGTTTGATGCGGCACAATTGGCCCTACCAGACTAAGCATCCATTGCTGCAGAGTCTATGCCACTGAACGCTGGGGCTTTGCGCAGGGGCACAATGCTGCCCGCAGGCGTCATTTCATCGACCTGTGAGTTTATACCGGTCTTGGTTTTTTCGCAGTCCGGTTTAGTCTATCTTTGAGCATCATGCTCTGGCAGATACCGCCTACATAAGGCAGCCCAACCTCGCGAGTAAACCGGCAAAAAAAGGAAAAAAATTTATGAGTTTGAGAACCGGAAGCTACTGTGGTTTTACAGTTACCCCCCATCCAAAGGGCATCGCAACGATCACATTTAATCGTCCTGAGTCTCTAAACGCCTCTAGTGCGCCCATGAAGCGGGATCTGATGGAGGTGCTGACGCAAATACAAATGGACGATCTTATCCGGGTGGTTATTTTAACCGGCACCGGCAAAGCCTTCTGGGCTGGAGATAATCTCAAAGGCGCGGTCGGCGAGCGCAGCGCCGAAGTGCCTTCAATTCATGGCGGACATCACCGCGAAATCGGCACCTACAATGGCCTGAGGACCATTTCTCAAGCAGTTAACACCGCGCTGAGGAATCTCGACAAGTTGACGATCGCCGCAATTAACGGATTTGCGATACAAACCGGCTTCTCCGCGGCGCTGTGCTGCGATTTCAGAATCGCTGCCCACAGCGCAAAACTTGGCAGTGCCACCCTCAGATTTGGGCTACTGCCAGACGAGGGTGGTCAATGGCTTCTGGTACGACTACTGGGTGCTGCAAAGGCGATGGATTTTATGATGCGAAGCCGCATTGTGACGGCTGAGGAAGCTCACGCACTGGGACTGGTCACCGAAGTCGTGGATGATAACGCGCTCATGGACGCCGCGATGACCTTGGCCATGGAACTCGCAACCGGCCCGCAAATCGCAATGCGCATGCTAAAACGGTCCTCTTATTTGGCAACGGAGCTCACTTGGGAGCAAGCGCTTGATGAAATCGCTTCCAAAACAGCAATTACCGATCATCACCCAGATGCTAGGGAGGGCGCACAAGCGTTTCTTGAAAAACGTAAACCCGTGTTTAATCAATGGCTAGAAGACCTGCACGACACATCAGAACCCTGATCTTTATCAGCAGGCCGCAACAGCCGGGCCCTACACAGACAGCACACTAACCCGCCGGCGGCCTTCGGTAACCCCCATTGACCTGCGAAATCATTTGCGCCAAGCGGATCGTCGTATAGTCGCCGCCATAAGGACCCACTACCTGGAAGCTAACCGGCAACCCATCTCTATCAAACCCTACCGGCGGGGTCGTCGCGGGTAAATACGCCATCCCGGTCAGCGTCGTCCAACGAATAAGGTCTAGATAAGGTCGCGCCTCTCCATCGGAGATTAACACCCGCGTCCCAACATTACCTTGTTGATCATGCGGGAAAGGCGCCACGGGACTGATCGGCATGATTATGGCGTCGTAGCAGCGAAAGAACTCCTCCCACTTTAGGCGGATCGCCTCGCGGCGCGCATGCTTGTCGAGCCAGTCCCTGTGGGACGTTTGTGGCGCGGCACTTTCGCGGCCTATGCTTTCCAAAGTTTCCGCCGGCATGGACTGCAATACAGCAGATGTCACCAGCCACATCCCTAGCGAGCTTGCCTCCTGCGGATCGACATCCGGTCGAGCGTCCCGATCGACTGGTATACCCGCTGCTTCTAGGTTACCCACCGCACGCTCAAGCACCGCGCTTACGTTTGCACCGACCGGGCAAAAAGGGTCATCAAGCCATGCCGCTACGCGCAGCTCAGACACGTTTTTAGGTGGAGGGTTCAAAACCGCAACTAACGGTCCTTGTTTCTTTAACAGCACATTGAGCAAGAGCTCAAGGTCCTCAGCCGATCTGGCCAGCGGACCCACCACGTTAATATCTGCTTCGGTATTACCACCAGATTCATGATCAATATACCCCCTCGAGGGCACAACACCGAAGCTCGGCTTATGCCCAAAAATGCCGCAAAAAGCGGCTGGATAGCGAATTGAACCACCTATATCGGTGCCTATTTCAAATGCGGTCAAGCCAGTTGCAACCGCAGCGGCTGCTCCTCCTGAACTACCGCCGGGTACCCGCTCAGGATCCCACGGGTTAACCGTCGTACCAAACATGTCATTATAAGATTGAAGGTCGCCAGACCACCTTGGCAGGTTTGATTTACCAAACACAATCGCCCCCGCTTGCTTCACCGCTTGCACAACAGGCGCATCTTGATCGGGCACACTTTTTTGCAACTCAGTTGCGCCGCCTGTTGACTGTATTCCGGCAGTCTGCAGCGCATCTTTGATTGTGATGGGCAGTCCATGCAGCGGACCCAGCGGTTCGCCAGCAGCTACTTTTGCATCTGCCGCATCCGCAGCTAATCGCGCATGCTGCAAATCCAGTGTCACAATGGCATTCAAAGCAGGATTGAGCCTTTCAATCCTCGACACAAATAATTCCAGCAGCGCGCGACTGGTTATTTTGCCTTCTCTAATCGCCTTTGCTTGCCGCGTTGCTGTCCAAAAAGCAATATCATCTTCCAACACCATAGGCGTGCTCCGTTGGTTAGCTACCTTGATCGTAACCCAATAAACGATAGATTTGCGATCCAATCAACACGTTGGCGAGAACGACTTAAAGCGCCGCACAAACACTTGCATTGGATTACTGGCTAATCATCATCACGCAGTTTTCAAAAAAATCCCTCTACCGAATTCATTGACTACACCTTTTTCACGCTGAACAATATAACTTTATTGCTTTACCTTGGGATAACGGCAATGGTTTGGCGCCTTCTTGCAATGGTTTTATTCTTGTCTGCCACCTGCAGCGACACAAGTGCGCAGGCTCTACCCTTTAACGTTAAACCGATCACCGAGTTTGATGAGCCATGGGCGATGACCTTCATGCCTGACGGCACAATGTTAGTCACGGAAAAGAAAGGCCGCATGTTTGTCGTCAACAGCGATGGTGAAAAAAGCGCCGTCAGCGGGCTACCCGACGTAGACTATGGTGGCCAAGGTGGGCTCGGTGATGTCGTCTTGCACCCGAATTTCTCTCGTAACAACCTCGTGTACATCAGCTTCGTAGAATCGACACGGGGCCGCACTCGCGGGGCTGCCGTGGGCCGAGGCCAGCTAGACCTGACTACGCAACGCCCAACGCTCACCAATTTTGAGATTCTTTGGCGTCAATATCCGAAGGTGACGGGGCGCGGTCATTATGGACATCGTCTCTTTTTTGATAACAACGGTTTTCTTTGGATCACCTCGGGAGACCGACAAAAATTCACCCCGGCGCAGGATATGCAGTCTAATCTGGGAAAGGTACTTCGACTAAATGACGATGGCTCGGTGCCTGCTGACAACCCGTTCGTTAATCATGCTGCATCGAATCCTCTAGTTGATAAAGCTGGCGTGTACGGTCAAATATGGTCCCTTGGACACCGCAACCCGTTGGGTATCGCACAAGATTCACAGGGCCAATTATGGGTCATCGAAATGGGTCCGCGTCACGGTGATGAACTCAACCTAGTTGGCAAAGCCCTCAACTATGGCTACCCCGAAGTTTCCAATGGTGACCACTATGATGGGCGTTCTATGCCGGACCATGACACACGCCCGGAGTTCGAGGCGCCGAAGATAACTTGGATCCCTGCTATTTCCCCCGGACACCTCGCTTTTGTAACAGGCAATCAATTTAAAGCCTGGAAGGGCGACGCACTCGTGGCTGGTTTAGGCTCCAAAGCCATCGTGCGCATCAGAGTCGACGCAACGCAAGCTCGGGAAATTGAACGATACCCCATGGATGCGCGCATCCGCAGCGCGCTGGAAGGACCTCAAGGGGCCATCTGGGTGCTAGAAGACGAGCGCGGCGCCAGTAAGGGTCGGCTGCTACAGCTGACCCCTCGATGAGCCCTGCTTAAAAGGCTGTCAGACGCCCCAAACTCTTGAGTGTATGCTTATCAGCACCGTCAACGCATCAGGGGCTGCGGGGGGCTTTTTCCTTGCCTGCAAGATCCGTGAGAATTGGACAATCGGGCCGATCGTCGCCATGACACCGGTCGACCAACTGACGCAAAGTCTGCTGCATTTCCAAGAGCTTGAGCAGCTTCTGATCGATTTGAGAAAGATGATCCAGCGCAATCGCCTTGACATCGGCGCTCGCACGACCGGGATCCGAATATAATCCTAGTAGCGCACGGCATTCCTCAATGGTAAAACCCAAAGATCTGGACCGGCCCAGAAACCGCAACTTATGCACATCTGCCTCGCTAAAATAGCGATAACCATTCGCATGCCGAGCGGGATGAAGGAGTTCAATCTCCTCATAATAACGAATTGTTTTAGCCGGCAGTCCTGTACGTTTAGCTACATCGCCAATATTCATAACGCCACTCATCCCTGCGATTGCGCCTATTATCTACCTAACCTATTGGCTTACAAAGCGGAATTTTTTCAGTCGAAGTGCATTAACCAGCACAAAGAGGCTAGAAAATGCCATCGCGCCCGCCGCCCACATGGGCGACAGCAACCACCCGGTGAAAGGATAAAAAACCCCAGCAGCCAATGGAATCAAAGCCGAGTTATAGGCAAATGCCCAAAATAAATTTTGCCGTATGTTATTCATCGTCTTGCCACTCAGAGCGAGCGCTCGATTCACCCCCGCGAGATCATCACTGTGCAACACAACATCTGCAGAGCTGATTGCGACGTCAGTACCATTGCCCACCGCAATACCGACATCTGCTTGCGCCAGTGCCGGAGCATCATTAATGCCATCGCCAATGTAAGCAATTGTTTCTCCGGCAGCCGAAAAAGCTTTAAGCGCTGCAACTTTACCTGCGGGCAGCACCTGGGCAACCACCTCATCAATCTCAAGCGATGCGGCAACAAAATCGGCACTACCGCGGTGGTCTCCGGTAATCATAGCGACCCGGATACCCCGATCACGCAGCGCTGCAATAGTGCCTTGCGCAGACGGCTTAATAGGATCAGCAACCGCGCCAACGGCAACAACACAATGATCTACAACGCCATAAATCGGGGTTTTCCCTGCGGCCGCCCAACCTTCAACGATAGCGGCAAACATCGACGTGTCGCAGGCTGTCTCCAACATCAAATTTTCACCACCAACGAAAATCTGCTGACCGTCAATCAGGCCACTCGCGCCCCGTCCAGCAAGCGCCTCAAAATTATCTACGGTCATGAGGTCGATCCCACGATCTTGCGCTGCGCGAACAATCGCCGCAGCCACCGGATGTTCAGATTGAGATTCGAGCGAGGCAAGCAGCCTTAAAACATCCTCTTCTTCAAATCCTTCAGCCGCCACAAAATTGGTTAACTCCGGGCGTCCTAGCGTCAGTGTGCCGGTTTTATCAAAGGCCACCAGAGTCACGCCTTGCAGCCTCTCCAGCGCATCACCTGCGCGAAACAAGATGCCCAACTGAGCGCCCCGACCGGTTGCAACAACAATAGACGTCGGCGTCGCCAGACCCAAAGCGCACGGACACGCAACAATTAATACAGCCACAGCATTGACCCACGCTAAGCCAAAGGACTCAGCACCACCAAATTGAATCCAACCCAGCAATGTGGCCAGCGCGACTACCATGACCGCGGGTACAAACCAGGCTGTCACTTGATCGGCAAGTTTTTGCACCGGGAGCTTGTCCCCCTGCGCCTGTTCAACCATCCGGATTATCTGCGCCAAAACCGTGCGAGACCCCACACGAGTAACCTCAAAAATAAATGCGCCGCGACCATTCAACGTGCTGCCGATAACTTCAGCTCCGGGGCTCTTGTGCACCGGTTCAGGTTCACCGCTGATCATGCTCTGATCCACAAGACTATGACCGGAACGCACCACACCATCGAGCGGGATTTTTTCGCCCGGGCGCACTTGCACCAACTCCCCCACATCCACATCATCGATTGCTAACTGGTGAAATTCACCACCCCGCATAACCGTCGCCGTTTTAACCTGCAGGCCAATCAATTGGCGCACAGCGTCGCTGGCCCGACGCTTGGCTCGCGCTTCGATATAACGACCGAGCAAAATCAGCGAAACAATGACGCAGGCCGCTTCAAAATAGACATAATCGGTGCCCAACGGCAAAATTTCCGGAAGAAACGTGGCCACGGTTGAATAACCCCAGGCAGCAGCCGTGCCAAGCGCAACCAGCGCGTTCATATCTGGTGACAAACGCCATAACGCGGGCAGTCCAAGCACAAAAAATCGCCTGCCGGGAGCCAAAAGAACAGTGGTTGTTAAGACCCACTGAATATACCGGTTCGACAGCGGACCCATGGTCTGGTCTATCACTTGGCTAACCGCGGGTATCAGATCTACGCCCATCGCCAAAAAAAATACCGGCAAAGTCAGCAGCAGCGCTGTCACCACATCACGGCGCAACACGCGTATTTCTTCAATTTTGCGCAGTTCAACCGCGTCACGGCCGGCCTGCATCGCAGCCGATTGATAACCCGCAAGCAAAATCGCTGCCTGCAGCTCGGACAGCGGCAGGTTACTTGGCGCCTGAACGTGCGCAGTTTCAGTCGCCAAATTAACATTGGCACGTATCACACCGGGGATCTCGTTGAGCGCCCTCTCTACTCGGCCAACGCACCCGGCACAGTGCATACCGTCAATGACCAAATCGACAGACCGCAAAGAATCAGCACTTTTGCGATTATCTCGGTTTATAACGGGATGCGGCACAAGCATTCCAGGCAATATGTGAGTCATCACACTACGCCTTCCAGTTACGGGAACGTCAATCGCTTTATGACCTATCAGGCAGCAGCCTGCCCGCTTACGCGTGGACTAATCGTTGGCGATCTGAGGCGGATAACTTATTGTCACTACCAGGCTTCTTTGTAGGGTCGCAAATCAATTTCGTGAGTCCAAGCAGAGCGGTGTTGCTGATGTATTGACCAGAAAGCATCAGCCACCGCGTCCGGCAACAACGCACCGTCTTCACCCAAAGACTCAATATATCCGCCAAACCGATTTTGCACGATGTCACCATCGACCACTCCGTCTATTACGACATGCGCGACATGCACGCCGCGGGGTCCATATTCACGCGCCAACGCTTGCACAAGATTGCGCAATCCGGCCTTGGATGACGCAAAATGACCAAAATTTGGTCGACCCCGCATCGACGCGGATGCCCCTGTGAAAAACAACGACCCAGATCCTTGTTTTGCAAGCACAGGCATCGCTCGTTTGGCAGTCAAAAACGCGCCCAAGCAACCTACTCGCCAGTAGTCTTCGAATTCTTCAGCCGTGAGCACCTCAAACGCTATTGGCCTATTGCTACCCGCGTTAAATACCACCGCTTCCAAAGGTTGGCCAATGGCGGAAATATGCGCGAACAGAGCATCCAGCGAATCCTGACAAGTGACATCCGCAGAAAAACCTTCGGCACTACCCCCGGCTGAAACCACTTCATGGGCCGTCGCATCAACCTTGGCTTGAGTACGACCTGAAACAACCACGTGACATCCTTCGCGTCCAAATCGTCGGGCTAACGCTCCACCCACGCCATTGGGCGCACCTGCGCCCAAAATAACAACCGTACGCATGAGCTGACTCTCCTATTCTGTTGGTTCTATGTAATCTCGATCTAATATCCTGAGTGCTCAATATTGCCGTGCAATACCTACAATCACCACAACAGATGCCAACAGAGCTGGCCAAAATAAAACCGCTAGCACCTGTGCTCAGAGCGGTCAGCTCAGCGCAGCCAGCCCTGGGCAGACACAAATCCGGCTTTACTGTTTCGCTGCAGTTGGATATCTTTTGAGATGCTTTGGGGAGAAGCATGAATCGCATCCAACAGATGCGATCAAACCGCGCAACAATATAACGCGCATGGGAGGGTCTAGGAGTGAATACCGTAGCCGATCTGTTGGCACAACAAAAAGCACAAGAAGTGGTTTGGATTGAACCTCTAGCAAATGTCTACGATGCGCTAACGCTGATGAATGAGCGAAACATCGGCGCATTACTGGTGCAAATCGACGGGTACCTTGTTGGCATTGTCTCTGAGCGTGATTACGTTCGAAAAGTAATCCTCAATCGCCACGAGGCGCAAAAACTTAAGGTGTCCGAAATCATGACACGTGAAGTGATCTCGGTCACCACTCAAGACACGGTGATACATTGTATTAATCTCATGAAAAGCCATCATTTTCGTCATCTACCGGTTGTTGAAGCGGGCAGAGCTATTGGTATTGTGTCATTGCGCGATCTGTTTTTAGACGTCATCGAAGACAGCATAAAACACCCGACAGTTTCCAATAACCTGTAAATCAGCCGAACTTCCCAACAAGCCAGGACCAAATAAGTCGATTTAGCAAATGCCTGGGCAGGCACCGCCGAACGTATCATTAAGCGACTCGCACCAATTCCAAAACACCAATCAGGGCCTGTTATGATGCATTTCTCCTTCTCCAACCATGAGAAAGTTATGCGTCACGCCTTTTGCTGCTACCGC
The DNA here is from genome assembly GCA_002389675.1 of Gammaproteobacteria bacterium UBA4421. GTDB lineage: Bacteria > Pseudomonadota > Gammaproteobacteria > Pseudomonadales > Azotimanducaceae > UBA4421. The sequence goes on from DGQF01000012.1 coordinate 42,282, forward strand.
GCCGCCACAGTGCTGCTCGCAGCCACCGCCTCATCAACCTCAGCTGCGAGCGAGCATAGAACCGCGCCAACCGTCGCTGATACGCTAACCCGAGCGCAAGCCACCAATGGCCTCTATATCAGTTGGATAGAGCATATTATTGATGATGCTTTGCAAAGCGAACTACCATTATCTGGCAGTGATGGCTTGACCATGGGAGACCTTGATGGTGATGGCATTGATGATATTGTTTCAGTTCACGAATCCGACACACAGTACAACGGCAAAGCGATTGGTCATGTTCGCATCGCCTGGGGTGGAAAGGATCCGCATGATTGGCAACTTACTACTTTGGCCTCCGGTCCTGAAGCTGCGGCGGCTGAAGATGTGGACATCGCCGATGTCAACAACGACGGCCACCTTGACGTTGTGGTGGCAGCCGAACTCGCTCATCTGATCTATTTTCAGAATCCTCAAAGCACTCGCGGTGTCAGCGCACGATCAAACATCTGGCCACGTGTTATTTTGCCTGTAACAACCGGCCGCGGATCTTATATCCGAACATTTTTTGCAGACTTCAATCGAGACGGCCAAATTGAAGTTGTCGCGGCCAATAAAGGAGAACAAAACCCAGAACTGACCGTCCAAGCGCCACTAAACGTCTCAATCTACCACCCGCCTGCGGACCCATTAAACGGTGCCGGCTGGTTTGAGCAACCACTGACTAAAGTGCGAATTCCAATTAATTCACAGCCGACAGACCTAGACGGAGACGGCGATCTTGATGTTGTTGTCGGCTCTCGGGGAGAAGCTCGGATTTTATGGCTGCGCAATGACGGTAATTTCAAATTTCTCGAGCACAATATCACCACTGCTGGACAACCCATAGGTACCCAACTCACCGGGTTTAATATGGACTATGCAGACCTTAACAATGACGGGCGCACCGATATTGTGTCTACAGCATGGCCGGGCTATTTACTCTGGCTTGATCAACCGAAACAGCCCGGCAAACCTTGGCAAACTCATACCATCGGCAACTTTCTGCCCGATGCATTAGTGTCCGTGCGCTTGGCGGACATCGACGGGGACGGCGATTTAGATGCATTTGCTGGTGCTTACAGTCGAGGCCCCCGCGATGAAGATGGCCTCGAGATCAGCGCAGAAAATTCGGTAGGTCGCATTGG
>DGQF01000012.1:43539-54268 GCA_002389675.1 Gammaproteobacteria bacterium UBA4421
GATCTGGACTTCATTGGCACTCGCGGAAACAGCGAGCCCTATGACGGGGTCATTTGGCTGGAGCAGCGCCGCAGCGCGGCCCAAAAACCCAATTTTCGTCAAGCGCGGCGCACAGACAGTGAACAACTTCCTCTACCCGGCGGTTAGCCTGAGTTTTCGCTAACTAGAGCCAAGGCCACCAGTTCCGTCAATTCATCTTGTCGACCCAAAGCCACGACAACATACTGCACGCCCTGCCACATGTAGGTCATTGGCGAGCCTGTTGGCCGCCCGTTAAGAGGTACCGCACGCAAAATTTCTCCGGTAAATTTATCGAGAATATTCAGCGTGTTTAGCGCGCTGTTCTTATAGAAAAGCAAATCACCCGCAATCATGGAGGCAGAATTACCCATAATAGTTGTATTTTCATCTCCAGCTTGCTGCCACAAGATTTCACCCTTGTTCATATCATAAGCGGTGATTGCAGAGCCCAGCCCTGGATATGGGGAGCCACTAGAGGGGCCAAAAACAGGTTCGGGAAAGACATAATATAAGTTGGATTCATTGCCCTTTTGCAGTTGCACTACATAAGTCAACGGGCCAAACCCGTTGACATAGAGTATTTGAGTACCTGGGTCAAAAGAGGCGCCCCCCCAGTTTGCCCCACCACCCTCACCCGGGGTCATCACCAAACCGCGCGTATTGGGCGGCGTGTAAATTGGGCCGATGTCAAAATTTTCTATCGACGAAGGATCAATAAAATCCTCTCGGACCACCCCTTGTCGCACAAATGGTGGCGGTTTAGTTGGAATAGGCTGAGTCGCAGACGTCACTTCCCCGGGCACATCTGACTGCGGCACAGGGGTTTCGACAATTGGCCATATGGGCTCCCCGGTTTGTCTATCCAGCACATACACAAACCCTTGCTTACTCACTTGAGCCAGTGCTTTACGTGGCCTGTTATCAACGGTGATATCGATTAAATTGGGGGCAGCGGGTAAGTCGTAGTCCCAGATGTCGTGATGGACCGTCTGGTAATGCCACTGACGCTCACCGGTTCGACAATCTAAAGCAACCACGCTATTTGCAAATAAGTTGTCCCCCGGACGCCGCCCCCCATAGTAGTTGTTGGTCGGGCAGCTAACTGGCAGATAAACCATATTCAGGCTGCTATCAGCACTCATCGGAGCCCATACGTTCGTGTTGCCATTGTTTTGCCAACTGCTCTCACCCCAGGTGTCGACACCATACTCCCCCTCCCTGGGAACCGTATGAAAGGTCCACAAGCGTTCGCCGGTGTTGAGATCAAAACCGCGAACATCACCCGGTGGGGTCGGCGGCAATACCTCACCATCATGCACCTGAGAGCCAAGAATCAGCACATCGTCACACACAATTCCGGGCGAGGAATGACCTAATTGACTGACCACACCTGCCAGATCGGGCACATCGGGTTGATTGTGCGCATTATCCAAACGCAACGTACTCTGGTTGAGGCGGGGAACATCAGACAGCAGATTGACGGATCCATTACCGAGAGTGCCAAACGTCTCAACAGGCTTTCCATTAATGGCATCTAACGCAATCAAACGCGCGTCCCCCGTCGGCATGTGTATTTTTTTACCCTGGTGATCCTCAAAATAAGAAACACCTCGATGTAAAAAACCATTATTAGGCGGCCTTGCATACCGGTATGCCGCCGGATCGTAGACCCAAAGGGTTTGTCCTGTGGCCGCATCAATCGCTGCAACCTGGCTAAACGAAGTGCTGGTGTAGAGCACACCGTCTATCATTAGCGGCGTCGCCTCAAATACTGAATTTTGCGCTGTGGTGATATCGTTGTCGGGGGATCGCCACCGCCAAACGACCTCCAATTGGTCAATATTTTCAGCGCTTATCTGATGCAGCGGCGAAAATTTATCGCTAGAAAGATTGCCCGCATAGTTCGGCCACGCACCATCACGCGTTCCCGCAACAAGCACATCACGCCCCGCAACCGCCTCGATAGAAGTTGTATACACCGGACTGTCAGAACGTCCATTACCTACGACAAGTTCAATGGTATATTGCCCGGGCAGGTCCGGTATCAGATAGACAGTTTCTCCAATGCCTTGGATAACCGCCTCGCTGCCTGCTGGCACCCCAGACAACGACCATCGAAACGAGTTTCGGGAAGGCTCTAGGGTCTGGCTGCCTCCAGCCCACAGGGTTGTGCGACTGCCAACAACACTGACTTGATTGGGGTTCAGCTGTACTGCCGGGACTGGGCTTTGAACCGTTGGTTGGCGCACAGCGAGCGCCTCCCGAACCAGCCTGACGAAGGTTGTCACGTCGAAGTTTTCTGGCGCCTCGGTCACGTGGTAGTTTTCCCCGGTACGCACGGTTGAACCGTCCCCGTTACGCTCATATTCGCTGAATCGAATGATCACCAGGTCATCTTCAGGGTAGACCGCTACAACTTGACCCTGCACACCCAACGCGGCAAACCCGCCCTCTACAGCGGGCCACCAAAAATAGCTATACGCACCACCTCGCGCAGCGAGCGTGCTGTCAGCAATCCAACTTTCAGAAATTAACTGATCATTCCCCCAAAGACCGTCACGTGCAAACAACAGCCCGAAGCGAGCAAAATCTCTCGGTACTGCATCCAAACAGCAATAGGTCAGCGAGTTTCCCGCACCGTCCGTCCACCACTGGCCGGAAAACCCTATAGCCTCACCAAAGGCGAGCGGTAAGTATTCTGCAGCGGAAACACCGGTAGCAGATCTCAACAACTCGCCGGCTATCATGACGTCAGCATTGGAATAGGTATAAAGCTTTTCCCCGGGGGTACCAACCAGTGGTCGATCAAGTGATACCGTCAGTTGATCGTTTGCACCGTACAAATCCGCACCATCTGGGACACCATCTTTGTCTGGGTCACCGATAAGATCCAACGCCGTCCTGACCGTCATCAAATCTCGCACGGTGATGGCTGCTTTTTCCGTGCCGGCCCAACGAGGAATGTAATGGGCGAGGCGCTGATCCATACCATCGATTTCCGAACGCTCCACGGCAACACCAAGCAGCGCACTGGTAAAACTCTTTGCAACTGACCAACTGGTGACTAAGTCAGTTTGCCCCCTGGAGTCACTGTATCGTTCGGCAACGATATAACCGTTTTTTACAACAAGAACGGCACCGGTGGAATTGCCCTGGGCAAACGCATAGTCCAGCGCATCTTGCAGAGTATCGCTGCACATACCCTGAGCCTCAGGCGTGCTCTCTTGCCACTCTTGCGAGGGTATCACTTGGGAAAATGGGCCCTGCAAGGCTGCGCAAGCCTCAACATCATCTCCGCCCGCCGGCGGAGTTGTCGGCGTTAGTTGCGAATTTTGACTGTTGCCGGAACCGCCACCGCCACCGCCACAAGCACCCAGACCAACAACTATAGCGAACCTAAAAAAGGTATTCACAAACTTCTTCATCAATGCACTATCCTCCGCAAAGATTTCAAACCGGTACCGCTATCTTAATCACCGACCCTTTGGTTCTATGTTATCTAACCACCAACTACAAGCCCACCCTCAGCGGGAAAACGCGGCAACCGCTTATTTCTGTTTGGCATTGTCATTCTTTGTATTTTTGCCTCACCATAATTGTTGAGTCGTCTCTTGAGTTATCCCAGAGGGACCAAATGCGCGTATGCTTGGCAGCCAATCTGATGCACCAACCCTTTCAAGACCATGAGGTTTTGCAGTTTGCGCAAAATGAAAAGTGAATCAAATCAGAGCCAAAACCGCCTCCTTGCCGCTTACTCAGGCATCACCATGCCGATGGCCGCCATGGGCATGCCTATTGCCGTATATCTCCCCCGGTTCTACAGCGAAGGCATGGGGCTTTCTTTGGCCACCGTGGGACTTATTTTCACCCTAGCAAGAATGTGGGATGTGGTAACCGATCCTCTAATGGGGATGGCGATAGACCGGTTTGACACGCGCTGGGGCCGCCGCAAACATTGGGTCGCTTTTTCCATTCCCATCCTAATGCTTTCGGTGTGGATGGTATTTCTGCCGAACCCAGATTTGGTGACCCCCGCTTACCTGATGTTCTGGCTGCTGATTCTATATATTGGTTACACTATGTTGGTGATCTCTCACCTGTCTTGGGGCGCAGAGCTGTCGACTAACTACGACGAACGATCAAGGTTATTCGGCTGGCGGGAAATCTTCACTATCGCAGGCATGACCATCGTTCTGGCGATTCCCGCATTTCTGGAATTAAACGGCCAATCGGATCAAACAACAAAAGTTGCAAGTATGGGATGGTTTTGTCTCGTACTTTTCCCCATCTTGGTCGTGCCCCTACTGATCTGGGTGCCTGATACAAAACGGTCGACCGACGCAAGCACCCTGCCTTGGCAACAGGCAATCAAGCTGATTATTCACAATCGTGTGTTGTGGCGACTCCTTGTAGCAGACCTAATGACAGGGCTGGGAACCGCTGTATCGGGGGCACTCTATATCTTTTTTGCAGCCAATTATTTTGATCTGCCCGAACACGCGAGCATCGCGTTACTGTTCTACTTTCTGGCAAGTTTTATTGCAATGCCCGTTTGGCTGAAGCTGGCATATGCACTGGGCAAAGATAATGCGCTCAAGGTTGCATTAGTATATGCGGTGTCCATTAACCTGGGTGTTATTCCCTTTGCTGAAGCCGGCAATGCCCTTGTCTTATGGGTGTTCACCATTCTGTTTGGCGTTGCGTTTGGTGCAGCACCCACCTTACTCAGATCAATGATGGCCGACCTCACCGATCAAGACGAACTGCAATCTGGTGAAAAGCGCGCCGGCCTTTTTTTTGCACTTCTGACCACCACAAGCAAAGCTGGCGCCGCATTCGGCGCAGGATTGAGCTTTGCGATCCTCGAGCTGGCTTTTGGGTTTACACCCGGCGCGGCGAACTCTCCCGCGGCATTACAGGGATTGTTGATGACCTATACGATAGGCTTTGCACTACCGATGTTCGCCGCGTACCTCGCGCTCCTACGCTATCCCCTTTCGCGGACTCGGCACGAAACAATAGTGGCGCAACTAAAAGCAAAACAGCTCCGTAAAGATGATCTTGTATGATCTGTTGCGCGCCACCGGCTTGAGCGGCTACTCTGCTGGCCACCACCGATCATGACTAAGTTACACTATATCGCCCGAAAAACTTGGGTAGTCGCATTATCCGCTGCTGGTCTTTTACCGTTTGCGGCATTCACCCTGGCTACCGCGCTGGGCGAACCTTCCTTCCTATTCCCATTTATGCTCTATAGTCTGGCAATCACCTGTTTTCTTGCAGGCAGCTGGTGGGGCATTAGCCTCGCAAAAATGCCTGTAAACGCCGGTATTTTGATTGCTCCGATTGTCAGCAACGCGCTGGTCTTACTGAGCGTTATTGCCCTGTGGCAGGGCAATAAGACGATATTTCTACTTAACCAAATTGTGGTTTTTTTGATCTTGCTTATTGGCGAACACATCTTGCGCCCCTTCACCCAGGCACCGCCCTATTACCGACATATGCGCCTCTGGGTCACATTGACCGTCATCGTCATTCATGTCTTGCAGTTATTGTTTAGCCTCTAACCCGTCAGCTTTCTCTACCGCGCCGTGGGCCATATCGCTCGCCTCACCGCGCCCCCACAGCCTCAATCGAATCTATCTCAAGGGCAAACGGACCGTTTAGATTGTCAGCTATCATCACACCAACGCTTTGAATCGATCTAAGATCAAGGGGTCTAGCCTGCACCCGCTGACCCCGCCAGGTGGCAACAAAGTCAGAAAATGGCAGTATGATGTCGCGCCACTGATCAGCCACTGTTTCAAATTCTGCTCGGTAGGCCACCGAGCGCCGACCGGTCATTAAGCGCATTTGGTAAGACCGTCCGTCGCCGCGAATGCGCACCTTCAGACCCTCAAATGGTCCCAGATTCATCCTTTGAGGAATCGAGCGAATCGAGGCAAATCCGCCGCCGTTTAGATTCAATTTCCCGGTGAAGTGCAGCGCGCCATTGTTAACGCTGAACTGACTGGTTGAACGCCCGCCCATCACCGTGTCATTGACCACACCCCACTGCAGCACAGAGCCATCGTCTGAATCGAAACTCGCCAGAACAACGGAATTAGGCGACCCCAAGCGAGCAGCGTCACCCTCTGATGCCCCACCAGCTCTGACCCCAGAACCCAATGAACACAGTATAAAAATGATCAATAGCGCTTTCATTCAACCAGATTGAATGATTCGGGGTGAACAAGCCGTCAATCAAGCGTTAATTTTAGTAAGATCTACATTTAAAGAACTACAAAAAATTTAAGTGAGCACCATCAACACCATGTCTGCGGATCGTCCTTTACGCATTGGCAAAAACAGCGGCTACTGGCGGCACCTTGCCGCATGCGTCGTCGTTTTTCTCGCCTGTGGTCAACTAATGGCAAATACCACACTCACCTCAGTCAGCTTGCAAGATGCGCAGATAAGTCTTGATGGTGTTCCCGATGAACCCGTGTGGGCACAACTACCGGTGTACCACAACCTGCGGGTGACGGAACCAGATACGCTAGAAAGTCCTGAATTTGCTACCCAGGTGCGAATGTTTTACACGGCCAAGGGTTTGTATGTCAGCGCCGTAATGCAACAACCCTCTGAGAGCCTTGTGCGTCGGCTGTCTAACCGCGACCAATTACTCAACAGAGACAGCTTTAGCGTAACACTGGACACCTCAGGAGAGGGGCTCTATGGGTATTGGTTTGAGCTCAGCCTAGGCGGTTCCAAGGCCGATGGCAAATTGGCGCCCGAACGCTCCTTCACCCGCCAATGGGATGGCGCATGGTCAGGCGAAACAGCTGTCGTTGATAACGGCTGGAGCGCCGAGCTGTTTATCCCTTGGTCAATCCTCAGCATGCCCAATATCGAGGCTCAACGGAGACTTAACTTTTGGTTACAACGCAAAGTGGCCCACGCCAATGAAGAATATTCATGGCCGGCACTACCCCGCTCCAAACCCAGATTCATGACCGCATTGGCACCCATGGCCGTTTCAGGGGTCAACCCACGACAGCAGTGGGCTGTGTTTCCCTATGCAGCAACACGCCATGACGCAATCAAAGATACTTCCAAAACGACAGCGGGATTAGACGTGTTTTGGCGGCCAAGCAGTAATCTGCAACTGACCGCCTCGGCAAATCCTGACTTTGGCGCGGTTGAATCTGATGATGTGGTGGTTAACCTAACCGCGTTCGAAACCTTTTTCCCCGAAAAACGTTTGTTTTTCCTTGAAGGTACCGAAGTTTTTGTGACCTCCCCGCGAGCCACCCCAACTTCAGTGTCGCTGCGCAGTCAAGGCGGACGTCAACCGCCACAATTGTTTAATCTTGAACCTACAACCTTACTCAATACGCGCCGCATCGGCGGTGCGGCGCGACACCTAGATGTCCCTGATGACGTTGATGTAGCGGGTGTAGAATTAAGCCGGCCAACTGAATTGTTTGGCGCAGTAAAAGCGGTCGGCCAGGCGGGTAGCCTGCGTTATGGCATTTTAACCGCCATGGAAAAGAATGTTGAAATCGATGGCACCCACGTCACATCCGGCAGCCCGGTTCAACTCACCACTGATGGACGGAATTTTGGGGTCCTGCGTGCGTTATACGAGGACACTCAAGGGGAAAGCCGCCGCTCGATCGGTTGGATGGGAACTGTTACCCAATACCCAAACCGCGATGACGCGGTTGTACAGGGCATTGACACCCATTGGCTATCAGCAAACGGACGTTGGTCCTGGGATACACAATTTGTGGGATCCAAAACAGACGAGGCAACCGGATACGGGCTCTGGACAGACATCGGATGGACACCGCAACAGGGGATGAGCCACAGGTTGGCAGTGGATTTGCTTGATGACGATGTCGACCTTTCCGATCTGGGTTATCTTCGACGCAACGATTCCATCAGCTTTAGATATAGCTTTTTTACCACAGAGTCTCAGGGCCTTTCGCCCCATCTCCAGCGTCGCAACCGCGGTATATTTATGAGCTCTGGCACCAACACCGACGGCGAATTGGCGCGAGGTTATTTAGGTGCTTTCACAACGTTAGTTTTTTCCTCAAATTCTGAACTTAGGGCTGAGATTGACTGGCTGCCCGGACACTATGACGACCGAACCAGCCGTGGCAATGGCAGCTATAAAGTAAAAGATGGCTACTTTTTTTCCCTCGGCTATGGCACCGACGCTTCGCGCCCCTTCTCGAGTTCGCTACAACTTGGCAGTCGATCCGAGGACTTAGGCGATCCCATGTACTTTGTTGATTTAGGATTCACTTGGGTGCCAACCCATCAATTTTCGCTGAATCTGGACTTGCGCTGGAAAAAGCGCAACAACTGGCTAGTGCACCAGAGCGCTGGAGAAATGAGTGGGTTTGACGCCATCGATCTAGCCCCTTCCATGTCTATGGATTTCTTTGTTAGCGCAAAGCAGCAACTGCGCCTGACCCTGCAATGGGTTGGCATACAGGCAAAGGAACAAGCGCGCTACCGAGTGCCATTATCTTCCGGCAACCTCATCAAAGAGTCCGACGACCATCCAAATGACGCAGATTTCACTATTTCTCGGCTGGCCGCTCAACTGCGCTATCGCTGGGAGATAGGACCGTTATCAGATTTATTTATCGTTTATACACGCGGATCTAATCTGGAGAATCAAGTGCAAGCTGACTTTGACAAATTACTGGTAGATGCATTTAATGACCCCATCGTAGATAACGTTATTGTCAAACTACGCTATCGATTTGGCAGCTGAACGCGGCAGCGGCTTCAAGTGCCCGCAGCTATGCAGACCCGACTAATTTAATGTGTTCTGGTAAAGTTGCCGATAGCCCCCGCTACGCGGATCGATTTCTAGCAGTCGCAGCGCAAACCTTTTGGCCTGCTCACGCTGCCCCAGCTGCAAATTATAATTGGTCAAGGCCAATAGCACCTCTTCGTTACCCGCTTGCGTCTCCAACAACTCTTTGAGTTGCGCAATCGCTTTGCGGGGCTCGCCCAGATCATGCAACGCGATGGCATATACGTAGCGGTAATGCCATCCCGCAGTTTCCAGTTCGGCAGCCCTGCCTAAATACTCAAGCGCCTTATCAGAGGATTTGCTGCGCGTTTCCAACAAACCAAGGGAATAAAGTGTCGCCCCGTGATCCGGAGCAAAGGCCAACACACTCAATAATATCTTGCGCGCTTGCTCGTCTCTGTTTTGACCGCGCAACAGATCCGCCAAATTGAGGTGTGCGGATATAAACAAAGGATTAAGATCAATCGCCTCGCGATAGGCTTTTTCGGCCGCCGATAATTGACCTCGCTGCGCATAGAAATCCCCCAGCTGCAGCTGAGTTTCAGGCATATCCGCGTGCAAACGAAAAATTGACAACAACCAGTCGAACAGCGCTTGAAGCTGCTTGGCCTGGGTTTGGTTGACCTGATTCAGCGGCACACCAGCAAGTGACATTGCCACCTCCATGCGGACTGCGGCAACTTCGTCTGCCAATACAGGACGCAACATTTGATAGCGTTCGGCAAGGGGCAGAAAAGCCAGCGAACGAACCGCACTGACCCGCAGCAATGGATTTTCATCAAGCAGCATCACAGTTGCCGTCTGCCGAACCTCTCGAGTCGCCAAGTCACCAAGTGCTTCCATGCCGGTCGCTCGCCATATGGGCGCCGCCGCAGAGTCATTAACCAGCGCGGATAAGACTGGCACGGCGGCACGATCGCCTTGCTCAACCTGCTGCAACGCACGCACCATAGCGCTGGCAGCCTCAGGTAAAGCCACCCCCCAAGCATCCAGACTATTGACCGCCCACTGCGCATCTTTGTTCGTATGACAGCCGGTGCACGCATTTGGCGTGCCCGTTGTCAGCGATAGGTCAGGCCGGGGGATTCGCAGACTGTGATCGCGTCTGGGGTCAACAACCATATAAGTGGTTTCCGGCATATGGCAGTTGGCACACAATGCACCGCTTGATTCCGGCAAGTGGTGATGATGAGCCGGTGTATCGTATTGCTTCACTTGATGACATTGCGCGCAAACCCCGTTACCGGGCGAACGCAATGTCTGACTGTGGGGTTCATGACAATCACTGCACACCACGCCCGCGTTAAACATCTTGCTCTGCACGAACGAGCCATAAACAAAATTCTCATCCAGAACTTGGCCATCAAGGTGGTAAAAGGGCGGTCTGGGAAGCAACAGTTGATGGGTGGCGAGCAAATCCTCTCCATGGCGGTAGGCACCCAAAGTACCCCGCCGCGCATGACAGCGACCGCAACTATCCACCTGGCCCTGAGCGTTGCGCGGTTCGGTCCGAAGAGCTATATCCTTTTCTGCAGAGAATACCCACTCACCCGATGCAGCAAGCGATGTGTCAAAACCGCTGTCTTCAAATCTCGCCAATTGCCCGGCTTTGGCCGCTTTAATATGACGCTCCCCGGGACCATGACAGGCCTCACAACCCACATCGATTTCTTCAAACGTGGTTGCAAAGGATCTGTCTTGGGCGCTGTAATTCTTCACTAAGTGGGTGCTGTGGCATTCTGCACAACGACTGTTCCAGTTCTGAAATGGACCTGTCCAGTGCAGCGGATCATCATATGCAATCACCTCATCTGGATACAAATGAAACCAACGCTGACCACCCTGACCCACAGGCCTTGCATCCCAGGCAATACTCAACGCCTGCAAGCG
>DGQF01000012.1:54339-100810 GCA_002389675.1 Gammaproteobacteria bacterium UBA4421
CGATAAAAACGGGTTGTAACGCCGGCTTTCGTAAAGGTGACGTCATCAAAGTTTCCCAAGACCGTCTCGGCTGTGGGCAATTGCATCGCAAGATCATGGTGCGACCCCTGCCACTGGCTATATTCGTTCGCGTGGCAAGTCTTGCAGCTCTGGCTGCCGGCATATGCATGCGTTGCATTGACGTGCACGAGGCTGATCAAAATGAGACACAAAAGCCCGAATAATTTCAATATGAAGCACACTTATGGATAACCAAACTGGCTTACCCTAACTGATGCATTCACAAACTCCAAACCACATCGAGACCACCCAACGGATAAATAAATAGGCCTGATGAGGGCGCCCAAACCAGCACTTACACAGCACTATAGAGTCAACGCCAACCGCAGGTTTCAGCGCTGCATTTTACGCAACACCCAGATAGGCTTGATAATTTTTACAATAAAAATGATCTAACTCTTCGTCGGTTGCGCCCACCGCTTCAAGACTGCGCTCATAGTCTCCAAAAGGATCTTTGCCTCCCTCGGGGTGCGGATAATCTGTGTTAAACATCAAAATATCTTTGCCCACATTTCGCAAAATCCAGCCAGCATTTTCTGTATGCAACGGCGCTACTTTCACCTGGCGTTGAAAGTACTCAGACGGTTTTAAACTCAGCTGCTTTAAACCCTGATCAAACTTGCCCAACAATGAGACACCCATATCCAAATTCATTAAACAGGCTGGCACCCAGTTCGCCCCCAACTCAATCAGCCCGACTTTCAACTTCGGAAATCGCTCCAGCACCCCATCATAAATCATACACGTAAGCCAACGTTCAATAGAGTGGTGAATAACTGGCATATCTTTAGGCTTGGTCGATTCAATATTGCCCAGATTGCCTTCCAGCACTCTTTTTGTTCCTGTATTCATGTAAACCGAGGGCATGTTCTGGCCACTGCCTATGTGCAATGTCACCGGCACACCGGCTTCCTGAAGCATCGCCCAAAGCGGGTCATAGGCGATATGTGATGGCGCTCGCCCCTCCACCGCATCTGATCCAATCCAAATGGCATTTATACCCATCTCGAGCGCCAACTTGAGCGATATCTGTGCCCGCTGCGGGTCCTTCAGAGAAATAAAACCCACCGAAAGTAACCCGGTGTCATCCGCACAGAAGTCTGCCATACCGCGATTTAATGCATCGCAGCCTCCGTACACAAGATCCAGATCTTTCGAGCGCGCAAATCGGCTGGCACCAATCGAAGGAAAAATCAGTTGAGACCGAATACCCATAATATTCAGTACGTCACTACGTTCCCGCTTTTCCACAGCGCCATAGGCACTCCACATATTACGTTTGCCGGGATGCGCAAAAATATCCGCTTTCATTGCCTCGGTAAGCTCGGGGTCACCCCCATCAAGGCGCTTCTTGGCTGCCGCCATAATGCCGTCAAGAGCGGGCATATTCAGATCAAATAATCCCGGGGCGAGATTGTTCTGAACATACGCCGAAGCATAACTTTCAAGCCAGCCACGCCCTTCAATGATATGGCTATCCGCGTCGTGAATAACTCGGTTTGCTCGATGTGTCATCTGCTTTGCCCTCCAACGTATCTGATAATTTATTATAGTAAATATATAATAGGGATTCGAAACACAAACCACAACATCAAGAGATTCAATCGATCTGCAAGGCTTTTGTTCCACCCAAAATGAACAAAACTGTCGCCTCAATCAGTTCAGTTTTGTTGCCGCCATAGCGATGATATTGAGCGGCTGCAGCCTGCGAGGCGCCGGACGCCAAAACCAGAACTTGCTCAGCGTGCATGCTTTCAACGTTGAGATAGCCGCTGAGCGATTTTACGAGATATTTCGCCATGACCCTGCGCCGTTTTTTTTCAATGTCTGCCAGCGAGTCATAAACATCCGGCTGACCACGCAACATATTGATGATGTTATTGTCGGAAAATTGCTCAAAGTTAACTTCAACCACCCGCGCGATGAAAGCGCGATAATCGCTTGCACCAGCGATCTGATGTTCGAGCTCATTGCCAATTTCTTTTGATTCACGCAGCAGCAATTCCTGCAACAGATTCAGGCGCGTAGCAAAATATTTGTATATCAGCGGATGACTGACCTGTGCTTCTTTAGCGAGGGCATCCATGGTGAAGCTTGAGAGCCCGCGATCGACAATGAGGCTACGAGCGCAGTCAAGCAACTGCATTCGGCGATGATGCGGGGCAAGGCGTGTACGTTTAGCGGTAGTCATCACGCAACATTAGCGAATTTAACGCCCCTTAGAAACAGACAACCGGTTAAACATCGCTGGCGGCAGTGCCGCCGGATCAAGTACGATTTACACCCACTGTGATTTAGATCCATTAGGGCAAAACATCAAAAACCAGAGGTTGACCTATTATGCTCAGCAAAGAACAAATCAAGTTCTATCACGACCATGGTTATCTGTTGCTGGATTCCTATGTCCCAGCAGATTTAATGGCTCGGTTAACGGCGGCGACCCAAGCGGCAGTTGATGCGAGCAGAACATTAAATAAATCCAATAGGCGATATGATTTTGAGCCAGATCATACTGCACAGAAGCCTCGATTGAGGCGACTTGTCTCTCCAGTAGATGTTGATGAGACTTTTCGCCACCTGATGCTGGACGGGCTAGTCGCTAAAATCGCCATGGCCATTTTAGGTCAGCCGGCCAGATTTCATCACAGTAAATTGAACTTTAAGTGGTCTGAGGGCGGCGAGGAAGTCAAATGGCATCAAGATATCCAATTTTGGCCGCACACCGATTTTTCACCCCTGACCATTGGGGTTTACCTTGCAGATGTCGATGACGATATGGGCCCGATGGGGGTCATACCCGGCAGTCACAAGGGTGAGCTTTTTGACTTATACGCCAACGACGGCAAGTGGGCGGGCGCCATCAAAGAAGAACAATTAAACCGCGTGGATCTTGACCGCGTGGTCTGGCTAAAAGGACCAGCCGGGTCAATCACCGTTCACAACTGCTGCATGGTACACGGCAGCTACCCAAATCAATCTAATAGAGTGCGTCCATTACTACTCCAAACCTACTCAGCAGCAGACTCGTATCCCGTTATGAACCTAGGTGCCAATGGTGCAATTGGTCCACATGGTGGATACGTCATCGGTGGCAGTGCGCCGCAAAACCTAACCGTCCAGGGCAGAACCATGCACGCGGCCCCAGACTGGGCAGAAGTCCCGACTATTTTTGGATCACAGCAAGGCGACGGGAAACTTAGCTGAGCCTTTGCACGCGCTGCCCTTTGCAGGGCATTGACCAGCCTCAATTGCGATTGGACCAACGCTGATGCCAGTGGATTCAATTATTCTTTTCATCCCGACGATCGCCGCTATTTCCCTGACCCCGGGGCTGTGTATGACACTGGCGTTCACTTTGGGCCTGACCGTCGGTTACCGGCGCAGCCTGTGGATGATGACTGGAGAGCTGGCCGGTGTCAGCACAGTCTTCACAGCCTCGTTCTGGGGTTTGGCGTGGCTCATGTCGTTGAACCCAGAAATTTTCCAATTCATCGCTGTTGCCGGTGGAAGTTACTTAATCTACCTATCCATCACGTTATGGCGAGTAACACCTGAACAAATCAGCGCCCGCAAAAACGTCGATACACATGCGACCACCTTGATCGTGCTTGGGTATGTCACTGCAGTCATGAACCCTAAAGGCTGGGCCTTCCTGCTCGCGCTGTTACCGGGCTTTGTCGACACCTCGAGGGCCGCCGTTCCTCAGTTCGCGATCATGCTCGCTATTATGTTGACAACCGAATTCTTGGCCATGTCCACTTATGCAAAAGGCGGTCAATGGCTGGCAGCACGCCTTGGTACATCACAAGGACTGCGCAATGCCAATCGCGTCGCAGCTGGCATGCTACTTTTAGCCGCGCTTTGGATACTCACTGGGACCGTTTTTGCATAACCTCTGCATTTGGCCTTGGACAAAAGGCTACCCAAATATCGCCACGCTTAAAGTACGTATTAAAGCGTCAGGCGATAAGCTGATGCTGCGGTACCTGAAAAGAGCGCGTTCTTTTCTGCTTCTGACAGCCCCAAACGTTGCGCAATTAGCTTAAAGAAATTCCACAAAGTCCGATAGGAAATGCAGTCCTTATCAACCGGAAAATTACTCTCGAACATACAGCGATTTGGGCCAAAAGCCTCTAACACATATTGATAGCGTGGCAGCAAGAGCTCTAAAAACTGGGCCGAAGACCACGGTTTGTCTGTCTGATGCATATGAAAAGGCGGCTCCCATGAGCCTATCCGCATCTGCCCACCACCGAGCTTGATCAGGACATTTGGCACCGCCGCGACACTGTCAATGGCCGCCTTCCAGGCATTAATCTCTTCGTCTTTGGCATAAGGATCAATTTTCCCTCCCAAATGGTCCACAATCACCGGCACGCTCGGAAATTTAGAGGCGAGCACGGCCAAATTGGGTAATCGGGTAAAATCCGGCGACCAATTATCAAAACTCAAGTTAAAGTGTTCAAGCAGCTGAAAACCTTCGAGAAAAACAGGATTCAGGTCGGAGGGAAATGCCGTTCGAATGCCCCGAAAATTGGGGCTGGCAGCCAAATGGGCCTCCAGTACCGGCGCAACGTGGCGTCCCAGTCTAAGGTCGGCGGCGCTAAAAATGCCGGTACACAGACGCGTAGATCCATATAGACCGGAGCGGCTCATCGCCGCAACACCGTTGACAAACTCTGTCTCGCCTACGCTACGCATTTCGCGAGGGCCATCAGCGCGGTAGTAAGCACCACACTGCGCAAATACCGTTTGTACAATGTTATGCCCGCTGTTTGTGATGTCATGACTGATCTCTTCGCAGAGGTATAGCGCCTGACGAAAACCCATGCTGGAATCACCGCGCAAGTCCCACAAATGATGATGCGGATCTATGATCGGCAAATCTGGCTCTATCACAGATTCGGCATCTTCACTGGCAATCCAGCGCTCGATATCAGCGTTTTCCAGAATACTCATATACCAGCGTCCGCGTAAATCAGGAACTAGGATTTAACCACAAGCCTTTGCAAAGCCAAAACAAATCAAACCACAACCCATCAAAACAGGCTATGCTGACGGCCCTCAGGATCCGTTAATGCACTACTCAGCGGTCAAATCGGTCGATATGACACCGTGGTCATTGCACAACAGAAACTATTAACCTGACATAGTGAGCTGAGATGAAATTCATTATTTATGGCGCAATCTTTTTTATCGTAGTGCTGTTGGTCGGCGCCACCAGCGCCTATATTTATCTGGCACCAGAGGCCGCCACCAGCCAGCCAGCCGACGATCGCACAAAACGATTATTACCTTCAGGAGAATTAATCGGGTTTGTTCAAGACGACGTTGCCAGTTGGCTGGGCATTCCCTTTGCTGAAGCACCCGTGGATCAACTGCGGTGGCGCGCTCCAAAAGCGATCAACCCATGGCCCGGCCAACTTCAGAGTTTGTCGTTCAAGCCCAGCTGCCCCCAAATCAGCCAAGGCCAGGTTACCGGTGATGAAAATTGCCTTTTCTTAAATATCTGGTCTCCCAACATCGTTGCAGATGCGCCCCAAAAAAGCCCTGTGATGTTCTGGATACACGGCGGTGGCAATAGTGTCGGCGATGCCAGCACACCCATTTATCACGGCGACAATCTCAGCCGCGAACACAATGTTGTCGTCGTCAGCATTCAGTACCGATTGGGGCCGCTAGGGTGGTTTCGGCACCCCGCCCTGACAGATGCATCATCGACGCTTGCAGACCAGTCCGGTAATTTCGGCACACTTGATATCATTGAGGCGCTAAAGTGGGTCAACAACAACATCAGCCAATTTGGCGGCGACCCAACAAACATCACAATATTCGGCGAATCAGCAGGGGCGTTTAATGTCTTGACTATGTTGGCCTCGCCTCTGGCCAAAGGTTTGTTTACTAAAGCCATCTCTCAAAGTGGTGGTTTAAACCTGAGCACCGTCGCAGAAGCTGAAAACTACGTTGACGCGCCAGATCCTGGGAACCCGCTTAGCGCGCGCGAAATTGTCAACCGATTGCTGATTGAAAAGAAATTGGCTTCTGATCGCGCAGCAGCCGTAAACCTGCAGTCAGAGATGCAACCAGAAGCACTCGCCAACTTACTGCGCAAGCTTGACCCTGCGGAGTTGTTAGGACTGTACGGTGGCGCATTTGCTGGGATGCTGGGCAACCCCGATCTGATTGCAGATGGGCATGTTCTCCCCAAAGGCATGAGCAGCACAAAAATTTTTTCGGACCGAAACAACTATCACGCGGTACCCATTATTCTTGGCACAAATCGAGATGAAACCAAATTATTCACCGCTTTCGGCAGCCGTCACGTAGAAAAGACCTTAGGTTTCCCATCCGGCTTCAAAAACCTCGAAGCGTACAATCGAGACAACAAGTACGCGACACTGGCTTGGAAAATACGCGCAGTGGATGAGTTAGCCGCGGCCATGTCCGCAGCTCAAAGTGAACCCGTTTACGCCTATCGCTTTGACGTGGATGACTGGCGCAGTCTCGGTTTTGTTGAGCTCAAAGATTTATTTGGCGCCGCGCACGCTTTGGAGATTCCTTTTGTATTCAACAAATTCATCAAACCCATGCGGCTGATTTTCCCGGATGCAATGCAGCCACAATTTCAGTCTCTGGCCACACAAATGGGCGGTTACTGGGCACAATTTGCCCACACAGGTGAACCTTCAACCGGAAGCAGCGGTGAATCGCCACTTTGGTCCGCCTGGCAAGCCGAAGAATCTGCGGCACCGGGAATGATGGTTTTTGATACACAGAGTGATCGGGGCGTTCGAATGGTGTCCGAGCAGATGACACGCGCTGATCTCAAGCAAGCATTTCTATCTGATAATACCTTTGAGACCCAAACAGAATATTGCAGCGCCTACAAAAACCTGTTCAGCGGCAGCGGATTTGACTCAACCGAATATCAAAACTTAGGCAAACAAGGCTGTTAAAACGCAACTCAACAGCAAATCGCTTCAGGTCGGCATTTTGCGCAGAATCGCTGAATAGTTAAACTAACTGGCCCAATTAGATAACAATTCCGCAACGGCCGCTGTTAGCTTTTTTGCCGTCGGAATATGCAGAAATTCATTCGGGCCGTGGGCGTTAGAGCGCGGCCCCAGCAAACCGGTAACCACAAACTGTGCATCCGGTAATTTTCTAACGAGAAACTCCATAAACGGGATCGATCCACCACATCCCATATACATCGCGGGAGCGCCAAAATAGGCATGCGACGCCTTGTCCAGAGAGGCCTTCAAGCGCGGTGTTGTCGGCGGGGAATGCCAGCCAGCTGCAGCGTGTATTTTCAGCTTAAGCTCAGCACCATTGGGGGGATTTTCCGTCAGCAGTTTATTCAGCGCCACCGCCGCCGCATCTGGATTCAGCGTGGGCGGAATTCTCAAAGATAATCGCGCGGAGGTTTCGGGTCTAAGCACATTTCCCGCTTCCTCTGGTGCCGGCGCACCCGACAAACCCGTTACTGCAAGCGTTGCCGCCCAGGTATTATTAAGGACAAGTTCAGTGGGATCCTGTGACAATGGCTTACCCTCACCGGCAAAGGGATACATATCAGCAAAGGAGCCCGCGAGAACGCGCCCGGCTTCAATGGCTTCCGCGCGCCTAAATTCGGGGATTTGTTCACTTAGAAAATCAGGCGTAATCACCCCTGTATTTTCGTCCTCAAGGCGGGAAATCAATTGCCTTAACAGACGAAAACTTGACGGAACGATGCCCCCTGCGGCACCTGAGTGCACGCCTTCATGCAGAACTTTTACAGTTAGATCAGCAATTAACATACCGCGCAACGAAGTGGTGACCCAGAGCTGGTCATAATTCCCGCAGGTAGAATCTAACGCAATGACCAAACTGGCTTCACCGATTTGCGGTGCCAGCTTATCCATATAATAGGATAAATCAGGGCTACCACTTTCCTCGGAAGCCTCAATTAAAATCAAGGTTCGAGGATGCGGCACCCCTTGGTTTTGCAGAGATTTTATCGCCGCAATAGCGGAATATATTGCATAGCCATCATCCGCGCCCCCACGCCCGTATAGCTTATCGTCGCGAAACACCGGCTTAAACGGCGCAAGACCATCGTCCCAACCGGTGAACTCAGGTTGCTTATCAAGATGACCGTAGATCATAACGGTCTCATCGATTTGGCCCTGGACTGTCAAAAGTATTGTTGGTGTGCGACCCGGCAATCTGTGCACTTGACACTCAAGACCCGCGATATCCTGTGCTTGTACCCATTCCAGCATCAACGCAACAGCCGCGTCCATAAAGCCGTGTGCTTCCCAGTTCTCGTCGAACAGAGGCGACTTATTTGGAATTTGGATATATTCAGCCAGACTCGGGAGAATGCTGTGATGCCAAAAATCATCAATAAATCTGGCGTTGTTTACACTGTTCAAATCTACGCTCTCCTATAATCAGATTGGCAAAGATCAACCACCGAGGTCGCTCACCAACGCTCGAGCCAAGGGCGCAAAACCACCTCAAAGGCCCAGGTGGAGCGATGCTGCCGATGCAGATACAGGTAAGTCTCAGCAATTTGATCGGGATCTGCCATATTGTCGTCCACAGCCTCACCAGCAAGCCAATGCGCTCGGGTGCCGTCATTGCGTTTCCAACCAATCGCAGCATCTATGGGCACATGCGCCACGTGAATACCTTGGGGCATCAACTCTCGCGCCATACTTTGAGCCAAACCAGATTTTCCGTGGCTTGCTAAAGCAAACGCAGCACTTTTTGCATAACCTTTGAAAGCAGCACTTGCATTTGTGAATATCAGTGAACCCTTGTGGCCATCTTCATGCTCATCATTGTCTGCCATCACCCGGGCGGCCTGCTGCCCCACTAAAAACGCGCTAAAGGCCGAATTTTTTATCACCTGCAGAACAAGATCGGGGTCCACTTCTGTGATCGATTTCCGAAATATCCCCTCCATACGACCATCGATATTGTGGACAACGAGCCTGGGCTTACCCAGATCCGCAGTCACCTCGCCGAATAGTTTTTCAACCGATGACGGATCCTGTGCATCACAGGTGTAACATCGAACACCCCACTGGGCCTCCAACTCAAGCATTACCGGCTTTTGGGCAGCACGTGCAGCTATCGCTACCTGCATACCTTGTGCCGCAAATAAACGAGCGCAGCTGGCGCTTATCCCCGGGCCACCGCCAATAATCAAGGCAACTTCGGCTTCGGAATCTGACTCTAGCGACTGCATCGTTCACACCTCTTCATCTAGGACCGTTCGCAACGTTTGCAACTCGCTTGAACCTCTTCATTGGCTCAGCACATACGCAAGCATTTCTAGCACCTGCTCCACACTGGTGGCCCAAGCCATCGCGTGCGCATCGACCTCTTTGAGAGGGTGCACCAGGTCAGCATCATGCAAGGTGATATACGGTTTGCCCAATGCTGCGCAGCGACCTGCGTCAAACGCCGCATTCCATTGTTTGTACTGCGAACCAAAACGAATCACAGCGATATCACACTTGTCGATCATAGTTTTTATGCGAATCGCGTTAACCTTGGCCGACTTATGATCACGCCAGAAATTGCTGGTTTCCTCTCCCAATAAATCGCCGGCGGCGTCACTGGCGGGGTGGTCGGTCACTGCTGAGGAAAACCTCACCGGCAATTTGCGGACCGCACAGCCATTTTCAATACGCTCTCGCCAGTCGGTGTGAATTTCACCCGACAGATAAACAGTTAAAACCAAATTCCTACTCCATATAGCCACGGGCCCGTTAATGTCGGACGCAGACGACGCACCCAAATAGGGACTAACAAAAACAAACCCGTCAAAAATACCACCTAATTGCCGCAGTGATGGTCACACCAGAATCGACCCATTGGTGTCAATTCCTGGGTATTTCAACGCACTCCATTTAACGCGGCCTTGACTCAGAAAAATACATAAGCGCGAACCACCACATTTTTGCGACACCGCGCATCCGGCGCCGCGTTCGGGTCAATGCTCGCTGTATGAAACGACCAGCGAGAGACAGACCCATCAGTGACGGAGTCATAACACTTCAACATAGACACTTCGTCTGATCGTTGCTGAGGCAGCCAATACCATTCATGCTCCGGGCGATAGGCGAAGCGGGTCGTTTCTCCAACGCGATCGTCATAAACTCGATAATTTGTCATATAGGGCTGATCAGCAAACGAGGGCCATGCACAAAGCACAAATGGATTTTGCTCAACAGTCTCCATCGGCTTCGCTAGATTAATCGACATAAAACGACGCGACATCTTGGCCTGCGCCTGTGCCACCGTATAGCGCTGCTCACGCCCAAAATTTCTGAGATTTTGAGTTAGCAGCTCTCGGCAACGCACCCGCCCACTGTTATCGTTGAGATCATTGTGCACAAGGTTTGCATAAAAGGCGTTCACACCAGGATTTTTCGCATCCTGATCTTCGGTTCGATCTCCGTCATAGTCCTTGTCGAAGACATCATGGTTAAACACCAACGCATCAGTGGACTGCGGAAAGAATTCCAGCAGAGCTTTTTCAACTTCCGGATAGAAAATCTGTTCTACCTGTTGAGCATCATAAAAATTTTGGCACTTGGAGTCGATCCGCGTCAACGCCAGGCCCAGCTTGTCCATACACGCCGGCGAGTTCGGTGACAATCCAGGGTAATACTCCTCGATGCGCCGTGCATCCCTGAGAATTTGAGGAAAATAAAGACAACGGCGCAACTCGTCCCGCTCTTCTTTTTTTAGCGCTTGTGCGTCATCAGCGCGCGCAGGGTCCCGCCAAAGGGCATTGCTTGGCACAATAGAATAAGAAGGGGCTTCAAAAATACTATAGCGCAATGGCACAGCCAACCCACCTTCAGGGGCCTGCAGTTTTTGGGCTTTAATGTAATCTAGGCATTCTGAATACCGCCTAAATCCTAGGCCCCATTTTGTGTTAATTGCTCCAGAGGGTGCGTTTTCGATGTCGTGCGTGACCTTCGCTCCAATCCCTGTACGAATCTGCTGCAGGGCATCTTCTATTGCAGCAGCAGTGCCTGCGTCGCCATTTTCACTGAAGGACATATACGACAAGCCGTCATTGGCGGCAATCGGTGGGGTTTGACCGACGGTCAATTCTGGAGCCGGCACATAGACCCCATCTGGATTGTTTGGAATACTCATCGCTGCTCACGCAATTGGCCTTAACATGATCATACATTTATTCAGTAACCTTGCAAAAACCAATGGCGCTGCACTGGCGCTAAAGATGCACACCTGCGGAGGCAAATATGAGCGTTAACCTACTTTCCCCGGCGCAGTGGGCGCGAGCTTGCGCCGCGGACGGCGAGTTTCGGCAAGCGGCTAAATACTGGACGGGAGGCCTTAAGCTGTGCGTCGGCGACGTTCGTCTCGAGATCGCTCTAGACAACGGCCGTGTCACCGCGGGCACCAGCTCCGCCACTGAGGGCATCATCACCTTCTCGGGCGATGAAAACGTCTGGTCAGCAATACTCGCCCAGCCGCCCACGCGTTTTAATAACGACCTCATGGCCAACATTGCCACCGACAATGGAATTGTGCGCAGCGCCGAATCGGTAGTTGCGGCTCAATATTATGCTGCAGCCATGCGCGCGGTCGAATTACTGCGCCCAGCGCCAGCGGCCTATCCGTTGCGCCCGGGAGATGTAGCCCAGGAGGGCCGCTTTGATTCGCCTGTCGGCCGTTACATTCATCTCAACCTCGAGGGCTACGACCACCGTATTTATTTCGAAGAAGCCGGCCAGGGCATACCGGTGCTCTTGCAACACACCGCCGGCTGTCATAGCAGTCAGTGGCGGCACCTGTTTGAAATACCTGAAATTACTCAACGATTCCGCCTAATTGCCTACGACCTCCCCTACCACGGCAAGTCAATTCCCCCAGTTGAACGCCCATGGTGGTCACAGGCATATAATCTCAAAGGGGATTTTCTGCGCTGTGTGCCTCTGACACTGACTCATGCGCTGAATCTGGAAAGCCCAATTTTCATGGGTTGTTCAGTTGGTGGTTTATTGGCACTCGACTTGGCCCACAAACACCCCGAGATCTTCCGTGCCGTCATTTCGGTTGAAGGCGCTCTGCATATCGAGGGCAGTCAAAGTCAGTCAAAGGCGTTGTATCACCCTCAGGTCAACAGCGAGTACAAAGCTCGTCTGATGAATGGCTTGATGTCGCCAACGTCTCCAGAGGCCTACCGCAAAGAAACAGGTTTCGTTTACGCGAGCGGCTGGCCACCTGTATTTTTAGGTGATCTGCATTATTACCTTGAAGAATATGACCTGCGGCAGCACGCCAGCGATATTGATACAACACAGGTAGGCGTGCACATACTCTCGGGAGAGTATGACTACAGCGGGCGATCGGAACTCGGTCGCGAGGCCCACAGCGCCATCAGCGGATCCACGTGGAGCGAAATGAGCGGCGTAGGTCACTTTCCCATGTCTGAGAATCCAGTGGCCTTCATTGAGTACCTGATGCCAATTTTGAACACCTATCGCACCTGACCACTGGCACTGAATGTTGCTAACGGGTTAGGTCACATGACAGGGGTATATATGACACCCTTCTTTACGAGCGGCACGCCTAATGCCAAGCCAACCATGGCTCGCACAGGCAAGCCGCTGACCAGCGGCGCGAGTGGAATTATGTCGGCGTATAAATGCTACGTCTGACGTTGGAAAACACCCGCTTGACCATCGGTTCGAACAATTCGAGCGACAGATCAGGTTTCTCGTAGTCGAAGGCCACATTATCGTACTCAGCAATAAAATGCGCCGTACGCTCAAAATGCGGATTGTCGCGGTACTGGTCCCGCATATTTGGGTCCAATCCAATGTGATGAAAAAAGTTAAGACCCTGAAAAATCCCGTGGTGTTTAACCATCCAATGGTTCTCTTCCGACACAAACGGTTCCAGAATTGCTGCCGCAACATCGGGATGATTCACTGTCCCCAGAGTATCCCCGATATCATGCAATAACGCACAGACCACATATTCTTCATCTTCGCCTGCTTCTGCTGCCAACTCGGCTGACTGCAAGGAATGTTGAAGTCGCGTAACCGGGAAGCCACATGGCGTATCTAGCAGCTTCAAATGTTCTAAAATCGCCACTGACCGATGGGCTTCGTGCTCGCGATTATAGGCGTTCATCGCAGCCCAATCTGCTTGCGTACTCTCCGTAAAGCTCTTGAACTTCACTGACATGTTGCTTCACTCCTGATAGTGCGTTACCTCTAAATGATACAGATTTGACCAAAACTTAACTAACTTATTTTTTCCCAGCAGCATCAACCACCCCAAACCTGCCCAACACAAGTTGGGATGCTCAACGTGACACTACCTGCCGTTGTGTGATTTTATTAGATATCGGTCCTTGATGGACTTTCAAATATTCAAGCAACTCAGGAGGATTTTTATGAAAAATCGATATTTCTTATTTTTTGGGGCTTTGCTGTTGTGCCCGCTCACTGGCTTTGCCGACCATCATGAGGGCAACAGTTCAGACCACACGAGTGCTGAATGGCAAATCGAGGCATACGGTTCAGCCGCGCCCGACTTTATCGGCGATCACGCCACGATTATCGCTGCAGACGGATCAACCATCAGACCAGGCAGCAACGGATGGATTTGTCAGTCAGCAAATCCTCGACCGATGCCAACAACAGGATGGTCTTCTGCACATGAAGCGATGCCGGCCTGCCACGACGGCGAGGGAATGCAATGGATGAGTGGATATATGGCCGGCGAAGCGCCTGAACTCACCAGAGATACCTATATGTGGATGCTGCATGGCGACGTCGGCGAGGACAACACAACACCCGGCGTACTCAACCAAGCAGATGCCAAGCCAGAACATTGGATCGAGTCAGGACCTCACCTTATGCTGATGCCGAAAGACCCAGCAACACTGGCAAACTTTACGACCGATTTCACCACTGGGGCGCCGTATGTCATGTTTGCCAATACCCCGTACGCCCACCTTATGATTCCTCTGGACGGGTATTATCAACACCAGCCAGAATCTGCACCAAAATAAACGCTCTCGCCACACGGACATAAGCTGTTGCCTGCGCATTTCCCGCGCGGGCAACGGCATTGAGAAGCAATAAAACCTTCAGAAATCCTGCCAAGCGCACCGTGCAGCGCTCAAGCTTGCTATTATCAGGCCTATAATTGGCAAGCTATCTTTTTGTGATGTCCGCAAGGACGGGTAGATCTCAATAGCAATCAGGAAACGAGTGAAAAAATGGTAAGCAGTACAACAGCAAATGGCCACATGACAGGCTTTGGCACTCCGGTGTATCGAAATTACGTCCTCATGCTGCTGATGTGTGTTTATACCCTTAATTTTATCGACCGAACTCTGATTGCTGTGGTGGCGCAACCCATTATTGATTCCTTTGGCCTCACGGACTCTCAGTGGGGCCTGTTGTACGGTCCTCCGTTTGCCATTTTTTATGCTGCAATGGGGCTCCCCATCGCTTTATGGGCGGATCGCGCTAATCGAGTAAAGATCATCGCGATCTGTATCGTATTATGGTCCGTCATGACCGCGTTGTGTGGCATCGCCGCCGGGTTTTTGACGTTGCTGTGCTTTAGAATCGGCGTAGCGGTGGGTGAAGCCGGTTGCACCCCGCCCGCAAATTCAATTATTGGCGATTACTTTATCGCGCGTAAAAGGGCCACTGCGCTTGGCATCTATTCTATGGGCGTCACGCTCGGTGGCGTTCTGGCTAACTTATTCGGCGGACCAATTGCGCAGATGGAGGGCGCTGACGTTGGCGCATGGCTGAGCGATATTGGACTCGGCGCACTGTTTTCTTCACTCGACTGGGCAAATATCGAGGGCTGGCGAATCGCGTTTATTGTTGTAGGCGTACCCGGCGTCGTTGTCGCGCTCGTTGTACAACTCACCATAAAAGAGCCACCCAGAGGCTACAGCGATCCACAAGACACCGCTGCAAAACCGCGCGCGCACTGGGCTGAAGCCTTCCACGAACTGAAGCACAAACCGAGCTTCTGGTGGATGGCTATCGGAGCCTCTCTGGTGGCCTTTGTGGGCTATGGTGTGGTCAGTTTTCAAGCCCCTTTCCTGCAAAGGGAACACGGACTCGATGTCAGAGATGCCGCCGTAAACTTTGGGGCACCACTGTCTTTTCTTGCCGCAATCGGGACCTTTCTGGGAGGCTACCTAACCGAGAAGATGACCCCCAGATCGCCTACTGCCGTTGCTTGGATTCCCGCGGTTGGCCTACTGCTTGCGGTACCTGCCTACATTGCGGCTTTCTTCCTCGACGACCTCAAAATGATTTTTCTGCTTTGGGCAATCGCCTCGGTTTGCCACTATGCATACCTCGGCGCACAGTACAATATTGGACAGAGCGTCGTCAGTGCCCGCTCACGCGCAACAGCCATCGCGACCTTGCTTATATTGGTTTCGCTCATCGGCAACGGCGTCGGCCCCTATTTTGTGGGTTTTATGAGCGACTGGCTGATGAATATACAGCTGGCGGGCAGCGAATTCGGCGGGAGTTTAACCCCTGCATTATGTAATGCGACAGAGGTGGCATTAACCCCGGCCGAAAGTGACGTTTGTGCAATCGCCAACTCTACCGGTCTGAAACAAGCCATGGCTGTCACCGTGTGCTGGTTCATTCTCGCTGCATTTTGCTTTTTTATGTCAGCCCGCACGTTGAAGGAAGATTTTGTGGTTGAACTCGAAACGACAGAACCCACATCCTAAATCTATCGGCCAGAGCGCAAACAATTAAACCTATTTGGGCAAGCAGGCGCGCTTGCCAGCATGAAAAGCAAAAACCTGCGCACACAGGGGGTGCGTTGGGTTAACTGACCGCAACCTGAACGGGACGCTTGCGACCTGCACCATAGAGATTAACCTGCAGGCTCGACACGGCATGCACTAATGCATTAGGGGATATTTTCTGCTTGCCAGTCCAAGCAATCTCAGGAAAGCGCTCAAAAATCCTCTCAAAGGCAAGACGTAACTGCATTTTAGCGATTCTGGATCCCAAACATTTATGCACACCGTGGCCAAAGGCGATGTGCTTATCAACATTTTCACGATGCATATTAAAGACATCTGGATTAGGGAAAATATCAGCATCACGATTGGCCGCACCATACCAAAGCACCAGCTTCTCGTCTTTGGCAATTTTCTGGCCGTTCAATTCGGTATCCTCAACCGCGGTACGGCGCATGTGCATAACCGGCGACACCATCCGCAATGCCTCCTCTGACATCCTCGGTATTAGGGAGGGATCATCCAGCACCATTGCCCGCTGATCAGGGAATTGTGTCATCAGACGAATGGTGCCAGATAACGAGTTGCGTGACGTATCATTGCCCGCAAAGATGATCAACAGCCAGGACCCATCTAAATACTCCTGAGGCAGCAGTTCATTATTGAGTTTCGACTGCGCAATCACTGTCAGGAGGTCCTCGCGCGGATCAAGCCGACGCTGCGCCATGACCTGTTCACCATAAGCGAACATATCATTGACCACTCGGTTGAAACGAAACGGAAACATGGGCTCCGAGAAAAATGTTTGCCACGGGTTAGACAAAAACTGTGAAGCAAGCTCGAGATGATGCATCCAAACCTTAACTTTGGGACGGTCCTTTTCATCCACTCCAAGCATTTCACATAAGGTGAAGAGCGGCAGTTCTTCCGAGAACATTTTTACGAAGTCGACCACCGGACCTTTTCTTTCCATCTCATCCAACAACGCATCAATCTTCAAACCGACCTTGTCTCGAATGCTGGCAACGTAGGCTGGGAAAAAAAAATTGCTCTGCTGCATGCGCATTTCACGGTGCAACGGCTCGTCTAAATTGATTAACGAGTTGTAGGCTGCAGGCGCAAGTTTTTCAGGGCGCCAAAACTTTCTATCTGGCACCGCCATGTTGATGCTGCCTCGCTGCGAGGAAAATACACGATGAGCAAGTTCCACCTGCTTGATGTCTTCATATCGAGTGACCGACCAAAAACCGGACAGATTTTTTTCCGCCGGCGACCACATGACGGGCGCTTGCTCACGCATGTTCTCATAAAGCGCAAACGGGTGCCCATCGGTCCATGCCGCAGGATCCCAAAACTTGAAGCCTTCAAAAGTAGGATAAACAGCCGCGTGATGCGGATCCTGAGCTCCGCTGTCTATCAATATTTCGTCGCTAATGAGTTTCAATCTGCTTCTCCTAACTCTGATGCACTGATTATGCGAACGCAAGAATACATGAAAAGTAATTTTTCTGGGGCCTGGCGGTGAACGCATTCATCGTATTTACCCCAAAGATAAACTGCGGCAAGGTCGACGCAGGTCACCTTGATGCTTGCGGCGTTCCACCGCAAAAGGTACAACTAAGCGCCCAAACTCGAAGAAGTCTCGTGCGACGCGATCACAAACCTTATGCTTTAAAGCGCCTGCTCGGCCAGTTCGAAAGATTCTGGATCAGTCATTTTATTGCGCCGCAATTAGAGGCGTTAGGTCATGGCAGCATGATCATGAAGCCTTGGCACCTCAAGCTACACGGGGAACACATTTCCTTTGGCAACGCTGTGCACGTGATCACCGCAAAAGATCGAACCGTGCGGCTAACCACATGGTCTCACGATGCCGCAGGGGGACAAATCGATATCGGCGACTACGTACTGATTTGCCCGGGCGTGCGGATCGACTCCGCCACCCACATTAATGTAGGTTCCAATACCATGCTTGCCGCAGGGGTCTATCTTACCGATGCGGACTGGCACGACATCTACAACCGCACCCGGCCAATCGGTAGGTCTGCGCCGATAGTGCTTGAGGACAATGTCTGGGTCGGCGATGGCAGCATTATTTGCAAAGGCGTGCATGTCGGGGCCAACACCATCATCGGTGCAGGCTCCGTGGTCACCAAGTCACTACCTGCAAACGTCATCGCCGCCGGCAATCCAGCGGTTGTGGTCCGGCATCTGGATGATGCTGCAACCATCACTCGACGACAGGACCTGCTGAGCGATCCTAAGCTGGACCGAGAAATCGACTTGCTCGAACAGATGCTGCGCAAAGACAATACCTGGCGCAAGTGGTTACGCGTTTGCCTGCGCCCAAACCGCAGAGATTAATCCGGGTTACCAGCCGCCTATCGTATTTACTGACGGGGCAACCGGCACAGCGGCGCTTGGGCTTCGAAGGACGCACGAAACGGGTTAATGTCCAGGCCGCCACGACGTTGAAATCGGCCATAAATTGTTAGCCTTTCGGGGCTGAAGGCATCACGCAAATCGCAATAGATTTGCTCTATGGTGGTTTCATGAAAAGCCTGATGATTTCGATAAGAAATCAAATATTTCAACAATCCTTCATGGCTCATCGGCGTGCCGCAATAACCTACAACAATCGATGCCCAATCGGGCTGGGCAGTAACAGGACACAAACTACGAAACAAATGAGTAACCAGCTGTTCATCCGCCCAGGTACGCGAGGGATCAATCGTCAACAAATGCACGTCCCGCTCATAGGTCTCGACCTCCACATCAAGTGAATCAAGGCACTCGCCCGATAACATTTGAGTAGCGGGCATCAGGTCAACCAAATCCAGCAATAGCACATCCACGGCGGCTTGAAACGCAGCTGACAGGTCCGCCTGCAGCACCTCAAGGACCGTCGCGCGATTTGGAAACCGGGTCTGTGAAAAGCTGTTTAAGTAAAGCTTGACCGACTTACTTTCAACAATGGCCGTCGATTGACAATCCACTGCCATATGCAGTCCAGCCACTTCCGGTTTGCCGTTTAAATTCAGCCAGGAAAATTCATAAGCGGTCCAAAGGTCTTCTCCATGAACCGATGCTACAGACGACACCCCCACCGAGGTGCGGGCGGCAGCCCGGTTCATCGGGTGCAATAACGCCGGTGTATAGGTCAACGGATAATCTGTCGCACGCCCCAGCGGGCCTTTGTCAAAATCCGCAGCCTGCGGGTCAGCGTCGCCGCTTTTACTTGCCATAGGCCTTCAACTTAACTGCAAAAAGCGACTCTACCAAAATTTCATCACGGGTGTATTTACCCACCCGCATCCAGCTGTGGTTGCGCCAAACTCCAGCGGCAAGTGAAGTTGCGCAGATAAACGTATAATCTGCCCCCATCAGATAACGTCTGCACAAGAACCATGCTGCAACAGATCGAAAATATCACCACCTCTGTCGCTGACGCAGCCTGGGGGCCTTGGCTGCTCATCTTACTACTGGGTGGCGGGACATTTTTTCTGATTCGCACGCGTTTTACCCCGTTTCGCTTTCTACCCCATGCCATAGCGCTAATTTCTGGTAAACACGATTGCTCCGATGACCCGGGCCAAGTCCGCCATTTTGCTGCTCTGTCCACCGCTCTCGCCGGGACCATTGGCATGGGCAACATCGCCGGCGTCGCTCTGGCGATCAGTATTGGTGGGCCGGGCGCCATTTTTTGGATGTGGATCACTGCCGTTCTAGGTATGGCAACCAAATTTTTCACCTGTTCACTGGCTGTGATGTATCGAGGCAAGGACTCGGCTGGCGAGTTACAGGGCGGCCCTATGTACGTCATTCGCGAAGCCATGCCGAAACGAATGCATTTCTTAGCCTACATGTTTGCCGCTGTGGGTTTGATCGGTTGTCTACCGGCCCTGCAAAGCAATCAACTCATCCAGATCATTCGTGACCTGATCATCATTGAGCAAGGTTGGTTGTCGCGCGATGCTGACCCCTTCGGTGTCAACCTGGCTTGCGGCGCGATTCTCGCAGGGATCACTGCCGGTGTTGTCTTTGGGGGCATCAAACGCGTCGCCACGGTTGCCTCCAAGTTGGTGCCCAGCATGACCCTGCTTTATCTAGGTGCAGTTGTCGTTGCCGTCATTGTCAATGCCGAGCGAGTACCGGATGTCTTGTCTTTAATTGTGACAGATGCCTTTACCGGCGAAGCTGCGGCTGGCGGCAGCGTTTTAGCCATGATCTTATACGGTGTTCGGCGAGGGGCCTACAGCAACGAAGCGGGCATGGGTACAGAATCTTTAGCTCATGGCGCGGCACAAACCAAAGAACCCATCAGGGAGGGCCTCGTTGCCATGTTAGGGCCCATCATAGACACCCTAATTATATGCACAGGCACTGCAATGATGATCCTTTTATCCGGGGTCTGGGAAAATAATGACGCTGCCGGCGTTACCTTGACGGCTCACGCCTTCAGTTCGCTGCTCGGTCCAATCGGCACAGTCATTATCTTCGTCTGCGTCCTAAGCTTTTCAGCGACCACCATATTCACCTACTCGTTCTACGGAGCACAGTGCACGGGATTTTTATTTGGTGCGCAGCATAAACATCGATACCTATGGGTTTATGTCTCTTTTATCCTTGTCGCCTCAGTACTGTCAATTGACGCCGCCGTTAACCTGATCGATGCAAGCTTTGCCCTTATGGCCATTCCAACCATGATCTCGGCACTCTGGCTGGCACCCAAGGTCACTCGCGCTGCGCAGATTTATTGGCAACAGCTCGAGGCACAAAAATGATTCGCGTAATCTCTATTCATCAAAACTTTATCCTGCACAGCTCACCGCTGGTGCAACGCTTTCTGTCGACGCCAGCACACAAATGGTCCCCTAAAAAATGTCTTATACCCCGCTAAACGGTCAACAACGCCAAGCCAAAGAGGCAACCAAACATACTCAAGCGGCTAACGCTCAGGTTAAAACGCAGTTGCCATTTGAGGATCAGCGCTGCTTCGAAGATGCCAAACGTGGATTCATCGCCTCAATAGATCCACTGATCATTCCAAGGGACAACGGCCAGAGCGCCTATGACTTGAGCCGATTTGGTTTTTTGGCTGCAGAGGCTCCCGATACGGTAAATCCAAGTTTGTGGCGTCAAGCCCAACTGAACGCCCAAAACAACGGTTTGTTCGAAGTTGTCGATGGACTCTACCAGGTGCGTGCCTTTGACATCTCTAACATGACTCTAATTGCCGGCGATCGCGGCTGGGTAATCGTCGACCCGCTCACCTCCACCGAATCTGCGCGCGCTGCATTAGATCTGGCGAACCGCGAACTCGGTTATCGGCCAGTCACGGGGGTGGTCATCACACATTCTCACGTCGACCACTTTGCCGGAATATCCGGAGTCACCAGCGCCGACGCCGTGGCAAACGCAGAAGTCCCAGTAATCGCCCCAGAGCACTTTGTCGACGAAGCGCTGAGCGAAAACGTGCTTGCAGGCAATGTGATGAATCGCCGGGCCACCTATATGTATGGCAACCTGCTGCACCCAGGCCCTAAAAGTTTTGTGACCACCGGGCTCGGTGCGGCATTATCCATGGGCACCACAAGTTTTATTGTACCTACCGACTTCATTACCCAAACTGGCGAAACACGCTGTATCGATGGGATTGAATTCGAATTCCAGATGACCCCGGGCACAGAAGCACCCGCAGAGTTTGTCTTCTACCTGCCTCAGTTCAAAGCGCTGTGTATGGCTGAAATCACCTCCCACCACCTTCACAACGTCTACACCCTCAGAGGCGCACAAGTGCGCGATGCATTAGCTTGGTCGCAACAAATTAACCAAAGCATTGACCTGTTTGGCGACCGTCTCACCATTGAATTTGCAAGTCATCATTGGCCAATCTGGGGCCAAAATGCAGCCCGCACCTATTTGGAAAAACAGCGTGACTTATACAAATTTATTCATGATCAATCGCTGCGTTTGGCCAATCAGGGTTATACAAAAGAGGAGATCGCCGAGCGTATAACGCTACCTGATGAGCTTGGCCAAGAATTTTATAACCGCGGTTATTACGGCAGTGTGCACCACAATACGCGCGCGGTTTATGTGAAATATCTGGGCTATTTTGATGGCAATCCGGCCAATCTCCATCCGCTACCCCCCGCAGAGTCAGCCACCCGCTATGTCGCCGCAATGGGTGGTGCGGATCAAGTGGTGCAGATTGCCCAAAATAGCTTCGATAAAGGCGACTATCGCTGGGTCGCTGAACTGCTCAATCACATCATGATGATCAACCCAGAGCACCAACCAGCACGCGCACTGCTGGCCGACGCGCTGGAACAGATGGGCTATCAGGCCGAATCAGCCCCTTGGCGAAACTTTTATTTGTGCGGAGCGCTTGAATTACGCCATGGGTTACCTGCCGGGTCTGACTATCGCGCCACTGAGGGCATTGCCCGCGGTATGCCGATGGCTAATGTGTTTCAACTGACCAGCGTGAGACTGTCACCAAGCGCCGCTGCAGGCATGAATCTGGATATTAACCTGATCCTTAGCGAACCCGAGGAACACTGGTTAATGCGGATCCAGAACAGCGTTTTTCACGCATTTCCAGAACAACAGTCGACAACCGCTACCGTCACCCTACGCCTCCCTGGATTGGCATTTAAGCGGATGATGTTAGGGCTTGTCACACCGCAGGCACTATTAGAATCAAACATTCTCACCCTCGACGGTGACACCTCGAAACTGACCGAATTTACAGATTTGTTTGAATCATTCCCGCGACGTTTCCCGATCATGACACCGCGCCCGAACTAGGCGTGCGGGCTGGTGGTTTTCCAACGCCAGAGCAAACCCGCCGCCGCAAAAACAATACCCCCAAATAAATGGATCGTGTTATCCGGCCCGTGCGGCAATGCCAGTGTCAGATCCGGTAGCGCAATGGCCAAACCCGCGAAGATCAAACAGAACCTCAAACCTGCCTGTTTCAGATGCCCCACAAGCGGCAGGTACGCCTGCAATGCTCCCGTGATGAGCCAGATACCGACAAGCGCCTCCACAACGGCCTGCATCGTACCCAGCACTGAACCGGCTAATATAAAACTCGCATCTAATACAAAAATGAAAGGAATGACATAAATGACACTGCCTAAACGCATGGCTGCGAACCCTGTTTGCAGCGGGCTCGCGCCCGCAATAGAGGCGGCAGCATATGCACCAAGCGCAACCGGCGGTGTGATATAAGACAACATTGCCCAATATAAAATAAACAAATGTGCCGACAACGGCGCCAAGTTTTGGCCCACCAGCGCGGGAGCCAATACCACGGCAAGAAAAATATAAGCCGCCGTGACCGTCATCCCTATCCCCAAAACAAAACTGGTCAGCGCGCCCATCAATAACAGCAGACCAAGTTGATCACCAGCCATACTCATTAAATCGTTTACCAACGTTCCGCTTAGACCGGTCAGCGATAGCGCACCCACAATCAGGCCCACACCGGCTAAAATCACAATCAACTCGATCAGTAAAAACCCGGTGGCTGATAACAGTTTGACCCACCCATCTGCGCTTAGCCGCTGTGATGGCGACATTTGATTCAACAGCAAAAGCACTGCTGTGGCGTAGTAAGGCGCCAGCGCTTCTCGTTTGAGATAAAGCAGCAGAAAGATCAACAACGCAAATGCGCCCAAATAAAACCAGCCCTGTTTTAAGGTTTGCCAAAGTGTTGGCAATTCTTCATCGGTTAAACCGGCAAGATTATATTTACCCGCGTACGCATCAATTTGAAGGTATAGGCTGATGAAATAAAGCAGTGCCGGCAATGCGGCGGCCACCGCAACTTCCGCATAAGGCAATTCCAAAAGCGTCGCCATAATGAACGCCGTGGACCCCATAATCGGCGGCAACAGCACCCCTCCCGTGGAGGCACATGCTTCAATCCCACCAGCCACCGGACCGCTCATACCAGCTCTGCGCATTGCGGGAATGGTCATTTGCCCAGTGGTCAAGACATTGGTCACAACACTGCCACTCATTGATCCCATAAGCCCACTGGAAACGATTGCAACTTTTGCCGGACCGCCGCGCTGGCGACCTAATATCGCAAATGCCAGATCCAAAAAAAAGCGGCCGCCACCGGTGTGTTGCAAAACCACACCAAAGACAACAAAACCAATCACTAAACTGGCAAACGCCTGAAACGGCAGCCCAAAGATACTTTCAATTGATATCGAGTGATACGCCGCAGTTTCCTGCCAACTGGCGGGTAAACCATTTAATGGGCCTGGCATATACATCGTATACAGTGGCAGGCACGAGAAGAATGCCGCAATCAAACACAATGCAGTGCCACCCGCTCTGCGCAGAGCTTCCAAGACCAGCAACCACAGACCAAGCGCAATGTAGGCTCCCGACTCAGGCACGCTAAACTCCCACGCTTCATCCAGCGCACGCTCCGCATTGATAAAAAAGTACATCAACACACCCACGGACAATAGAGCCAGTGGCCAATCTATCCATCGTTTTGTCGGGTAACAAACGAACGCCATGGGCAACAATAAGGCAAACAACGCGTAAAAATATTGCGAGTCTAGCCTGACGATGCCACCCGATAATTGCGCATTACCAAAAATACGCAATGTATCCATAGCCAACAGCAGCGCCAACAATGCGGCCAGCGCAACCATCCACTGCACTATTGTTGATTCGGGTCCGCGCACCGGTGGTGCCTGCACCGCCACAGCTAACCCGCCCCCGGTTCACGCCAAACGGGATCAAATCCGTTTGTTTCCAAAGCATTAGCCCGCGCCCGGTACCAGCGCGACACAAAATCAGATGCACCATCGGCTGCAGCAACATGCCTTTGCCAGGCTTCACTCAAGACCTGTTGACGTTCAATCAAACGTTGATTATGCAAATCGTCCGCCGCACTCCACGCCCCCACCTCGCGCAAATATGCAACCGCACCGCGATGATAGGG
Organism: Gammaproteobacteria bacterium UBA4421; assembly: GCA_002389675.1. Lineage (GTDB taxonomy): Bacteria > Pseudomonadota > Gammaproteobacteria > Pseudomonadales > Azotimanducaceae > UBA4421. Next base: position 79,164 of record DGQF01000012.1, read on the forward strand.
AACGGACCAGGCAGTAATCTGCCGGTCTAATGCCCATCCAATACCACCGGGATCAGCATTTTTATAATCGTCGTAGTGCAGAACAATGACCTGCGCAAGATCATGAACCTCTTGTTCATCCTGTGTCTCCAGAGTGATCAACATAGGATAGGGGTAGGTTGCGCCCTCGTGCGGTTTTTCTGGCGAAATTGTCGCGCCTCGAGTGGCAAAGTGTGGGGTCATAAAAGGCACTATTCGGTTAATTCCAGCCCAGCATGCCTCATCATTATGCGGCGCCGGCGGCCAGAAAATCCCCCGCGGAGACGCTTCAAGCTTGCGCGTCGGGCCCGATACCGTGGTCGCATATGCCGCATCAACCTGATCATTGACGATACCCCTCCACATCGCACCATAACCAGGAAAATCAACGCGCTGCACATCATCCCAGGTCAAACCACCACAAGCCAAAAAAGCCTCTGTAGGGATATTTATCGCAGGTGCACCGCGAACATAAGGCACGCGTTTACCCCTGAGGTCAGCGTAGGTGCGCACTCCTGCATCTGCGGCAACAGCCAGCGCTTGGTTGCTATCGCCATAGGACATCATCACTATGCGCAGCGGCAGAGGCCCCCACTGTGGCTGAGCAAATTGAAAAACGCCCTCCTGAGCAAAGTAGGTTGCAACCCCATTAGCAGAATACTGCACGCGACCTTTAATCAGCGGCATTAATCTTGAGACATCGTTCTTGCCGGGCACCACTCTCAAATTCACATCATAATTGTCTTTGAGCACCTTGCCGATTGCCACCGCCTGATTATAGCCTGTGGTACCCAGATTATAGGCGCTCCACGCCATGGTACCTTCAAACTTCATATCGGCATGCGCCATTTGACCCATGACCAATATAACCACCGATGACCAGCACCGGAACGCCGAGCCACAACGCGCTAGCAATACCAGCTTTGATAACAGAGCCTTAAGCACGTATAACTTCAATCTAAACCCCTCATTAAACTGCCTGCGCAATGTAGGGGGTTAAACCTCGACGGTCAAATAACGTGCAGCACAAACCTCTCTTCAGTCATAATGCAGATCCGCTGTTCATTGTCGCACCCCGACAATGGACTTTTTTGTTTTAAATACGCCAGGCTGAATCAATGAACGCCCCCCTCCGCTGGTATCTCACAGGCACAGCACTGTTCCTCGTTCCAGGCGGCATCCAGACCGTACTGTTTCCTTGGTTGGTTGCCGTTTACCTGAACGAAACCGCGACACGTGTGGGACTTGCACAAATGGCTGCGCAACTGCCGATGTTGGTGTTAATTTTATGGGGAGGCTGGCTGGGTGATCGCGTTGACCAGCGACGGCTGCTGATCACCTTGACCGCTACGCTTGCACTGCTCCCGCTGGTCATCGCGGTACTATACACCGCAGGCCATTTCAGCTACTTCATGCTGTTATGTTGGGCTCTGACGGGCGGTACGTTTGCCGCGTTTGTACAACCCGCACGCGATGCACTGCTCAATCGAGTTGCAGGACGCGACATCCAGCGAGTCGTAACGCTCACCGTGGGCATCCAATTTGGCGTTCAAATTATAGGATTTGGTCTGGGCTCCACCGCCGACGTAATAGGCCCACCGATCTTATTGTGCATTATGAGCCTGTTCCTGCTGGCATCAGCTGCCGCGACAGCACGGATCCCAAAGCAAGCGCCAAGACCTAAACAAACGCGCCAGAATCCTCTGCGAGCCATTGCCGAAGGAATAAAACTCGCGTGGCAGGATGAGGCGATAAAACCCGCCATTATGCAAACTTTTTCGGTCGGTATATTCTTTGCCGGTGCCTATCTGGTGCTGCTGCCACTTATGGTACGCGACCTTTACGGCGGAGGTTCAACGGCAATCGCCGGAGCTTTTGCGGCCAACATGTTGGGCACTGTCGTCACCATATTTTTTCTGATGCAATTCGGCCAAATCACACGTCCAGGCAGAGCGCTGATCGTGGGATCGGCTATCAGTGCGTTGGTGCTATCGGTATTAAACTGGGAACTACCCCTGTGGCTATTCTATTTTGTGATTTTTCTGTGGGGTGCCTGTGGTGGCATTAGCATGACCATGTCACGCACCATTGTTCAACAAGCGGCTATCGAATCACATCGGGCGCGAGTGATGTCCGTCTATTCTCTGGGAATGATGGGTGGCATGCCCATCGGCAGTTTCACGCTGGGCCTGACCGCTGATTGGATTGGTCTTCGCAATGCGGTCTGGGTGCCCGTTGTTGGTATGCTGGCCATTCTGATCTACCTGCGTCTGCGCACCAAATTATGGCACGTCCAAAGCAAACTCTAGTCCATAGCGCACCTTCTTGAGCCAATGAGCGCTAGCGCCCCCTGGGGCATCGGCACAACATCTGCTGGCCAGCGCTGCTCTTTTGGAACAAAATCAACATATGCAAAGCGCTCAATCAATGCCGTCAAAGACCGAGAAATCCGTTCTAACCGTATCGCAACTGAACCGTCAGGCCCGCGTCACCATTGAACAAAAATTTCAGCAAGTTTGGGTCGTTGGTGAAATATCAAATTTTGCTCGGCCGCAATCAGGACATTGGTACTTCTCGCTCAAAGACCAGAACGCACAGGTTCGCTGCGCCATGTTTGCCAGTCGCAATCGCAGCGTGAACATGCAACCGAGCAACGGACAGTTGGTGATTGCTCGAGGGCGAGTCAGTTTATACGAAGGACGCGGCGATTTTCAGATCATCGTTGATCAACTTGAAGCTGCCGGAGAAGGCGCTCTGCGCCAAGCCTTTGACTTATTAAAAGTAAAACTGGCAACCGAAGGTTTATTTGACGAGCAGCACAAACGGCCACTGCCCCCGTTGCCTGAACACATAGCAGTGATCACATCTGGAACGGGGGCTGCACTGAGCGATGTGCTGGCGGTGTGGAAACGCCGCTTTCCAAGCCTGCGTGTCACCCTTATCGCATCAGCCGTACAGGGTGCTGCTGCCGAGTCCGAACTCATTGACGCCATTGACAAAGCCGACCAATTATCAGCCGATATTATCCTTTTAACTCGCGGAGGTGGCAGCCTTGAAGATCTCTGGAGCTTTAATCTGGAATCAGTGACGCGGGCATTGGGAAAGTGTCAAACCCCGACTGTATCTGCCATAGGTCATGAAATTGACGTCACTATTTGCGATTTTATCGCTGATCTTCGCGCGCCAACTCCGTCCGCGGCTGCGGAACTCATGGTCCCCAACCGAACAGATTTACAACAGGTCTTTGCGCACCATTACCGCCAACTAAATTTATTGTGGCGTCAACAGCACGAGCGCCAATCACTGAAAGTCACCAATCTTGGACTGCAAATTCCGCGACCAGAGCACGTGCTGGAGCGGGCCAACCAGCAGGTAGATGATGCCGGCGAGCGTTTGCACCGTGCGGCGTTGGGGCAGATCAGATCCAAAGGGATCACCGTGCAAGCGCTATCTCGACAACTACAGGCGCTCGGGCCGGGTGAACAGCTTGAACGCGCCAAGCAGCAGCTGAAAAACGCCAATCAAAGATTAAACGTAGGCCTTGGGCATCAGTTGAATACCGCAAAAAAACAAATTGCTGCCTTGTCACGCATGTTACAGAGCGTTAGCCCGTTGCCTACGATCAGCCGCGGTTTTGCCGTGGTACGCAATTCACAAGGGGATGTATTGACCGGCGTTGGCGATATCAAAAAGGACGATACCACCACCACGCATTTCAGCGATGGCATCATAATAAGCAAGGTCTTGAAGACCAGACCGGGGGTTACGCTCAGCGACCCCGTCGAGCAATAGACCATGTTCACCGGCCACCTAATGCTCATGCGCGTATTGACCTTAGCTGCGCTGATCAGTCTGTCTGCTTCACTCTTAGCCAACACCGCAGTCCCCGGTGGCATTTATGTTTGGGCAATACCGCAAGGTGCCACCACCCTCACATACGCAGACCAACCGGTAATGAAGGTTGCTGAACATGCATTAATTGGTCTTCCCATCACCTTGGCGCCTGGCCCCCAGAGCCTGGTTTATCAGCAGAATGGGCGCACTTTGCGCCACCACTTTGAAGTCTTTGACAAAACCTATTCCGAGCAACATATCACTCTAGAAAATAAAGCGATGGTTAACCCGCCCGCCGAAACACTGGCCCGGATCCGCAATGAGTCGACCCGCCAGCGGCGGCTGTATGAGTCATTTTCGCCCCCGGTGGATTTACGGGGGGGGTTTGAACAGCCACTCACCGGGGTGATCACCAGTTTATTTGGCCACCGACGTTTTTTTAATGGGCAAGCCAGAAATCCACACAGTGGACTAGACATAGCAGCAGACTCTGGCACAACCATTCACGCGGCAGGCAACGGAAGCATTACCTTGTCAGATGATCTTTACTTTAACGGCAAAACCCTTTTCATCGATCACGGCCAAGGCCTGGTGACGATGTACTGCCATATGTCTGAACTTCTGGTGAAGTCAGGTGAAACGGTAAACAAAGGTCAGGCGATTGGTTTGGTTGGTGCCACCGGCAGAGCAACCGGCCCTCATCTACACTGGTCGGTCAGTCTCAATGGTACCCGAGTCGATCCGGCGCTATTTATGCAGGTTCTCAACACCATCACTTCTGCTTCCGGTGGCGAATAATTCGCTCACGGCGCGCTTTTTGCCGCGGCGTTAATTGATTGGGCCGACCCGCAAACGGATTTTCCGCCTCACGCATCAGCAGCTGAATAGGATTTCCCACCAAATCAAGTGCTTCACGAAAACCATTTTCCAGGTACCGCCTGTAACTTGCAGGCAACGCTTCAAGTTGATTTCCGTGAATAATTACTCTGGGCGGATGATTACCGGCACGCGTTGCAACTTTGACCTTAATTTGCCGCCCGCGCACTGCCGGTGCCGGGTGGGACGCAACCAAATTACGCACCAGTCGGGTCAACAATGAGGTGCTTACTTCAAATTTTCCAGCTTCATAAACCGCTTGAATCAAGCCAAATAGATGACCTACCCCAGTGCCGTGCAACGCAGATATTTTCTGGATCGGTGCCCACGGTATGAAGGCCAATCTTCGGTCAATCGTCTTTTTAACCCGATCACGCTGAACCTCGGCCAGCCCATCCCACTTATTCACCGCCACCACAATTGCTGCGCCTGCATCAACCGCATATTGCAGAACATGCAGATCCTGCTCAACAACCCCCTCGGTTGCATCAACAACCAACAGGACAACTTGCGCCCGCTCCATGGCCTGTAACGCTTTCACCACAGAAAATTTTTCTGTGATTTCATCTACTTTACCTTTGCGCCGAACGCCTGCGGTATCAATCAGCACATACTGCTGACCTTCTCGGCTAAACGGAATATCGATGGCATCCTTGGTGGTACCTGGCATATCCGCTACCACCTGCCGCTCTTCGCCTAAAAAGCGGTTAATTAAGGTCGACTTACCCACGTTTGGACGCCCGACCAATGCCACTGAAATACCTTCAGGTTCTGAAGCCTCTTGCGCCTCATCAAACGCATTGCATCGTTGCAGCGCAGTCAAAAGTGCTTCCTCTAACGCGCGCAGCCCACGACTGTGGCTGGCTGAAATCAACAGCGGCTCACCGAAACCAAAACGTGAAATCTCAACAAGCGCCTCGTGCTCATTGACGCCATCAACTTTATTGATAACCGGTATAAAATTGACCCCTTCGCGGCGCAAATAAGACACCACGTCTTCGTCCGCCCCGGTAACCCCTTCACGGCCATCCAGCAGCAAGACCACTACATCCGCCTCATTGACCGCCAATTGGGTCTGCTGGGTCAATGCCTTTGCCAGCACCTCATCACCGAACAATCCACCTGTATCGATCAGCGTCACCCGATGCTCATTCAACTCACAGCGACCATAACGACGGTCCCGGGTAAGCCCCGGAACATCAGCCACGAGTGCATCACGGCTTTTGGTCAGCTTGTTGAATAGTGTGGATTTGCCGACATTAGGACGGCCCACCAAGGCAACGGTGGGTAACATTTATTATTTCAACTGCAGGTCAATGGCCTGCAGGCTGCCGGAATTACCCAGCACAAATAACACGTTATCTGCCAATGTCATCGCACTGCGAATACCGTCTCCGTCGATTTTTCGACGAGCCAAGTGACGACCGTCTCGTTGCGCAATGACATGTATGTACCCTGATTCATCGCCCACTACTAAATAGTTCGAAAAGGCAATCGGCGGGCTGAGCTTGCGCCGCTTGAAGTCTTCTTGAATCCAAGTCACCTCTCCCGTTTGACGGTCGATGGCATGAATCACGTCTGAATCATCTACCACATAGATTTGCCCATAGCCTTCTGCAAAATCGGTATAGGTTGAAATTTCCTGCTCCCACAGAGGACGTCCGTCCCGTCGCGACAGTGATTTAACCCGCCCTTGATAGGCGCCAACATACAGTTCTGAACTTAAGACTAAAGGGGTGGTGTCCGCATCCACCATGCGTTCCAGCTCTGAACGACCTTCCGGTAACATGACCCTATGCTCCCAAATGGGCTCTCCATTAACCGCCCGGACAGCAACCACCTTGCCGCTGGCAAATCCTGTAAAGACAATATCACCCGCAACCACCGGAGTGCTTGTGCCTCGCAAAGTAAGAACTGGCAGTTGATTGTCATAAGACCAACGCTCTTCACCATCGTCTTTGCCTAAAGCGATCAAGCGACCGTCAATAGTCTGAGCAAACACCAACTTGCCATCGGTTACAGGTGCTGCAATGACTTCACTGTTGACCTCTGAGCGCCAAACCTCACTGCCATCGGCAACATTCAGAGCATGGACAAAACCTTCCGTGGTGCCCAGTAAAATGAGGCCAGCCCCTACACCCACACCGCCGGCTACAAAACTAGGGTCGCGACGATCAATAAAATTCAACGACGACAACATACCGTCGCTACCCTGACCAATTTCAACACGCCATATTCGCTTACCCGAGAACCGGTCATGCGCCTGCACAACACCATAACCATCTGCGGCTACGATCCGGTCAGCAACAACTTTTGGTTGCAGTCGCAGGAATTTTTTACCCAGGCCCGAGCCAACGGAAGTTTTCCACTGCCGCTTCAAATTCAATTCCGAATCAAACTTCACCAGCTCCGCTGGCTTGGCGAGATCCTCTTTATCACCATCAACCCAAGGCAACCAACTGAACCAGCTGCAGCCGCCGAGTAAGAGGCTTACCGCCACCAAGGTCAGACCACGTTGTTGTTTATTCATCATCTGATTCAGTTTCTTGAGCGTTTGTTTGCGGTGCTGCAACTTGGGTCGCTGATGGTGGCTGCGTCGCTTCCTTCTCAGCGGCAGCAGCCTCGTCCAACGTCTGCTGAGCCTGCTCAAGCGCGTCGCTCAACGTTGCCGAAAACTCAACATATTCGCCGTTGAAAGGGGCCACATTTTTGGCTTTCATCTCTAAAATTGGTCTTTGCTCGGCTGGATCCAAGCTATCAAGCGCAGCGCGATAGGCTTCATGTGCCAACTCCACCTGCCCTAAACCGGCATAAATATCGCCCTTGGTCTCTAGCCCCATGGACCGATAACCTTCGTTGCTAATGGCATCCAATGTCGACAACGCCTCACTGGAGCGGTCCAACGCATATTGCAACTTTGCGATGCGAATTCGCGCCAAGTCTACCAAAAGTATATCGTCGGCCTCATCAATCACCTGCTGCAATAACTGCTCTGCGCGCAAAAAATCTTCCTTCGCAAGTGCATCTCGAGCTTGTTGAAACAATACAAAGGCATGATAAGCGGTGCCTTTAAAGTCATCAGATATTTGAGCGGCCGCGACTGCTTTATCTTCTGGCGACGCGGCAAGATAAAGCGCGTACGCGCGCGAAGCCTCGTGCACCTGATCCTCACTATAGCTGTCGTACCATCGCCAGCCCGCAATCACCACAATACCCACCACGATCGATAGAACCAGACTGGTACCGTTTTGTCCCCACCAAGTTTTCATCTTGGCAATTTGCTCTTCTTCGCTCAAATATTCAGACACCCGATTACCCCTATTGACCGTTGTTTTTCATGAACCACAAGCGTTCCATTCTCATTTGCCGCTCGCCATTAACACTGCCAGTGCCTCTGCTTCAGGCACCCGCTGTTGTTGACCATCTGTCAGATTTTTTAACGTCAACTGACCCGCTTCGACTTCATCTGCACCCAAAAGCACCGCCCAAGAAGCCCCACACGCATTCGCACGCTTGAGCTGCTTTTTAAAATTGCCCGCGCCCATGTGAACGCGCACTTTCAGGCCTGATCCGGCCCCCAATAAAGCCCGTCGCAGGCGCAGCCCAATTTGTTGCGCGGCACTACTGTGTTGCTGTGAACCAAAACAAATATAGACATCCGCGGCCTGCGAGACTACAGATTGGTTCACGACTTCGTGCAACAGCGCAACACGATCAAGCCCCATCGCAAAACCCGCCGCTGGCGTTGGACGGCCACCTAATCGCTCAACGAGCCCGTTATAACGGCCCCCGGCACAAATGGCTCCTTGCGCACCTAAAGCGTCTGTTACCCACTCAAATACAGTATGCGTATAGTAATCTAAGCCTCGCACTAATTTGGGATTACAGACATAGGGCACACCAAGGCCATCTAGCAACGCCAACAGCTCCGAGAAATGCACTTGGCTTTGTGCATCTACAAAATCCGGCAGCTGCGGCGCGCTGGCTAGCAGCGCTTGCGTCTGCGCATTTTTACTGTCTAATATGCGCAGCGGATTTGACGTCAGACGACGCTGACTGTCTTCATCCAATTGATCAGCGAGCGGCGTCAGATAATCCAGCAGAGCCGCACGATAAGCCTGTCGCGCACTTCCAGATCCCAGCGTATTGACTTCCAGTCTGACACAGTCGCTCAACCCCAACGCGCGCCAGCACTCGGCGCCCAACAAAATCAGCTCGGCATCGATATCTGGGCCTTCAAACCCATAGGCTTCAGCACCCACCTGATAAAATTGACGATAGCGACCTTTTTGCGGTTTTTCATAACGGAACATAGGTCCGGCGTAAAATACCCTTTGCGTTTGGTTATACAGCAAGCCGTTCTCTTGCAAAGCACGCACACAGCTTGCTGTGCCTTCAGGCCGCAAACTTAGGCTGTCACCATCTCGATCCGCTAGGGTATACATTTCTTTTTCGACAATATCTGTCGCTTCTCCAACCCCGCGAGCAAATAGTTCACTTGACTCCAAAAGAGGCAGCTGTATTTCCTCATAGGCGAACCCGTGCATAATTTCTTCAACGGAATCTTCAACCAAACGCCAACGCCTGGCGTCTGCGGGCAAAATATCACGCATACCCCTAACTGCTTGGACCATAACCGTACCTTTACCTATTGACCCAAAACTAACGATGCAATGTTATTACGGGTATGCGGCGCTAATGCCACAACTTCAGAATTGAACTCAAGAATGACCCCATGGGCATACCCTAGCACCATCGTATAGGGCGCCAAACCAACAAACATTAGCGTCTGACCCGCCCGACCTAAATCTGCAAACAATACCTCACCCTCGGCACTTTTGATCTCCAGCCAACAATCCTCACTAAATTCAACCCTCAAGTCATCATCACCAGTCGGCGTTAGTCGCTGCCGATTGTCAATATTTACCGCGGCAGCGTCCACATCAACCTCTACGAGAGGATCGACAGACTCTGCTGCCACGACCACCGCCATCGGTTCTGAAACAACCGGCTCAACCGGTCGATTTTGCACCGTGGCTGTGACCGGCGACCGGTAGTCGGGGCGCGCCGAAGGCGACTGCTGAGGCGGGTTAGATTGCACTGCAAGGTCAGGAGCCGTTGCTTGTTCTTGCGCTGGGTCATCACTGAGTAAATAACTGCCCAATCCGACCAGAAAGGTCACAACGACCACCCCAATGACAATCCAATGCACCTGCGTCAACGAATTTAAGATTTGCCCTACCGCCAACGCATGACCCGCAGGCCGCCTGGCAGTCACAACGCGCCCGCCATCTCTGGTGCGCGATTCGCCTTCCGATAAAGCCGCCACTAGCGGCTCTGGGTCCAGCTCAAGCAGCTTGGCATAGGCACGCACGTAGCCGCGAATAAAAACAATGCTGGGCAAAGACCTATTGTCCCCGCGTTCAAGCGCATCTAGCACCGTGACCGTCAAGTTAAGCACATCCGCAATTTCTCTCTGGGTCAAGCCCAGCGACACGCGAGCGTCGGCCAACACAGCACCTGGAGTCATGCCATCGGATTTGGTTACTTGTTGATCTGACATTTATCTGCCTGATTTGGAAAAAGATTATTCAACGCCATGGTACTGCTGGCAACCTGATCAGCTTCACCCCGAAGCTCGGCAACCCTTATCGCAAGACAAAGACTGCGGGCATTCTGCTGAGCCAGCAATCGAAATTCGAGCAGTCGGGCCAAGGCTGTCTCATAATCACCGCGCTCGAAAGCAAGTTCGGCCAGCTCCAGTGTGCTTCGCGGTTGTCGCACATTGAGCTGCGTCGCTCGCAGAAAAGCCTCCTCAGCCGCACCAATTTTATCTGCCCGCAAGTAGGCAAAGCCTAAATTTTCAAACGCTTGACCGCGCGCACGATAACTGGTGTCTTCGACCAATAAGCGCAGCGGAACAATTGCATCTTCGTAACGCTGGCGTGCGTAAAGAAACGCGCCATAGTTATTCAACGCCTGCGAATTCCTCGGTGCAATGCGCAGAGCTTTCTCAAAGTGGCCTTCCGCTAATTCAAATTCGCTTTCAGCTTGCAGCACCACCGCCAGAAGCACATGCGCCTCAACCGAGCGGGCATCTATGCTCAATGCTTTGTCCAGCGCAACACGTGTCCTGTTTAAGTCGCCCTGCTCAAGATACGCACGTGCCAAGTCCAATTGCGCGCGAACCCGCTCATCAGCGCTGGCCGCGGGCGGGATGCCGCCCACAGATTCAGTGACACATCCTGTGGCCATGACCAAACACCAGCATACGCTCAGCGTCATAAAAAATGCGTAGATTCCACTCGAACGAAAAACCTCGCCGACCGTCAAGGGATTACTTGCAACAAAATACCCGCGACATCTCATTGCACTCATAGGCCGGCAACCTCCTCGCTGTGTGCTTTCACTCGCGCGAGATACCGCGTTTGACGCTTGGTCCGATCCTTGACCTGCCCGACCAGCTGACCACAGGCCGCATCAATATCGTCGCCTCGGGTTGTTCTGAGCATGGTCGAATAACCCTGTTTCATCAAATAGGTTTGAAATTTGTATATATCTTGTTTTGCGGGCTTCTCATAGCCCGAGGCAGGAAATGGATTAAAGGGAATAAGATTTATTTTGCAGCGCACATCCTTGAGCAGATCAGCTAACGCAATTGCATGCTCTAGCTGATCATTTACTCCCTTCATTAACGTATATTCAATCACCAACTTGCGCCGTTCACCTAAATGGTCCACATAATGACGACACGCCGCAAGTAACTGCTCGATAGGGTATTTACGATTAATCGGCACCAACTGATCACGCAGGCCATCGGTTGGTGCATGCAACGAGATTGCCAACGCAACATCAGTGACCTTCGCTAGTTCATAAATCGCCGGAACAACACCCGCTGTACTGACGGTCACGCGCCGTTTCGACAACCCGAAAGCCAAGTCTTCCATCATGATATTGGTAGCGCTGACCACCGCATCAAAATTCAAAAGCGGTTCACCCATCCCCATGAGCACCACGTTCGTGACGCGTTCACCACGCTCGACCAACAGATTATTTGCCAATACCATTTGACCAACAATGGTGGCAGCAGCCAGATTACCGCTGAACCCTTGTTTCCCCGTTGAGCAAAAACTACAGTCAAGCATACACCCCATTTGCGAAGACACGCACAGTGTATTGCGCCCCTTATCGGGAATAACCACCGCTTCAACAAAATTACCCTGCCCAACATCCAATACCCACTTCGAAGTGCCGTCTTTGGACACTTTGAACGCGTCTACCTTGGGCAACTCAAAACAGGTATTGTCCTGCAGCCACTGGCGCATCGATTTCGGCAGATCAGTCATCGCCGAAAAATCGGTCATGCCTTGATGATAAACCCACTTCATTAACTGACGGCCGCGAAACGCCTGCAGACCACGGCCCACAAACAAAGACTCAAGTTGCGCTCGATCTAGTCCGTAGAGGTTTATCAATTTTGTCATCAGAGATTAAATCGCCAGCTTATGAGCGCGAGTGGATCTCATCGTCAGCGAAGAAAAAACTAATTTCGCGCGCCGCGGATTCTGGCGCGTCTGAGCCGTGCACTGCATTGGCGTCAATCGACTCGGCAAAATCTGCTCGGATGGTCCCCGGCGAGGCTTCAGCCGGATTGGTTGCCCCCATCAGCCTGCGGTTTGTTGCGATCGCGTTTTCGCCTTCTAACACCTGCACCACAACCGGACCAGAGCGCATGAAGCTGCACAGGTCGGCAAAGAAAGGTCGGCCAGCATGCTCAGCATAAAAGCCCTGGGCCTGTTCCTCACTGAGCGACAGCATTTTACAGGCCACTATTTTCAACCCGCCTTTTTCAAACCGCGAATAAATTTCACCGACCAGATTCCGCGCCACAGCGTCGGGTTTTACAATTGAAAGGGTGCGCTCTATCGACATATCGTTCTCCAAGCATCAGGTTTGACACAGATGCTGCTATGTGACTAATTTATAAGGAAATCAAGCTGAACCAGTGGATCAGCGGGCGCGTATTATACGCGTGCTTAAGGTCCGCGCAATCGCCCAAGAACTTCATTAATTCGCCGACCTGCATAATCAATGTCTTCTTCGGTTGAAAAACGTCCAAAACTCAAACGCAGCGAGGCATGTGCAATGGCATCCGGCACCTTCAACGCACGCAACACAAAGGAGGGTTCAACGGATGTTGAATTGCACGCTGAGCCCGTTGACAGGGCTAAATCGTCCAAAGCCAACAGCAGCGTTTCACCATCAACGCCTCCAAAACCAATATTTAATATTGACGGTAAATGATGCTCCGGATGGGTATGCAGGTAGACCTCGGGGCTCTGCTGCAGGTGGGCAAGCAGGCGCCGGCGCAAACCATCAAAGCGCACAAGCTCTCGAGCACCCTCTAGGCTCATCAAGCGCGCGGCTTCTCCTAGACCCACAATCTGATGAGTCGGTAACGTACCAGAGCGCATACCCAGCTCATGGCCGCCGCCATGTATCAGCGGCTGTAGGCCAATTGGCGGCTCGCGGCGCACATACAACGCACCAATCCCTTTGGGCCCGTATAATTTATGCGCAGATATCGACAACATGTCGATCTTCATCAGCCGCACATCAATAGGTAACTTACCGAAGCTTTGTGCAGCATCTACATGCAACAACACCTGATTCTCTCGACACAGTGCACCCATCGCAGCGATATCGTTTACCGTGCCGAGTTCGTTATTCACATGCATGATTGAAACCATCAAGGTATCGGGACGCAAGACATCGCGAACCGCTTCCACCTCTATACGCCCATGTGCATCTGGATCAAGGTAAGTAATTTCGAAGCCTTCCTCCGCCGCCAAAAATGCGCAGGTGTCCAGCACCGCCTTATGCTCAACAGCACTGGTCACAATATGGCGGCGGTGTGCACCGCTGGCGGCTCCCTTTAACGCAAGATTATCCGACTCGGTCGCGCCTGAGGTCCAAACAATTTCTCGAGGATCAGCGTTCAACACGTCGGCCACTTGCACCCGGGCTTGTTCAACCGCCTCCTCAGCTCGCCAACCATAGACGTGAGAGCGTGATGCTGGGTTGCCAAAATTGCCTGCTGTGAGCAAACAACAACTCATTTTCTCTGCCACGCGCGGATCCGTCGGTGTGGTCGCCGCATAATCGAGATAGATCGGATCTTTCATTGTGGTGAACTGACTCGCTTAAGTCCGTTAGATTAAAACTGCAGCAATGCGCGAAGAAACATCCGCCTGCGACGAATCGGCACATGACATCTGATGAGTCACTAGGCTAGCTAAACTAATGCCTTGTAAAAAGGTGTCGATTTGAGCTGACAAATCAACCCAAAGGTCATGCGTTAAACACATATGGCCTTCGCGACAATCCGCACGTCCAGCGCATCGGGTAGCATCAACACCCTCCCCAACCGCACTGACAACAGCAGAAATGCTGATGTCCTGCGCATCAAGACCAAGTAGATATCCACCGCCTGGACCGCGATAACTTGATAGTAGACCGGTGCGCTTCAATCTGCCCACAATCTGCTCAAGATAGGAGGATGAAATGTCTTGGCGGCGGGCAATATCCTGCACGCTTACGGGACCATCATCGGCGTACAAAGCGATATCCAGCATTGCGGTCACCGCATAGCGGCCTTTTGTAGTTAAACGCATCTTCTGGCGAATCGCATAAATACCCTTTTGCGCTCACTTGTTCTGCCGCAGAGTATGCAATACCCCAGTAAAATACTCCACTATTATGGCTTCGGCGGCTCCGCTCGCGTTAAATGCTTAAAGACACCTCTAAGGATTTGTACCTCGCTTTCATCTAACTGAACACGCGAGAAAAGACGCCGCAAGCGGGTCATGGTTTTGCCCGGGTTGTCGGCATCTAAAAACCCGGTCTCGAGCAAATTAGTTTGCAAAGCCTCTACCAGCGCATCCAAAGCGCCACTTGTTGCCAGCGCGCGATCCCAGTGGGTGGCCACGGGCTGAACCAGACTGGCTTGATGGAGTTCGTAGCAAACCACCTGCACCGCCATCGCGAGATTCAGGGACGAATAAACTGGTGCTGCGGGGATTTGCAGGTGCGCATTGCAGCGCTGCAACTCTTCATTACTCAAGCCATTGTCCTCGCGCCCAAAAAGAATGGCAATACGGGCCTGTTTTCCTTGTTGCTGCACCAATCCAACAATCTTTTCGGCTGTCTCCTTAGCATCTGCGATGGGCCATGGAATTTTTCGCGACCGAGTACTGGTGCCGACAACCCAATGACAATCCGCAATCGCCGCCTCCACGCTCGGCAACACCTCAGCGCTATCTAGCACGTCCAACGCCCCCGCCGCTCGCCAGTCAGCTTGCGGGTCCGGATAACGCTTTGGGTTAATCACAACCAAACGGTTTAACCCCATAGTTTTCATCGCCCGAGCCGCGCCACCTATATTCCCTGGGTGACTGGGCTCAACAAGCACTATTTTTATTTGGTCTAACAACTTTCCCTTCATCTCTTCAAGACAACGACATGATAGGATAGCGCACCTTTAGTTCATCGTCTGCGAATCTGTTTATGCAACCCATGGCCAACATCGCGCTACGCGCCGCACGCACCGCTGCGGATTTCATCGCCCAAGCGTTTGATCGCCCCGCAGAGCGCGAAATTAAAACCAAAGGGCACAATGATTTTGTCTCCGACGTTGATGTTGCTGCAGAGCAAATGATTACTGCCGCGATCAAACAAACTTTTCCCGACCACGCCGTCTGGGGCGAGGAAGCGGGCACCCCAGACATTAAAAGTGATATTACGTGGATTGTTGACCCGCTCGACGGAACCCTCAACTTCATTCAAGGTATTCCCCACTTCAGCGTTTCTATCGCGGTGCAAAAAGGCAATCACCTCGAGCACGGCGTGATCGTCGACCCGATTCGTCGCGAAGAATTTGTTGCCAGTCGAGGGTACGGTGCCCAACTGAACGGCCGCAGAATTCGGGTTAGCAATCGCGCCAAGCTTAACGAGTGTGTGCTAGGCACCGGCATTCCACCGGGCAGTTTTGGACGCCTTGATGAATATATGGCGACCTTAAAAAGCATGACAAGCACCTGCCGAGGTATTCGTCGAGCCGGCAGCGCCGCGCTCGACTTGGCCTATGTAGCTGCAGGACGTACTGACGGATTTTGGGAAATGGGCTTAAGTAAGTGGGACATTGCTGCGGGTATTGTTTTAGTGCGCGAAGCCGGCGGGTTCATCGGTGACCTTGAAGGCGGAGAGAGCTACTGGAGAAGTGGCGACATTGTGGCCGCCAATCCCAAATGTATGCGGGCCATGATCCAAGCCTTCAAGAGCGCCAAGCAAGACCTCTAGAGGCTCCGGAGTAGCCGCAGTCACCTCTTAAGGGTAACTGCCCTCATTTTCTTCTTCCGCCTCTGGGACCAAAAGATCTTCACGCGTGATATTTAGCGCTAACAAAACGTTTGCTGCCACATAAATTGATGAGTAAGTACCCACAATCACACCAATACTCAGCGCCAAGGCAAAGCCCCGAATCACCTCTCCACCTGCAAACAACAGTGATAACAGCACAAACAAGGTCGTCAACGAGGTCACAATCGTGCGCCCCAGGGTCTGGTTGAGCGATTCGTTGATCACAGCAATAGGCGCACGCTTGCGTATTTTACGGAAATTTTCCCGAATCCGGTCACTGACCACAATGGTGTCATTAAGCGAATATCCAATGACAGCTAGCAAAGCCGCTAACACCGTCAAATCAAACGTCCATTGAAAAACTGCAAAACATCCCAGCACAACAATCACGTCGTGGGTAAGCGCCAGAACCGCGCCGATTGAAAATTGCTTTGTAAAGCGCACTAAAATGTAGAGCATGACAACAATTAAAGCCGTCAGCAGCGCAAGGCCACCGTCTTCTGTTAATTCTTCGCCTACCGCCGGGCCTACAAAATTAGACTGACGCAGCTGCACGCCCGGATAGAGTTCAGCCAGCGTTTGAAACAGCTGATCTCCCAAACTGGCTTGATCACTCCCATCCTGCGGCGGCATACGAATAAGGATGTCTCGATCCGAGCCAAAAAACTGAACCGTGCCATTTTCAAAGCCGGTGCTCTCAAGGTTTTCTCGCAATACTTGCGCGTCCACTTTTTCGGGAAAGCCCAGCTCCACTAAAGTTCCGCCGGTAAAATCCAGTCCAAAATTCAGGCTATTCACACTCAAACCCAAAACAGCAACCAGCAACAAAACACCGGAGAAAGTTGCTGCGAAATAGCGCTTACCCATGAAGTCGAAGTTGGTCGTTTTCATACTTTCAAAGACTCCAGTTTTCGCCCGCCATACATCAAGTTCACCACTGATCGCGTGACCATAATGGCGGTAAACATCGACGTTACAATGCCCACTGCCAGCGTAACGGCAAAACCGCGCACCGGACCACTGCCGATCGACAAGAGTATGATCGCCACAAAAAACGTGGTGACATTAGCATCTGTAATGGTGAGCAATGCGCGCTCGAAACCTGCCTGAATCGCGGCTTGCGGCGAACGTGTCTCGAGCTCTTCGCGAATGCGCGAAAATATCAACACATTTGCATCAACAGCCATACCCACTGTGAGCACAATACCGGCGATACCCGGGAGTGTAAGCGTTGCCCCTAGAATGCTCATGATGGCTACCAACAACATCAAGTTCATCGTTAGCGCAATGTTCGCCGCTAAGCCAAACCAACGATAGTAGAACAGCATAAATATGAGCACACAGATAAAGCCAATGGCTACCGATTGCCATCCAGCTTTGATGTTTTCATCCCCCAACTGGGCACCCACCGTGCGCTCTTCAACAATATACATGGGCGCCGCTAGCGCACCTGCTCGCAACAACAACGCCAAATCCTGAGCTTCTCGCAAACTCAACCCGGTAATGCGAAATTGAAAACCCAGCGCCGACTGAATATTTGCCACGCTGATCAGGCGCCGTTCTTCAACGCTGGAAAAAACGTTCTCTATTTTTCCGTCTTTGACGACTTTCTTAACTCTCGGTTTTTGCTCAATGAACAAAATAGCCATCGCTCGGCCAACATTGTCTTTCGTGGCGTCAAACATTCGGTTACCGCCATCGTTATCCAGCTCAATGCTCACCTGCGGCTGCGACGTTTCCGGATCAAAGCTTTGCTGCGCATCCTGAACGTTATTGCCGGTAACAATATTACGCCGCAAGATATCCTGGGTACGCCCTTCGTAGTCATACGTTTCCTGTTGAAAACGTGGCGTATTGGGCAATCCCGCGAGACGAAACTCGAGATTGGCGAATTTATTCAGAATCTCTTTGGCCCGCGCGCTGTCTTGAATACCCGGTAAATCAACCACAATACGCGACCGACCCAGCCTTTGAACCTGCGGCTCGGACACCCCTAACTCGTTCACCCGATTACGAAGACTGGTCAGATTCTGGCTGATCGCGCGATCTTCTAGCGCCTCAATACGCTCCTGCGTCAGCCGAAAAACCAATCCCGGCTTGCCTTCTACGGGCAACTCACGAATTTGATAGTCTTGATACTCGACCAGAACCTCGCTGGCTCGATCCCGCTCATCTTCATCGTTGAAGGCAACACGGACACTCAAACCGTCTACCATGTTACGACTGGGCACATAGACAATTCGTGATTCGCGCAACTTGTCCTGTATGCCCTCCGCGGCACTGTTCACAACCGACTGCAAATACTCATCCATATTGACCTGCAGCAAAAAATGTACGCCACCGGAAAGATCTAGCCCAAGGGACATCGGCGATGCGCCCATGTTCTTGAGCCAGTCAGGGGTTGTGCTTGCGCGATTCAAGGCAACGATATATTGCTCCTGACCCGAGTTCAGCGTTTCAATCGCTATTTCTCGCGCACGCAGCTGGTGTTCGTCACTTGTGACGCGCAAAAGGCCAAACCCATCGAGGCTATCAATCCCAACCACCGGAATGGAGGCTTGCACGAGCGCTTGCTCAACTTTTGCCAGCGCTCGATCAATCTCCAGCGCAGTAAAGCTGTTGTCACGCGGCCTGATTTGCAGCGCGGGATCGGGTTGAAACAGATTTGGCGCACTGTATAGCGCGCCTAAAACAAGCACGCCAACAATTAGCAGGTATTGCCAAGGGCGAAAAGAATTCGGTGCAGCCTGATTGCGGCGCGGCGCACCAAGTAGCGTTGGGGCCTCTGGGCCAGAATCGACCATTTATTTCTCGGCATCCAACGACTTTATGGTGCCTTTAGGCAATGTCGCACCGACTGCAGTTTTCTGAATCCGCATTTCGACATTATCGCCAACTTGAACTTTGATGAAGTCATCTTCGACTTTATTCACCAAACCTACGATACCGCCCGCAGTCACGATTTCGTCCCCTTTGGATAGCTCGCTAACCAATGCTTGGTGTTCTTTGCGGCGCTTATTTTGCGGCCGAATCAATAAGAAATAAAAAATTAAAACAAACCCCCCTAAAAACAGGAGGTTTATTAATCCGGCATCACCACCGGCGCCGCCCATGGGGGCTGCATTTGCGGTTGTTTCAAAGAGACTCATGTTGAATTCCAATCATTGTGAAGGGTTTTGACGAGGCTGCGAAATGTACCCGTTTCGATAGATGCGCGCAATCTGGCCATTAAATTATGGTAGTAGTGTAAGTTATGCTGAGTCATCAACATAGCCCCTAACATCTCACCACAGCGATCCAAGTGATGCAGATACGCGCGAGAAAACTGCGTACAGGTATAACATTCACACTCCGGGTCTACCGGCGCATCTGAGTCTTTGTGTCGCGCATTGCGAATTTTTACCATTCCCTGCGAGGTGAATAGGTAACCATTGCGCCCATTGCGCGTCGGCATCACACAATCGAACATGTCAACGCCCAACGCCACTCCTTTGACCAAATCTTGCGGGGTGCCCACCCCCATAAGATAGCGAGGCTTATCTGCCGGCATATGCGGTAAGAGATGAGTCATGATTCGAACCATATCTTCTTTGCTCTCACCAACGGAGAGCCCGCCGATTGCATATCCATCGAAGGTTAGATCAGTCAAGGCGGCCAAACTCTCCAACCGCAAATCTTCGTACATGCCTCCCTGCACAATGCCAAATAGTTTCGCCCCCGGATTGAGCGCCTGATCTCGGGTTTCATCAAATGCAATGCGACAGCGCTTCGCCCAGCGTGCAGACAGGCGCATCGAGTCACGGGCTTGGCTTAAAGTCGCTGGATGTGCAGTGCACTCATCCAGAACCATCACCACATCCGACGATAGGTTTCGCTGCACACCAATCGAAGACTCTGGTGTTAAATGAACGCGATCACCATTGACTGGCGAGCGAAAGACAACCCCTTGTTCATTCAGCTTGCGCAATTCACCCAAGCTAAATACCTGAAAGCCGCCCGAATCAGTCAGTATTGGTCCCGGCCATTGCATAAATTCGTGCAACCCACCAAATTTGGCAATACGCTCATCGCCAGGGCGTAACATTAAATGAAAGGTATTGCCCAACAGCATTTGCGTGCCCACTGCTTTAATATCGCGCGGCGTTAGGGCTTTGACAGAACCATAGGTGCCACAGGGCATAAACACCGGAGTCTGGACCGTGCCATGAGGCAACTGCAACTCAGCCCGCCGTGCGGCGCCATCCTGGTGAGTGATATCAAACATTTTGCTTCGTTGCTCCCTCATCGACGTTGGGTATGTGAGCGTGTTTTCCAGTGAGCCACATGGCATCGCCATAACTGAAAAAACGATAGCCACACTTAACCGCCTCTCGATAGGCGGTCATGACGCTTTGATACCCAGAAAAAGCACACACCAACATCAACAGAGTTGAACTGGGCAAATGGAAATTGGTCACTAAAGCGTCGACAATTTGAAATTGAAATCCCGGCTTGATAAACAGCTGAGTTTCAGAAGATCCTGCTGCCACCTGCGCGTTGCTGCTTTGAGCGGCGCTCTCGAGCGTTCGAACCACCGTCGTCCCAATGGCAATCACCCGCCGCCCTTCAGCCTTTGCGGCGTTTATCTGCACCGCAGCAGCATCAGTAATTCGATAGACCTCGCGGTGCATTTTATGGTTTTGCAACTCTCCTCGAATCGGCTGAAAGGTGCCCGCACCCACATGCAGGGTAATTTGTGCCAACTCAACACCAGCAGCCTGCAACTGCGCAAGCAGCTCTGCAGAGAAATGAAGCCCTGCAGTGGGCGCCGCCACAGCGCCAGGCACCTCTCCATAAACTGTTTGATAGCGCTGTAAATCCTCACCTTCATCATGACGCTCGATATATGGCGGCAAAGGTACATGGCCCTGTTCTTCCATAAGCGCAAGCCAGGGCTGCTCGCTGTGAAGCTGATAAAACTGACCCCGCCGCCCTTTTGAGGTAATCATGACGCGCCCGACTCGCAAAATGCGACCGTCGCGCAACGGCTTACTGACCCGCACCTGGCAAAGCGCTTCATGCTCATTAAGCAGACGCTCAAATAAAATTTCCGCCCGGCCGCCGCTGTCCTTAGTTGCGAACAACCGTGCGTTAACCACCTTTGTGTTGTTTAAAACCAACAGATCACCGGGCCTAAATTTCCGCACGATATCTGCAAATGCACCGTGCTCAGACGGCCCATCAGTCACGGTTAAAAGGCGAGAAGCGGTGCGTTCCGGCGTTGGATACTGAGCGATTTGCGCTGGTGGCAAATCGTAATGAAAATCCTCGAGCTGCATTGGCTTGACGGACCAAATCAAAAAGGATCTCTAGTTTAGCGATTCAAAACCCCTACGTCATAAAATCTTCTCGAAATGAGCATACCCTTGCTTGTATCTGCGCAGCGGCTTGGGCAGAATAATCTCCCCCAGTGCCTGGGTGGCGAAATTGGTAGACGCGCCGGATTCAAAATCCGGTTCCTT